>NC_000917.1:0-726133 GCF_000008665.1 Archaeoglobus fulgidus DSM 4304
GAAAATGGTTTAATCGGAAATTGAGTAGGAGGATAAAAGTCGCATGCTATTATAAATGAGATGCACTTTCGACACCTCGCGGAAGTATATAAATGAAAGAAGCCCTCAGAAAACTTTAAATTGGAAATAGAGGGAAAATTACTGATGGTTGAAATCAGACCAAAATGGGATTGAAAGAGCCTTTCAGCCCTAGTGTGAGTGTCAGGTTTACTCTTGTTGAAATCAGACCAAAATGGGATTGAAAGGTTTGTTAAGGGCTTTGATTTGCTCCTCGGTGGCTCTGGTTGAAATCAGACCAAAATGGGATTGAAAGTAAAGCAGTTCACCCCTGTTACTGGTTTAACTGCCTTGTTGAAATCAGACCAAAATGGGATTGAAAGGTATTTGAATCAATGAAAAGAAATCTTACCTCGTCGTTGAAATCAGACCAAAATGGGATTGAAAGAGTCTTCTGGATGGGTCACAAGGGAGACATCGAGGCGTTGAAATCAGACCAAAATGGGATTGAAAGTCAGCAAGGTTACGTCGGAGATCCTCGAAGAGGGTATCAGTTGAAATCAGACCAAAATGGGATTGAAAGCGAGGATTGCTGCCAAAGAGAGCGCCTCGTTCTTCGGTTGAAATCAGACCAAAATGGGATTGAAAGAAAGTGAACATGCTTAAAGAAATGCTGACAGAAATTGAGTTGAAATCAGACCAAAATGGGATTGAAAGAGCGAGGAAGAGCTTGACGAATTCTTCAAAAGCGGAGTTGAAATCAGACCAAAATGGGATTGAAAGTTGCATTTACATCGGCAGAATTGGTCTCGTCGGAAGGCATGTTGAAATCAGACCAAAATGGGATTGAAAGCGGTTCTCTTACGTACTCATGCGAGAAGTGAGACTCGCGTTGGTTGAAATCAGACCAAAATGGGATTGAAAGAGCAAGTCGTGAAACTGAGCAGTCAAAACAGATCGTTAGTTGAAATCAGACCAAAATGGGATTGAAAGTTTTCCCATACAATTACGACTTCGCCGGAAAAAAAGTTGAAATCAGACCAAAATGGGATTGAAAGAGCGAGTTCGACCACGTCGTAGGTCTGCTGTCGGCAAGTTGAAATCAGACCAAAATGGGATTGAAAGTGTTTGAAGTAGTTGAATACACCGTTGTGCTGTTTGTTGTTGAAATCAGACCAAAATGGGATTGAAAGAGAGGGAGTATTAGGGCCATACTGGCCGGAGTTGTGGTTGTTGAAATCAGACCAAAATGGGATTGAAAGATTCCAAATTGCGGAAAAAGATTCGAGGGCAGTTACTTCCCGTTGAAATCAGACCAAAATGGGATTGAAAGACGTCGTTTATTGCCGTAACGCTAACACCATACTCAAGAGTTGAAATCAGACCAAAATGGGATTGAAAGAAAGCCGTCCAGCGATTGTTTTCATCCGCACCGATAATAGGTTGAAATCAGACCAAAATGGGATTGAAAGGGTTTAGACTTCCAGCAGGTAAGACATTCAAGGTTCGTTGAAATCAGACCAAAATGGGATTGAAAGGAGGTAATAGCTGCGAGGGTCAAGCAGGTTTACGAGAAGTTGAAATCAGACCAAAATGGGATTGAAAGGAGCAATATTAGAAGAACTCATGGCCACTGGCGACTTCAGTTGAAATCAGACCAAAATGGGATTGAAAGTTACATATCCATTCACAGCACCTATGGCTGCCATCAAAATGTTGAAATCAGACCAAAATGGGATTGAAAGCTTCACAACCAGCCTGACCTCAATCTCTCCTCTCTCTTCGAGTTGAAATCAGACCAAAATGGGATTGAAAGCATGGACATTCAGGCACAGCCAGAGCAAAAGACCTTCGTTGAAATCAGACCAAAATGGGATTGAAAGTTCGTTAAGCTTTTCTCTAATTAGATTAACCGTTTTCGTAGTTGAAATCAGACCAAAATGGGATTGAAAGTTTGATGTGAAAACCGCCCCTAAGCTTCCCGTTCGTGTTGAAATCAGACCAAAATGGGATTGAAAGATCCTCACCGTCGGCGTGTCTTTCCCATTCAATTTCGGCGTTGAAATCAGACCAAAATGGGATTGAAAGCATCAGCTTATGCATGTAATAAGCGAAGCTACATAACTGCACGTTGAAATCAGACCAAAATGGGATTGAAAGATCTATGTAGAGAAGGTATCCGATTTCATAGACTGGAGAGTTGAAATCAGACCAAAATGGGATTGAAAGTATTTTTTTAAAAAAATATATAAAAAAGGAGGTGATGCGTTGAAATCAGACCAAAATGGGATTGAAAGCTGTTCATCCTGTTCGGAGTGTTGATTTACGCAATTCTCAGTTGAAATCAGACCAAAATGGGATTGAAAGTCGCTCTCTTGGTAGGTTACTTTGTCTTTACGGAGGTTGTTGAAATCAGACCAAAATGGGATTGAAAGCGGTTTCCTCGCTGATCCGACTCTTCAGCCATCGCTGTTGAAATCAGACCAAAATGGGATTGAAAGTAAGCGTCGCTGGGCGTCGCTCGGTGGTGGAACGGGTTAGTTGAAATCAGACCAAAATGGGATTGAAAGGCCAGGATAATTGAGCGTGTTGTAGAGTCTGCCGCTGTGTTGAAATCAGACCAAAATGGGATTGAAAGATTTCTGGTCGTGTTTACAAACTTAACGAACGCTACGAGTTGAAATCAGACCAAAATGGGATTGAAAGCCAGCATTGTTCCAGCCGCAGCCAAACCGAGAAGGGGTTGAAATCAGACCAAAATGGGATTGAAAGGCCGTTTTTCAGCCTCTTTGCCTTCATCCAGCATTTGTTGAAATCAGACCAAAATGGGATTGAAAGCCTCCTTTGGGTGGAGTTCCAATCAGGAACGTGATTGGGTTGAAATCAGACCAAAATGGGATTGAAAGAAAGAATGACCGAACACCTTAACCTCTCTATAACCCCACGTTGAAATCAGACCAAAATGGGATTGAAAGCTCTTCCCAACGTCACCCACAGATAACTATCTGGAGATGGTTGAAATCAGACCAAAATGGGATTGAAAGGTAACCATAACCTACAAGTGCGGAGTGCCCTTGCAGTTGAAATCAGACCAAAATGGGATTGAAAGTACTGCTCCCAGCACAAGGCAGCGCAGGCGTCGTGGTCTTCGTTGAAATCAGACCAAAATGGGATTGAAAGCCTACGGCCGCAAATCGGACAGAGCTTATCCATCCTGGTTGAAATCAGACCAAAATGGGATTGAAAGTTTGCATCTTCACCGGCATTGTCAGCTGCGAACTCTGAGTTGAAATCAGACCAAAATGGGATTGAAAGATAGCTCTCTGTAACTCACTTCTTCCCCATACCATGTTTCTAGTTGAAATCAGACCAAAATGGGATTGAAAGAGCATCTTCGTCTTCTTTATCCTCTTCAGGAGCTCTAAGTTGAAATCAGACCAAAATGGGATTGAAAGGAAGTTTGCGTTTGTTCCAGAAGTTTGTAGAGTGCCAGTTGAAATCAGACCAAAATGGGATTGAAAGAATGCTAATCGGATTCTCTGGTCCATCTGCAAGTGGCAGTTGAAATCAGACCAAAATGGGATTGAAAGTGCTTCATCTTTCTCCAACACTTCTACAATCTTGACTGTTGAAATCAGACCAAAATGGGATTGAAAGAAGACTACGACTCTTGGTAATCCATCGTTGCCTCTAATCGTTGAAATCAGACCAAAATGGGATTGAAAGGGAACCCCGTAACTGGCTGCCTTCACGGCTGCGATTACTGCTACGTTGAAATCAGACCAAAATGGGATTGAAAGATCAAGAGCCCATGCCGTCAGAGAATGCGTTGAGGAGTGTTGAAATCAGACCAAAATGGGATTGAAAGTCTGATTTTTCGGCAACAACAAACCTGAACTCAGAATTGCGTTGAAATCAGACCAAAATGGGATTGAAAGCCTTATCTCATCCTCAGCACCATAAGGCATTTGACCCTTGTTGAAATCAGACCAAAATGGGATTGAAAGCGAGACATTAACACAATTTATTGGGCATGTCCTGACGGGTTGAAATCAGACCAAAATGGGATTGAAAGGCAGACGACGTACACTACTGGGGCGTTGTCAAGGAACAGTTGAAATCAGACCAAAATGGGATTGAAAGTAAGAACATCTCATAAACTTGTGTTGGACTCGGTAGCTCCCAAGTTGAAATCAGACCAAAATGGGATTGAAAGGCAATGGCGACTTTTGCATAGGTGGCAAGCGTGGCAAGAGGAAAAAGATTTTCTAATTTTTTTATGAATGTAGATTATGAAAGAGACGATTCAGCTTGCTATAGGGGTGATGCTGTTGGCCATGCTCGGTTGCTACATCTACATTACTGAGTTCTATCACTACGAATCAACTGAAGAGAGCTCAAAAGCTGCGATTGAATATTTGAATCAGCTTAGAGCTCAGAATGGCCTGCCTCCTGTAAAGTGGAATAAAACTCTTTACGAGTTTGCGCTGGAAAGGCTTGAAGATATGCATGAAAGAGGCTATTACAGTCATTATGACCCTGTTACGCATGAGACGCTGATTTACAGATATGTTGAGGGGTATGTTGGAGAGTGTATCTTGAATGGTGTAAGAGGTACAAATCTTCTCTCCAATGGGCTTCAGTCATTATTTGGCTATGAAGAAGAAGCTATAGATATCTGGTCTAAAAGCACCATGCACAAACTCATTCTCACTGATAAACGCTTCACAGATGCCGCTGTAGCCTGCAAGTACGACATGTGTGTTTTGATTATGACGGGTGGTTGAGGTGTTCAGAAAAAAGAGGAAAAGTAAAAAACAATTGCTGCGATAATCGTTTTTGCCGGCGTTTTTTGAAATCAGACTAAAGTGGGATTACGTAAATTTATTTGTGGAAAGTGTGACAAGGAAACAAAACTCAGACCGACGAGAGTTTAAAACCGCCTAAAGCTCTTCTCCAGCAAATCCACCACCAAATTTATTCATTAAGCTTTAACCGTTTAAAAATCCCCAAACGCCCAAACCTTAAATACCAAACCGCCCATCGAGAACCAATGCCCCTCAGAATTGCAGTTGTGGACAGAGAACGCTGCCAGCCGAAGAAGTGCGGACAGGAGTGCGTGAAATACTGTCCTCGCGTCAGAACGGGAGACGAGACGGTAAAGATAGAAGACAAGGCCGTCATATCCGAGAATCTCTGCGTTGGATGCGGAATATGCGTCAAGAAGTGCCCGATGCACGCCATCTGGATTGTTGGTCTGCCAGAGGAGCTTGAGGGCAGGGAGGTGCACCGCTACGGCAAGAACGGCTTCGTCCTCTACAACCTCCCCGTTCCGAGAAAGGGCTATGTGGTCGGAATTCTAGGCCCAAACGGGACGGGAAAGAGCACGGCAATCAAAATCCTTTCGGGGCAGCTCAAGCCCAACCTTGGGAAGGAGGAGGCAAGCTGGGAAGAGATATTTGACAGGTTTGCTGGAACAGAGCTTCTGGACTATCTGAAGGGGATAAAGGAGGGGGCAATAAGAGTTAGCCAGAAACCGCAGTACATCGAAGCTATCCCTAAGGTTTACAGCGGTAAGGCGATTGAGCTGCTGAAGAGAGTTGACGAGAGAGGGATGCTCGATGCTGTGGTTGAAAAGCTCGGCCTTGCGGAGGCAATAAAGAGAGATGTGAAGGATTTGAGCGGCGGAGAGCTTCAGAGGCTTGCTATAGCAGCCTGCATCCTCAGGGATGCAGACTTCTACTTCTTCGACGAGGTTACGAGCTACCTCGACATATACCAGCGCATTGCCGTTGCGGGAGTGATAAGGGAGCTTGCTGCTGAAAAGACTGTTATGATAGTGGAGCACGACCTCGCCATCCTGGACATGCTTGCCGACTTCGTCCACATCACCTACGGTACTCCGGGCGTTTTTGGTGTCGTCACCAACGCGAAGGGAGCGAGAGTTGGCATAAACCAGTATCTGAGGGGCTATCTGGCTGAGGAGAACATCAGAATAAGGGACAAGCCCATCGAGTTCGAGGTTTTCCAGCCGAGGGAAAGTGTGGGGGAGAATATCCTTGTTGAATATCCATCCTTCACCAAATCCTACGAGGGCTTCAGGCTTGAAGTTGAGGGGGGAGAGATTTATCAGGGAGAGGTTTTGGGAGTTGTAGGTTCAAACGCAACAGGCAAATCAACCTTCGTGAAGGTTCTTGCGGGAGTAATTGAGGATGACGAGAAGAAGGTTGAGCTGGATGTTAAGGTCAGCTACAAGCCCCAGTATGTTAAGGCTGATGTAAACATGCAGGTTGGGATGTTTCTGCGAAGAATAAACCCCATGATTGACAGCTCCTACTACAAAACCGAGTTTCTCAAGCCCCTGATGCTGGAAAACCTCATGGACCGCTACCTAGACGATTTGAGCGGGGGAGAGTTGCAGAGAGTCGCCATCGTCGCCTGCTTGCTGAGGGAAGCTGACCTCTACCTCCTTGACGAGCCCTCAGCCCACCTCGACGTGGAGCAGAGGACTGAGGCTGCGAGGGTCATAAGGAGGTTTGCACTAAACACGGGCAAGAGCGTTCTGGTTGTTGACCACGACATCTACCTCATTGACATGGTGAGTGACAGGTTGCTGGTCTTCGAGGGGCAGCCGGGAAAGCACGGCATAGCGAGAAGGCCGAGGGGAATGAGGGAGGGAATGAACCTCTTTCTATCGAAGCTGGGCATAACCTTCAGGAGAGACGAGGAGACAAAGAGGCCGAGAGTCAACAAGCCCGATTCGAGGCTGGACAGGGAGCAGAAGGCTGCTGGGGAGTATTACTACTATTTCTGAATCAGAAAATCTTATAAGGATTGTCAAAAATTTTTTACATGAAACTTTTCCACAGAATCACCATCTCCCTCTCGGAAGACGACATGAAGCTCATCGAGGAGCTGAGGAGAGATAGCGGCGACAGCCTGAGCAAGATTTTCAGGGAGGCGATTCAGCTTTACTACAACCTGCTTAAGGCTTCGAAGGCTGCAGGGGTGGATTTCAGAAAGTATTTCGCAAACGCAACACGCCTTGCCTTTCACATTAACGGAGTTGAGCAGAAGCAGTTTGCGGTCATAGACAGGGAAATTTACAGAGTTATGCTGAAAAAGCTTCAGGAGAAGGTGCCGCCTGAGAGCATTGAAAGCGATGAGGAGTTCAGGTCTGCCGTTGCCGGGGTGGTGAAGCTTTTCGAGATTACGAGGGACAGGTGGAGTGAGTACACGGACGAGCAGAAGCTTGAGGAAATACTCACAACTATGGAGTTTGCCGGAGCCGGCACATTTGCCAGAGTGGGAGATAAAGAGTACATCTTCAACACCTATGCTGAGTCAACGGCCATAACCAAGCTTATAATTTCGTCGGTTTTGGCTTCCGCAGGCTTAAAGGTCGAGATAGACCACACTCCCGGCAAGATTTTCATAAGACTTTAGCCAAATCAAGTTATTTTAATCAAAAGTCAGATAATTTTGTTATGAACTGATTCATAACAGCTTTTATCTTTAGAAGGCCTATTTTCTAATTTGGAGGTGTTTAGATGGCGGATGTTAGAAAGGAGTTCGTTCAGGCCTTGGCAGACCTCGACGAGGCAAAGACCGTAGAGCTGACAAAGAAGAGAGTTGAGAGCGGAGAGGATCCATTCACCATTCTTGAGGACGTCAGAAAGGCTACGGACATCATTGGAAAGCGCTTTGAGGAGGGAAGGTACTTCGTCTCAGACCTGATAATGGCGGGAGAAATTCTCAAGCAGGTAATGGAAATCCTAAGACCGCTGCTGGGAGAGAAGAAGGCTGAAAGCAAGGGAAAGGTCGTAATAGGAACAGTTGAAGGAGACGTCCACGACATAGGCAAGAACATTGTCATTGCGCTGCTTGAGGCTGAGGGCTTTGAAGTTGTTGATATAGGTGTTGACCAGCCCCCTGAAGCCTTTGTTGAGGCTGCAAATCAGCACAATCCGGATGTTGTTGGTCTCTCAGGCCTGCTTACCGAAGCTATAGAGAGCATGAAGAGGACGGTTGAGGCCTTAAGAAAAGCTGGCTACAAGGGCAAGATAATCATAGGAGGAGGAAGGACGAGCGAGGAGGCAAAGGAGTACACGGGAGCAGATGACTGGGCGGACGATGCCGCTGTCGGTGTGAGGAAGATCAAGGCTCTTGTGGGGGTGGAGTAGATGAACGCTGAGCAGCTCATGGAGGAGAGAAGGCAGAGAATTGAGGACGTGGTAAAGGGGAAGGAGCCTGATAGGGTTCCAGTGACGGGTGCAACGACCGTCTGGCATGGAAGCTACGCTGGCTACACAGCCAAAGAGGTTCTCTTCGACTACGAAAAGTGCAAGGACGCATGGCTCAAGGTTGCAAAAGATTTCGACTTCGACTCATTCACCGTCGTTGGCGGCTTGGAGGGGATGATATACACCGTTGCGTTGCTTGAGCAGCCAGACATGTCTGCAGCAGCAAGATTCATCCTCGGCCCCACTCACCTCGTCTTGCAGGATGTGTACACCAGATGGCCGGGATACGAGCTCGAAGAAAACGCCCATCCGCAGTTCATCGGCAAGGAGATAATGAAGGTTGAGGAGTACGACCAGCTAATCGAAAACCCGCTTGAGTTCATAAACAAGGTAGCGATGCCGAGGATAAACAGAAAGCTCGCCAACGTTGGATCTGCAGAATACAACGCAGCACTTGCGAAGTATGGGGCTGAGCTGGCAAGATTCGGTGCGTTCATGGCCGATGTTTCGATGGAGCTCGCCAAGCTCGGCTATCCAACAATTCCCATGTCCTGGGCCTACGCCCCCCTCGACCTCATCAGCGACTTTCTGAGGGACATAAAGAACATGGTCATGGACCTCTACCGCTATCCCGACAAGGTCAAGGAGGCTGTTGAAGCGGTAAAACCCCTCATAATCAAAGCGGCCGAAGTATCAGCTCCTCCAAAAGAAATCAGAAAGCAGGTCTTCGGCACTGACGTTGTGGAGTGCTTCTACCCGCTCCACCTGAACGAGTATCTGAGTCCGAAGCTGTACAACGAGTTCTACTGGCCCTACCTCAACGAGGTTCTTCACAAGGTTGCCGACATGGGACAGGTGAACTTCGTGCTCTTTGAGGGCAGACACGATGCACACCTCGAAACGCTGTTAGAAGCTCCGAAGAAGAAGGTCGTCGGAGTTTTCGAGAAAACAGACCCAAGAAAGGTGAGAGAGGTTCTGGGAGACCACGTAATCCTCGTCTCAGGGCCTCCGAACTCTCTGCTGATAGGAGGCACACCGCAGAAGGTGGAGGAGTACATGAAGAGCCTTCTGGAGGACTGCAAGGAAGGCGGAATGATGATATGGCCGGGAGTTGATGGAGGTATTTCGAGGGATGCAAGGCCTGAGAATGTAAAGGCTGTGATCGAAGCCGTGAAGAAGTACGGAACTTACTAATTTTTTCTTATTTATGAACCAGTTCATAACAGCCTTTATTTAGCACTCATCTCTGCTTAAGAGGGGATTCGCGGTGGTAGAGCGAAGGCTGGTGTATCCGGTTTCAGCAGCAATACTGGCGATGTTTGCAATGTTCTCCCTCATCTGGAGCCAGTTCTACCCCTTCATAATGAAAACCTATTCGCTGGATGCAGTTTCTCCCGTTGCTCTTGCAGCGTCCTTCTCCGCTGCTGGAAACCTTCTGACACAGGTTCTGGCAGGTTTCATCGCAGACAGGCGCGGACCGAAGCCCACAATGGCTGTTGCAGGATTGCTCTACCTCGCAGGAACAACGATAATCTCCATGATGTTCTCCCACGCGTCCTGGGAGAATGCGAGGCTCTACTGGTATGCGGGGGCCCTCACAATAGGTGCCGGAATAGGGATGTACATCGGTACTCTTCCGGTGGTTATAAGCAGGTGGTATCCTGACGCTCCGGGAAAAGCTTACGGTATCGCCCTCTTCGGGCAGTACCTTTCTCCAGTTCTCATTTCGCCTCTTGCGGCCTACCTCATAACCAGCTACGGGCTGAAAGAGGCCTTCACTTTTCTTGGAGCTGCGATTTTCACAGTGATTTACATAATCGGTGTTGGAGTGTGGAGAACCCCGCCCAGAGAGATGGCAGCCACCTTCGCCAACGGTGGAAAGACCGTTTCCCTCAAGGAGTCAATAAGGGATTTAAGATTCTGGATTCTTTTCACTGTAATGTTCTCCACGGCTATCGGATGGTTTCTGATTATGATGAACATCGCAACTATAGTTGTGGAGGGGCTCGGAAAGGCAGGTCTGGATGTTGAGTACGTTGCCTCATCCTTCGTTCCGCTTTTCATGTCCGTAGCGGCGGTTGGAAACGCCCTTGGGGCTTACTTCTGGGGAGTTGTGAACGACAGGATGGGCGGGCCGCTGAGAACGCTCCCAATCGTTTACGCTCTCGCGGGAGTGATGATCTTTGCTTTTTACCTCAGCTACACCAGCCCCTCGCTCATTCTTCTGACGGGATGCCTGCTTTACTTCTCGCTCGCTGGGGAGCCTACAGTCCACTTTGCCGCTGTCCCGACCTTCTTCGGGAACGAGCACGTTGCAAAGCTAACCTCAATCCTTAACACTTCCGTGGCCTCTTCGGCCATAATCGGGCCGTTCATCGGTGCATTCATCAGAGATGTTTTAGGGTCATACTTCTTTTCGCTTGCAATTGCGGCAGTACTTCACTTCTTTGCTGTCGGCATTGTGTTGGCTGGAAGAAAATACGCAGGAGGTGGTGTTAATGTTCAGGTTCGAGAACCAGAAGGTGTTTGAGATAGGAGGAGTAAAAATAGGCGGAGAGGTTGGAGAGAATCCGACGGTGCTGATTGGAAGCATCTTTTACGGAAAGCACAAAATCGTAGAGGACGAGAAGAGGGGAATATTTGACAGAGAGGGGGCTGAGGCGCTAATCAGGGAAATGGAGGATCTGAGCGACAAAACAGGCAATCCGGGATTGCTTGATGTTGTGGGGATGAGCGAGGAGGCGATGATAAAGTACATCGACTTCGTTGCTGACGTCACCGACAGCCCCTTCCTCATCGATTCTGCCATCGCGGACATAAAGCTCGCAGGAGTTAAGCATGCAGATGAGGTGGGGCTTTCCGACAGGGTAATCTACAACTCAATCTCGCCCGAATCGAAAGACGCCGAGATAGAAGCGCTTGCTAACAGCAAAGTTGAAGCGGCAGTGGTGCTCGCATACACCTACAACGTTATCAGCAGCGCTGCAAGGCTTCAGGCTCTGGAAAAGGCCATGGCGAAGGTTGAAAAGGCGGGGATAACCAAGCCAATCGTTGACACGTTTGTAATGGACGTTCCGAGCCTTCCCGCTGCGGCGAAGGCGGCAATTGACATAAAGAGGAAATACGGGCTTCCAACGGGCTCCGGTGCGCACAACGCGATAGGAAGCTGGAAAGGATTTAAGAACATGTTCGGGAAGGAGGCGGAGAAGGCGGCGACAATCGTTGCTGTTACGATGCAGATCATCCTCGGCTCGGACTTCGTGCTCTACGGCCCAATTGAGGACTGCAGAGAGGTGTTCCCGGCGATGTACACAATAGACACAGCATACAAGTACTTCAGGCGCACGAAGGACTGGATAGAGATGGTCTGAAATGGTGTCGGTGACCTTCGAGCCGGTCGGAAAGAAGGTTGAGGATGAGCCGGACACAATACTCGAAATAGCGAGGAGGAACGGAGTTCTCATCAGGTCCGACTGCGGAGGCAAGGGAGTTTGCGGGAAGTGCAAGGTTGTCGTGGTTGACTACAGGGGAAGTTTGAGCGATATTACCGATCATGAGAGAAAGCACCTGATCGAGGAGGAGATAAGCAAAGGATACAGGCTTGCCTGTCAGGCGAGGGTTGAGGAGGGCAGGGCGACGATTTTCATACCACCGGAAAGCAGGCTCGAAAGGAGGAAGGTTGCGGGGCTTACGATAGAAAAAGAAGTCGAGCTGAATCCTGCGGTCAGAAAGGTTTACGCGGAAATTCAGCCTCCGAGCATTGAAGACCAGCTTCCCGACTACGACAGGTTGACGAGGGCTCTGGGAGACTTCAGCCTCGATTTGGAAACGCTATCCGAAATGCCGAAGCTTTTGAGGGAGGCTGAGTGGAGGGTAACGGCCACCTTCTGGAATGGCAGACTCATTGACCTTGAGAAGGGAGACGTTAGCGACAGGTGTTACGGCGTGGCCGTTGACGTCGGATCGTCCAAAATCATCTGCCACCTCGTCGATTTGAAGAGCGGTGAGACCATCGCAACTGGCTACTCCGACAATCCGCAGGTTGCGTACGGAGAGGACATAGTTTCGAGAATAACCTACGCCTCGAAGTCCGCTGAAAACAGAAAGAGGCTCCAGACGGTTGTCGTTGAGACCGTGAACCAGATAATAGCTGAGCTCTGCAACGAAAGCGGTGTTGACTTACGGCACGTTTACGAGGTGATGATTGTTGGCAACTCCGTGATGCACCACCTGTTTTTCGGCATCGAACCGAGGTTCATCGGTGTCTCTCCCTTCACTCCCGCCGTCAGGAGGGGTGTGAGCTTTCCAGCAGAAGATGTTGGGCTGAGAATCAACAGGAAGGGATACGTGAGCTCACTGCCTCTCGTAGCGGGATTTGTCGGTGCGGATGCGGTTGCAAACATTGCCATAACAGGAATACACAAAGCTGAGGAGATTTCGATGGTTATCGACATCGGAACGAACACCGAGATTGTCATCGGCAACAGAGAGAAGCTTGGTGTGTGCTCTGCCCCTTCTGGTCCAGCTTTTGAGGGAGCCCACATCACCTTCGGCATGAAGGCCATTAGCGGGGCGATAGACAGCGTGAGAATTGAGAGGGATGAGGTCATATACACCACCATCGACAACGCCAAGGCGAAGGGGCTGTGCGGAACGGGGCTTATCGACCTCATCGCAGAGCTCTACAGGAACGGAATAATCAACAGAAACGGCAAATTCGTAAAGGACCACAGCAGAATAATCGTTGATGGGGTTCCTAAGTTCGTCGTTGCCAAGGCGGAAGAGACTGAGTTCGGAAAGCCGATAACGGTGAGCGAGAAGGACATAAACGAGCTTCTGATGGCCAAAGGGGCGATAAAGTCGGGATGGATGATTCTTTCGGAAAGGTTGGGGATTGAGCCCGACAAAATCGAGAGAATTTACCTTGCCGGATCCTTCGGAAGGCACATTAACGTCGAAAATGCGAAGGTCATCGGGTTGCTGCCCGACATACCTTCGGAGAAGATAACCTTCGCCGGCGACACGGCAGTTGGCGGAGCGAAGATGGCTCTGAAATCGGTCAGAGTGAGGGATGAGATGGAAGACGTTGTCAGCAGGCTGAATTACGTAGAGCTTTCGGTTGAGAAGAACTTTTACAGCGTTTTTGTTCGTGCAATACCAATTTAATGTCAAATTTGTTTTACATCAAATCATTTATTTTTTTGAGTCAATTAACCTTAATAGAGTCATTTTTCATCTTCTCCAAGCTTCACGGAGGTGATACCTTGGAAGAGTTCGTTCAGGCCTTGGCAGACCTCGACGAGGCAAAGACCGTAGATCTGACAAAGAAGAGAGTTGATAGCGGAGAGGATCCATTCACCATTCTTGAGGACGTCAGAAAGGCAACTGACATCATTGGAAAGCGCTTTGAGGAGGGAAGGTACTTCGTCTCAGACCTGATAATGGCGGGAGAAATTCTCAAGCAGGTAATGGAAATCCTAAGACCGCTGCTGGGAGAGAAGAAGGCTGAAAGCAAGGGAAAGGTTGTGATAGGCTCGGTGGAGGGTGATGTCCACGACATAGGCAAGAACATTGTCATTGCGCTGCTTGAGGCTGAGGGCTTTGAAGTTGTTGATATAGGTGTTGACCAGCCCCCTGAAGCCTTTGTTGAGGCTGCAAATCAGCACAATCCGGATGTTGTTGGTCTCTCAGGCCTGCTTACCGAAGCTATAGAGAGCATGAAGAGGACGGTTGAGGCCTTAAGAAAAGCTGGCTACAAGGGCAAGATAATCATAGGCGGTGGAAGGACGAGCGAGGAGGCAAAGGAGTACACGGGAGCAGATGACTGGGCGGACGATGCCGCTGTCGGTGTGAGGAAGATCAAGGCTCTTGTGGGGGTGGAGTAGATGAACGCTGAGCAGCTCATGGAGGAGAGAAGGCAGAGAATTGAGGACGTGGTAAAGGGGAAGGAGCCTGATAGGGTGCCAATATACGCTTCCACTTCTCTGCTTTTTCACGTAAGGTACGCTGGCTACAAGGCGAAAGAGGCTCTGTTCGACTACGGAAAGTTCAAGGAGAGTGTTATAAAGACGGCAAAAGACTTCGACTTCGACATTATGAGGGCTTCATACGGCCTTGAGGGCATACTCTTCGTTCTTGCCTTCCACAACGCTCCGGAAATAGCCAAAGGTATGAGGTTTCTCACCGCCCACTACCACAAAATTCTTGGCGACGTTTACACCAAGTGGCCGGGAATGGAGCTCAGCGACGACGCGCATCCGCAGTTCATTGGAAAGCCCGTCATGAACGTTGACGAATACGATGCATTTACAGAAAATCCGCTTGAGTTCATAAACGAGGTTGCCCTTCCGAGAGCCTGTCAGAACATGAAAAGCGCCGCTGACAGAAACGCGGTGATAGCGAGGCTTGGAGCGGAGGTTGTTAGATACACAAACACCATACAGGAGCTGGGAAGGGAGCTTGCAGAGCTTGGCTATCCTTCTTTCGCCACATCCTGGAGCTACGCTCCGCTCGACCTCATCGGCGATTATCTGAGGGATATCAAAAACGTGGCCATCGACCTTTACAGAGTTCCAGAGAAGGTTAAATCCGCCACAGAGGCCGTAACGCCGCTTTTCATCGAGATGGCGGAGAGGACGGGCATGCCGCCAAAGGTGGCAAGAGAAATCTTCGGCAGCGATGTCGTGCTCTGCTTCTACCCCCTCCACCTCACCGAGTACCTGAATCCGAAGCTGTACAACGAGTACTACTGGCCCTACCTCAACGAGGTTCTTCACAAGGTTGCCGATATGGGGCAGGTGAACTTCGTGCTCTTTGAGGGCAGACACGATGCGCACCTCGAAACGCTGTTAGAAGCTCCAAAGAAGAAGGTCGTTGGAGTTTTCGAGAAAACCGACCCAAGAAAGGTGAGAGAGGTTCTCGGAGACCACGTAATCCTCGTGTCAGGTCCTCCGAACTCTCTGCTGATAGGAGGCACACCTCAGAAGGTGGAGGAGTACATGAAGAGCCTTCTGGAGGACTGCAAGGAGGGCGGGATGATGGTCTATCCGGGTGTGGACGGAGGTATTTCGAGGGACGCAAGGCCTGAGAACGTTAAGGCTGTGATCGAAGCCGTGAAGAAGTACGGAAGGTACTGAAGCTGTTGGAGGTGAAACAATGGGTGAAAATTCGAAGTTTCTTCCCTGGATGGTTGCAACTGGAGCGATGCTGGCTTTCACGGTGAGGTGGCTGCACTATCTCTATTCCTTCACCGCTCCGCAGATTATGGACGAGTTCGGTGTTCCTGCTGCGACCGCCTCGCTGATGGTTACCGCGAACTCCATAGGTATGGTTGTTGGAGGGTTTTTGATAGGCGTTCTCTGCGACAAAATAGGTGTGAGGGTAACTCTGAGCATTGCCGCAGTTGTGGTGGGTGTTTTCACGATTTTCGTCGGTTACGCCCAGAGCATATACATGGCCATTGTGATGTTCGGAATTGCGGGGCTTTTCTCCTGGCTTAGCTCCGCATTTCCGAAAATTGCGAGAGCTTGGTTCCCGCCTTCGCTGTATTCCACCGCAAACAGCTACATGTTTCTCGGCTTCAGGCTGTCGGCTCTGTTCATGGGGCCTGTGGTTGCATCAATAGTAATCACAAGCGGATGGAGGAGCGCCTGGATTGACATGGGTATTCTGTGCATTCTGATGGGTGTTCTCGCCTTTGCGCTCATAAGGGACAAGAAGGATGTCCAGGTTGAGCAGAGCAAAGTTTCGGTAGGGGAGGTTTTCAAATACAGGGACGCGTGGATTCTCTTCGGAGCCTACTCGATGTGGCTTATAGGCTGCGTCATGTACGTGGTCTTCACCATAACCTACCTGCAGAAGGGACTTCAGCTCGACCCGATGACATCGGGCTGGCTCTGGAGCCTGCTTCAGCTCGTCGGAATAATCTCCATGTACACCCTGCTGCCCCTCTCCGACCTGCTCGCTTCCAAGGGCATAATCAGCAGAAAGAACTTTGCGGGGATAATGTTCCTTGTGGCATCCGTGGCGTTCTTCATCTTTGGATCGCTGAAGCCCGGAATGCCGATAACCTACTACGCAGCTTCCATCGTGCTGGTGGGGCTTGGAGCGCTGCTATTAACCACGATACCAGCACCGCTTATTTCCGAGCGCTTCCCGCCGAACATCGCAGGAACGGCTACGGGCTTCATAACAGCAGTTGGGCAGTGGCCCTTCATAGTGATGCCGCCCATCGCGGGAATGCTTGCAGCCACCTACGGATGGGGCTTCATCTACCAGGTTTCGGCTCCCTTCATAGCCATAGGCGGGATGATTCTGATACTCCTCATGAAGCCCCCGCAGAAGGTCTCAGCTTAATCACGACAAATCATTTTATAAAATTTTTTTTAATTAACTTTTTGTTGTTAATTAATTATTTATCAGGATATTTTTTCTGAACAAATGGTGGTTGTATGGAGGCGAGGGATTCGGTAATCTATTTGCAGACGGCCATTGTGGGAGCGATGCTTTTCGCGGCGTTTGCGAACAGCTGGAGAGCTTTTCTGTACCTCGCTGCTGTGAACATCTCTCTTTGGCTGTTTCTCGGACTCTATCGAGAGGACAGGGCGAGGTTTGCGGCGGTGTTCAGTCTGATCGTTCTGGCAATCATGCTCGTAGGAAAGACGCTGATTCTTTACTACTACGACGTTTACTACGGCAGCATTCCAGAGTTCGTGGCCGGAATGCATCCGGGGATGTTCGTGATGGTGGTGATGTTCTTCGTGCTCTACATAGTACCAGTGGGATACGCTCTGTTCTTCGACAGGATTCTGCCGGAGGACGACTGGAAGAAATTCGTTGAAAGGTATCGGTACGAGGAGGGGTAGAATGGCGGACACGATTACGGTTTCGATAGTTCTGGCATACTTCGTCGTAACGCTTGCCCTCGGATTCTTTGCTGCGAGAAAAATCAAAACGGCGGAGCACTACTACGGTGCGAGAAAGCTCTTCGGGATGTTCGTCACAGCCGTTGCGGTTTTCTCAGGAATTGCGAGTGCGTTCACCTTCATCGGCGGTCCGGGACTGGTTTATCCCATGGGCGGGACGGTCAACTGGGTGATATGGACTCCGGTAATCTCCATGCCGCTGATATGGTACCTGCTTGGCAAGAGAATCAAGCTGATAACCGAAGCGAGGCCGGTGGCAACTCTCCCGGACTTAACTGCAGCGAGATTCAAAAGCGATGCTGTGAGGTTCCTAACAGCCGTCGCCCTGATTTTCGGCATAATCACCTACCTCGCCGGAAACGTGATGGGCGCGGGTCTTGTCCTAACAGACATGCTCGGAACTCCGCTTGAGCTTTCGATTGCCATTGTTTTCGGCATAATAATGCTCTACACGGCCTTCGGAGGAATGGTCGCGAGCATTCTGACGGACTTCTTTCAGGGGCTCGTGATGATGGTTGCTGCCATTATCTTCGTGGTCTTCATCCTGATCATGACGGGTGGGGTGGAGAACCTCTTTGCAACCATAGCTGAGAGCAATCCGAGACACATCGACCCGATTGGAGTCGGCCCGATATGGCTGGGAATCATGGGATGGTGGTGGGCCCTCAACATCGGCTCATCTGTCCAGCCCCATGCAGTGACGAAGTTCTTCGCTCTGAAGGACTACAGAGACCTGAAGTGGGGAGCGCTCGTTACGACAATAGCATGGACACTCGCCTGCCTCATGTGGTTCTTCGGCGGCTACGCTTCCGTCTGGGTCGTGATAAAGGGGCTTGCAGAAGCTCCGGCGAGAAGTGATCAGGCGATTTTCGGAGTTATCGCCCAGATGCCCGTCGTTCTCAAAGCCGTAATCTACGCCGGCGTCCTTGCTGCGATAATGTCAACGGTGAGCGGCTTCATATCCATGGGCACTGCAGCAGTTGTGAGAGACATCCCGACGGCGATAGGAAAATCGCTGAGCCAGAGGGGGCAGATTCTCTGGGGTAGAGTCGTGACCGTGATTCTCACCGTTGTGGCGGCGCTTTTCGGCTACTACGGCGGCTACGTTGTGGGCATACTCGTAACGCTGGGTCTCGGCTACTTCGCATCTATGCTCTTCCCGCTGCTGGTGATAGGTCTTAACTGGAAGAGGGCAACGAAGGAGGCTGCGATAATCACAACCGCCCTGACAGTTGCGATGAACCTTGGATTTCTGGTTTATGAGAAGGTCCTGAGCATGTCTCTGCCCTACGGACTGCCGGGATACGGTGTAACCTTTGCTGTCGGGATAATTACGATGGTTCTGGTCTCGTTAATCACGAAAGGCGCTGCACTCGATGACATGGATGAGGACATAAGGGCTGCAATGAGCCTTTAATTTTTAACTTTTCTTTGTCAATTATCGTTATTAAAAAGAGAACTTACTGGTATTATGGAGTCTTTTGAAAAGCTCCCCTGGCCGTATGAAAGGCTTGACCCGCAAAAAATTGCGGACAGGGCATACGAGAGCGCTTTTGAAGGATACTGCATGTATGGTCTTGTGAACGCCGTCGTCGAGGGGCTTTCGGAGAGTGTCGGTGAGCCTTGGAAGAGCTTCCCATCGAAAGTTACCTTCTACGGGCGTGGGGGAGTTATAGGATGGGGGTCAACCTGCGGACCGCTGAACGGAGCCGCGTTGATCAGCTACCTTGTTCTTGAGCAGACGGATGCTGATGAGGTGATAAACGAGCTCTACATGTGGTACTCCACCACACCGCTGCCCAGCTACACTCCGAAGGAGGCTCTGATTCTCGACATTGAGAACAGGCCCGTAATCTCCGCCGCTCCGCTCTGCTACACCAGGTCGATGAACTTCAGCCTAAATACCGGCTACAAGGTTCTCTCGCCAGAGTTCTTCGAGCTTGAGAACAGGGTTGTTGCCGATGTGGCGAAAAAATTCGTAGAACTCCTTAACGCAAAGTTCGACGGCTCTTTCAGGCTAAGCTTTGAGGTTACGGAGCTGAAAGGCTCTGCGAACGTTTTGAGGGCTGCGGAGTTCGTAATGTACCGCTCCCTCCCTCAGCTTGAGATTCCGAAGTAGGAGGTGATGGTTTTGGAGATAAGGAACGTTGCCGTTATAGGCGCCGGCTCGATGGGGCATGCAATTGCCGAGGTTGTTGCAATACACGGATTCAACGTGAAACTGATGGACGTGAGCGAGGATCAGCTGAAGAGGGCGATGGAAAAAATTGAGGAGGGGCTCAGGAAGAGCTACGAGAGAGGCTACATTTCAGAAGATCCTGAAAAGGTGCTGAAAAGAATTGAGGCCACAGCTGATCTAATAGAGGTTGCAAAGGATGCGGACCTCGTCATCGAAGCAATTCCGGAGATATTCGACCTCAAAAAGAAGGTTTTCAGCGAGATAGAGCAGTACTGCCCTGACCACACAATATTCGCCACCAACACATCCTCTCTGAGCATAACGAAGCTCGCCGAAGCCACCAAGAGACCGGAGAAGTTTATAGGAATGCACTTCTTCAACCCTCCTAAGATTCTGAAGCTCCTCGAAATAGTGTGGGGAGAGAAGACGAGCGAGGAAACAATAAGGATTGTGGAGGACTTTGCAAGAAAAATCGACAGAATAATCATACACGTCAGGAAGGACGTTCCGGGATTCATTGTAAACAGAATCTTCGTCACGATGTCCAACGAGGCTTCTTGGGCTGTTGAGATGGGTGAGGGAACAATCGAGGAGATCGACTCGGCGGTCAAGTACAGACTCGGCCTTCCCATGGGACTTTTCGAGCTTCACGACGTTCTTGGTGGGGGCAGCGTTGATGTGAGCTACCACGTCCTTGAGTACTACCGCCAGACTCTTGGAGAATCATACCGCCCGTCTCCACTATTCGAGAGGCTTTTCAAGGCCGGCCATTACGGAAAGAAAACCGGTAAGGGCTTCTACGACTGGAGCGAGGGTAAAACAAATGAAGTTCCCCTGAGGGCGGGAGCAAACTTCGATTTGCTCAGGCTCGTTGCTCCAGCAGTAAACGAGGCGGCATGGCTGATAGAGAAGGGCGTTGCGAGTGCGGAGGAGATAGACCTCGCCGTTCTGCACGGGCTAAACTATCCGAGGGGATTGCTGAGGATGGCAGATGATTTCGGCATAGACAGCATCGTGAAGAAGCTGAATGAGCTTTACGAAAAGTACAACGGGGAGGAGAGGTACAAAGTCAATCCGGTTCTGCAGAAAATGGTTGAAGAGGGGAAGCTTGGCAGGACGACTGGCGAGGGATTCTACAAGTATGGTGACGGCAACTACGAGTTCGTAAAGGTTGAGAAGGAAGGGAAAGTAGGGGTTCTGAAGCTCAACAGACCGAGGAGAGCCAACGCGCTCAATCCAACCTTCCTGAAGGAGGTGGAGGACGCTCTTGACCTGCTGGAAAGAGATGAGGAGGTCAGGGCAATCGTGATTGCTGGAGAGGGTAAGAACTTCTGCGCAGGAGCGGACATAGCGATGTTCGCTTCAGGAAGACCTGAGATGGTCACGGAGTTCAGCCAGCTCGGACATAAAGTATTCAGGAAGATTGAGATGCTCTCCAAGCCCGTAATCGCCGCAATTCACGGTGCTGCGGTTGGTGGGGGATTTGAGCTGGCGATGGCTTGCGACCTAAGGGTGATGAGCGAAAGGGCGTTTCTCGGCTTACCGGAGCTTAACCTCGGAATCATTCCGGGGTGGGGAGGAACGCAGAGGCTGGCCTACTACGTCGGAGTTTCGAAGCTGAAAGAGGTCATTATGCTGAAGAGGAACATAAAGCCTGAGGAGGCGAAGAACCTCGGTCTGGTTGCCGAGGTCTTCCCGCAGGAAAGATTCTGGGATGAAGTGATGAAACTCGCCAGGGAGGTTGCGGAGCTGCCGCCGCTTGCAGTGAAGTACCTCAAGAAGGTAATAGCTCTCGGCACGATGCCGGCACTTGAGACGGGCAACCTTGCCGAGTCGGAAGCTGGTGCGGTCATTGCCCTGACAGACGACGTTGCTGAGGGAATACAGGCCTTTAACTACCGCAGAAAGCCTAATTTCAGGGGGAGGTGAGATTTTGAGGAATGTTGCAATAGTGGGAGCAGGGATAACGAACTTTGGCAGAAGGGAGGCAAGCTGGAAGGACCTTGTGGTTGAGGCTGGCAAAGCGCTGTTCGACGACGTTCCGAACCTCGACAAAAAAGACGTTGATTCATTTTTCATAGGTGCAGCCCAGCCCGAAAGGTGGACATACCAGACTCACGTCGCGCCGCTTGCTGCTGAGCTGCTCGGAATAAAGCCGAGGAGAGTTGTTGCCAGAACCGAATCAGCCTGCGCGAGCGGTCAGATTGCAATAAGGTACGCATGGCTCGCAGTCGCTTCTGGGCTGAGTGACGTTGCCGTGGTAGTCGGGGTTGAGAAGATGAACACCAAGTTCATGAATCTAAGCCAGACCAGCATGATGAACGTCGGAAACAGGGAGTTCGATACTGCAATGGGTCTGACGGCCCCACCATACTTCGCAATGGTCGCCCAGAGGCACATGCACCTCTACGGCACGACTGAGGATCAGATGGCTTTGGTAAGGGAGAAGGCTGGAGAGTATGCTTCGGCCAATCCCTACGCACAGTTTCAGAAAAAAATCAGCAAGGAGGACGTTCTTAACAGCAGGATGGTTGCCCCGCCTCTCAAGCTCCTCGACTGCAGCGGAATTACCGACGGTGCTGCTGCTCTGCTCATAACCACCGAGGAGAAAGCGAGAAAGTTCACCGACACGCCCGTATGGATTCTCGGAGGGATTCAGAGAACGATGGCCAACTCAATCAACGAGATGGGTGAGATGAGCGACTGGCTGTCGCTGCGATACCTGGCGAAGGACGTTTACGATCTCTTCAACATCACTCCCGACGACATAGACGTTGCAGAGGTGCACGACTGCTTCACCATCAGCGAAATCATGGAGTACGAGGAGCTCGGATTCTGCAAGAAAGGAGAGGGCGGAAAGTTCATTGAAGAGGGGCAGAGCTACATCGGGGGAAAGGTGGCGGTGAATCCCAGCGGAGGACTGCTGGCCAACGGCCATCCTCTCGGCGCCACGGGAGTGAGGCAGGCGTGGGAGATGGTCATGCAGTTCAGAGGAGAGGTGCCTGATAAGAGATACGTCAGCGGTGCGGAGCTTGGCCTTGCCCACAACCTCAGCGGAATGGCGCAGTTCCACCACATAATGCTGTACAGCCTGAACAGGCCGAGAGAGGTTAAGTTCGGGAGGTGATAGGGTGAAGGAGCTAACAGTTCCTGACACAACTCCCCTGCTGCCCATCGTTGACCCCTTCGAGCAGCAGGATTCTGAAGGTCCCGACTCGACAAAGGTTTACCCCTTCTACAGGAACCTCGCTGAGGGGAAGCTCACCATGCAGCGCTGCAAGAGCTGTGGCAGAATCTTCTATCCACCTCAGGCAATGTGCAAGCACTGCAACAGCACCGATTACGAGTGGGTAGAGGTGCCGAAGAGGGGTAAAATCCACGCCTTCAGCGCTCTGCTGCTTGGATTTCCGATGGTAATTGAGGAGTTCGCTCCTTTCGTAATTGCAGTGGCGAGGTTTGGGGACTATCCTGAAAACGGAGTGCAGATTGTCGGAGCCATGTTCGACGTTGATTACAGCGAGCTGAGCATCGGCGACGAAGTTGAGTGGGAAATTCTCAAGATAAAAGGGCCTGGAGATAAGGTCAGATACTGGTACCACTTCAGGAAGGTGTAACAATGCCCAATTTTTTCACTCCTGAGTTCGGGCCGCTGAGAGGTGTCAGAGTTATAACAACGGGAAGCATCATAGCCGGCCCCACCGCAGGTACAATTCTTGCCGACCTCGGTGCGGAGGTCATTCATGTGGAGAGGCCAAAAGTTGGCGACACGCTAAGAGTTGTGCCACCTTACTTTGAAGCGGACGGCAAAAGGATTGGCGGCGAGTTCGTATGCGTTACGAGAAACAAGCTCAGCGTTGCACTCGACATAAAAAGCGAGGAAGGAAGGAAAATATTCTACGAGCTGCTGAAGCATGCGGACATCTTCATCGAAAACCTCGTATGGCTTGAGGAGAGGTACGGCATTACGGACAAGGATATGCTCGAAGCAAATCCGAGGCTCGTTATAGTCCACGTCAGCGGTTTTGGGAGGTCTGAGTTTGGAGGGGAGGATGAGAAGTGCGGGAGGGGAAGCTACGACATAATCTCCCAGGCTTACTCAGGCTGGTGCAAGCTTGCAGCCCCTCCCGGGATGGAGGTTCACAGGCTCCCTCTCTACATTGGAGACTACGTCACGGCCCTCTTTGGAGTAATAGGGGCTTTGTCTGCCTACGTTTACGCAAAGGAGACAGGTAGGGGACAGGTTGTGGACGTTGCACAGTTCGAGGCGATTGCGAGAGTTATAGAGATGTATTACACGATGTACCACAACCTCGGAATAAACAGGGAGGGAGAGGGGCTGAGGGTTTTCAACACACAGCCTTACGGACTGTACAGGGTGAAGGACGGCTGGATAGCCATAGGTGCTATTGGGCCGGGGCTCTATCAGAGGTTCATTCAGGCTCTGGCCAAGGCCACGGGAATAAATCCTGCCGACTATCCCTACGAGGAGTGCGCAGCATCGCCAGAGGCTGTTAACAGCGAGAAGGGAAGGGAGCTTGACAGAATATTCAACGAGTACCTGATGAGCCACACCAAGGAGGAGGTTGAAAAGCTTTTCAACGCCTTCAGAGTGCCGTGTTCGAGGGTTTCGACGCCTGAGGATGTCGTCAGGGACAGGCACTGGATAGAGAGAGGAGATATAATCGAGGTTCTGGACGAAACCACCGGAAGGCTGGTGAAGCAGGTCGGAATAGTGCCCAAGTTCTCCGAAACTCCCGGCAGAATCTGGCGCGGCCCCCCTAAGCTTGGTTCTGACACCAAAAAAGTCCTGAAAGGTTTGCTGAATCTGTCCGATGAGCAAATTGACGAACTGAAGGCGAAGGGAGTTGTCGATTTTTGAGGAAAACTTCTTAAATTTTGCACCACAATCTTTTGTTTATGGATGAATCCTTCGGGCTCCTGCTGGAGAGCATGCCGGAGGCAGTTGTTGTGGTAAACCGGGAAGGAGAGATTACCTACTGCAACTCGAAGGCAAGAAGAATCCTTGGAAAAGATGTTGTTTCATTGAAAGTCTGGGAAATTGAGGGACTTGAAAGTGGAGAAAAAATGCGAGATTTCATCAAAAGTCTGGCGAGCGGAAGGTACACCAAAAAAAGAGAAGTTTTTGAGTTCACCGCCGGCAGGAAGATATTTTACCTCTCAATCTACGCAACAGAGCTTCTTGACGGCTCAGGATTCATACTCACATTCAGAGACATAACCCCAATCGTTGAGTCGAGCAGAAGAATTGAGGAGCTAAACGATGTGCTGAGGCTCATCAACAAGCTGCTCAGGCACGACATTCTCAACAAGGTGACCATTGCGAGGGCAAACATAGAAATTCTGTCTGATGAAATAAAATCTGAAAGAATTCCGGTGGCTCTGGAGGCTCTGGATGAGGTGGTTGAGCTTATCGAAAGGGCGAGAGCCTTCGAGCAAACGCTGACCAGCGGAGAACTCGTCGAAATCAGGCTGGGAGATGTCGTTAAAGAGGTGGCGGAGGATTTCAGCGTGAGGGGTTTGAAGGTTAGAGTCGAGGGTGACGCCACCGTTCTCGCGGACAAGGCGATATACTCGGTCCTTACAAACCTCCTTGAGAACTCGCTGAAGCACGGAAAAAGCACGGAGGTTGAGATAAGGGTGGAAAAGAGGGGAAATTTTGCTGTTATGGTGGTGAGGGACGACGGCAAAGGCCTGCCTGAAGAGGTAATCGACAGGATTTTCGAGGAGGGTTTCACCCACGGGGACTCGGCAGGAAGTGGTCTTGGACTCTACATCGTGAAGAAGGTAATAGAGAGGTACGGAGGAGAGGTAAGAGCCTGCAACGATGGCGGAGCTGTTTTCGAAATAAAATTGAAGTTAGCCACCTGAAATAGGAGTTATGAAGATTAGCGCATCACCGTCGTTAAGAACTCTGTTCTTCTCCTTCTGATAATCCACAAGACTGTTGTTCATCATTATCCTGACGTTTCCCCTCTCCAGCAGGGGCTCTATTTCAGCACTCAGCATCTCCTCAACAGCCCTAACAGCATCTCCGAGCGTGCTGCCTTCTCCAAGGTCAAGATGGAAGCTCCTGCTCTCGTAATCGACAAGGCTCCTGAACTGAACCGCCGAGAGCGTGACCTTAACCTTCATAAAAAATTAGGAAAATTCGGTTAGGCCGAGATCCTCAAGCTTCTCCTTCGTGGGATGGCCATTATCGTCAAGTCCCCTGAGTCTGTAGTATATTTCAAGCATCCTTTTGACATTGGGCGAGTATCCTCCCGTCCCACCTTTCTTCAGAGGTCTCCTGACTATTTCCGGCAGCTTCTCGTCCTCTTTCTTCATTCCGAGCTTCAGATTTATCATTCTCTTCAGCATGTAAGTCCTCTCACCGATTTTTGCCACGTCGCTGGGCGTTACGCTCTCCCCGGTTATGGCGGAGTGGAAGTTTGCAGCATCGCTTACCCCTATCAGGCCGAGCATGCAGAGTATGTAGCTGTTCCACATCTCCTTGGCGCTCTGGTGAATTACGTGCATCCTAACCTTCTCCTCGCTTTCGTCGAATCTGTTTGTCGGGATAACTCCAAGCTCCGGAACAGGAGCGGCGCCGATGTCCACCGTGAAGTAATCGGAGTGGAGGTGGCACGCTCCTCTGGAGGAGGTGGCGTAGGTCAGCGCCATTCCGCTGAAGGCCCTCGGGTCGTGCATGGGAATCTCCAAACCCTTCACCTGTGCGGTCTCCTCCTCGCTCACACCGAGCTTTTTCGCCGCAACCTTTGTTCCCTCCGCCAGCAACTCTCCAAGCCCCTCTCTACCCACGATTTTCTTCAGCATCTCAAGAAGCCCCTCAGCATCTCCGAACCTCACACCGTCTTTAAGCAGGCCCTTTTCAGTCAGGTACATGGCAAAGGCAACGCTGACTCCGGCTGAGATGACGTCCAGTCCTGCCTCGTTGCAGTACTGCGTAGCATCGAGTACTCCGTCAAGATCGTAGATTCCGCAGAGTGATCCGAGAGACGCAACGCTCTCGTACTCCATCTTTACCCCTCTAACTCTGTGACCGCAGATGACGGGGCAGTTGGCACAGCCCTCTGGCTTTACCTCGTAGTTTTCAAGCATCGCCTCTCCGGAAATCCTGAATACCGGGAATACGCCCTCGGTGAAGTACTTTGCTGGCGTGTCGCCAAGCTCGTATCCCTGTGTTGTGTACATCAGCGTTCCGTAAGTGTGCCAGAGCTCCTTGCCGGGATTTGCAGCAACGCTTTCCAGCAGTGCAGAGTAGTGCTCCTTGAGCTTAGCCTCGTCAGCAACATCCGGTAGGCCAACCTCGCCAACAACTGCAATCGCCTTCAGGTTTTTGCTGCCCATGACCGCTCCCATTCCCGTTCTCCCTGCAGCCCTGTGAGAATCGTTGATGATGCACGCATACTTGACGAGGTTCTCCCCAGCCGGCCCTATGCACGCAATCCTTGCCTTTTTGTCTGTTTCGTTCTGGACGATTTCAATTGTTTTGCTCGTGCTCTTGCCCCAGATATCCCCGGCGTCCCTGAACTCAACCTTTCCATCGGACACGAAAAGGTAGGTGGGCTTTTCAGCCCTGCCCGTCAGTATTATTCCGTCAATTCCCGCCTTTTTCATACTCACGGCGAAGAAACCTCCAGATGTTGACTCGCCCCACAGCCCAGTCAGCGGTGATTTGCCCACAATGACGTGCCTTCCAGAAAATGGAGTCTGGCCGGTAAACATTCCGGTCAGGAAAGCCAGCGGTGCTTCGGGCGAGAGCGGGTCGAGGTCTGCGGTGAGTCTGCTGTAGAGCATCGCCGCACCAAGTCCCGCCCCACCGACGAACTTCTTTATCATCTCCTCTGTAACCTCTATCTCGCTAACGGTCGAGTTTGAAAGGTTCACTTCCAGAATTTTACCATGAAATCCCATCATACTCACAACCTCCCATAATACATATCCATCAACAACTCCTTCGCCTCCTCAACAGTAAGCTGCCTCGGAGCGAAGGGCCCTGTTGGGTCTTTAACAACGTACTGTGCGAAGGTGTCGAGCTTCTCCTTGAAGTCATCCTCTTTTATGCCAAGGTCTCTCATAGTCGTTGGTGCCCCTATTTTCCTGTAGAAGTCCATGAAAATGTCTATGAGCTTTTTCAGCGTTTCTTCGTTGCTGCCTCCTCTCACGCCAAGCTCCTCGGCAAAGCTGAGGTACTTATCATCCACCTCCGCGTAGAACTTGATGACGTAGGGTATTGTAACCCCACACGCCATACCGTGGTGAACCTCGAAGAGCGCGCCTATGTTGTGCGCAACTGCGTGGGTCGTTCCTATTCCGCCGTTCGAAAAGGCTGAACCTGCAATCATGGCGGCAATCTGAGTTTTGAGCCTGATCTGCGGGTTGTCGGGGTACTTCAGGGCTAACGGGAGGTACTTGAAAACGAGCTTTGTCGCTCTCACCGCCAGAGCGTCGGAAATTTCGTTGCTCGACCTGCAGAGGTAGCAGTCAACTGCATGCGACAGGGCATCCAGCCCCGTCCCAAGTGTGAGATTCGGAGGCATTTTCAAAACAAATCGCGGGTCGAGGACGGCGAAGTCAGGATAAAGCTCAGGATGCACAACACCCTCTTTCCTGTGCGGCTCCACAGTGTCATCTGTAATGACCGCAACGTTTGTTGCCTCGCTTCCCGTTCCGGCAGTTGTTGGGATGCACGCCAGAAACGCCTTTCTCCTCAGCCCGATCGGCTGCATCGCATCGACGTTTGTCAGGTCTGTCTGCGGAGCCTCGTAGAGAATCCACGAGGCCTTCGCCATGTCCATAACGCTTCCACCACCAACTGCCACAATCAAGTCGGGCTGGAGGGCTTCCATTTTTTCTGCAGCGGGCTTTATCGAGCTCAACGGCACCTCAGGCTTCGCTTCGTCGAAAATCTCGACTTCAATGCCGACACCCTTAAGCATTTTTTGCACTGTCAGAGCAAGGGCTCTCACTCCCTTATCGGTGACTATGAAAGCCCTCCTTCTTCCGAACTGCACCATGGCTCCAGCAAACATCTGCAAACCGGCCAACCCGTAGAAGGTCTTCGGCATGATGAATGAGTTCAGCAGAAGCTTCGACTCTGGAACGCTGTAGGTCGTTATGATGGTTCTCAACTCAGGTCTGTCCATCGGCCATTCAGCCATACACAACACCTCCTTATTTGGGCGGTTCCGGAATAAGGACCGCAAATATGCCCTGAGCGGCGAAGAATATCGCGGCTACGGTGAAGGCGGTGGTGAAGCCAGAGCTTGCTGCGATTGGGGCGATTATGAAAGGTGTGCTGAGAAAGCCGCCGAGGCAGAGGAAGGTGTTCAACACACCAGTAGCCCCGCCTATGTACTCAGGCTTCATCCTGCTGTCAACGAAGGGGAGGTAAGCGGGCACCGCCATCCAGTGCGGGATGACTCCCGCCGCAACAAATCCCGCAAGGCCGACAAGAACCCACATGGCGTTGACGTCCCCGCTGAACCATGCTGCAAGCATCAGCGCAGAGAAGAGTATTGAGAGCACGATTATGTAAAGCCTCACTTTGCCGGTTTTGGCACTCAGGGCGGGGAAAACGAAGGAACCAACCCATCCCGGATTTGTGATGAGCGAGACAATCGCTCCTCCTACGGCAATGGGTATCCCAAGCTCAACGTAGGCTGCTGTGGCAAACAGAGCCTGCCACGGAACCATTCCGCTCATCGCCAAGAAGGTGCCCAGCGCAGCCCCCCAGATTGCCCTGTTGCTGAGCGCCGCCTTCGCCCCTTCGATTACCGGCGCCTTCGGAATCTCCACTCCTGGCGGTGCGTTTTTCACAAAGGCGGCGAAAATCAGTGTCGCAATGAATATTACACCCCCACCAAGAGTGTTGGCGTACTCCCAGCTTGGGAAGTAGGGTGCAATTACCATTCCCGTCGAGAGGAATATCATCATCGAGGTCAGATAGATTCCCGTCGCCAGTCCAACCTGGTGGGGTGGGAACCAGGCGTTTATGAGCTTTGGAAGGTTCACGAACACAATTCCCAGTCCAACTCCCAGTATTGCCTGAGAGAGTAACAGCGTCTCCACTCCAGGATAGGCTCTTACAAAGGTCCCCAGAGCGGCTATAACCCCTCCGATCGTCGCAGCGGTTCTCACCCCCACTCTGTCCGCAAACATGCCTGCAGGGAATGAAAGCAAACCTGCTATGAGCCACGGCAGTGTGAAGGCCAGTGAGTAAGTCGTCTGGTCGATGCCGTACGTCTCCATCAGCACTGGAGCCAGCGTCCCCATGTCGTACCAGAAGAGAAACAGCGTGCCGAAAAGAAGCCATGCCAACCCCAAAACCACCCATCTGTAACCCGAATACTCCATGGAGAATCGTTTGATTAAATATTGATAAAAGTTATTGACTTACTGAAGTTAAATCTATCTTTATCAAAAAGCGGTTTTTATGGTAGTGGTCATTTCCGAAGAATGCCTGAACTTTTGGCCAATGCCCCTTTAAGTTAAATTGCATTCGCACTATGTGCAATCTAATTTGTTTTTAAATCCTGTAATACGTCAGTGAAATAAAACCGCAGTCCGACAATAAAAAAGATATACTGCTGAGTGTAACTAATTATGTTGACAAGTTCCATCGAAGATGTAACGGAGTACCTCGGAAAGCTTGGACTGACAAAAAAAAGAGTCTGAAATTTATGTCGCCCTCCTCAGCTCCGGGCCAAAGACGGGGATGGAGCTGTCCAAATTAACCGGTGACCCTGCACCCTTCGTCTACAGAGTTTTGAAGAGGCTTGAGGGTAAGAAAGTGGTTTTCAGGATATCTGAGAGCCCAATGATATTCAAAGCCTATCCTCTCGACATCGTTTTATCTTCTCTGATCCACGAGAGGGAGAAAGAGCTAAAAATGCTGTCATCGACCAAAGATACTATTATCAAGCTCTATGAAACCAGCCTGATGAGAAATCAGGGTGAGAAGGGGCTCGACTTCATTGTGGTAAACGGCATCACGGACACAATAAATCTGATTGGGGACATGATAGACAGGGCGGAGTGGGAGGTCAAGAACATGGTCGGAGTTGAGGGGGTTGAGAGAATTAAGTACTGGCATATCATCGAGTACGAAAGGGCGATTTCGAGAGGTGTTAGCGTGAAGCTGATAACATCCATGGACTCCGCAAGCATACCCTCTGAAATAACCGAGATTGCCGAGGTGAAGTACTTGAAGATACCGATGAACGCCCGCTTCGTCATTTCTGACGATAAAGAAATACTGATTATCACAACAGATGAGGAAAGAGACATGGTATCGATATACTCAAAAAACAGAGGTCTTGTGAAGACTCTCAACGAAATTTACGAGTACATCTGGGCATCAATCTGATTTTTCATAACTTCTCAGGGACTCTGCCGGGAATTCACAAAATTTATTAGGATAAATGTACACTACTTGTGGTGAGAGCATGAGGTACATTGTGCTTTCCAGACTGACAGACGAGGGCGCTGAAACCCTCAAGGAGAAGCCTGAGAGAGTGAAGGAGGTAAATCAGGAGCTTGAGAAAATGGGTGTGAAAGTTATAGAGCAGTACGCCGTCTTTGGCGAGTACGACTTCGTCAACATAATAGAGGCTGACGACCCAGCGGTTGTTATGAAGGCGATGGTCGAGCTGGCCAGCAGAGGGACAATAAGGACGGTAACAATGCCAGCCATACCCGTGGATGAATTTCTGGAAAAATTGAAGTCATGAGTATTTTTCTATTATTTCTTTAAAAGCATTGAGCACGTAATCCACCTCTTCATCGCTCAGCCCGTATGTGGAGAGCTTGAAGTACCTTGTTAGGCCGGGCTTTATTCCGTGTATTTTTCTCGACTTGAGCTCCCTGTAAAGGAAGAACCTTCCCCCCTTTGCTTTTTTGGAAATCTCGTAGAGAACCTCAGCATGGAAGAACATCAAATCGTGGTTGTGAGGATTATCGCCGAGCTGCTTTATTCCGAGTTTTTCCATTTCAGCAGCGAACCTCCTGGCCTTCTCTACCTCCTCATCCCACCTCTTAATCCTCTCCCTCACATGCGGGAAGGATGCCATCAGCGTTATGATTGTCGCACCCCTTGCGGTGCAGCCGAGGAGCTCAACCTCCTTGTTTTTGTACTTCTCGGATCTTCTCAGCACAATTTCAGCCCACTCCTCCTTCATTCCCATCACACCTATGGGTCCGCTTGCGGCCATGCTCTTGTGCCCGCTGCCGACTATGAAGTCAGCACCGATTTCCTTCAGGCTTACTGGCATTCTTCCGATGGCATATGCTCCGTTAACGAGTAAGGGAACGTCATACTCGGAGCAAACTTTTGCAATTTTCTTCACATCGGGAAGGTTGCCGTAGTTGCCATCGGGGTAGGTTATGAGGGCAAGGACAACCTCACCCCTTTTCTTGGTCTCCTCGATTGTTTGGGCGAAGTTTTCGGGGGTAATGGCGTAGTCGGGGTAGTCAGTTTTCGGAACCAGCGCAATGTTGAGCCCGGCCCTCTCAGCAGCAACGTAGCTGGAGTAGTGGCAGTTCTCATCCATGACAACCCAGGCATCTTTTTTGGCGAGGGAGTGCATCACTGCAAACTTCGCCTCCCTCGCCCCGTTTGTTACTCTCGCCACATCACAGCCCAAGAATTTTGGAAGCTGATTGTGGATGAAGTCGTGAATGGGGGGAGTCTTTATCTCGTCTAGCCTTCCTGTGGTGCAGAAGTCGCAGACGCTGTAGCCATCCCCCCACTCAAGCAGAGCCTGCCTCGCCTCCTCGGTGAGCTTTCCGCCAGTCTGCAAAGGGTCGATGTTTATGAAGTCCTTTGTCTCCCTTTTGAACATGCCTTAAGGCAGATGCAGAACTTAAAAAAGTTTAGCATGTCAGATGAGCTGCGAGAACAACTCTCCTACCGGCTTTGAGCAGTTTGTTGTAGCGCTTTACGGCTTCATCAGTTCTCTCCACTATAACCTCCGCTCCCAGATTTCTCAGCTTCTCTATCACCGCATCATCCACCACAACCCTCCCGCTGGCTCCCGTGCCGAAGACTACAACCTCCGGCCTGAGGTCAAAGACCTCTTCAATGTCTTCCAGAAAAACTCTGTGCCCCTCCTTTCTCCACCAGTTCGGCTTGAGAAAATCCGGCCCAACAATGACGTCGGAAGTGTAATCCCTGCCACCAATTCTGATACGGCCAAAGGAGTAGTGTTCAACCTCCATGAGATAAGGTTTTCCGTTACGGAATTTCTTCCTTACTCCTGATCTTTGCTGTCTGTTATACTGTTATTTTCGATGACGGAAGAGTAACATCCTACGATGCTCTGCAGATTCTCCAGTTTGCTGTTGGCGTCAAAGATCCACTTTTTGTTCAGATATACGCTGTTGTTCACGAGCTCAAAGTCGGAGATGTTCTCAAGGATGAAAGACTGAACTGGTATATACTGAAGGAGAGCGGAGAAACGCTAAGGGTTGGAGTTGAAATTGCCGACGGGAAAGTTAAGGATATTCGCAAAGGTGAGCTGATCAATCCATCAATGAACGTTTATTCAGACGAGGGCACAGTGAGAGATTTGCTAAGCAAAAAGGACCCGAAGCTCCTGAAAGAATATATAGACAGTGGAAAAATCAGGATCGAAGGGGTGGGCATAGGCAACCAGATAAAAATAGCTCTTGCCAAGATTTTCGGAATTTTATCCGATTTCTATTTTTAAGTTCACCAATATATAAAAGCCTTAAAACGTTAAAGTTTACAAGTCCGCCAAGTACGTAAAGCAATGCGCCTCAAGGATGTCTTCGTATCAGAGCTAGCAAGAAGAGGGGTCAGCAGAGTTGGGACGAGGCTCAAGAAGGTAATGTCTTCACCCGACCCCATCGCCAGAATGGCTCTCTACGTGGCTAACGGCAAGGCGGATGTTTGCAAAAGCGACGGTGGGCTGCAGCACTCCTTTACGCTCGATGGACAGTTCGTTGATTTGCCTCCGAACGCATACGTCGGGAAATGCCGCTCTGATATTTTGCTGACGAGGGATGAGCTTACGAAGCACCCCTTTCCCTACGTGGTGGTGGACTGCAGGTTTTTTGATGAGCACTCTGAAAAGGAAAGGTGGAAGATAGAGCTACAGGTGAAGCAGACTCTCGGCATTGTCAGGGAATACATGTGGGATGAGAAGCTGGTAGTGACCTACCGGAACGTTGGGTTTGGGAAATATTATCCCTCAACCGAGGAGTTTCTGAGGGAGAAGGGGATTGAGAGGGTCGTGCTGCTTGATCCAAACGGGGATGAGCTTTACAGAAGGACGGGGGCGGAGTGCTTCATTATCGGAGGGATAGTGGACAAGTCGGGGACGAAGAGGGGGTACACGAGCAGAATTGGGAGGGCGCTTGAGAGGGAGGGCGTGGAGGTTGATTACCGCAGAATTGAGCTCAGGGGGGATACCGTTGGCGTGCCTGACAGAATAAACCACATAGCGGAGATTCTGCTGAGGGTTGAACTGGATGGAGAGGACGTGGAAAGTGCGATAAAAGCTGTGCAGCCACCGCTCGTGGCGAAGTGGAGGCTTAGAAAAGAGCTGCACGAGAAGACGGTCAGGGTGTGTGTGGGAGAAAGGGTGGTCAGGGTTGTTGAAAAAGGCGCCTTCGATGAGTTCAGGGAGTGGCTCAACATAACCATGAGGGACTTTTACGATGTCTGCAGGGAGCAGAAGTTCTTTGTCGTGTCGGAGAAGGTTATGGGCAGGATAAAGGCTTCGGAGTGGGATGAAAGAAGGAGGTGTTTCAGGCTAAACCATAACTAAGAGAGACCGAGCTCATCCTTTACCTCCGTCAGCCCCCTTATTGCGACTTCGTACAGCTTTTCCAGTGGCATTCCGAGCTTTTCTATCATTCTGATTCTGTCCCTGTCGCATCCAGCAGCAAAGCTCTTCTCCTTGAACTTCTTCTTGACCGTTTTTGGCGTCACCTCTGTTATCTTTCCGCCCTTCACCAGAGCGCATGCTATAACCAAACCGGATACGCTGTCCGCTGCCTGCAGGGCTATCTCCACGGGCTTCTCGTAATCGCCAAAGAGCATGTGGTTGTGCCTTTTAACCACTTCAGCAATCTCCTCTTCCACACCTTCCTTCAGCAGAATCTCAGCCCCAACCAAACCGTGCTTCTCCATATCCCCCTGAGTCTGCTCGTAGTCGATGTCGTGGAGAATGCCGATTGTCCACCATTTCTCCTCATCCTCTCCAAGCTCCCTCGCAAGGGATTTCATGACCGCCGCCGTTGCGATGCAGTGCTTGATCAGCTTTTCATCCCTAACATACTTTTTTAGAAGTTCGAGGGGTTCCATGCTTGTGATTTGAGGGTTGACTTTTTTGCTTTTTCCCCACTTTCGGGTGTTTGATGGATTAACCCAAATCAACGTTTGTCCCAGAAGTATTTTCGCGAATCGGTTACAACTGAATTGCACCAAACATTGGCTATCATTCAAACGAGTTGAAACTAAACTCATCAATGCTATCAAAAAAGGCAAATCTTAAATAAAATCATGCTAAAAATGAAAAATAATGGAGGTGGTTGCTTGGCTTACATAAGCGATTGCAGCGTTTATCTGCCGGTATGGAAGCTCAAAAGGGATGAGATATCGAAGGAGACGGGAATGCCCTCGATGGGGGGTGAAAGGGCGGTAGCGCACTGGGACGAGGATAGCATAACAATGGCGGTTGAAGCGGCAAGGAAGTTTGATGGGGCGTTTGATGCAGTCATATTCGCCTCCTCCTCTCCACCATTCAGAATCAAGCAGTGTGCGAGCTTCATCGCCTCAGCCCTCGATTTGCCCGATAGCACCTTCACGATGGACATAACTGACACAATGAGGGCTGCAACCGATGCTCTTATCACAGCCAACGAGTTTGTTGATTCCGGAAGGTTCAGCAGAGTTCTGGTTGTTGCTGGCGATAAAATTCCTACAAAGCCCGGCACACTCTACGAGCAGCTTTACGGAGATGCTGCTGCAGCGGTTGTGGTTGAGAAGGAGGGCGGGGCGAAAATTCTGGGCTACAGCACCTCAACCAAACCCCTTCCAGGTTCGTGGATGCTTGCAGATGACGATACAGTCAGGGACTACGACATGAGGGTTGATGCGAGGTATGGCTATGCAGCGAGCGTTCAGAAGGCTGCGATGCCCCTCTTTGCCAAACTTGGGTTAAGTCCAGCGGACATTGACAGGATTGTGGCTTCTGCTCCTGACCCAAAAAGCTATCAGGGATTGCTGAAGGCAGTTGGGGCAAGGCCTGAGGAATTCTACTTCGACAGCGTTGGAATTGCCGGCTCAGCTCACCCCTTACTTCTGCTGGCCACACAGCTTGAGAGGGAGGGAAGAATTCTGCTTGGGGGCTACGGAGAGGGAGCTGATGTCATAGCTGTAGAGATTGAGCAGGCGATGGACAGCAACATGGGCAGGATGCTTGAAAGCAGGAAGGAAATCAGCTATGGAGATTATCTCTTCAACAGGGGGTTTGTTGGTGTAAGAGATGCTCCTGACCGCCCCTCGCTGACGAAGTTCTGGAGGGATGAGAAGTCCATTATCCGCTTTTACGGGATGAAGTGCAAAAGTTGCGGGACAGTTAGCTACCCCATCTCAAGATGCTGCATCGAGTGCGGGGCGAAGGATAACTATGAAGAAGTGAGGCTTGGAGAGAGGGGCAAAATCTACACCTTCACCATCGACTATCTCGTCATGCCCGGCAACTATGCGGGAGATGGAGTGCACCCCCACTTCATTGCGGTGGTTGACCTCGACGGAGGGGGGAGAGTGCTGTTTGAGCTCACCGACACGCTGAGGGATTTCAGCGGTGTTGAATGTGATGCAGAGGTGGAGAGAACCTTCAGACTGCTGTTTGAGAAGAACAGGTTCAGATACTACGGCTGGAAGGCCCGCCTGCCGAGGTGATATCATGAGAGAGGTTGCGGTTATAGGTTGTGGTGTTACGAAGTTCGGGCACCACTGGGAGAAAGACCACGAGGATTTGCTGGTTGAGGCAACGTATGAGGCTATAGCAGATGCAAATGTCGAGCTTAAGGATGTTGAGGCTGTTTGGTGCGGAACCTTCTACCCCTCAACCGGAATAAGCGGAAACGTCTTCAGCGACACGCTGAAGTTCTTCGGCAAGCCGATAAGCAGAGTTGAGAACTACTGCGCAACGGGAATGGACAACATCAGAAATGCCGCCTTTGCCGTTGCGAGCGGGGCTTACGATTTGGTTATTGCTGCTGGGGTTGAGAAGCTGATGGATGCTGGAAGCAGGGGACTGCCGCCAATAGAGGGAATTTTCAGCGTTGCGATGCCCTACGTCAGCGCTCCGGCAATGTTCGCAATGGCGGCAAACAGGGCCTTCAAGGAGTGGGGATGGACAAGGGAAGATCTGGCAATGGTTGCGGTGAAGAACCACTACAATGGAGCGAGGCATCCCAAGGCACACTTCAGAAGCGAGGTAACAGTGGAGAAGGTTCTGAAAGCCCCTATGGTTGCTTACCCGCTTGGCGTTTACGACTGCAGCGCTGTGAGCGATGGTGCTGCTGCCGTTGTCCTCACAAGGCCTGAGATAGCGAAGGAGATTGTTGGGGATGACTATGCTGTTATAAAGGCTGTGGGAATGGCTGTGGAGACGATGCACCCTTGGCACCGCCCTTCGGAGAGCTTCCTGAGTTTTCCAGCGACGGTTAAGGCTGCGAAGATGGCTTACAAGATGGCGGGAATTGAGAATCCGAGAAAGGAGCTTGACTTCGGCATTGTCCACGACTGCTTCACAATAACGGAGCTAATCAACTATCAGGACATGCAGCTATGCAAGCCCGGAGAGGGGGCTGAGCTGATAAGAAACGGCGTTACGGCGATTGATGGCGACTTCCCCATCAACCCCGATGGGGGGCTCAAGTCCTTCGGCCACCCAATAGCTGCCAGCGGGGTGAGGATGGTTGCAGAGCTGACAAAGCAGGTTCTCGGCAAGGCTGAGGGGCTGCAGGTGAAGGATGCTGAGGCAGGCTTCGCCCACAACCTCGGAGGGCCTTACTCAGTTGCCACCGTAGCGATAGTTTCGAGGCCCTAAACCTTAAGGTATATTCTTACAATTTTTCCCCTTTCGCTTTCAACTGTAAAGGAGTCCGTTGAGGCTGGGACAAGGCAGGAGTAGCCGCGATGCAGGTCTGCAGTCTCCTTTCCCCTCAGGATGAAGTAGCCTTCAGCAGCATAAAGAATGTTCATCACGCCCCCAGTCTTAATCTCCGCCGTACCTGTAACATCTACAACCTCCAGCCCGAAGTTCTCCGTCTCAGCCATCCCCTTCTTTCCCTTAACCTCAAATTCCTCAACCTTTTTGGTGTTCAGAACCTTCTTGACCTTCTCCCAGTCGTTTTCGTTGAAAAAGTACGCAAGGGTGGAGTTTGATGAAACCTCAAGAACCCTCAGCCCCTCTCCAGCGTGGGGAATGCCGGGGCGGATGACGAAGGTGTCGTATGGTGTGGTTTCGAAGGTGTTCAGGAGCGTTTTGAAGTCAAAGTCCTCCTCTTTCAGCTTCTCCTCAAGCTCCTCAATTTTTACATCTTCCTTGAAGCCGGCGTAAGCTTTTCCCTTGTTGAAGACGAGCCATGCGGACTCTACTCCACCCTCCGCCTCTCCGAGACTCTCGGCTGCCTTGTCGGAGGGGTGAACGTGAACCTGAGTTGGGGAGGCAGCATCAATCAGCCTGACGAGGATGGGGAACTTGCTGAACTTCTCAGCAGCCCTCCCCAGCAACTCATCCCTGTGTTTTGAGAAGAGCTCGATCATGCTCAGCTGCTGCCCCTTAACCAGAACCGTGGAGGGACGGGAAGTGTGGGCTGAAAACTCCCAAGATTCTCCAATGCCGCTCTGTCTGAAACCCTTAAGCAGCGCAATCCACTCCCCTCCCCACGGCCTCTCAACCAGATTCTCCTGAGCCTGAAAGATAAAACTCGGAAGCTCCATGAAGTCAGTTGTTAAAGGAATATATAAAACTTGTGGGATAAATACGCGTTCTCTCTCGGCCTTCTGTGAAAACAGGAGATTACCAGTGGGAATTTAGAAAAGAGAGTTGCTGAGATGATTAAAGTCCAAAGGGGGTATTGTTAACTCAAAATCGGTGAGAGCAATCGTTCTTGGTATTGGCTAATATTTTGTCTTTCGATCCAGAATTTCCTCGATAAAAATTTCAAAAGAGAAAAATATTTTTCACTTCTGTTTCATCAAAATGACGTGAACTGACAAATCAGCATGCTTTATTTCTGTAAATTTTTATCTCACATCATTATTACCACAATAAGTATAACAACCATATGATATAACACGATCGAAGATGCGAAGAGGGCTGAGAGGTTATGGACTTCGATGAGAAAAGGAGGATCCTTGCAGAAAGGCTGAGGGACGAGCTAAACCTGAGCGAAAAAGTTTACAACGCAATAAAAAAAGTTCCGAGGCATCTCTTCGTTCCAGAACGCTATAGAACTATGGCTTACGTCGATACACCTTTGCCAATAGGCTATGGGCAGACGATAAGCGCTCCACACATGGTTGCGATCATGTGCGAACTCCTAGATCTGAGAGAAGGGGAAAGAGTTCTCGAAATTGGAACGGGTTGCGGTTATCATGCTGCTGTTACAGCTGAGATCGTTGGAAAAAGAGGACTCGTAGTTTCCGTGGAGAGAATTCCGGAGCTAGCGGAGATTGCGAAGAGGAATTTATCCGCTCTTGGCTACGAGAACGTAGTAGTTATCGTTGGCGATGGCAGCCTGGGCTATGAACCGATGGCGCCATACGATAAGATATACGTCACAGCATCAGCGCCAGACATTCCGAAGCCGCTTTTAGAACAGCTCAAAATTGGTGGAAAAATGGTTATTCCAATCGGAGAAACTACTCAGTTTCTCTACGTTGTTGAAAGGGACAACGGGGTTCGAAAATGGAGCTGGGGGGCTGTTAGGTTCGTCCCGCTTTACGGAAAGTATGGCTTTAGACCTCTTGAGGAGTAGTCTCGGGTTCCTGACGACGCTGCCAGTAAAAGGAGACGTAGACGTGCTCAGAAGGAACCTCTGGGTTTTTTCCTTCGTCGGGATTTTTATCGGATCTGTCATATCGATTCCGGCAGTTCTTGGTTTCTGGTTCCTCTGCGTTCTCCTCTACGTTGCGATCGAGGGTGTCAACCACATCGACGGACTCGCAGACTTTGGAGACGCGTTCTTCGCTCCAGAGGAAAGGAAGAAGGTTGCGATAAAGGACTTGAACCTCGGAACAGGCGGGGCTGTTTTCCTGTGCGTCTATTTTCTGATCCTCTTTTACTCCTTCCAGCGAGTCAGCGCTTTCTACATAATCTTCTCACAAGTTCTCGCGAAGTTCTCGATGCTCCTCTTGCTCACAACCTCGAAACCAGCTTGGCAGGGTATGACGGGGTTCATGATGGAGTTCGCGAGGAAGAGAGATGTAGTCATCGGATCTCTGCCCTTGCTATTGGTCGTCCTTAAGCCTTTGGCAGTTTTTCCGCTTCTCTTCGCGATAACGATTTCACTGCTCGTGAAGAGATACGCGGAAGAGAAATTCGGCGGTGTGAGCGGCGACGTCGTTGGTGCGAGCAACTGCTTAGTTTTTGCTGGTTCTTTGCTCGTCTGCTACTTTCTGGCTGATTGATACTCGTTTCTGGGATTTAAAGTGCTTCCGAAGCAAAAGTTTTATTCATGAAACTCGAAGTCTCCGAAAATGGAAATAGTATTCGTTTACGACGCTGTTTACCCGTGGACAAAGGGAGGAGTTGAGAGGAGACTTCACGAAGTTGGGAGGAGATTGTCTAACGAGCACAACGTCAAATGGCTTTGCGTCGGATGGTGGGGAAAGGAGAAAAGAATTCAAGAAGGTGTGGAGTTGATTCCGGTTTGTAAGGCTCAGCAGTTGTATTCGAGGGGAAGAAGAACGATCAGAGAAGCTATGATCTTCGCAGCGAGTTTGCTTAAAAAATCAAGGATCAAAGCAGACGTTATAGACTGCCAGGTCTTTCCTTATCTTTCAGTCTTTCCATTTGCAACTAGAAAAGAGCTCGTCCTTACCTGGCACGAGTTCTGGGGGGATTACTGGTACGAGTACCTTGGCAAAGCCGGGTTTTTCGGAAAGGCTGTTGAAAGGATCGTTGCTAAGCTTAAGGCAAGAACTATCGCTGTCTCCGAGACTACGAGAAAGGCTTTGGAGAGCTTAGGAATAAGGGCTACGGTAATACCGAACGGCGTCGATTTTCCAAGGATTTCAGAAATCCCAGCCTCTTCCGAGGAGTGGGACGTGATCTTCGTAGGAAGGCTCATAAGGGAGAAAAACCTCGAACTCCTGTTCGATGCGATGAAACTCCTCCCAGAGCTCAATTGCCTCGTAGTTGGGGACGGTCCTGAGAGAGAAAGGCTTTCAAAGATCGCCCCAGCAAACGTCGATTTCGGAGGCTCTCTGGGCTACGAGGAGGTGATATCGATGATGAAGAGCTCAAAGGTCTTCGCGATTCCTTCGAGGAGAGAAGGTTTTGGCATCTCCGCTCTCGAGGCGAACGCCTGCGGATTGCCAGTGGTAACGATTAGACATCAAATGAACGCCGTTGTTGAAATCGCGGAGAAAACTGGGTTCGTCGCAGAGCCACATGCAAGGGACTTTGCAGAAAAGATAAGGCTCGCATTGGAGATGCGTAGAGAGATGAGGGAGAAATGTATAAATTTCGCAAAGAACTTCGACTGGGAGGTGATAGCCAGAAGGCTGGAGGAATTTTATGAAGGTGTCCATAGTCCTCCCAACGAAGGACGAGCAGAATAGCATTGAAAAAGTCGTGAGAGACTGTCTTTCTCTCGGATTTGAGAAGGAGATAATCGTTGTCGACGACTCCGCAGACAGAACTCCTGAGATAGCCGAGAAGCTTGGATGCAAGGTAATAAGAGGTGTAAAAGGGTACGGAAGAGCCTTTTTGGAGGGGTTTAGACATTCGAGCGGAGATATCATCGTGATGCTCGATGCTGACGGTAGCTACGATGCGCTGGAAATTCCAAGGCTGATCGAGCCGATTGTTAAAGGAGAAGCTGACCTCGTAATAGGGAGCAGGTTCAAGGGGAAGATAATGCCAAAGGCTATGCCGTGGCATCACAGATACGTGGGCAACCCAGTTCTGACGAAGCTTACGAATCTTCTATTCAAAACAAAGCTTAGCGATGTCCACAGCGGGATGAGGGCTTTGAGGAAAGATGCACTTGCGAAGATCGATCCGGTTTGCCCAGGGATGGAATTCGCAACCGAGCTCGTTTTGAAAGCTGCAATTAAAGGTCTCAGGATCGTGGAGGTTCCAATCACTTACCATCCGAGAATCGGTTTCAGCAAGCTGAGGAGCTTCAGGGACGGGTGGAGACATCTTAGACTTGTCTTGGCAGCTTCGCCGATATACCTTTTTCTTTTACCCTCTATAATCCTAATCCTTTTGGGAATAGCAACGGCTCTATTTGTTATAGTTCTGCAACCAATAAGAACGCACACTCTAATCTTTGGCTCAACTCTCCTCCTGCTTGGGATCCAGACCTTTTTCTTTGGAGTTTCTGGGAAGATATACCTGAGGCAGATAGGCTTCGGAGTCAGAGATTGGCTTACCGAAGCTTTCGGAAAATACTCCACAATGGAGAAACTCCTGTTTTTCGGACTCGCTCTCTTGATCCTCGGAACGTACTCTGGTTACAGAGTCTTCGCCAGCTGGGTTGAGAGGGGATTCGGGTCGCTTGCCGAGTTCAACCAGGCTTTGGTCTCTTTGATCCTCATAGTCTCCGGATTCCAGATTGCGATCAGCAGCATTTTCCTCAGCATGTTTCTCCTGAAAGAAGAAAAAGATAATAATAAGTAAGTGACACCCGTAGGCATGGATAGGAAGTCGCTCTCTCTCCTAATTCTGATAGTTCTCCTCGGTCTCTGCATAAGGCTTCAGAACTTCGGAGAGATATTCGACTCGAGAATTTACTACTACGGATACGACCCCTACTACCACATGAGGCTCGTGGAGGCGATCGTTCTGGAGGGCTACCGCCCCTCTTTTGATTACTACATAAACTATCCATACGGTCTCAGAATAGACTGGCTCCCCCTCTTCGACTACATTCTGGCTTTCCCTGGACTATTTCTCGGTTTCTGGGCATCGGAAATTTTCGCGGTCGTTTTTCCGGTGATCATAGGAGTCCTTTGTATAGTCCTGGTCTACCTTATCTCCCTCGAAGTTCTCAGGAACGAGAAGTTCGCGCTGATTTCTGCCTTCATATTCTCAGTCTGCCCAGTGACAGTTTGGAAGAGCCTGCTCGGAAAAGCTGACCACCACATCTGGGTCGTCTTCCTTCTTCTGCTGTCGATCTGGTTGGTAACGAAGCCTGGACTTTTAAAGCTACTTTCCGGTATTCCGATGCTCCTTATGGCTCTTTCCTGGCTCGGGGCTCCGATATACGCAGCCCTGCTCGCAGTATCTTCGCTTTTTCAATTCAACGAGAAGGAGGTCAGAATCGTGGGTATCTCGAATCTGATTCCAGTACTTTCATCGATTCAGAATCTCTTCCTCGGATTCTCTTTTCTCGCGATAGCAGTATTTTTACTGGTCGGCAGCTTTGTAAAGAGGTTTGAGAGAAGGTTCAGGTATGCGATCGTTTACTACCTTTGCATCTGTTCGGTCGCTTTGCTCTCAGCCTACCTCATGCCCGTGGGTTGGCTGGGCTTCGTGAAGAGCGGAATCAGTTATGTGCTCGGCACAGACATTTATCTGCCGACAATTCGGGAAGCGAGGTCCTTCCAGATTCTCGGAGTTATCTCGAGCGCTGGATATCTTTTCTTCGTTCTCGCAATCCCTGCACTATTCATGCTCAGAAACGGATTCCTAAAGGTCTTCTTCGTTCTATCCTTTCTCATTTCGATTCTTCAGCTGAGATTTGTCGAGGTTCTTGCGTTTCCAGTAGCGATTCTTGCGTCTTATACGATTTGCCAGATTTTGGAAAGAGTTGATTATCCTGTTTTCCGGAAAGAAGAAGAGGGGGAAAGTAAAAGAAGGGGAAGAAAAGAGAAAAAGAAAGCAGTTGAAATTAGGAAGAAAGATCACGCGACCGTGATTGCTTTTTTACTCTTTTTAGCCTTGCCTTGCTTCGCCAACTCCTTGGCTCCGGTGGAAATGACTATGGACTGGAAAGAGGCTCTGAACTGGATGAAAGAGAATCTGGAAGCACAGGATTATCTCAAAGCTTACGAAAAGCCAGATTACGCTGTGCTGAGCTGGTGGGATTATGGGAACTGGATTCTCTACGTTGCCAAAAAGGCTGTCGTCTGCAACAACTTCCAGGCTGGAGCTGATGATGCTGCGAAGTTCTTCACAGCACAGAGCGAAGAAGAGGCGATGAAGATCGTTGAGAAAAGAAAAGTTAGATACGTCGTTACTGTAGAGGAGCTGACTGTGAAGCCGGAAACTAACAAGACGAAATTCATCCCGATAATGCAGATCGCTGGCTACAGTCCAGAGTACATGAAAAATAAGGAAATAATTGATTTCTTCAACAAAACCATGCTTTACAAGCTCCACGTCGAGAACGCAACCAATTTGACGCACTTCAGGCTCCTGAAAAATTTCGGAACTGTGAAAATCTTTGAAGTTAAGTGATTCCTTGAAGTTCTCTCTTTAAATGCTCAACAGCCCTCTTTTGCGGTTTTAAAGATAGCCCTCAAGTACTTTTCCAGGTTCACCTATAGCTTTTACAGTTCCAGCCTCGATCAACATGACTCTATCGCACAACTCCAGTAAAGTATTTGGAGAATGGGAAACGAGGACTATCGTGGTTCCATTCTGTTTTAACTCCCTAATTCTGCCTATACACTTTCTTTGGAAATAGATATCACCGACGGCTAGAACTTCGTCGATCAGGAGAATTTCAGGCTCAGTTGCTACTGCTGTTGCGAATGCTAGCCTTGCATACATACCAGATGAGTAGTTCTTGAGCTTCATGTTTTTGAACTTTTCAAGTTCTGCAAACCTGAAGATTTCTTCAATCTTACTTCTTATTTCCTCCTTACTCATACCCATAATGACTCCGTAAAGGTAAACGTTCTCCTTAGCCGTTAACTCTGGATTGAAGCCCACACCGAGCTCAAGAATTGGTGTGACCTTTCCAGAAACACTTAAACTACCAGTGTCAGGATAAAGAATTCCGGCAATTATCTTGAGGATCGTGGATTTGCCCGAGCCATTTGGTCCGAAGATTCCGAATGTTTCGCCTTTTTTTACTCTGAAGCTTACATCCCTGAGTGCCCAGAACTCTACGAAATCTCTTTTACCTTTAAAAAATGCTGAGAGCTCTTCAAATAACGTAAACCTTTTCTCGCTTGGTATTCTGAACTTCTTCGATATCCCCTCAGCCTCTATCATAGAACTTCACCAAATCTCTTCTGCATTCTTCTAAAAAACAACTGACCAGCAAAGGTGAGTGCAAGAGATATTAATAAAAAGTAAATAAATTTTTCCAGCAAAATTTGATTTTCCATCAAAATTCCACGGTAGATTTCAATGATGCAAGCAATTGGATTGAGCATGTACATTTCTCTGTAGCTTTCGGGGATCATTGTGAGCGGATAGACTATTGGACTTGCAAAGAATATCACATTAGTTATGACCTCCCAGATCTGGTTTAAATCCCTGAAGTAAACCATCAGAGAGGAGAGAAATAAGTTTAGACCAAATATAAAAATTATGTAGACAAAATGAATAACTGGGAGGAAAAGGATCGTAAAACCGACATTTCCACCCAAAACGTGCACTATAGGGACGATTACGAGTATTTCAAGGAAGGAACTCATGCCGTAAGAAAGAGTCGTCGCGAGAGGTAAGAGTTCCCTATCGATGTTCGTTTTTGTAACTAGGTGAGACTTACCAACGATTGTGTGCATTCCAACAGACGTCGCCACCTGGAAAAATCTAAACACAAACACTCCTACCAAGACGTATGCGGCGAAATTCTCGACCCAAGAGAACATATTTCTGAAAACCAGAAACAAGACGAGTGCCAATAAAAAAGGAGCTAAGAGGCTCCAAATCAAACCTAGAGCCGTGCCTCGGTATCTCTGCTTAAACTCAAATTGAGTCATGGTGATTATGACATCTCTTTTTCTCAAATATCCGGACATACCCATAGACTGAGCTCAATGTTTTTAAACTTAGAGCAAAATTTTTAATCAGCTTCGCTAAGGCAGGCTGTGAAAATTTGCGTTTTTCACGACTACTTCGGAGCAATTGGAGGTGGGGAGAAGGTTGCGCTGACAATCTCGAAGCTCTTCAACGCAGACGTAATCACAACCGACGTCGATGCAGTTCCAGAGGAGTTCAGGAACAAAGTTATCAGCTTGGGTGAGACGATAAAGCTGCCACCTTTAAAGCAGATAGACGCTTCCCTTAAGTTCTACTTTTCTGACTTTCCAGATTACGACTTCTACATACTTTCTGGAAACTGGGTAATGTTCGCCTCGAAGAGGCACATTCCTAATCTCTTATACTGTTACACTCCTCCAAGAGCTTTTTACGATCTCTACGGAGATTACCTAAAAAAGAGAAATATTTTGACGAAGCCCGCTTTTATATTATGGGTAAAGTTTCACAGGAAATGGGCTGAGAGGATGCTAAAACACATAGATAAAGTCGTTTGCATCTCGCAAAACATAAAAAGCAGATGCAAAAATTTTTGGGGAATCGATGCCGAAGTCATCTATCCGCCTGTGGAAACTTCGAAGTTTAAGTTCAAGTGCTACGGAGACTTTTGGCTTTCTGTAAACAGAATTTATCCAGAAAAAAGGATAGAATTGCAGCTTGAAGTTTTTAAAAAGTTGCAAGATGAGAAGCTTTACATCGTTGGCTGGTTCTCAAAGGGGGATCATGCGGAGAGGTACGCGAGAAAGATTATGAAAATAGCTCCAGACAACGTTAAGTTTTTGGGAAGTGTCAGTGAAGAAGAGTTGATCGATCTATATTCTCGATGCAAGGGTTTGCTATGCACAGCTAAGGATGAGGATTTTGGACTTACACCTATTGAGGCAATGGCTTCTGGAAAGCCTGTAATCGCCGTAAACGAGGGTGGTTTTAAGGAGACTGTTATAAACGAAAAAACAGGATATCTCGTCAATGCAGATGTTAATGAGATAATTGATGCAATGAAAAAAGTTTCGAAAAATCCTGATAAATTTAAGAAAGACTGTTTTAGAAGGGCAAAGGAGTTTGACATTAGTATATTTAAAAACAAGATAAAAGATGCGATAAGAATCGTAAAGAAAAATTTTAAAAACAACACATGCTAAAAAACGGCATGAGGCTTGCTGAGGGTACAAGAGCTTTAATTACCGGCGTTACGGGGTTTGTCGGGTCTTACTTAGCTAAGCATTTAATAGAGTTAGGAGCAGAAGTTTATGGAATTGTGAGAAGAAGGGCGGATTGGTCCCCGCCCCAAAATCTCATAAACATGGGAATTCTTAATGACCCTCATTTGCATTTGATTGAGGGGGACTTGTTGGATATTACCTGCCTTGCAAAAGCTTTGGATGTTGCCGAACCGGAAGTTATATTTCACCTCGGAGCGCAATCTTTTGTTCCCCAATCTTTCATAAATCCCGTGGAAACTATGCAGATAAACTGCATCGGCACGCTAAACTTACTCGAAACTGTTAGGATTAAGGATTCAGATGCGGTTATCGTTTTTGCAGGTTCGAGCGAGGAGTACGGGTTGGTTATTAGTTCTGAAAAGCAGTACGAGAGAATTAAGGCTTCCGGAAGAACAGTTTTTCCCGAACCCGAAAAAATTCCAGAATTGCCAATAAAAGAGACCAATCCACTCAGACCCATGTCTCCTTACGCCGTAAGCAAGGTCTATGGAGACCACCTCTTCAGAAATTACTACCACAGCTACGGCCTAAAAACGATAGTTTCGAGGGCGTTTAACCACGAAGGTGCGGGAAGAGGGAAAATGTTTGTGACATCGAACATAGCGCTACAAGTTATGAAATTAAAGTTCGGTGAAACTGACAAAATAAAAATAGGGAACGTCAACGCATTTAGAGACTAGAGCCACATCAACGATATCGTCAAGGGCTACTGCCTCCTTGCGGAGAAGGGGAGGTACGGAGACGTTTACAACCAAGGTTCTACGAGAACGAACTCCGTTCTTAGCTACATTTTACTTGCACTCGAAATGGCGGGATACAGAATCGACAAAATAGAAACCTACAAAGGTGAGAAGGTTGTCAAGAACCCGAGCGAGATCGTCGAAGCTAAAATCTTCGGGGTTAAGTTCGAAGCAACAGTCGTTGACGAGCTGATGCTGAAAGACGAGCTGTCGTTTGAGCTGGAAGATAAAGGAATACTTGTCTTTACAGACAAAGGTAAGATTCCGGTAGAGTTCGACCCTAACAGATTCAGACCGGCAGAAGTTCCGATACTGCTCTCGGACACAACAAAAGCAAAGGAGATAGGCTTCAGGGTCAACCACAGCCTCAAGGACATAATCCGCGACCAGCTGAACTACTATTTAGATGCCAGAAGGAGAAAATGAAGATACTTATAGACCTTCAACCTGCTCAAGGTGAAAGCAGATTTCGCGGAATAGGGAGGTATTCGCTAAAAATTGCGGAAGAGATTGTTAAAATAAAGGGAGACGAAGTTTACATACTGCTTAACGACGCCTTTCCGAGAGAAGCTGTGAAGATTAAATACAGTCTGGGCTTGCCTGAAGGAAACTACCTTGTATTTTCTCCACTAAAAACAATTGCTTTTATCAATTCTCCAGAAAAATGGAGAGTCGAAGTATCCGAGCTTATTCGGGATCTGGCGATCGCAAGAGTTGAGCCAGATGTTGTTTTCGTTCCAAGCGTTTTTGAAGGCTTCGTCGACAATATACCGATTTCAATAAAAAAGTTTAGGAACGTGAATACAGCCGTGGTTCTCTACGACTTAATTCCCCTCATTTACCCCCATTTTTATCTCGCAGATAAAAAAATGAAGCATTGGTATTACTATAGGCTGAATCAGTTTAGAGCAGCTGATGCTTTCGTTGCAATTTCAGAGAGCTCAAAGAGGGAGGGGATAGAATATCTGAACCTGAAAGAGGGAGACTTCTGCGTCGCTTATCCAGCACCGAGTGAGTCTTTTAGAGTTTTGGATGAACCCGATGAGCGTGTTCTTGAAAATTACGGCATCTCTAAAAGGTATTTGCTTTATGTGCCCGGTGGCTATGATTTCAGAAAAAACGTCGAAGCTTTGATATTGGCTTTCGGAAAGTTGCCGAAAGAAATTAAGGACAAATTACAGCTCGTGATAGCGAGTAAAATTGACGAATACAACGAGAGAAGGCTAAAAGAATTGGCGAGAAAAGTAGGAGCAAACGTCGTTTTGGCAGGTTATATTAGAGATGAAGACTTAAGCACCTTATACAATCTGTGCGAACTTTTTGTGCACCCCTCTCTACACGAGGGATTCGGATTGCCGGTTGTCGAAGCGATGGCTTGTGGGGCACCAGTTATAGGTTCAGACTCCTCAAGCATCGCAGAGATAATAAAAAGAAGTGATGCTTTATTTAATCCGAAAGACATTAATTCGATATCAAGTAAGATCTTGGAAGTTTTGGAGAACGATGAGTTTAGGGAGGAGCTGAGGAGATACGGGCTGAAGAGAGCGAAGGACTTTTCGTGGAGAGAAAGTGCGAAAAACATATTAAAATTCTTTAAAGAAAAATTCGGATACGGTAAATCTGTCGCTTATTTATTCAGAAAACCAAGAATGGCTTATCTATCCCCGCTTCCCCCAGCTCAGAGCGGAATAAGCTATTACAGCTCCGAACTTTTGCCAGAGCTCTCCAAATACTACGAAGTAGAGCTAATCGTAAACCAGAATGATGTCTCCGATGAGTATGTAAGAGCCAATTTTCCGATTAGGACGGTAGAATACTTCACCAAGAACTTCAGGAAATACGAGAGGGTTCTGTACCATATGGGCAATTCCGAGTTTCATGCCCATATGTGGGAGCTTCTCGAATCATATCCTGGAGTAGTAGTCCTGCACGACTTCTTTTTAAGTAACTTTCTCTGGTGGGCTAGCCAAGGGAGGCGAGAGGTTTTAGAGAGAGAACTTTTCTTCTCACACGGCTTCAAGGGGCTGATCGATTTAAAGGAGAGTTTGGAAAAGGCTGTGTGGGAATATCCAATAAACCTCAGAATTCTGCAGAATGCTATCGGAATCATAGTCCATTCGGAACACAGCATAGAGTTAGCAAAAGAATTTTATGAGACTGAGAAGGAAAAATTCAGCATAATTCCCCAGATGAGAAAGGTCGAAAAGATAAGAGATAAAAAGGTTGCAAAAAAAGAGTTCGGATACGAGGACGAGACATTTTTGATATGCAGTTTTGGGATAATAGTCAATACCAAAATGACAGAGCTAATTGTCGATGCTTTCTTGTCTTCTTCCTTGCCAGAGAAGGGCTGCGTTTTGGTCTTGGTTGGAAAGACTTTCGATGATGAATACGGAATTAGAGTCCTCGCGAAGGCGAAAAATAGCGGTGGAAAGGTCAAGGTTACTGGATGGGTTGACGAAGAAACCTGGAAGAAATACCTAGAAGCTTGCGATTTAGCCGTTCAGCTCAGAACACTTTCGAGAGGTGAAGTATCGAGAGCGATTCTGGACTGCCTCGCATTCGGAATTCCGACAATAGCGAATGCTCACGGTTTTATCAAATATCTTCCAAACGAAGTAGTTTATAAGTTATCTGAGAATCCTTCCAAAGAAGAGTTAAGGGAAGCATTAGAGAGACTCCACGAAGATTCCTCGCTAAGGGATAGAATCTCAAAGAATGCACGGAAATACGTTGAAGAGAACTTAAATCCGAGAGAGATAGCTAAAAGATTCTATGAGGCGATTGAAAAGTTCTACAGCAGGGTGAACGATTCAGAAATCATTGAAAAGATCTCACAGATAGAGATACCCCGAAATGAGAGGTTCTTTGATGAGATCTCAAAACATCTCGAGAAGACTTTTCCAGCATCGCCAAAACAAAGGAAAATTCTTGTCGACGTGAGCGAGATCGTTAAAGTAGATCGCCACACGGGTATTCAGAGAGTGGTAAAGTCGCTAATCAACGAGCTGTTGTCTATTGCGCCCAAAAAGATTAGGGTGGAACCAGTTTACTTCGATGAAAATATTGGTATTTACCGATACGCGAGAAAGTGGGCTGGCAAAATTCTAAACCTTGATTACGAGTTTCTTGACGATGAGCTCGTTGACTTCAGAAAAGGAGACATTCTGTTATTGCTTGACTTTTACACCTATCAAAATCCCCACAAAAAAGGGATCTACTGGGAACTGAAAGCCTCCGGTGTAAAGATCGTTTCTGTGGTTTACGATATACTCCCTCTAAAGAGACCCAAATGGTTTATTGATGGTATGAATGAATGGTTCCGGGAATACATAGAGACCTTAGCGGAAATATCGGATAAGATAATCTGTATATCTGAGTCTACAGCCAACGACCTTTCAGAATACTTAAAAAAGGAAAATTTGCTGAGAAGTAATTTAAAGATAACGAGTATTCACTTGGGTGCGGAAATCGAAAAGTTCGGCACCAGAGGGCTGCCGGATAACTGGGGAGATCTCGTTAAACTGCTTCAGTCTAAACCAAGTTTTTTGATGGTAGGAACCATAGAACCGAGAAAGGGACACAGACAGACTTTAAGTGCCTTCGAAATTCTATGGAGGGATGGATACGATGTAAATCTCGTGATTGTTGGGAAGGAGGGATGGTTAACTCAGGATGTCATAGAGAGGATTAAAAACCATCCAGAGCTAAACAGGAGACTTTTCTGGATCAACAACGCTTCGGACGAATTTCTTGACAAAATTTACAGAGCCTGCACAGCTCTGATTATGGCAAGCGAAGATGAAGGGTTTGGGTTACCCATCGTTGAAGCCGCTTACAGGGGATTGTCGATAATAGCGAGAGATATAAAGGTTTTCCGAGAGATAGCCCGAGACGGAGCGTATTACTTCAGCGGACTAAGACCGGAAGATTTGGCTGACGCCATAAAGTCTTGGATGGAGCTGTACAGGAAAGGAGAACACCCGAAGCCTGAAAAAGTTGAGGTTTTGAGCTGGAGAGAGGTTGCAAAAAAGTATCTGAAAGAAATTCTTGAAGATTCTTGAAGTTATTTCTTGGCTATGATAGCATAATCCTGAGGACCAAATAATATCCTGTTTAACTTCTCGATATTTTCGTTGATAACTCTGATAACTTCCTCTGACACAGTGTTTGAATCAATTTTGGCAAGTTTAGTCAATTCTTCGCACTCTTCGAAGAATTCGATTTTTACGTCTCTAAACCCCAGGTATTCGAGAATGAACTTAAGAGTCTCTGGATGTACTGGTTTTTTATGGGTGGGATCGATATAGAAGTTTATGAGAGAGTAGAGTGAAGTCGGGTTGGGGGACTCGATAACAATGTAACTCGAGTATTTCATTTTCGAGTAACAGAGACTCAAAAGCTCAAAAAGTCGTTCGGGGTCGAGATGCTCCACAAAATGTGATATCATGACTCCGTCTAAGTATTTATCAGGAAGAGATTTTAGATATTCTATGGCGTCGGATTTTACCACGTTGAACTTGCCCTCGCAGAATTTTATCATGTCCTCATTGATATCTACACCAATTGACTCTATTCCCTCTTCTTTACAAAGCTCTAGAAATTCTCCTCTTCCACATCCGATATCCAACACCCTTCTACAACCTTTAAAATAGGGAATATATCTTCTAAGTCGAGCTTTCACGAGCTCTCTACTTCCTCTGAATTTTTCCTCAAACAAAAAGTAGTAATCAGAAGTGTGAATGTCGGTCCCCGAAATTTTCTCTTCAGCGGTGTCAATTTTTGCTTTAATTGATTCAACTGTGCTCGATAATTCCTCAAGGTTTTTTGTCAAACTATTTTTAAGCTCGTAAAAGTCCGTTTGGAGTTTATCGTGATTAATCATAATTTTATCTTTGAATTCTTTGAACTCATCTTTTCTTACGGTCCCCGAAATTTTCTCTTCAACGGTGTTCAATTTACCCTCGATCGCGTCGTTTTTGCTTGATAGCACCCTTAGATCCTCTGTCGTTCTGTTGAGTATTCTCACAACACTTGCGTTGAACTCTCTCTGCAGATGGAAGATTGGATCAACGTATCTCCTAACTTCGCCATGAACCAATCTCCTACCCCGAACAAGAAATGGCCCCAAAATTTTTCTGTGAGAAAAGATTTGATATCCTTCATTATTTACATTCCAACGTTGATTAATAATGGCCAAATCTTGATCCAAGTTTTCAGGAGGAAGTCCTCCATTGAAGCACGTCTTGATTTTTTTAAAAAACCGCCCAGAATTCTGAAAACTCGTTTCAGGTTCGAATACATTGCTTAAATTAGCTGCTGGAATTAAGAACTCTTTTGGAATTAAAAACTCTTTTATTTTCTGAAGCTTAGGGCTACTGTCTAAAATTCTTTTTGCCAAATTATAAAGATACCTGTTCGAAACAGCAAATTCAAAGCAAGCTCTTTTTAATTTTTCTTTCATCTTCATAAACTGTCTCTTTTCCATCGGGATGATAAAGATTTCCTTTAAAAAGTCAAAAGCTCATTTAGCGTTCAACTGCATACTCTAAAAGACAGCTGCTATCTAATATCCCGTGCATAGGATAAGTAAAGAAGATCAAAGCTCTTTTTAAGGCTTTTTCTGTGTTTAGAGGCTTTTAGCTTTTGGTTAATTGCAAAAATACACTCTTCAGGAATTTCATAATTTTTCGGAACTCGAGAAACGAATTTGTAGGACTCGGCACTTATTGCAAGACTGAATGTATTTTCAATCGATTTCGCTGATTTCGATTTCTCAGCTTCATAGCTCCGAAGCTCAGACTTCAAAGGATCGTGCTTGAAAGAGAGACCCAAAGCCTCGAGTATCGAAAGGAACAACTGGAGAACAAGGTCGCATGGCTCGAAAAAAGAGTCAAAGAAAAGGAAGAGTTTAAGAAAACGATTCATGCTGAGATAAAGTCGGGAGTAGAACCTGAGCTGAATAAGCTTAAAGCTAAAGCCGACACGATTTTTGAGGAAGCGAAGAGAGCTACAGAGCTTCGAGACAAGATAGTTGCAGAGATTAAGGAGATTGTCGAAGTTCTTTCAAAGCTTTTGGAAGCCTCAGAAAAGCTAGAAGGGGAAATAGAAGAAGAGAAAAAAGTTAAAGAGAAGCTGGAGAAAGAGACAGAGGAGCCGAAAATGGAGCTGTTCAAACCCAGAACGATTTCCCTGCTCGAGGCCATCAAGATCTGGGGATCTCAGACCGAGAAAACAGGAGAGAACTAAGAAATTTTGAGATTAGGATAAACTCTTTGAGGCTTTAAACGGAGAAATGAACTAACTAGGCTCAACTGTCCTCCTACAAAAACTCTCCACTCGGCTTCATGAAAACTTCACTTATCTGCTCGACAGCTTTATCCAATCAAAAGCTACAGCTAATTCGCGTATGTCTTCGTTTATTCCGTATGCCTTCGGACGTTCGGCGTATTTGTATCTGAACTCCAGATAATTGACACCTTTTTTCGTGAATTCTGCCGGTATTTGAACGCCATAATCTTTCCAGCCCTTTGTCAAATTTAAGCTCGCAACGAAGTTTCCGTTGAAGTAAATCCAGAGCTCTTGGTTCACGCTTTCGTTGAAAATGAACGGATGACAACGAAAGCTCAAATTCAGCGGTCTTTCCTCATCTAAGACGACTAGAACGGAAGAATTGAGAGCGTTAGCCCAAACGAAGCTCAGGTTTCCAGAAATTTCGTCTCGGCTTCAAGGTAAACCCTCAGCTTCCACTCCTCAACTTCCGTCGATGGGTTTAGCTTTATGTTTTCCTCACTCTTAACTTCTTCCAGAGCTGCTTTAAAAGCATCTCCGAGCCTGTTTCCGGGGAGATTCTTGAGAGTCTTAATCAGGATGTTGTCAGCATGCTTCACACCCGCTACCTCCACGAAGCCATCGCTCTCGGAAAACTGGTAGTCGCTTCCCGTGGTGCCGGTAAAGCCTACAAACGCAATCCCTCCTGCGTCGTTCGTAAGAAGAAACTCGCTCCACAGTCCTGGTGCCCAGTTGGGGAGATAGATGTCCCTTATTTCCTCATCAAAGGCCGCAGCACTGCACCCGCTGCTCAGAACCACGGGGAGCAACGGACGCCTTTTGTCCAGCATGTTCATGTACCTCGTCGTGTACATACCCCCATCATCAGAGTCGAGAGCGTAGGGTATGCCGTGTCCGACGTGGAAAACAACTCCGTACCCACCTGAAAGGGCCTCATCGAAAGTCTGCTTTACGCTTGTCCACTCCTCGTCGCTCTGAAGAGCTATGGTTGTGTTGAAGGTTTCAGTGAAGCCGAGGTCCTCCAGAAGCTTTACCGCAGTTTCCCCCTGCCAAACCTCGTAATCGTCTATCGTCTCCCTCTCTATGGAGTAGGGGGCGGCGTAAATCCTCATGCCTATCAAAGCTGCGTTCACGTAGTTTCCGCTGCCGATGTCGGAGAGCCAATCGTTTATCTTTCCCAGCACCTTCTCAGCCTCATCCTCACTGCCTGCTGGTATTCTTCCCACAGCAAAGTCGGGCTTGAGGTCGTAGTCAGGGGAAGCGTAGAAGAAGTCTGTAGGAAAAGGCTCGTAGAAAATGAGCTTTGCGTAGTAGCTCGGCGGAACGATGTCGGCATCACCGAGAATTGTTACATAGCTCGCATTTACTGTCCGAAGGAACGAGATTATTTTCAGGGCTAAGGTGTAGTTGTAGCTGTCGTAAACTTGCTCTGTGCTGTATCCGCTAACGAGAGGGTCCTCTACAGGGCTGTAGCTGTCCCAGATTTGTTCCACGGTAACGATATCCGACTGAATGCCCACTTTTTCGTGAATTTCCTGCAGCTGATATGCGGAGTTGATGAGTTTCTCCGATGTCAGTATTATCTCCTGCCCGCTTGAAGTTCCGACGACCACAAAGACTACCATCATTATTACAATTATTACTCTCATAATTATACTTGGATATTCTTCCTATTTAAACATTTTCAAAAATTAAAAAGGCTTCTGAATGGTCGCATCAGGGAAAACAGCCACCTTCTTTTCCTCTTTCCCAACCTCTTCCACCATCTCCTCCAGAGTTTTCACCCTCACGACTTCATCGTAAACCTCAAGCCACGGCTGCTTCTCCTGATACTTAGAAACGAAAATCACCTTTCCAGCCCTTTTGAGCGTGTCTGGAGGTGGGAGGTAAAGAAATCCTCCCTTCCTCCTCATTCCCCACCTTCCGTGGATGTAGTGGCTTATCTGCCCGGTTTTCGAGTTGCAAACCACGACAAGAGTTCCTCCCTGCTTGAGGCAGAGGGAGGGCCACGTTGCTATGGCAGCTTCACTTGCCTTGCTGTAGGCGTTGGAAATAACAACGTCAAACTCAAATCCAATCTGCGTTGCATAGTGCTTCCTCGCCTCCTCCACCCCTTTTCTCTGAGCCTCAACAATATCTCCCGCAAAAACGTGTGTGTTCTCCCTCCTCGTGTTAACGAGAGAGTTCACAATGAAGTCAAACTTCGCCATCCTCGCCGCCTCCTCCGCATCTCTTCGCATCACATTCTCCTCGTTCACTCTGCCGTAGGCCATCTGACAGGTTGGATGAAGCTCTCTCACAGCCATAGCGGCGCTCCACCCTCCTATGACGCCGTGATTGTAGGCTATGCTCCTCATTCCTGCAATTCCAGGCAAAACAATCTTCGCTCCACCGCTGTAGCCAAACTGCGGATGGGGCAGAATGCACCCTAAGCCAATTTTGAGGGAGTAGCTCATAACCTCAGAGTTTATCTCCACCGGCGTACCTGCGGAGGTTTCGCCCAGATAGTCAAGGTTGCCGAGCGGGTTGTGGTTGAAGACGGGATAGCTCTCCACAATCTCCTCGCCGAGCTTCTTCGCAAAATCATCCCTGTCGTAGGTGCCGTGAGCACCATTGGCGCAGATGAAGGTGATGTTCTCATCCGAAACCCCTCCCCTCTTCAATTCCTCAATTACCGCTTTAGCAATCCCCTTAAGCTTCGTCGGCCTCGTCATGTCGTCGAAAACCACAACCGCCTCTCCCCTCTCCTCGGCAAGCTTTGAAAGTGCCTTCTGCCCGATTGGCTCCCTCAAAACCCTAAAAATCTCCTCTTTTTCGACCTCTCTGGCAGAATCCCCCGCCATCCTGAAAACGCTAACTTCCCAGCTTTCCGGCGGCTCAAAAAGTAAAGGTTTATCACCATACCATATGTCGCTCGGAAGTTCAATCATGCTTTAAAGTTAATTTTTACTATAAAACGGTTGTTGCTTTTTAATCCATTAACTGCAAATTTTATATTTCCTCCCATAAGCGGAGTTCAGGTGAGTCTATGCCGAACATATTCGTTGAGGAACTGGTTCACACTCCTATAGAGAAACAGGTCATTGAAATAGTGGAAAGAAAGGGCATCGGTCATCCTGATAGCTTGGCTGACGGGATGGCTGAGGCTATGAGCAGAGAGCTGAGCAGAGAGTACATCAGAAGGTTTGGGGCGGTGCTGCATCACAACACTGACGAAACACAGATCGTTGCCGGCCGCTCAAACCCACAGTTCGGTGGTGGAGAGGTCATCGAGCCGATTTACGTCCTGCTGGTGGGAAGAGCGACGAAGTTCTTCAATGGTGAGTACATTCCCACAGACAAAATCGCCCTGAAGGCTGCGAGAGACTACATAAGGCAGCACATGCAGAACCTCGACCCTGAGCTGGATGTGGTCTTCAACGTCAGGCTGGGTGAGGGGAGCACCGACCTGCAGGACGTTTTTAGGAGAAAGAGTGGAAACGTTGCCCTTGCCAACGACACGTCGTTCGGCATAGGTTTTGCTCCTCTCTCTGAAACTGAAAGGCTGGTTTTCAACGTTGAGAGGAGAATCTACGAGGAGTTCAGGAAGAAGAATCCTGCAATCGGAGAAGATGTTAAGGTAATGGGGCTGAGGGAGAAGGACAGAATTTCTCTCACAATCGCCGCAGCCTTCGTTGACAGGTATGTTGCCAACATTAAAGAGTATGACGCAATTAAAGAGGAGCTTGAGAACTTCGTTAAAGAAATTTCTTCCGAGTACACCGAGAGGGAGGTGGAAGTTTTCGTAAATACCGCCGACGACTACGAGACTGGCTGCGTATATCTGACAGTTACCGGCACCTCAGCGGAGAACGGAGACGACGGGAGCGTTGGAAGGGGCAACAGGTGCAACGGCCTCATCACCCCCGGCAGACCGATGAGCATGGAGGCGAGCAGTGGCAAAAACCCCATCAACCACGTAGGCAAGATTTACAACCTCCTTGCCAACCAGATCGCAGCAAGAATTGCTGAAGAGGTTGAAGGCGTTGAGGAAGTCTATGTCAGAATTCTAAGCCAGATTGGCAAGCCGATAAATGAGCCAAAAGCCCTGAGCGTTCAGGTTATCCCGAAAAGCGGCTACGACATTTCAAAGCTCGAAAGGCCCGCAAGGGACATTGCAGAGGAGATGATTGCCAACGTTGGCAAGATAACTGACATGGTTATTGAGGGGAAGGTCAGAACCTTCTGACAATATTTTTGTAAATTTTTGCCGTTCTGTAAAGCTCCTCCACGTAAACGAACTCGTCCTCACCGTGCAAATTCCCCCCACCCGGACCCAAGTAGAATGCGGGAACTCCGTGCTTTCTGACGTGCCTCGTATCTCCAACACCCAAGGAAAACACAGCCTTCGGCCTCAATCCCTCTTCCCTTATTGCCTCGCTCATAATTTTCAGCAGCCTTAAGTCATCCTCAAGCTTAACAGCATCGCAGCCAACACCGTAGGGCTGCAGAAAGCCCTCCACCCTGAACTCCATGTTCTCGGCGTAAAGCTCTCTTCTCACTTCTTCAACGCTTATCCACGGGGCGAATCTTACGTCGGCGTAAACCGTGCACTTCGGAGCAACAACATTCCTCTTAACCCCTCCCCTAATCATAGAAGGATTGAAGACCGCATGCCAGCTTTTAACAGCAAAATCCATGCCGAGCTTGCTGAAAATTTCCCTATAGCTCCCAAAATCCCCCTCAAGCCCTCTGAAGGATTCAACTTTCTCAACGATGTACTCGGAGGCTCTGTATATCGCCCCCTCCTTAGCGTCGTGAGAGGCTGTGTGCCCCGAATTTCCCTTGAACTCTATATCCAACGCCAAAACGGCAGCTTGCAAAACTCCGATGCTCTCACTCCCCGTCGGCTCCCCTATTATGACTGCATCAGCCTTTTCCCTTTCAAAAACATATCCGAGCCCATTAACCCCTCCAACCTCTTCATCTGAGGTGAAGGCCAGCTTCAGCCCGCACTCAGGCTCTATCTGCGAGGCTGAGCAAATTGCCGCAACACAGCCCTTCGCATCACAACTCCCCCTCCCGTAGAGCTTTCCGTCAACAATGACGGGGTTCAGAAGCTCGTCTCCAGCAGGAACGGTATCGAGGTGGGAGGTGAGCATGATTTCGGGTTTGCCCCTGCTGATGTAAACAACGAGATTCTCCTTACCCTCCTCCTTCGCGTAAATCCTTTGCTCGTAGGACGAGAAAAGCTGTGAAAGATACTCGACAGCCTCAGTAGTCACTCCGGGAGGGTTGCGGGTGTCTATTTTTATGAGGTCTTTGGTTATCTCAAGGGGGTCCATGAGTTGAGTGGGTAGGCATTGTTATAGCTGTTGCCCTTTATCCCTTTTGATTCCAAAAACTATCATAATGATAGTGAATTACATGATTTTATGCGAAAGATTTATTAAATCAAAGTTTACACAAAATTTACAATGGCAGTATCAATCGAGGAGTTCTCGCGCATAATAATCGCAACTCTGGACCTCAATTTTCAGATACTGGAGAACTTCTTCACGCTGCTGGTAGTTTCAGCAACAAACTCCTCCCTCGTTTCTCAGGGAGCAAATCTCAACTTTTCCAACGTTTGGGGGCTGATTTACGGTGGGCTTGTGTCGAACTACTGGAACAGCTTCGCCATACACGAAGTTTTAAACGCGACGCAGCACAACGTTTCAGCGATGAAAAACTTCTCTATTGCGATCAACTACCTCGGGAGCAACGCCACAACCGTGTTTGGCGATGCAGAGGGGACGAAGGGTGTGACGTACCTCCAAAAAGGAATTTACGATTACCTCAAGAGCAACCCGCAGGAAGCGGAGAACCTCGCAAGCAGCCTATCGAGGATGTTCAAGGCTGAGGTGGAGTTCCTGATAAAGCTCATGGGGGCTGTGAACACGACCTTCACGTGACGTAGAAGGGGACGGGAGTAAAGCAGAGAAGAGCCAGAATGAAGGCGATAACACCGACTGCGTATCTTTTCAGGTCAAGCGGAGTTTCATCGTCAGCAGGCTTTGGGTGTCTTTGCATGGAGAAGAAGAGGGAGATAAACCCCCAGAAAAACCAGATTGTGTTTGGCTGGTTGAGCTGCATCATGAGAAAGAATCCGTAGGCAAACAGCAAAAAGGGAACAACTCTTGAAATTTTCTCGCTCGCCTCTCCAAGCATGGCCCTCAGCACATGACCGCCATCAAGCTGACCGACGGGAATCATGTTCAGGAACGTGACGAAGAACCCGACCCATCCGGCGAAGGCTACCGGATGGATGGCCTCTTTTTGGTAATTTGTTAGGTAGAGGATTGCATCGAAAATCGGCGGTGTGCCTATGTATATTGTCGGCTCGCTGGTGAGCTCGAACGGAAGCTGAAGACCGATCAAAACGACAATTACCGACGCAATAATCCCGGTGATAGGCCCGCTCACGCCGACATCAAAGAGCGCCTTTCTGCTTGGAATTACGCCCCTATGTCTGATCACAGCCCCAAGCGTTCCGATGATAGTTGGAAAGGGGATGAAGTACGGAAGTGAGGTCTTCATTTTCCACCTTCTTGCCGCGAAATAATGCCCCATCTCGTGGCTGCCGAGGACGAACATTATGGCGAGGGAGAACATCAAACCGCCTGCGAGGTTTATCTTCTCACCGTAGAAGGTTGAACCAACGGCTGTGGTGGTAATGAGGGTTGCATGAAGAGGATTATGTTGGTCAGGTAGCTCTCCTTCCTCTCAATCTCCTTCAGCTCAAGGACCATCTCACCGTATTGATACCTCAGCCCCACCTCGTAGCTCTGAGAGAGAAGGTGAAGCAGCTTCCTGATTTCGCTTTCAGGCGAAAGGGGAACTACGTAGAATCTGACAGTCTTACCGATTTTCTCCTCGCCGTATATTCTGAAGTGCTTCTCTATCTCCTCTCTCACATTCATTCTATCAGCTCTACATACCCCTCATCCGCGTTAACAACTACACGGTCTCCTGTCTTCACCGCCTCAAAGAACTTCTCGTCTCTAACCTCCACAAGAGGTATCTCGGCCATAGCAGCACCCACGGCAATTATAGTCTCGGTTTTTTTGTTTATGATTGCTTTGGGAGCCACACCATTCTTCCTGAGGTTGAGCAAAACGTAGGAGCCAACGGTTGAGCCCTTCCCACCGGGAAAAACGAGTATTCTTCCCGCGACACTTTCGCCTTTTATCTCGCAGTCCTCTTTCACAATGCCCGTTTCCTTGTCAATACCACCCAGAAAAGAGATGTATTCCTTTGTTACCAAAGCCTCTCCTTCGGCCCTACCCCTGGTTATCGCTCTGCAGGCGAACTTCACAAGTAAAATAGATTAATGTGTTATATGGCTTTTACCCTCTTCTTCTTTGCGAGGGGGCGGGGCTTTATGAGTATCCTTCCTCCGCAGTTCGTGCACTGAACGAGGCTTTTTTCAGTGTCTATATCTACTTCAGCCCCACATATGAGGCACACGTAGGACATTTTTTACCCCACTGACTTCTCAACAATTTTGCCTCCAGGCGTTACCGGCTGGTAGCATCCTCCAGCGAACTTGTATCCGCAGTGCCTGCACTCCCAGATTCCCGTTCCTGATCTTTTCACTGCCTTCTTGCCGCATTTTTTGCAGACATACTTCTGCCTCTGAACCGCCTCGATTTCCAGCCAAGTTCTTCTGACTCTGAGGCCATATCTTGGTCCGAACCTGCCTGCTGACCTCACTTTCTTCGTTCTGCCCATGCGATTAACGTGGTCTTATTGCATTTAAACGTTTTCCACTAAAAGGAAAGGTAGGTTTTCTGATGCCTCAGGTACTCCCCCCTGTCAACCAGGTTCTCCACAAACACCTTATCTTCGGGAAGATTGCTCAGCTCGTCAGATGAATGCCTGCTTCTCCCTATTCCAAGAACGTCGTCGAATCTGTTGCAAACGAAAACAATTGAGTTTTCCCCGAATTCAGAGGCTCTCTCAACTGAACCTGCGAAAATGTCCCTGCCGTAGAGGAACAGCATCTCCCCCCGTTCATTCACCCACACTCTGTTCCTGCTGTTTCTCAGAAGCCAGAACGTACCTTCAAGGGAGAACCTGAACCTTCTCCCCACCTCCCCAATTTTGACTCCTGCGTAGTGCGGATTAAGCTCTCCAATCACGCCGTAAAGCTCCTTGGAAACTCCGTAAACCTCCTTCTTCTCACCTTCCTTAACAAGCAGAGCGTAATGGCTCAAAAAATCGCCAGAGCCGTAGTAGCTGAGGGCTTTTCTTATTACTTTCAGTTCCTTAGTATTTGGTTGTCTAAACGCCATTTAATCGCCTTGATAATGTTGCTGTAATCTCCATCAATCCTGAATGCCTCAACCGTGTTGACAATCACGCTCTCCCCAACCTCCATGCTACCCTCCATCTCCTCGGGCAGCACTACCTCACCGTTGGCACTCATTTCGTAGCAGTCCATGCTCTCCTCTATCCCCACAACCACGAACTTTCTTCTCAGGAAGTAGGGCCTAATTTCCTCGAACCTCTTTAAGGTTGCGAGGGTCTCATTTGCTATAATGGAGGTGTTCATCTCAAGCGCCTTGACGTTTATGCCAATCTCATTCCTGTCGAGTTCGTAGCTGTACCCGCCGACCTTGCTAAGATACGTGTCGGCTATAACCTCCACCGGATACCTGTACATCGTCCATATTCTTTAAACAATTACCATTTATAACTTTCGGTCAATTTAGCAATTAATCATTTACAATACTCTTTAATGCTCAGCTCATACTCAGCATATGGACTATTTCCGCTTGGCCGAGAAGTTTCTGAGGGAGATGCACGCGAAATACATGAAGAGGGTGAGCAGGCCGGGAAACACGCCTCGGCCGTGGTTTGACTTTTCCGAAGAAAGGCTTCTGAGCAGGCTGTTTGAAGAAATGGATGAGCTCAGGGAGGCTGTCGAAAAGGAAGACTGGGAAAACCTCAGGGATGAGCTTCTGGACGTAGCAAACTTTTGCATGTACCTTTGGGGGAAGCTGTCGGTTAAGAATATATACGATAAAGGCGAGGAGCAGTAATGCTCATCGCTGTCGAGGGCATTGACGGGGCGGGAAAAACAACCATTGCTGCTTACATTGCAGAACTGCTCAAAGAAAAGGGATACAAAGTCAAGGTGCTTAAAGAGCCGGGCGACAGCAAATTCGGGAAAAAAATAAAGAGTTCTGAGGAGAGACTCTCGCCCGAGGAGGAGCTTGAGCTTTTTTTGAAGGACAGGGAGATTGACGCGAGGGAGAACATACTTCCCGCATTGCAGAGCGGGTATGCTGTCGTCATGGACAGGTACTACTTCTCAAACATAGCTTATCAGTCAGCGAGGGGCATTGACGCAAGGCTGATCAGGGAAATGAACGAAAAAATTGCTCCTAAACCTGATTTAACGATACTTCTCGACGTAGAGCCGGAGATAGCGCTTGAGAGGGTCAGGAAGAGGGGCAAACTTTCACCTTTCGAGAAGCTGGATTATCTCAGAAAAGTTAGGAAATGCTTTCTTGAGAACGCAGACGAGACGACAGTCGTCGTCGATGCGTCAAAACCGCTCGAGGAAGTCAAAGAGGAGGTAAGGAAGGTGATTGAGAGCTTTTTAAACCTCAAGAAGAACTCTAATTAAGTCCTTGTCCCTCACGGTTCCTATGAGTCTGTTCTCCGAATCAAGGACGGGAATGTAGTCCAAATCGCTCCTGACCATTCTCTTCGCACACTTCGAAACGCTCGTTTGCGGGTAGACGAACTCCGGCTTCTTCATGAAGTTCTTGACGGGCTCCTTTGGTAGCTTGACAACACTAACCTCAAAGTATTTCACAGTGTAATCTCTAACCGAGTCCCAGCTCCAGCTATCATCCGTGTCGCTTGAGGAGGAGTAAGCCGTTTGCTCTATGAAGTCCTCTATAAGCGTTTCAGTCAGCATGATTTTCTCATCAATAACTCCCACGAGCTCGTCGTTGTCGTTGAGAATTCCAACGAATTCGGAATTTGAGAGCCTCATTATCTCTCCGACCACGTTCAGAGGTGTCTCCTCCCAGACGCAGACGATGTATGGTGTTATGTAGCTCTTAACCGGTTTTTCGATGTTCATTTCGGCAATCTTCTTGATTATGTCCCTCACCGTTATTATGCCAACAAGCTTGCCGTCCTTAACAACGGGAAGCCTTCTGAAAGGCGTCGAGGTGAGTATTTTCACAACCTCTTTGACGTCTGCATCAGCATCAACCGTTGTGGGATTTGGGGTCATCAGAAGGGCGAGCTGATTCTCCTCTATTTTCCTCAAAATGTCCTTTCTCGTGACAATCCCAACAAGCTCGGAGTTCTTCAAAACAGGTACGGCTGAAATTTCGTATTTTTTGAACAATTCGAGTACCTTGTCTCTCGTACTCGGAAGGGTCGCGTAAATTACATTCGAGTTCATAATATCTGCTGCCTTCATTGCATCTCGATAATTCGTTTGAGATAAATAGTTTTTCATGCCTCGGTTCATCAGGGAACAAAGTTATGGGGGCATCTAAATCCAACTCATCGTCAGGTTGATTTTACATCAGGTACTTCTCAACGAACTCCTCTGGAGTAAGAATTTCAAGTCCCTCGTATCTAATTCCCCTGTCCTTTGTTATCAGGACGGAGTCACTTAGAATTGCTGTCGAAACAACTATTGCATTGGGGAGCTTTAATCCTCTTACTCTCAACTTGGCAGCCATATTTGCAACCTCAACGTCCACACCTTTAACTGTAAATCTCTGGGTGATATGATTGACGAACTTCTCTGCCTCAACAATCTCGTCATTTCTGTAGAATCCAACAAGAACCTCCGCAACGACGATTGTGGAAACAGCGCCTCGATAATCCCATCATCGATGGCATCCAGAATTTTCTCGCAGTATTCGGCCTTCTTCTCTGTTTTTTACGGCGATGAAAACGTTTGTGTCGGGACAGACTCTTGGAGTCTCACTCACTCAATCACCCTCTTTGTCCCACTCATCTCTGAGCCTCCTCTGGAATTTTACACTTTTTTCTCCAACGGGCTTACCCGCCTTCAGAATGTCCTTCAGTCTTTCTCTGCTTACCTCGATGAAGACCTTTCCACTCTCAACTCTGAAAATAACTTTCACCGCTGGCAATGGTTGAGCTTACAAAAAAGCATCCCGTCAATTCTTTCCAGCTACTGTTATCAGAAAATCCTTGTAAATCAAAGCAAACAGCGGTCAAACATCACCTCTGCCAATCCACACCCTCTTAACCCAATCCACCCTGTCAAAGTCGGAATCCTCCGAGACTATCACACTCACCCCATGTCTCCTCATGCTCGAAAGATGCAGAGAGTCCGAGGGTTTGAGGTTGTATCCAAGCATGAACTCCTTCATGAGGTCGTAATCCTCAGCTTCAATCGGAACAACCCTGAGAAAGCTTAAAAGTCTGTCAAGATACTCAAACACCTCATCAAGCTCGATTTTATACTTTCTGTTGAGTATCCAGATAACCTCATCGATTGCGAGCATGTTAGTCACCAGGTCGTATTTTTCAATTTTTCTGAGAAGGTTTACGCAGTAATCAAAGATTTCGTCACTTTCAGAGTACTTCAGGTAAATCAGATAATTGGCATCCAGAAAAATTTTCATTCGAACTCATCCTCCAATGCAATTCTGTAAACCTCGCCCGCAACCTTCTTTCTGGTTTTTTTGACCCACTCAATGAAATCATCGATGTCCTGCTTTTCAATCACTATCTTCCCGCCCTCTTCATCCACAAGAAGGACATCATCTGGCTTTATTCCCAGCTTGTCCCTTATAACCTTTGGAATCACGACCTGCCCCTTCGCACCTACTTTAACCTTGAGTTTTACCATAGGTATGATTTGGGGATACTTTTGATAAAACTTTTGTCTTATATGTTGTCCACTTCATAAAACACTTTACAGGCTACCGGAAGCTAACACTGAATTTCAAGAAGCTTCCATTTTTTGCCCTTTTTGATTCTGGCTTTGATGAGATAATACTTCCTTTCAAAGACGTTTCTGCCAGATTTGCCTGAATATGGGTTTATTTGCTCGAATTTTGCCTTCTTGCTTATGTCTTTTACAGGATAAACAATATAGGGTTCTTTAGAGATTGCTTCCGCAAACTCTTTATCAGCTATTGCTTTAATTGCACTTTTTGGTGGCTCATTAATTTTCTCTATGCACTTGACGTAAAGCATCGAGTCACTAGAGCCGAGATACCTCAGCATACCAAAGTATTTGATTGCTATATCGATATCATCACAACCAATGAACAAGTTTACATCATCTGGGAAAAAGACATACTCTCTAACACCAAATGTTTTCTCGAAAGTTTCTAACTCCGTGGGATTCTTCTTTTTCTTCAGCCGCTTAATCAAAACCGAGTTAATTGCAATTTGTTCAGGCGGTAAAATTCGTATATCAGCATCCCGCACAGCATAAAAAACACGTTCACCTTCAGCAACATTACCAGTTGTTCTTATGGCTGTTGCTACCAATGATAGCTTTATCGCCGACGGAGACGGTAATGGGACACTTAAGGCGTACTGTGAAGAATAATCTGGTATGCGGTACGAAAAAAATGATGGGAAGTGTAATGTCAATTTTACCCATTGCATCCTTGTTCACCTTAAAATTCCATTTTGTAAGGTTTATTTTTAATTAGCTCTCCTATTTTCATTGCAAACTCTGCAATACCATTGAACTCAGCAACTTTTAAAGAATCGTCTATGTTCTCCACTATAGTTTTTACTTCATCAACATAGTTACTCTTAAGGGGCGAGATTATGGGAACAGGTATTGGCTTTGTCGAGTAAACTATTACACCGCTGAAATCTTCAACATGAGGCAATCGTGTGGTAGTCATTGCTCCTTCTGGGCGGGCAAACAGGAGCGGATACGCCTTCAATGCAAGCTGATATCTTCTTTCCCTTGCGTTATCGTTTGCATCATAGGTGTATTTATCCTGCTTTGCCTCATTCAGCCCAATTCTCCAAGGCTGAAAGACTGAAATGATTGCATAAACTCCAGATCTTGTTGGACGATGGTAAACCATCTGAGTTGAAACTCCCCCAACCTCTTCTTCACTCTCTTCAGTTTTCTCTCTTTTGCCTTTTTCACCAAGAGCGTGTCTTGCATGAGTGTGGATATCTCTATAAACCTCAGGGATTCCGAGAGCCCAGCCAAATTCTACTGTTGATTTTCTTGAGGCTGTAGGTCTTTCGAGAAGGAAGCCCTGAACATCGCAAATGTCACATGTATTTAAAGCCTGCTTTAATGCGTCTTCAACATCCTTAGGTGTTGCTTTCTTTGATTTTATCGCAAAATTGAACTTTTCTGGATTTAGCACCTTACATGCATCGCACAAGTTGTTTTTATCATCCAATGTCCACATTATTTCTGTATGAATATGTTTTAGCATCTCTCCAGAAATTCCATCGGTTGTTACGGCCTTCTTTGTGTTCGGGTCTATTATTCTAACACTTCTCGGCTCTGTAACGTTACCAACAGTTCCTTCATTGTTCAAGCTGTGTAGCTGCCATGTAGCTCTCCCCAAAATGGCGATTTCATAAATTCCACTCACTTAAACCACCTCCTCAGATTTTAATGTAGCTTCATCTTCTCTCTCACTTTTAACAAGAGCATAACTGATGAGAGCTGCTCTAATTGGCTTCACATCGTATTTATCCACCAAACTCATAAGTTCTTCCAAATCCTTTTCACTAAGGCGACTAAGCTCCTTTCCCTTGTAGCCTCTCCTAGCTATAGTTTCATATCTTCTCAAAAACTTCTTTATGACTTCTTCAAACTGTTCTTTTGTCTCAACGTATTCTAATTCTACAAGAGATGCGTAATCGTCGCCAATCCTCAGCGCTTTCCTCAATGCCGCCCCAAAATTCTTTACGGCTTCACATCCAAAAATATCTCCAAGTTTAAACTCCGACAAAATTCACCACCTCCTTTAAAACTTTTTCTTCATAACTTCCGAACTTTATCCGATCTTTACCAATGTCATTTCTTAGATGGAGTTTGATGTATCTCTCATAATTGGACAAACTGGGATTTGTGATGAATTCGGCTAAAGCAGATGGTAGGTCTTCATAGCCTTTTCTGAAAGCGGTCCACTCAAAAATGTCTTTCCATTTGTTCAACACCTTTATTGCCTCATTGGATTCGGCTATCTGGTGTAATAAGTCAAGGGGGAAAATGCCACCTGTTAACGGCTTCCACTGGTTCCCTGTTTTGGTCATTACACCATATATCAGAGAACCGAACTTTGGTGCAAATTTACCACCTTCTTCAACTCTTAGTTCTTCTAAAACCAAATTAACAGCTATTTGAGCGAGTGATGGAAACCACCCTGCTCTATGTAAGCCTTTTACCGAGTCATCGATTCTCTTTCTGATCTCACCAATCAGGTGTAATATTCTTGTTCTGGTAGGGCTTGGAATGGCAAAAATCATGCCCATGTTCGAGAACTTTCGTATGGTTGCATTGATATGCCCCAATACTGAGAGAGTAAAGTCACTTATCGACACTTTTACAGGCGACCCTTCTGAATATTGCTTTTTTAACAGTATTTCGTCCCTAATACCCTTCGTTGCTGCCAACTCCATTGGCTGATATAGAGTCTCCTTCCCGCTGCCTATGTAAACGGGTGATTTAAGCTCTTTTAAACCGTCCAATATGTTTCGGATATCTTCTACATTTCCTAAGAACTCTACAACCTTCTTTTTCGTCTTTTCTCTTTGTCCACTTCCAATTGTTATAAACGTCCAGTCCCAAGCTTGATCGTCACCAAAAAATTTATGAATCTGGTCGATTCGCTCAAAGTTCAATTCTCTTTGTGATTCTATTAAATATAATCCACCCATGTCGCTTACAACTGCGTCTCCGCTCAGTGTATGCACGATAACCCCCACTCCATAGGCCCTTGATACATCAAAAAACTCCCAGCCAGTTTTAGGCAGAAAATATCGATTCATAACTTGCACCTCCAGTAGCAAGTCTGTCTGAAATTCTTATCAATTTAGAAAGCAAACCATAAAGTCTGTAAGCCTCATTCTCATCAGCTACATTTAAGTACGTAAAATCAAGCCTATTGGCTGAATCATGGACTTTAATCAACTCTTTCGGAACGCTCCAGACCTCCTCAATGAATTTGTTGAATTCTGGAATTAGACGGTATTCTTTGTATTCTCTCGCCCACGGTCCGTGGTGATGAGCAATTGCCAAATAGAATGCTTTGAATACACCTGCGTCATCAAATAAACTTTCTAAATAAGGTTGCAAGGCTTTTGCAGAAACAGTTGCGTGTGGGGGCAATTTTCTGACGTCACTTTCATCTGAATGGGCTAAAGGTATTTTGCCATTCCATCCTACTTTCTCCTGCCAATTTATGTTTAATTTGCCCAGATCATGTAGTGCCGTTATGCATTTAATAAGATTGACAAACTCATTATACTCGTACCCGAAGTAATCAGCGAAATTTTTGATAACATAGTAATAACGAGGAATTAGGTAGCAGTCGAGTACCCATAGAGAGTTCTTTGCGTGTTCAACCCAACTCTCTTTCTCAAGTTTATAATCAGCTTGGCTTTTAATACCTTTAAGTTTCAGTTTATCGGGCTCAAAGGATTTGATTGCATTAGGAGCAGATTTGCCAAGCACAAGCCCGACTTCTGGAGAATAGCAAGCACCACTCAGAACATAAAGTTGAAATGGGGTTACATCTTCTTTACTTTTTACAAGTACTAGCGTGTATTTGCTTTCATAATCTCCAATTACCGGATTTTCTTCTAGTTTGTATGTTTTTATGCCTAACTCCGCAAGCTTCTCAACTTTACCACTTAAAACTCGCGCATCAACACGTATTCTCGGCAGTGCCAAGATTTCCTCTGGTTCTAGAGTGTCAGGATTTTCATGAAGTGTAATATCACACGAAAAAATTTCTCTAACGTTCTGCTCCACCTTTGCCTTACTACCTTCATAAACAGCTCTTGCAAGTTCCCCAAGTCTCTGGTAGAAAAACTTCGAATCCATGAAAAACTCAAAATGACTTGAAAGTACATTGTTGACGAGTTGGAGTTCAGTTTGCCAATCTAAAGGAAAATCCCCTTTACTCCTGATTTCAGTTATTGTACTCTCGATTAGCTCTTTAAGATATGGAGCATATGGATTGCTACTGTCTCTGGCGAGCCCAAAAACGTGAAATTCTCCATTGCCACCCCACCTTGCACATCTCCCAGCCCTTTGTATCAGTGCATCAATTGGAGCAACTTCTGACAGAATTATTGGAGATGAGATATCCATTCCTACTTCTATTACTTGTGTAGAGATAAATATACACTCGCCTTTACCATTCTTACCGAATACTTTTTCAAAGGATTTCTCCTTTTCTGCCCGATCTTTTTCTAGATATCTGGAATGCAGGAGAAAAATGGGATAGTCTATTTTCTTCCTTAGATCGAGGTACAGGTTTTGTGCTCGTTCGACAGTGTTAACAACTACAACAAGTTTTCTGCAGTTCTCAGCCTCCTTTAGAACAGTATCTGCCGTTAACATTTCATCAGGTCTATTTATAAGTTCAACTTTTCGATTTCTCCTCGATTTGATTTCTGATTCATTCTTCACGTCCATAATCTCGACTTTACCTCCATTTTTCTCTATTCTTTCCTTGACACGTTCAATGAAAACATCTGGTAGAGTAGCAGACATTATGATTGAAGGAAGGCCAAGTTTTGCAGATTGCATAGCGATTGCTGCAGCAGTTTGAAGACCTTTTTCTGGGTCAAGAGTGTGTACTTCATCAAAAACGGTCAGAGCTGATGCAATACCACCTACAAAAATGTTTCCCCACCTTTTTGGCATGCTTAAGGGAACGCTCAAATATGCCCCAGCAGTCTGATCGATTGTTGTGACAATAATATCCTCCTCGAAAAGGCTACTTGTTGCCTTTTTGCCATGATGAATTGCTACTCTTAGTTTTTTGAATGAAGCATACTTAATAGCACGTTCGCCAATACTTTCCACTAAAGTTCTTGTCGGAAGCGAATAAATCAACTGAGGTGGTAAGTAGTCATTGAGGCCATAAATAAAAGGAATTAAAGATGCTTCAGTTTTTCCGGCACCGGTCGGCGCTCTAATAATCAGGGATTTTCCCTCCAGTAAATTATCCATTGCTTCCTTTTGATATTCGTATGGACTATGGCCTGTTAATTTGCGAAAGGCTTTAATCACCATAAATCCCCCTGTAAATTCCCTCCATCAAATTAACAAACCCCAAAATCCCTGCATCAATAAACCAGTTACCGGTAAACCTAAGCTCATTAGATTCGCCATATCCTGAATTGTCACATTCATTTTCTTTTCCGATGAAATCGTCAAGCGTAACTACCTTCATACCACCTTCACCATCCCAAACCCCATGCTGTTCTTAGAGCCAAAACCCGCCTTATAACCCACGTCAAGCAGCTCAGGACTACCTTCAGCCTTAAAAACCATTTCAACACATCTGTGAAAGGTGTCCTTAAGCCTGATGCGCTTCGCTTTAACGTTGAGAGGTTTCATGTGGAAGTCGAGGTTTTCCGGAGCGCTTTTGTAATATAGAACGTACTTCTTCACAAGATTCTGCAAGATAACCTCGTAAAACTTACTGTCTTTCGGATACAAATCAAAAATCCTCCTTCTGCCGTTCTCTCCGACTGAGGTAGATGCATATATGGGGCTGAGAGTTACGAACTTCTCCCTTCCCTTTACCTCCCTTTCTGGAAGAACAGACACCTCTGAGACGATGAAGTCAACACCGCAGATTCTTATCTCGGGCTTTGAGAGCAAACCCTCAACAAGACTGGCGGCAACCTCATTTCTGAGAGTGGAGAAGAAAAAGTAAGCCTCCTCGCAATCCGACACCATCTTTTCTCCCTCTATCCTGAACTTCCTCTTTGGAATGAAGAGCTTGCTGAAGGTGAAGAATTTCGGGACATCTGGCTTGTGCAGCTCAATGGAAAGCGAGGGGTCAGCCCTTTCAATAGCCCTGTAAATCGCCGAAGCGAGGTGATAAGAGTGGTTCAAGTCAATCTCGAAGCTGTCTGCAGGTGACAGGAGGGAGATTTTCAAACGCATTGAGCAAAGTTACACCTTGTCAAATATAAGGTTTTTGCTTGCTGTCAGAGTTGTGAATGAAAACCACCGGCGGTGGTGTATCTGAAAAGAGGTCGCGACCCCTATCTACTAAGGTATTTCCAGCTCCTATACACGTCGTCATGTCTTATGCGGATTGTCAAACCTGTGTCAAACCTCCTTAATTTCCTTAGTTGGTGCCGTATTTCCACAATCACGCTCATCCTGCGCAGTTTCAACCCAGACCGGGACTAGTTGTTCGAGGAGGACCGGACAACACCTTAAAGAGTACAAGAGCCTCCAAAGAGGCCATCAAAGAAGCTCTATTATTATCGACGACATTAAAAACATTAACGTTCAGGTTGCCTAGCTCATGGAAGAAGTCCTGGCGACTCACCCAGGGCTGATAGATTACATCATGCCCACAACACAGGAAGCCTTAACCTCCAGTCCTATGACTGAAAAACTTCTCTCTGAGATCTATGAGCAATATATGCAGCCTAGGAAAGAGGTCAACCTATGCCAGGCAATGTAAAACTTGAAAAGCTAATAAGTCACCTGCAAAAGATTAAAGAGTGATGAAGTGAAACAATGTCCTATGCAAGAGGTGAAAAAATTGATGGGGTAATCTTCCTAGTGGAAGAAACAGATGACGGCTACACTGCAAGAGCTCTTGGCCACTCAATTTTCACCCAGGCTGGCTCTCTTGAGGAACTGAAAGAAATGGTTAAAGATGCTGTAGAGTGTCATTTTGAGGAAGGAGAAAGGCCAAAATTATCAGACTTCACATAGTGAGGCAAGAGGTCTTAACCCTATGAAACTTCCCAGAGATATTGCGGCGAAGAACTCGCCAAGTTACTGAGAAAGTACGGCTATGAAGTTACCGGCAGTCATATGAGACTCACAACCCATCGGGGAGGAGAACACCACATAACGATTCCAAGACAGGGATCTTTGAAACCTGGAACTCTTAACTCAATTTTGAAGGATGTCGCAGAACACCTTGGAGTTGATAAAAGAGAGCTAATAGAGAAGCTTTTTGGAAGGTGATTGTTGGCTTTAAATCTTCTGAATGTCTATTTGGATGTCTATCTCCGCGCGTCTCGTATCTCTTGAGTAGTTCGCGCCGGGAAAATTACCAACCATAACGAGTAAGCTGCCTTAATCGATTTCTCCTCTCTTCGATTTTTAATTTTGTATTACAAAAAAGTAAATACTCATAAAGCTCATACCTAAGCAATCCCAATCTTGGAAAAGCCCAATTAACCCACCTTAAAAATGGGCCCGCGGGGGTTCGAACCCCGGACCTCTCGCTTATCAGGCGAGCGCTCTAACCAGGCTGAGCCACGGGCCCTCAGTCAGCTTGAGGAAAAAAGGGTTTATTAAGATTATGGTGTTGTATCTCTCATGCGCATTTCAAGGGAATCCACAGACTACAGAGTTTACAGGATTCTATCTGAGAACCCTCTTTCCGGAGAAAAGCTGGCTAAGAAGTTGGGAATCTCGAGGACCGCTGTATGGAAGGCTGTGCAAAAGCTAAAGGAGTGCGGAGTTTATGTTGAGTCAAATGCGAGCGGCTACACCATAGCTGGAGAAGAGGAGCTCAATCCGTATGAGGTGGCGAGATTGGCCTTTGAAAGCGGTTTTAAGGAGGTTCACTTCTACGATGTTACCGATTCCACCAACAGCAGGGCCAAGGAGTACGGCAAACCAGATGCGCTTTTCTTCGCTAACAGGCAAACGGCCGGAAGGGGGAGGCACGGAAGGAAGTGGCTCAGCGAGGAGGGCGGGCTGTATTTCTCGGTAACGCTCTCACCACCCCTCGACTACTCTGAGTTGCCAAAGCTCACGCTGATAGCGGGGCTGAGCGTCGCTGAGGCGATTCCTCAATCGGAGATAAAGTGGCCGAACGATGTTCTGATTAAGGGCAGAAAGGTTTGCGGAATTCTTTCCGAACTGCACGGGGAGGTTGAAAGACCGCTCGTTATAGTTGGAGTTGGAATCAACGTGAAAAATCCTCATCCTGAAAACGGTATTTCACTCTCCGAGCTGTACGATGTTTCCAGAAGGGAGGTTTTTGAGCAAGTCATCAGAAATTTCTCGAAAAACTACAGAATGCTGCTGGACGGTAGGTGGTGTGAGCTCAGAAGGAGAATCGAAAGGAGGTGCTCCTCGGTAGGAAAGGCTGTGAGAGTGACAACTCCTTCGGGAGTTGCGGAGGGAATTGCGGAGGCAATCTCCGAAGACGGCTCGCTTGTAGTAAGCGGCAAAAAAATCTACGCCGGAGACTGCATTCATCTCAGATGAAAAATTTTTAGTATATCCTTTTACCAATGTCTAACATGGAGGAATTTCTTCATCAGGAGTTTTTCGAGTGGGTTGAGAGGGCTGCCAACTACATAAGAAGCTATGCCGGGGGCGGGGTTACAGTTGTTCACCACAACGATGCTGACGGTCTTTGCTCCGGGGCGCTTTTGAAAAAGCTCTGCGAGTACTGCGGTTTTGAGGCGGAGCTGATTTGCATTGAGAAGGTCTACCCTGCGGTTGTGGAGAAGATTCACTCTTCAAGGGATGGCATGATCATCTACACTGACTTGGGCGGGTTAGCTGCTGACATGATTGATAAAATAAACGCCGGAAAGAGCATGGTTCTGATAATCGACCACCATCCTGCGAAGGATATCGACAGTGACTACGTTCACGTTCTCGATCCGGAGCTTGCGGGGATTTCGGGAGATGTCTTCGTTTCGGCATCGAGTCTCAACTACATATTTTTCAGGGCTGTTGCTGGGGAAGAGGCTAAAAAGTACGCTTACATAGCCGTTCTCGGGAGTGTTGGGGACTACCATGACAGGAGCGGGGGTGTGCTGGGATTCGACAGATTTGCACTCGAAGAGGCGATTGATGAGGGGCAGGTGAAGGTGAGGTTTGAGGGAGCGAAGGAGAGGTACTTCATTAAGCAATTCGGAGAGTATGCTGACGTCATCGCCCCGAGGCTAACAACTCTTGGGGCAGTGGGCTACGAGGAGAGAGCCTACCAGCTTGGAATCAGAGCGTGCTTTGAGGGATTTGATGAGAAAACTCTTGAAAAGGTTGAGCAGCTTGAGAAGCTTAAAAAAGAGAAGTTTGAGCAGATGATGGAGAGGCTGAGGAACGGTGAATTGAAGATTGGAGAGTACGTGCAGTGGTTCCACGTCGGCGACTTCTTCTACCCTATGGGCGTAAAGATGGTCGGAGAGTTCTGCCAGCTCATAAAGGACATGACGTTTCTGAAGGATAACCTCTACCTAATAGGTTTTCAGAACCAGCCGAAGTCCATTCCAGACCTCGGTGAGATTGGGTGGGATGCCGTAAAGGTGAGCGCAAGAGCTCCTACGCCTCTGGAAAGAATGATTTTGAGAGGCAAAATGCCCGGCCTCGATTATCTGATACCGAAAGCCAGCGAGGCTGTTGGCGGCTTTGCGGACGCAACCCACAGAATCGCGGCTGCGACGGTCATAGACAGGGGAAAGGAGGAGGAGTTTATCGAGGCATTTGAAGGGCTGGTGAAGGAGTATGAAGCGTCTCGTGGTTGAGGACATAGAGAAATGCGTTGGGTGCGGGCTTTGCATGTTCGCATGCTCGAGAAAGTTTGCAAAGAGGCCGGAAATAGGTAACAGCAGTTCTGCAATCCTTCCTGTCAGCCTGAGCGGTTTTGAGAGGGGCGCGACAATCATATTCTGTAGAGCCTGTGAGGAGCCACCGTGTGTGCAGGTTTGCCCAACCGGAGCCCTGAAGCCAAAGAAAGGGGGCGGAGTGATTTACTTGGAGAACCTCTGCCTTGGATGCCACTACTGCGTTGAAGCCTGCACACTCAACGCCATCTTTGTGAGGGAAGATGGAAAAATAGCCGTCTGCATCCACTGCGGCTACTGCGCCAGCTACTGCCCGCACGAAGTTATAGCCTATAAAGAGGTGGAAGCATGAGGGATGTTGTTCTCGTTATAGACCTCAACAACTACACCTACGAAGTAGAGCATCGCCCTGAGCTTTTCGAGAAATGGCTTGGTGGAACGGGTGTGGCGGTTCAGCTTATGAGAGAGCACATGGATCCGAAAGCAGACCCGCTCTCTCCCGAAAACGTCATAGTCTTCGCCACCGGACCCCTAACCCCGGCCTACCCACTCGCATCTAAAACAGTTGCGATGTTCAAAAGCCCCCTCACCGGCAATCTGGGCGAGAGCCACGCCGGAGGGAGAACTGCTGTATCGATAGCTGCTGCAGGTTACGGTGCAATCGTGATAAAGGGAGCAAGCAAAAAGCCCGTATATCTGGTAGTTGAGCCTGGAAAGGTTCACTTCAGGGATGGTAGAGTCCTCTGGGGCATTCCTGACTCGCTTATTGTTGGAAGGATACTGGCAGAAAATGAGTCGGGCAGGGGAACGAGGACGATGATGAGGATTGGCGGTGCTGGAGAGAGGCTTGTCAGATACTCCTGCGTCACAACTGAGACGTACAGACACTTCGGAAGGCTCGGACTCGGAGCGGTTTTTGGTAGCAAGAAGCTCAAAGCTCTGATTGTCAGAGGGAGAAAGAAGTACCTGCCGGCTGACGGCAAAAAATACAGGGAAGTTTACGACGAAATATACAGGATGGCGATTGAGTCGGACGCGATGAAAAAGTATCATCTTCTCGGCACCGCAGCCAACGTAATACCCCTGAACGAGCTAAACGCCCTTCCAACAAAGAACCTCAAAGCTGCGAGGTTTGAGAAGGCTGAGGAAATAAGCGGAGAGGCTCTGGCGGAGCACAACCTCGGAAGGAGGATAGCCTGCAGCCATTGCCCGGTTGCGTGTATTCATCTTGCCGCATTGAGGCTGCCCTACGAGAACGAGCCTTACTTCTTCCGGACCATAATGATTTCCTACGACTACGAGCTAATTTACTCCCTCGGCTCCATGCTCGGAATTGGGAGGAGAGACGATTTGCTGAGGCTCATACACAGGGTTGAAACCTATGGCCTGGATGCTATGAGCACAGGAGTGTGCTTGGCGTGGGCGACCGAAGCGCTGGAGAGGGGAATTATCACCGAGAGAGAGACGCTCGTAAAGCTGAATTTCGGAGATGTTGAAAGCTACCTGAAAGCGATCGACTACATTTACGAGCAGCCGACGGAGTTCTACAAACACCTCGCTATGGGCGTTCAGCACGCCTCGGAGATTTACGGAGGGAGGGAATTCGCCCTAGCCTTTGGCGGCAATGAGATGCCGGGCTACCACACAGGCTATGCAGCGGTGCTCGGCTACCTGACGGGGATGAGACACTCCCATCTCGACTCTGCAGGCTACAGCCTTGATCAAAAGGTAAAGGACCTATCGCCAGAAGAGGTTATCAACAGGCTGATCGAGGAGGAGAGTTGGAGGCAGGTTTTATCTAGCTTAGTTGTGTGCTTCTTCGCGAGGGGAATCTACACACCCGAAGTAATTTCCAGAGCTTTTGAACCGCTTGGCTATTCAATCTCACCTGATGAGCTCAAGAACCTTGGCACCGAAATTTACAGGGAAAAGGCGAGGCTGAAGGTCGCCATGGGCTTCAATCCCAAGAAGCTTTCCGTCCCTAAGAGGATATTTGAGACTCCCTCACTTCACGGAAAGCTGAGCGAGGAGTTTATGGCGAGAGCCCTTGACTACTACCGAAAAAGGCTTGAAGAAATGCTCTAAATTTCCACACATTTTTCAGCGATGTTGCCGAAGTAGCCTACCTCCATTTCGCAGACCCTGTTTACGCAGTACCTGTAGTCAACATCCTCATCGCCTATCCTCACCCAGGCGTGCTTGGAATCTCCACTTTCCCCTTCCCTCTGTCCCACGCAGAACCTGACGTCGTAGCCCTTCACCTTCATAACAGCCGCCATTGCTGCAGCCACATCGTCGCAGTCGCCAACCCTGTGAATAAGGAACCACTCTGGATTGACTATTGCATCCTTTTCCTTGAGCATTGCCTCATCCTCGACGTAGTCGAAGGAGAACCTTTTTCCATTCAGGTAAACCGCATCTGAGACAACAATCATCTCGGCAAATTTTGAGATTATCGGAGAGTTCAGGGAGTCCTCAATAGCTCGCTTTGCCTTATCCAACCTTTCAACAATGGAGCCTTCCAGCCTGACGGTCCACCGTTCGGGATTCGTGGATATCAGGTCTTTAAGCTCCTCCACGTCTCTCTCTACATCTCTACGTTCCTCAGCAGCTTTTTCCAGCATTTTTGTGCAGTTTTGGAGTCTCTCAGCGAGACTTTTCTGCTGCTCAACGTACTTTCCCCTCTCCTCCAGCAGGCTCAGGTACTCGATTCTGAGCAGACTGTACTTGGTTTCAGCCTGAACGCATTTATCGTAAAGGTATATCGAGGCCGTTGACGCAACCACTGCAATGATCAGGGCAATAACCAAGCTCTTTTGCATGCAATTAGTACCACCGACACTCAAAAAGGTTACCGTAAAAAATTTTAAGGTATAAGTTAATTAATTATTATGAAAGTAAGAACCGTTTACTGGAAGCTGGACGGGGAGTGGAGCACGCTTGAGAAGTTCGCTGAAATTAGTTCTGCATACTTCAAAACCGGCAGCACCGCTTACTGGAAGTTGCTAATATCCACGCAGGAAGTTCAGGTTAAGAGGGGTAGACCGGTTATAATAAAGGTGAGAAAGGTAGAACTGCCAGCAAAAACGGCAGTCTCTCCCCTCTCGATTCAGAGGCACGCTTTGGGAACGGTTGTTGACGTTTACGGGGAAAGGCTTTACAGAGTTGAGGAGCAGAAGAATATAACCCACGTGGTTTTCCTTCCTGTTGAGGATGGTACGGTTGAAATAGATGACCTCCTTGGCGTGGTTAAGGTTTACCCGATGAATGTGGCGCCAGCGGAGAATGTAGGAGCCATCACAGCCCCGGAGGTTGCGATGTCACTCAAAGAGCAGGAGGCAAATCTTGTTTACGTCAAAGATGATGAGGTTGTGAGAGAAAAAAGGATTCTGAAGGAGTACTGGTACCGCAGGTGGCACATTGGGGAGTGGTACCCCCTGATAGCCAGAGAAGAGGCTGAGGTAACGAAGGGCGAGGCTGTCAAGGTAAGGATTGAGAACCTTGAGCTGCCGGAAAACACCATTCCGGTTCCCATGTCCATTATGACCCACGCCCTCGGAACGGTTATTGACATTGCCCACATGGGGAGGCCGAGGGCTGTAGAGGAGAGAAAGCTGATAACCCATGCAGTATTCCTTCCAGCCTTGGATGGCAGGGTTGAAAAAGGGGATTTGCTTGGTGTTCTGAACGTGTACTACATCTCATCCGGAGAAAGGGCTGCCAGAATCTTTCAGCATCTGACGGGTAAGGTTGAGGCCAACCACGTTTACTGGAAGGATGGAAGGATAAGAAGAAGGAGTATAGTCGTTACGCCTTTCAGCTTCAGGAGGAGCAGCATAGGAAGGTTTGAGCCAGTGATAGCTGAGGAAAGCGTTGAGCTTGCAGAAGGGGAGGTGGGAGTGGTTAAAATCAGGGACCTTGAGTTCCCGTCGGGAACGATAACCCAACCCCTGACCTCCTTCAACCATGCATTCGGCAGCATCGTTGACCTCTGCGCCTTCTCGCCGCCAAAAATGGTTGAGGAGGACAGAGTTGTTACGCATGCGGTTGTGCTATCCCCCAAGGGAGGAAGAATAGAAAAGGGAGACTTGCTTGGGGCGGTGGCTGTTTACAACATCTCTGTGCTGAGAGAGCCGGAGTTTCTCATTTCGAAGTACAGGGAGCTAATGATAAGGGCGGAGCAATGAACTTAATTACTCAGCAAAATTTTTTCCATGGACTGGATCGAGAGGGAGAAAAAGCACATTCTGCAAACATATACAAGGCAGAAGGTGGTCATTGAAAGAGGAGAGGGTTGTTACGTTTACGACGTCAACGGAAAAAGGTATTTGGACCTGGTTGCAGGAATAGCGACGGTGAGCATAGGCCACTGTAACAGCCACCTCGTTGAGAGGCTGAAAGAGCAGCTCGAAAAGCTAATCCACATTTCGAACCTTTACTACACCACCCCTCAGGTAGAGCTAGCAGAGAAATTGAGCGAAATTGCAGGAATGGACAGGTTCTTCTTCTGCAACAGCGGAGCGGAGGCTGTTGAGGCTGCCCTGAAGTTCGCAAGGAGGGCCACTGGAAGAAAGAAGTTCGTTTCCTTTACCGGTGACTTTCACGGCAGAACGATGGGGGCTCTGTCTGTCACGCACAAGGAGAAGTTCAGGAAACCGTTTGAGCCTCTGGTAAGCCCCGTTGAGTTCGCCGAGTTCAACAATCCAGAGAGTCTGGAGAAGGTGGTGGATGAAGAAACCGCTGCCGTCATTGTAGAGCTCGTGCAGGGCGAGGCTGGAGTTTATCCGGCTGATAGGGAGTTTGTGAAAGCGATTGAGGAGCTTAGGGAAAAATACGGATTTCTGCTCATAGTTGACGAGGTCCAGACGGGCTTCGGAAGGACTGGCAGGTGGTTTGCCAAGGACCACTACGGCATTGAGCCGGACATGATAACGATGGCAAAGGCAATGGGCTCAGGAGTGCCGATAGGGTGCTGCGCATTGAAGGAGGAGGTTGCTGAGAAGATACAGGTAGGAGACCACGGTTCAACCTTCGGCGGAAACCCTCTGGCCTGCACTGCAGCACTGGCGACGATTGAAGTCATCGAGAGAGAGGGGCTGGTGGAGAACTCAGCCAGGATGGGCGAGTATTTCGTTAAGAGGCTGAAGGAGAGCTTTGAGAACGTCATCGGAGTGGGACTCATGATTGGGTTTGACGTAGGAGATGCGGCTGAATTCGTCAGGAAGTGCCTTGAAAATGGATTGCTGGTCAACAACACCTCCGAAAGGAGGATTCGCTTGGTGCCGCCTCTCGTAATTACGGAAAGAGAGGTTGATAAAGCTGTTGAAATAATGCTGAATTAATCTTTTTTTACAGGGATTGGGCAGAGGCAGACCGGAAGCAGATGAACCTAATCTCTTCCAAAAGCTAATAACAAAAAAGCCGACGGTTCCCGCAGTTCCCGTGCCCTCTCGGAACACAGTACTGTGCGGGACGGAACGGGGCTTAACTTCCGGGTTCGGAATGAGTCCGGGTGTTTCCCCCGTCCTATGACCGTCGGCATAACTGGCTTGGCTCCGAGTTATTTAAGGATTTTGGTCGCCGAGAATCCGCTCTTCTATGCTAATTTTTCTGGAAAATTTCTCCCTAACCTCGGGCTTCATTAGGTACCATATGATTAGCAGGTTGATGGCGATTTCAACAGCTGCCAGAGGTTGGATGAAGAAGAGGAAAATGCTGTAAACAAAATTGACCCCCGCTATCAGAATGGTGAGTATTCTGCCCCACTCTTTGAGTGTGAGCAGGCCAAACCCTGCCAGCAGGTAAACTATCCCGAAAGTTACCGCCATGTACGAAGCCATTTCGTAAACGGTTTTCAGATCCTCCTCGCTGACGGGCATATTGCCCAGAGACTGGTTGAGCAGCTTTCCGTACTCTTCGACAAAAACTGGGTATGACTCCTCTTTTGTTGAAAGGAGAATTGTGCCGGTAACAACGGCGAGGGAGCCGATTGCAAGAAGGACGATTGCGAGTATCGTGACGCCGAGAGGACGCATGTAGGCTTTAAATTGTGGAAATATATATCGTTTGCCATTTCCTGGAGTTCCTGAAACCAAAATTTTGATAAACCCTTGGGTACCATTCGAATCGAAGCCCCGTGGGGTAGCGGTCAATCCTGCCGGACTCTGGATCCGGCGACGCCGGTTCGAATCCGGCCGGGGCTATCTGTTTTGTTTTCAATAAGCAGGACATTGAGGAGATTTTGACAAAAATGGCCATTAAGGGCGTTTCTGGTGGCCATTTGAGGGACACATCAAAGAGATTATATGACTTTGCGGAGTGGTGTTCATACCGATTTAATCTTAGTGACATAAAAATTTATATAAACGAATTAAAAAGAGAGTATTCGCCCGAATATGTGCGTAAAGCCGTGCTGGACATCCGCAGACTGCTTAAACACCTGAATTACCCTCTTGCAGATGAGATCCAGCTTCCGAAAACACCCAAGCGGAGAAAGCTCGTAGTGAAAGTTAAAGATATCAAAAAATTACTATCTGAAGTTCAGGATCTCCCAGTAAGGTCGATGGTGCTGAGAACACGAGCTGCGGTTTTGCTCGCAGCCACTTCGGGCATCAGAGCTGAGGAACTCTACAGACTAAAAGCTGAGAACATCGATTTGGAAAACAGAACAATACGCATCCCAGCTGAGATCACAAAAGACTATGAGGAGAGAGTGACTTTTATCTCAATCGAAGCTCAGGAAGCTCTCAAGGCGTTTTTCGAGAGCTACAAGCCTAAATCGGTTTATCCGTTTACAGAATCGACGCTGCGGAAGTCATTTGGTAAAGTGAACTCACCGCTCAGAATGAAGCACATGCGCAAATTCTTCTCTCAACAGAGCGACAGACTGGGCATGCCCACAGCGGTAAAGAAGATTCTAATGGGTCACGTTATCGGCGATGAAGACTTTGTCATTGTCCGAGGAGGAGATGTTGACCTTAGACACTACGATTTTCAGGACGAGGAGGAGCAGCTTGTTGGCCTCCTCCTCAAGCCCAAGTTTGATAATTCGATTTATCGCCATTTAATGCGATTGATTCGAATGACTTTAAAAGAGTGAGTTGGGGGTTAATCCTCTGCAGTTTTCAGCACCCTCCAAGCTCTAACAACTTCCGCCTTAGCTGGCCTTCCCTCCACGAAGATCTCAATTGCTCTGTGCTTTCCAGTCTGGTGGATCAACCTGGGCTTGCTGATCCTCCTGCCAACGCAGCGAATCTTCTCTCCCTCAATCCTCTGGCTCGACATAGCCCTCACTCCACAGCTCCATCAGAATATCGTTAACCAAGCTGAGGTCGAGTCTTAAGGCATCTGCGATCTCATCCGCCCACACTCTCTCCTTGCCCTTGATAAACTCCTTCACCTCTTCCTTGGCCTGCTCTTTCGGGACGTCTCTCAGCTCAACAACTTCCAATCCTCGAAGTTCTTCAGCGTAGTGCCTGATCGCTTCTCTGATTGCCTCAGCCTTAGATGTTTTAAGCTTCTCAACTATGATGTTGAGCTCATCCTCAACTTCCGTTAGGTCGACAGGGTAGATGTAGCGCTGCATGTATAAGGTTGTATAGGGGAGTATAAATAGATTTTTGGATTGGGGGACACTGTAGAATTTTATCGAGAATTCTTTGTTCGAGCTCGTATCTCTCGAAAGCTTCTGCCTCGATGGTGGCGAGGACCATCGCCACATTTGCAGGATCGACGGCCTTGACAATCAAACCGTTCTTGGTGAACCTACCGGTGGTAATCTGCTTGGCGGCATACCTAGTTAGTCAGGTTTTTTGTCTCGCAGGTTTCTGCCCCGATTACCTTGCAGAACTACACTTGTGCACTTTCTTTACGTTCTTCACTTCATTTTTGCTGGTGCCACTGGCGATCTTCACGCTAAGGAAAGACGGGAATTTTCTCCGGAAAAGGGCAGTTTTTACCTCTTACAGTTGCGTTTATCCTCCTTTTCGACTCGGAAATCCCACCTGTTTTTACAGCTATCACTGGTTTCTGATTCACATTCCGGAGTCGCTCTGGCTTGTGAATAATGGATTTGGACTTAGAGCCACCTGCAGACTCTCCTCTCGGCGCTCTCAACGATGACGTACAGTGCAAAGCCGAGAAGGGCCATTGTTGTAATTGCAGCGTACATTGTCGTGTAGTCGGCCCTGCTCCAGGAGTCGATTATGAGGTATCCCAGACCGCTCGTTGTGGCGAAGCTCTCAGCAAAGAACAGGACTGCTATGGCGGTTCCTATGCTTATTCTCAACGCAGTCAGGATTTTCGGCATAACAGCTGGGATGATTACGTGCCTGTAAATGTCGATTTTTGACGCTCCGAGTGAGAGTATTGAGTAAACGTAGTAATCGCTGACCTGCTTTGCCGCATCTCTGGTTGTGACGGCAATCTGGAAAAAAAGGATTGTTGCGATGAGCAGAACTCTTGACAGGTCACCTATCCCGAAGAGAAGAATGTAGAGGGGAAGAAGAACAATGTGGGGGATGGGATAGAGAAGGTATATTATCGGCGAGATTGTTGCATCAACAACTCTTTCGCGGCTTAAAATGCCAGCAGGAAGGGCAACTGAGAGGGCAAGCGCGAGAGAGTACACGACTCTGATCAAGCTCACGGCTGTGTGCGTTATCAGCTCTTTGCGAGTTAAGATTAAAGCCAGCACGTCCAGTGGATTGGGCAGGGCGGGATTTTGCAGTAAGTAGCTTGCAGCCGCCCAGATGAGAAGCAGGGAAGCTAAGGTTATCAGGTAGCCCTTATAGTCTGCCTTAGAAGCTTGCATCTTTCGAAAAACACCTCCTCGTATCTGTAACTCTCATCCCCAGCCTCTCTGTTATCCACGACCGCCTTCACCCTTCCCGGTCTCTCGGTAAGAACCACTATCTTTCTTCCCAGAAAAACGGCCTCTTCAATGCTGTGAGTCACCAGAACCATGGTTGTTTTAGTTTCCTTCCAGAGATTGAGCAGGAAGTTCTGCATTTCCTCTCTCGATAAAGCGTCAAGGGAGGAGAGGGGCTCGTCCATCAGGAGGATTTGGGGTTCGATTGCGATTGCTCTGGCTATAGCTACTCTCTGCTTCATCCCCCCGCTTAGCTGCTTAGGGTAGCTCTTTTCAAAGCCCTTCAAACCGAACTTTTCGAGAAGCGCTGTAACTCTCTCCCTCTCTGCCCTCCTGCTGAAGCCCCTAATTTTCAAGCCAAGAGCAACGTTGTCGTAAACGGTTTTCCACGGAAACAGGCCAAAGTCCTGAAGAATTAGGGCGGCATTTTTGAGTGGGGAATTGACAGCCCTGTCATCGACCAACACTTCACCCTCAGAGGGTTTGAGCAGTCCGGCCATGATGAGCAGTAACGTCGACTTCCCGCAGCCTGAAGGACCGATTATCGCGCAGGTTTCTCCATCCTCAACCTCAAAGCTGACACCATCAAGGGCCTTTAGCTCTCCAAAAAATTTTGAAATACCCTTTACCGTAATCATCTGATTGCCTCTTCGTAGGGGACAGGTTTCTCAATCAGCCCCCTCTGCATGGCCCACTCAAGGTAGCGGTCGTAGTATTCCTTCGGCAGTTGCTGCGGTTCGGGATAATCGGGTATTGGATAGCTGCCCGCAATATTCTCAGGAACTCTCGCTATCTCAATGAATTTCTCCCTGTACTTCTCTTTGTTCGCGTTTATCTCCCTCACAGCCTCTCTGTAAGCTTCAAGGAACTTCTGAACCTTCTCGTCATCAACATCCCCTCTGAAGACTATGACAGTCTGCGTGATGCTCTCGTTCAGCATCGCATCGCTGAGAATCAGCTTCGCACCTTTGCTTACCGCGTAGCTTGCTAGTGGCTCCGGCAGAACGGCAGTCTCTACATTCCCATTCAGCAAAGCCTGCATTCTTATCGGAATCTTGGGGATGGAAATCTTGGTGTAGTTTAATCCGTATTCGGACAGCATAACGTCAAGAGCGTATTCGATTATTGTGTTCAGCGAGACTGCTATTTCCTTGCCGTCTAAATCCTCAACTGAGTCGATGTCGGAGTTTGGTGCAGCGAGTATAGCGAAAACTCCCTCTTTAGGTGTTTTTCCCAAGCACAATGAGGCTATTCTGACGTCGTAGCCCTTGTCTCTGAGCAGTATCACCGCAAGCGGATCGGTTATAACGGCATCGACCTCTCCGGCGGTCAGCGCGGCATCTCTCTCAACGGCGCTTGAGAACTGTATAACCTCAACATCGAGTCCGTGCTTTTTGAAAAAGCCCTGCTCGTCGGCCACAACTATGGGCAGAGAGTCCTCAATCGGCAAAATTCCCACTTTGAGTTTTTCCTGCGGTGCCTGGCTGCATCCGAGCAGGGTTGCTGCAAGAATCAGAGTTAACAACAACCTCCGCATAGTGAAAAATTTGTGGAGGGTTCAAAAAACTTTGGGAGTGGCGGTAGTAAGCCCCCTTCTGTTCCGGCGGCATTAGACTGAGCCGCTTACGCGTTGCACCCGGCGGGGAGGAGGCCGTTTCATCCGGAGCGGGTGACCTCATCCTTGCGGAATCATCGCATTTCCCCGCACCGGTCTCGTTTCTGTTCCTCCTCCGCCCCTTCTCAGGGGCCTTCCGCCACAGCGGGTGGGGGGACTTTCCTCCTTTCGGTCAGCCGCCCACCGCCGCTCCCACTGTAATGTTTCTCCGACGACTATTAAAAATTAGCTCAAAGTAAAAAGCGAAAGGTATTTTAATGTTAAATTGTGATTGAGTGCATGGAGTTGAAGTACAAAATCGGATTTCCAAGTTTGTATTACCCAAAAATCTCGTTGGCGGACAGAATAGATGCAGCAGCCGAAAAATTTGGGGAAAAGACGGCAATAATTTCTGCAGAACCAAAATTCCCTTCTGAGTTTCCTGAAAGTATGAATTTTCTGGAGATATGTGAGGTTACGAAAAAGCTCGCCAGCGGCATCTCGAGGAAAGGAGTGAGGAAAGGGGAGCACGTTGGTGTGTGCATACCTAACTCTATCGATTACGTTATGACAATCTACGCTCTCTGGAGAGTTGCTGCAACTCCCGTTCCGATAAACCCCATGTACAAGTCGTTTGAATTAGAGCACATCCTGAACGACAGCGAAGCTACAACGCTGGTCGTTCACAGTATGCTCTACGAGAATTTCAAACCTGTTCTTGAAAAGACAGGAGTTGAAAGAGTTTTCGTTGTCGGTGGTGAGGTAAACAGCTTGTCAGAAGTTATGGATTCCGGCAGTGAGGATTTTGAAAACGTGAAGGTGAATCCCGAAGAGGATGTGGCACTGATTCCCTATACGGGCGGCACAACTGGAATGCCGAAGGGTGTGATGCTCACACACTTTAATTTAGCTGCAAACGCCTTACAGCTTGCCGTAGCTACAGGGCTTTCGCACATGGACACGATTGTGGGCTGCATGCCAATGTTCCATTCAGCGGAGTTTGGACTGGTCAATTTGATGGTTACCGTCGGTAACGAGTATGTTGTGATGGGAATGTTTAACCAGGAGATGCTGGCTGAGAACATTGAAAAGTACAAGGGCACATTTTCATGGGCCGTTCCTCCAGCGCTCAACGTGCTCGTCAACACTCTTGAAAGTTCGAATAAAACCTATGACTGGAGCTATCTGAAGGTCTTTGCTACGGGTGCCTGGCCTGTTGCTCCCGCTCTGGTTGAAAAGCTTCTGAAACTGGCTGCTGAAAAGTGTAACAATCCTCGCCTCAGGCACAATCAAATCTGGGGAATGACCGAGGCATGTCCGATGGTTACGACGAATCCTCCTTTGAGACTCGACAAGAGCACGACACAGGGCGTTCCAATGTCTGATATAGAACTCAAGGTTATTTCGCTTGAGGATGGCAGAGAACTTGGTGTTGGGGAGAGTGGTGAGATAGTTATCAGAGGTCCGAACATTTTCAAAGGGTACTGGAAGAGGGAGAAGGAAAATCAGGAGTGCTGGTGGTACGATGAGAAGGGAAGAAAGTTCTTCAGAACCGGGGATGTTGGGTTTATTGATGAAGAGGGATTTCTGCACTTTCAGGATAGAGTAAAGGAAGTCATCAAGTACAAGGGTTATACAATCGCACCGTTTGAACTTGAAGCTCTGTTGATGAAGCACGAGGCTGTTATGGACGTTGCAGTTATAGGAAAGCCGGATGAGGAGGCTGGAGAAGTTCCAAAGGCATTCATAGTTCTCAAGCCAGAATACAGGGGAAAGGTTGACGAAGAGGACATAATAGAGTGGGTAAGAGAGAGGATTTCGGGTTATAAAAGAGTAAGGGAAGTTGAATTTGTTGAAGAGCTACCCAGAACGGCGTCGGGAAAACTTCTCAGGAGGTTGCTGAGAGAGAAGGAGGCCGAAAAGGGTTGAAGGGCAAAAAAGGATAAGCTATATCTTGCCCAACTCCACTTAGCCTCATGCACGGCAAGCTGGTTGAGGTTGCTGACGGAGTCTATGCATACATTCAGGGCAGAGGGGAGTGGTTCGTAAACAACGCAGGTTTAATTGTGGGTGAAGAGTTCAGTGTGGTTGTTGACAGTGTTTGCAACGAGCAGAGAGCTAAGGAGATGATCAGCCAATTCAGGGAGGTTACAGCCAAAGATTTCAGAATTCTCATCAACACTCACGGCCACCCTGACCACGTTTGGACGAATCATCTTTTTGATGCGGTCGCAGTAGCTCACGAGATGGGAAGGCAGGAAACATTAATGGCCTTCGTAGAAATTTATCAGTCCCTTTTTCCCGACTTGGACTTCAGCGGGGCGAAAATAACGCCGCAGAACATCACTTTCGAAAGCAGAATGAAGCTTTATAATGACGCTGAAATGCAAATCATCCATCCGGGTGTTGCTCACACGAGGGGGGATTGCTACATATATATTCCCCAAAAGAAAGTTGTTTTCTGCGGAGACTTGCTATTCGCAAAGCCCTGCACACCCCTTGCCGTCGGCGGGTCTGTCAGGGGGAGCGTAAACGCGCTCAGAGAACTTCTCAACCTTGATGCAAAAATTTACGTTCCGGGCCATGGTGGGCTGGCAGGGGAAGAGCATCTGGTTGAGGCGATTGAATACTTCGAGTTTGTCTGGGAGGAGGCAAAGAAGAGGCACGAGAGGGGAATGGGCTGGTACGAGGCGGCGATGGACATTGATCTGGGCGAATATGCAAAGTGGAGCGAAGCGGAGAGAATTGTCGGCAATGTGGCCAGAGCCTACGCCGAGATTGAGGGAAGGGAGCTGGAGTTTGCTGAATTGGTTGAGGTGGCGAGAAAAATGCTCGAATACGGAGGTGGTAGAAAATGAGGCTCGTAACCTTTGAAAGGCTGGGAGAGGAGAGGATTGGTTTCGTGCAAGGTGAGAAGGTTTTCGATTTGACTCTATGCTATGCATCTCTGCTAAGGAAAGAAGGTGTGGCGGTTGCAATGAGAGTTGCTCAAGCTTTAATGCCACCAGACATGCTCGGCTTTCTTGAGGGGGAAGAGAGAGCTCTTGAGGAGGCAGAGAGAGTAAGGGAGTTTGTTGAGGAAAAGGAGGGAGAGGTTGAGGGGCCGAATGGAGAGAGGGCTGTATGGCCTCTCAGCGAGGTGAAGCTGAAAGCTCCCCTTAAGCCCAAACTGATGGTGGACTTCTCAACCTTCGAGGAGCACGTGAGAATGGGCTTTGAAAAGCTCGGCATGAGCATACCGCAGGAGTGGTATCAGGTTCCAGTTGGATACAAAATGAACCCCTACTCCGTAATTGGCCCTGAGGAGCCTGTTATATGGCCGAGCTTCACGCAAATTCTCGACTACGAGCTTGAGTTTGGAATTGTTGTGGGGAAGAGGGGGAAGAACGTATCGAAGGAGGATGCGATGGATTACGTTCTGGGCTACACAATCGTCAACGACATCAGTGCGAGGGACATGGAGTTCATTGAGCTAAAAGCCATGCCCCTCGGGCCGTTAAAGAGCAAGGATTTTGACAACGCAACACCAATGGGGCCTTGCATAGTGACGAAGGATGAAATCAAGGATCCCCACAACCTGAAGATGGTGGCGAGAGTTAATGGAGAGGTCTGGAGCGAGGCCAGCACGAAGGACATGCACTGGAAGATTCCCGACCTGATTGCCCATCTCTCCAAAGACCAAACAATCCACCCCGGCACCGTAATGCTCTCAGGCACTCCCGGCGGGGGATGCGGGATGCACGTTGGAAAGCTCCTCAAGCCGGGAGACGTGGTGGAGCTTGAGATTGAGGGAATTGGGGTGCTGAGAAATCCGATAGTAAAAACCTAATCGAGTATTTTCGAGACCTTCAGCAGAAGATTTCTCGCAGAGAGAAACTCTGCAACCTCCCCATTCTTTGCGCTGAAAAGCTCCTTGAGCTTCCCCTTTTCCACTATTCTTCCGTTGAGCATCACCGCCACCTCATCCGCAAGCATCGCAGCTTCAATAAGATCGTGAGTTACATGCAATATCGGAACATCAAACTCCCTCTGCACAAACCTCAGCTCCTCCATCAACACCCCCTTCGTTTTTAGATCAACAGCAGAGAGCGGCTCGTCAAGCAGAAGGAGCCTTGGCTGGATTACAAGGGCTCTTGCCAGCGCCACCCTCTGTCTTTCCCCACCGCTGAGCCTTGCAGGTTTTCTGTCAAGTAAGTGGGCTATGCCGAGCTTTTCCGCCATCTCCCTGACTCTCCTGTCTCTCTCAACCCTCTCAACATTTCTGAGGCCGTAGGCGATGTTCCTGTAAACGCTGAGGTGGGGGAAGAGGGCGTAGTCTTGGGGAACAAAGCCGATTCCTCTCCTCTCTGGAGGAAGCGGAGTGATGTCAGCACCGTTTAACCTCACCTCTCCCCTGTCAGGCTTTACAATCCCGGCAATAAGTTCGAGAAAAACGCTCTTTCCAGCACCAGTCGGGCCGAGCAGCACGCAGTAGTCTCTGCCCATCTCAAAGTCCACGTTAAGCCTGAAGTTCCCCAGCCTTTTCTCAGCCCTGACCTTCAGAAACATCTTCTCTCCCCACAATAATTCTTAAGGCCACAAAAACTGCCAAACTGAGCAGTATCAGGATTGCTGCAACCGGCATGGCTGCCGACAAGCCCTCAGAAAGGTAGCGCTCGTAAATCAGCGTCGGAGCAATCATGGGATAGTATGCTATAACCACCACAGCCCCAAACTCGCTTATTCCCCTCGCCCACGACATTATTGCCCCTGCCACAATATGCCTTACGGAGAGGGGGAGGCTGACAGTGAAGAAAACCCTAAGCGGAGAGGAGCCAAGAGTCCTTGCAACGTGCTCAAGCCTGACGTCAACGCTGGCAAAGCCTTCCTTTGCCTGATTTATGTAAATTGGCACGGATACGAACAGCATTGCAACAACGATTCCCGGAAGAGCATCGACGAATTTGAGAGGGGAGAAGCTTCCAATCAGCCCGCTGGACCCAAAAACGACAAGCAGGGCTATTCCGGCCACGGTGTGGGGAATAACTACGGGCAAATCAACAATCCCCTCCACAACGCTTTTTCCCGGAAAGCTCTTCCTTGCGAGAATGTAGGCGAGCGGTGTGCCAAAAATTACTGCGATTAGAGTGGAAATCAAAGCTGCGTAGTAGGTTGTGAGGACGACTTTCCAAACTGCCGGGTCTGATGCAGCTTTCAAAAATTCGTCAAAGTTGAAGAGCTGGAGAGTAACGGTGGCAGCAACTGGCAGCAGTACGAAAAGGAGGATTATTGAAGAAAGAAGGGCCAGAAGGGCTGAGAAAAGCAGCCTCATGATACCTCCACCATTGCTTTCAGGCTTGGAACTGCTGTGTCGGCCCTTGGTGGGACAAGCGGCTCCTGCCCGAGCTCTCTTAGAATTTCCTGCCCCTCCTCGCTTATTACGAGCTTCACAAACTCCACAGCAAGCTCCCTGTTTTCAGCATTTTTCGGGATGGTGATGCCGTAAACGATTGGCTTGCCTGTCACCTCTTTGCCGTTTGCAAGAACAACTTTAACCTTGCTGTATAGTTCGGCATAATCGGGGCTGCTTAGGTCAATTTCAACAGGGAGCTCAACGAAATTAAAGCCGTGCTGCTTGGCCACGCTCTTGTAAATGAAGAAGTAGTCTAATTCTCCGCTCTCAACGAGGTGTATCAGCTCCATCTCCATGCTTCTAATCATTATCTTGCTCTTGTTAATCTCTATTCTTTCAGATGAGGGCATTCTGAGAACGTAGCTGCCATTATCCTCGCTAAAGCGCAGGTTGGAGTTTTTCGCAACAAGTTCGTCGAAGATGGTTGGGTCGTTGTAGTAAAGCTCCGCAAGCTGGATTGCCATAAGCGAGCGGTACCCGCAAGGGTCGTCGTTGGGGTTGGAGAAGCCAAATCTCACGTCGGGCCTTTTCAGGATTTCATACCAGTTTTGCGAGTTGATTTCGTCAGCATACCTGCTGTCGTTCCTGTAGGCCAGAACAATCTGATTTTTGGCGAACATTATCGTCCAGTTTGCAAATTCCGGGTACATCATTTTTTGGATTAAGGTGTAGTCAGCCGTTGCAATCACATCAGCCTTCCTTCCAAGCTCAGTAACCTTTCTGATCGTCGCAGCACTTCCTGCAGCCTCAGTCTGCACCTCTACGTTCGGATGCTTCTCCTCAAAAGCTCGCTTGAAAGCCTTCATCGGCTCTGTCAGGCTTCCTGCATGAAAGACCTTCAGCTTTACATTCGTGTTTACGTTGGAGGAGCATCCAAGCAGAAACAGCGCCAGCATCAGAAGAATCAAGATTCTGATTTTCACAACGCCACCTCCGATATGCATTGCTGTTCATATCGGATATTTAACTTTTGTGAAGTGTCGCAAACCCTAACATTTGGTTTAGGGGGAATAATTCAAACGTTTACAAACTCGTTTTGGAAAGGCTGGAAATAGTCTGAATTCAGTGAGCTAACATGCGTATTATAAAATTTTTGTTTTCGAAAATATATTAAAAATTCGATTAATTCCGAATTGTTCGGAGCCAACCGAATTGTTCAGAAAGTCCTCATCGAATTTTAGTTTAATAAATTTTGTTTTTGTAATTAAAAATTCGACTTTAAATGTCGAATAAATCAATAATCGAAATTTGGATAAAATTATTTAGCAATAGATTAACCCTCACACGATACAGGAGCCGATATCCACTTGTTTCTTTCCATATCTGTAACATTCCCTAGAGCCGAACACCTGAGAGAGTGATAGTGGCCGAAATTCGTGTACCGAAAATGTCTACATAATCAAATTCAAGGTAAATACAGACTGATGAGCAACCTGACTAGCTGGCATTGGTGTAGCTTCGGAGGATTTCTACGGAGTCATTATCTATTTTGTATTCGCTGAGAGATTTTCGCTCATCTTGGGGAATTCGACCCTGAACTCCATCCTGTACAGGGTTTCGTTCTTTCTTTTCAGGCCAAAGTTTTTCGGATGGTAGCTTGTCCCCGGTTAGCTTTATGATGTTCGGTTGTTAATCTTTGTAGTCTCGAAATTCTTTGGTGGGAGCTCCACAGAGCCCAGCTTTGCCGTTGGGACGAACAGTGTGTTACGTTTTCGAACGGTTCTTCGCTTAGGAGGAATATGTAACAGTCTGAGGTGTATCTTCCTTTAACAGCAAAAGGGTCGAGAAGCCCAAAACCACGGTATACGATAAACATCGGTAAGAAAAAATTCCAAAAAATATAAAAATAATAACTGCTAATGATACAGTGCCAAGTTAATGGGTCCCATCTTTCCACTCCACTCTATCTAAGGCGTCCCCATGTGGGCTCCGTAGTAAGCATCACCGTATTTGAAGCAGTATGTGTAGCCGCATTCACCAACTTCAGCCTGCTTTTCTGTTAGATACTCGCTAATTTTGTTTCCGGTGCTGAAGTCGAGCTCGTAGCTTCTCTCCTCTCCCGGAGCCAGTTTCTGCAAGTCCACGAATATCTCCTTCAGCTTCGGAATCTCCCGAAAGTCCTCTTCGGTGATTTCGAAGTAGTTCTGGGGGGAGGATAGCTTTTTGACGTAGAAAGACATGTGGAGCCCCCATGTGGCCAGCATTATGTGCAGGAAGACCACTGACAACAAAATTAATTAAAAGTAAAAAGACGAGGTGTTTTTTCTTCATGGTATCACTTATCGCTTATTCCGTTGATGTTGATGTTCTATCCTGTGCCTGCATGAATCGCACCATGTATCGCCCCCTAAAGTGACCCAGCAGCAGTTCATGATGCACGGTCATGCTCCCAGTGGGAAATCTCATGCTGTGCAACGATATCCGGGGTTAGGGGTTTCCGTCCCCTGCCATTGCTTGTGCTAATTCCTCCAAGCTCTCCCAGCACCAAACCACCAGTACTGCTGCCCCATTTCATTGTATCACCTATCCGGAAAATTTGGGCAGCAATTTAGCTATAGTAGCGTAAAATATGCTCAACACGATCGTATTCAGAAAACACAGAAGTATTAACGTCCCATAGAAGCGTATCAGTGGATTTGGATTTTGCATGATTATCTGTGGCACAAGTTGGATTGTGGGACCATTTGTAGGGATAGCTCCAAAATTTACGAGGAAAAGGATGAAACCTTCAGCAAAAGTGATTGCAAAACCTATAGCAAGCAAAACGGGGAAGTAGCCTTTTCTAATCTTGGACACTCTTATGAACACATAGCTTGCCACTGTTGCAGGTATTAAAAAAATAAATAGAATTAAAAAACATCCTCAACCCTCATCTCATCCCCCTACCCTTCTCACTTCCCTTAAGATACGAGCCAACCGATATTATTAAAGGTAAACTTCCTATGGCATAAAGTATCACCCTGTAATGCAGATTGGAAACATGAATGGCTTCTATAAATACTGCTGCAGCGATGCAGACGGCGATGGCGAGACGTGAGATGCTGATGTTCAGCGATGCAAAAAGAGATGCAAGCCCCACAAGTATAATTATGTAGGAACGGTGGTCGAATTCCATAATTAGATCTAATATTCCAAGCAGGATTATAAAAAATGAGATAAAAACCAAAAATTTTTTGCCCTTCATTTTATCCACCTCTCATTTGAACAGCTCTTAGAACTGCATACTGTGATTTGTTCACCGCCGACGGCCATCACCGGCACAACGCTACTATTCAGCACCAAAACCAGACTCAACACCTTTTTCAGATGCTACCACCATTAAAACAATACATCAATTGCTATATGTAGTTTCTGACCATAGTTTGAGAATATTTATGTAGAATATTTTGACAACTAAATTATTATATTATATAATTTAAATAAATCCAAGCAGCATTCTGATGAGTAAGGATATCCCCGCTACCAAACCCCATTTTACAGAATCTCGTCCAAATCCGAAATCGGAGAGTAAAAGCCTTTTGCTATCATTTCTTTAAGGATTTGATTTCCTTCATCTTTTGAAATCAGGTTCTTTTCAACGCATCGAGCCAGCACGCCGACAGTACCTGAAACTGGAACACCTAAAATGTTGGCAACCTTTCTGGCATCGAAGTCGTCTGTAAGGAGAGGTATTTTTCGATTTTTTGCAATAGCCAAGCAAGAAGCTTCTCCCTTCCCCAGATTTGTTCTCAGAGAGTTGTAAATATCCAACTCATACTCCTCAAGCCTCAGAATTTCAAAATTGCGGGGCAAAGCTGGTAACACGCCTCGTTTAACACCAAACTCAAACTCTTCCTTAACCTGCTCGGTCACAAATAGTTTTTCGAAGGCTTTACTGAGAAGGTCGACTCTACCGACTTTTGCAAAGTTCGAAAGAACGGTATTATCGACTAAAACCATTTGATCGCCTCTACTTCGGCGACCAGGTCATCTTTGTTCAAATTTCTTAGAGGCACTCCCCTCTTTCTAAGAATCTCAGCCATTTCATCTCGCGTAATTTCAAGCAATTCAGAAGCCTTGGACAGGCTAATCAGCCCCTCAACGTAGGCGGAGATAACAATTTCTTCGAACAACTCCTTATCTCTCCTGAGATTGGCAAGAAGCTCTTCGAGTCTCTTCGGATTTGATTTAACAACATTTTCTATTCCTTTTACAATCCAGATGGCGTTCATATTCTCCCACTATACTTCAGTGGTTAAAGAGCCTCAAATAATTTTCGACTCGCCGACTGTGGAGCAGCATCCAGATTGAAGTAACCAGGAATACCTTTTGATGCTTCCAAAATAAGGGAAGTCCAATCAGAAACGTTCACAGTTCGTGGCTATTAAAATCACGTAAAACAGTCCAAAATTGTGGCTATTAATTGAAACAAACCGTAAGGTAAAAGCAGAGCTTCTCCAATCAATGGCGCTCTGTGAAAAGCAGTTGCTGCGAGAGAGGACATGTGGAGAAGTTCAGGCAGCTGCTGAGGGATAAGCAGAGGGTACCAGTAATAGAACGGATTAGAGCAGAATAAACACTAAAAAATTAAGGCAAAGACCATTAAAGTCGATTATAGAGTGTGTTCGATCAAAGTGAAGCTTTCGTGAGTTGGGAAATATTTGGAAATGCCCTATAGACTAACATCAAAAATACATAGGCCAGAAGAGAGAAGGCAAAGGGTACGTCAGATCTCTTACTCTTCACCTCCATACTCAGAAAAACCAAACCTGTGAAATTACTGCAAGAAAGGCTCCAAATTCGTGAAAGGATAGTCTTGGGAATACTATGTAGATCGAAATATTCATAAACACCTATCATACCGCGAAAATTAACCTCACTCTCTCTTCACCCTCCGCAAGCTGCCAGCCTTTTTTGGTGATTTTTACTTCCAGATACTTGTGCCCTGCGTAAGGTTTCCAGCCGTATCTGGGCTCCCACGGAATTGTGAAGGTGAAGAAAAAGGGAAGAGCTTTAAAACCCGACTCTACGTGTAAAGTGACATAAATCGTAGAGTTCCCCTCAAATTCTGCATAAACGGGAATCTTAACTCTGTAGACCATAGATAACTCTTTCTTGTTTTCTGTTTTTGAAAGGAGTTCCCTTTCAAGAATCGGAGAGAGCGTTATATTTTCATTTATAATATCAATTGTTTTCTCGCTGCTTATAAAACTCGTTATGGTTATATGACCCACTTCCTCAGCTTCGATCTTTATCATTTTACCGTACTGAGTATCGAGAAGGGAAATGTTGCCTTCACGAAGAGGCTTAATTTCGGCGATATCCCCATTTAAACTGCAAGTTGGAATAATCAAAGTCACATTCTTTGGCAATTTTTTATCGAAGCTGGTCACATAATACGTATAACTTGAAGGAAGATTTATGAATGCAAGTGTCATGTCCGAAAACTCGAAACCTATGAAGAAAATTAAGAAAAAAATAACCAGAATAACATTTTTCCTCCTCATCTTTCACCACCCCATGAAACTAAAATCTACACTCCAATCCCATAGGCTTTTTTGTCGTAGTACCTCCTCAGTTAAAGTCAGCTTCACATCCCTCTCTGCTGAGAGTTCCAAAAACAAATGGGGAAAGGCAGGGTGATAGACTGAAGAGAGGCCTTGAATTCGCCCGGAATTTTTGACGATGTCGAGCCACTCTGGAAGGAACTCGTAAGGGTTTTTCTTGGTGTAAATCTTTGCTCCATAAAGCATTCCAACTCTGTTGAGCAGGTTTGCAGGGATGGGTGAAATATCGTGCTCACTCAGGAATTTTCCGCAGCTTCCAATAACATTGAGAAATCTGGCAAACTCAGAAAACTTTTCAAGAAAAAGCTCACCGACTTTTGTTGTCCTGTAATGCCTACCATTTTTTTCAATAAGTCCAAAGGTGTTCAGGAATTTTAAGTGCGGAATTAAACTCTGCTTTCTCAGCCCAATTTCGCAGGAAATTTCTGAAAGGTCTTTCCATTCTTTCAGAAGTTTAAGCAGCCTCATTTTCGTCGCTGACAGGTTCCTGAGCTCGTCCAGTCCTGCCATTTGATGAATGTTGAATTGGTAAATTTATAAAGCTTGTGCTGCTTCAGCAAGTGCATGTTCTTTGGTCTCATGCTAAAAAGTTATCTAAATCCCTGCCCCTATTTCGTTCATGGAGAAGAAGATTGTCTACTTCAACAAACCCGGAAGGGAGAACACCGAGGAAACTCTGAGACTTGCGGTCGAGAGGGCTAAGGAGCTTGGTATTAAACACCTTGTCGTGGCGTCATCCTACGGCGATACAGCCATGAAAGCTCTTGAAATGGCCGAAGGGCTCGAAGTGGTCGTTGTGACCTACCACACTGGCTTCGTGAGGGAGGGAGAGAACACAATGCCTCCTGAGGTGGAGGAAGAGCTCAGAAAAAGGGGAGCGAAAATCGTAAGGCAGTCCCACATCCTCTCCGGCTTGGAGAGGAGCATCAGCAGGAAGCTTGGAGGAGTCAGCAGAACCGAGGCTATTGCTGAGGCTCTTCGCTCCCTCTTCGGGCATGGGCTGAAGGTCTGCGTTGAGATAACAATAATGGCCGCAGACAGCGGGGCAATACCCATTGAGGAGGTCGTTGCCGTGGGCGGGAGAAGCAGAGGAGCAGACACCGCTGTTGTCATTCGCCCGGCTCACATGAACAACTTCTTCGATGCTGAAATAAAGGAGATAATCTGCATGCCGAGGAATAAGCGTTGATGGGATAGACTCACCATAAAAAGAGCCCTGTTTGCTCGTCAAAAGCCCTTTCGGGAGCCTCTCCACTCAGGGGCAGAACGAAGACCTCGCAGGCGAAAACCTCCGCTGAAAACAGATGTCCTCCGTAAACCTCCCCATCCTTCCCCAGCAAAACGTGGATGTGGCAGAAGGGCTTGCTATCCTTCATCGAGACATTACCGGACAAACTTAAGATTTCAAGCGGCTCCATCAACTCCTTTTTTACGTACTCTTTCTTCTCCTGATCATAGTAGCCTATCACAGCACTCCTGACCGCTCCTATCGCTGAAATGTGGGCTGCATGTATTCCCTTCTCCTCCAGAAATTCCTCGATCTGCCTTACCAGATCTTTCCCGTAGTCCAGCCTGAGCAGGAAACCTTTGCCTACCTCAAACTCGAATACCTTCATACTCCTCCAATCTGCTGCTCCGCAATGTCTCCTACAACAGGAAGCTTGAACCACTCGTTGCTGTAGGCCTTGTAAATGCACACCAGCCACGTTATAAAGGCGACCAACCCCACGATGGGAATCAAAAGCACTCCTATGTAGGGGATAAACGAGAGAGCTATGTCCAGAACCCAGAATCCGGCAAAGGTAATCGTCGATTGCATGGCGTGGAACTTCACAAACTGGCTCTCCTTTTCCATCAAGAGGAAGAGAATACCCGTAATCGGGCCAAGCAGGTAGCTCAGCGCTCCGGCAACATTTTCCTTCAAACCAGTAGAACTCGGCATGGAGTATAATTTCTTCATAATTATTTAAGCTTTTGCTTGGTTATATCAAGTGCAATAGCATACGGGAGAAAGTTTAAAACCGTAAAAGGAGAGGAGGTGTGATGAGGCACCTCATTTCTATCGGCGACCTTGATAGGGAGGACATAAACTACATTCTCAAAAAAGCTGAAGAGTTTGAGGATGTTGCGAGGGGGGAGAAAAAGCTGAGAATTCTTGAGGGCAAAATACTCGGAAACCTCTTCTTCGAGCCTTCAACAAGAACCAGAATGAGTTTTGAAACAGCGATGAAGAGGCTTGGGGGAGATGTCATCAACATGACCGCTCAGGAGGCGAGCAGCATTGCAAAGGGAGAAACGCTTGCAGACACCATCAGAGTTGTCTCTGGATACTGCGATGCTATCGTCATAAGGCACCCGCTCGAAGGAGCGGCGAGGTTTGCTGCAGAGAACTCATCCGTGCCGGTCATCAACGCAGGCGATGGAGCTGGCCAGCATCCAACCCAAACGCTCCTTGACCTCTACACCATCAAAAAGGAGTGCGGGAGGCTTGATGGTATAACCATTGCTCTTATGGGTGACCTCAAGTACTCAAGGACGATACACTCCCTGATAAAGGCCCTCGCCCTCTTTGATATGAGAATTTACCTCATCAGCCCGGAAGCACTCGCTTTACCTGAGGACATAATTGAAGATGTTAGTGCGGAAATCAGGAGGGCAAGGCTGGAGGAGGTAATCTCCGAGATAGATGTCCTTTATGTTACAAGAATACAGAAGGAGCGCTTTCCGGATGAGGAGGAGTACAGGAAGGTTTCCGGCAGCTACCGCATCACTGCGGAGACATTAAAGAGCGCCAAGGACAGCATGATTGTGATGCACCCCCTGCCGAGGGTTGACGAAATTCACCCATCCGTTGACTCCACAAAGCATGCCCGCTACTTCCAGCAGTCCTTTTACGGAGTTCCTGTGAGAATGGCGATACTCAGCGAGGTGATGCTGTGAGGGAGCTTGTTGTAAGCAAAATAAAGGAGGGGACCGTTATAGACCACATCAACGCAGGAAAAGCCCTACTTGTCTTGAAAATACTGAAAATTCAGCCCGGCACAGATTTGACGGTCTCAATGGCCATGAACGTCCCGAGCAGCAAGATGGGGAAGAAGGACATTGTCAAGGTAGAGGGGATGTTTATTCGGGATGAAGAGTTAAACAAAATCGCCCTGATTTCACCAAACGCAACAATAAACCTGATAAGAGATTACGAGATAGAGAGGAAGTTCAAGGTAAGCCCTCCTGAGGTGGTGGAGGGAGTGCTCAAATGCCCCAACCACGCCTGCATTTCCAATGCTGAAAGGGAGCCGATAACACCCAAGTTTTACATCAAAACGGAAGAAATGAGGGCAACGGCAAGGTGCCACTACTGCGGGAGGAAAATAGAAAATCTTGATAATTACATAAGCTAACTCTTCAGGAACTCCAAGGCCTCGCTGACGTCAGCGTTATCGTGGACTATCATAGATATTGCCCTCGTCATCTTTGTCGGATTATTGGCTTGGAAAATGTTCCTTCCTATTGCCACTCCCCTCGCTCCAGCATCCATTGCCATCCTGACCATTCTGAGTATGTCCTCATCGCTGCCCATCTTCGGCCCCCCAGCCACCACAACCGGCACTGGACATCCATCGACAACTCTCCTGAAGCTTTCCACGTCTCCGGTGAAGTTCGTCTTGATTATGTCCGCCCCAAGCTCCGCCCCTACCCTTGCAGCGAGAGCTACCGCCTTCTCATCGAACTGGTTGATTCCATCCCCTCTCGGGTACATCATCGCCAGCAGCGGCATTCCCCACTCCCCGGCTATTTTCGAAATCTCCCCGAGCTTCCTCAACTGGTATGCCTCTGTCTTGCTGCCCACATTTACGTGAACGCTTACAGCATCAGCACCGAGCTTTATCGCCTCCTCAACCGTGCACACCAGAACCTTCTCATTCGGGTCAGGAGCGAGAGAGGTTGATGCACTGAGGTGGATGATTAGGCCAACATCCTTCCCGTATCCCCTATGACCGAAGCCAACCACACCCTTGTGCAAAACTACAGCATTCGCCCCACCCTCAGCCACAGCATTTACAGTCTCAGCCAAATTTTTCAGCCCCTCGATCGGCCCCATAGACACTCCGTGGTCCATTGGGACGATTACGGTATTCCTGCTTTCCCGGTTAATTATTCTCTCAATTCTTATTTTCTTGCCAATCTTTGTCATGCTACTTAGTTTCAAAGTGGCAATTTAAACTTTGCGGTTTACTCTTTTGGGCCGGATGGGAATTCTCCTCTCAAAACCGCAGTTGAGGCATGTGATAATAACCCTGCTCTTCCTCACCCTCACTCTGAATTTCCCAGCCTTGTAGGGGTAGAGGCACTTCTTGCAGTAAGTTGCCTTCAGCTCTCGCGGAATTCTCACCCTGTACCTCATCGCAATTTTCCTTGCCAGCTCAACGTATCTCCTTGCAAGCTCGTAGTCGATGTTTTTCCACTCCTCAGCCCTTTTTATGAGGTAAAAAACCCTCTCTCTGGCAATCCTCGACTCCCTCTTCTTGTCCCTTCTGAGCACGCAGGCAGTAAACAAAAAGATAAATAGCCTTTTGTATCTCAGCCGTTATGAAATTCGACCCTCAGAAGTACAGAGAGCTTGCAGAGAAGGACTTCGAAGCTGCATGGAAGGCCGGAAAGGAAATTCTGGCTGAGAGAAGTCCGAACGAGCTTTATCCCAGAGTGGGTTTCAGCTTTGGTAAGGAGCACCCTCTATTTGCCACAATTCAGAGATTGAGGGAGGCTTACCTCTCCATAGGATTTTCTGAGGTTGTGAATCCGCTGATTGTTGAGGATGTCCACGTTAAAAAGCAGTTCGGAAGGGAGGCTTTGGCCGTCCTCGACAGGTGCTTCTACCTTGCCACACTCCCCAAGCCCAATGTGGGTATCTCTGCGGAGAAAATCAGGCAGATTGAGGCCATAACAAAGAGGGAGGTTGATTCAAAGCCCCTGCAGGAGATTTTCCACCGCTACAAGAAGGGTGAGATTGACGGAGACGATTTGAGCTACCTTATTGCTGAAGTTCTGGACGTTGATGACATAACTGCTGTAAAGATACTCGATGAAGTCTTTCCAGAGTTCAAGGAGCTAAAGCCAATCTCCAGCACGCTCACTCTCAGAAGCCACATGACGACTGGCTGGTTCATAACTTTGAGCCACATCGCCGACAAGCTCCCCCTACCCATCAAACTCTTCAGCATCGACCGCTGCTTCAGGAGGGAGCAGGGAGAGGATGCGACGAGGCTTTACACCTACTTCTCAGCCAGCTGTGTTCTGGTTGATGAAGAGCTCAGCGTTGATGACGGAAAGGCTGTTGCCGAGGCTCTGCTAAGGCAGTTCGGCTTCGAGAACTTCAGGTTCAGGAAGGACGAGAAGAGGAGCAAGTACTACATCCCCGACACGCAGACAGAGGTATTTGCCTTCCATCCGAAGCTCGTTGGCTCAAGTACAAAGTACAGCGACGGCTGGATTGAGATTGCCACCTTCGGCATCTACTCTCCCACGGCCCTTGCGGAGTACGACATTCCCTATCCCGTGATGAATCTCGGCTTAGGAGTGGAAAGGCTGGCAATGATTCTCTATGGCTACGACGATGTGAGGAAGATGGTTTACCCGCAGATTCATGGAGAGATTAAGCTAAGCGACCTCGACATTGCGAGGGAAATAAAGGTTAAGGAGGTCCCCCAGACTGCTGTAGGGCTGAAAATTGCCCAGAGCATTGTGGAGACGGCAGAAAAGCACGCTTCGGAGCCGAGCCCCTGCAGCTTTTTGGCATTTGAAGGGGAGATGATGGGCAGAAATGTGAGGGTTTACGTGGTTGAGGAGGAGGAGAACACGAAGCTATGCGGTCCTGCTTACGCCAACGAGGTTGTTGTTTACAAAGGGGACATCTACGGCATTCCAAAAACCAAGAAGTGGAGGAGCTTCTTTGAGGAGGGTGTGCCTACCGGCATTAGGTACATCGACGGCTTTGCCTACTATGCAGCAAGGAAGGTTGAGGAGGCTGCGATGAGGGAACAGGAGGAGGTGAAGGTGAAAGCTAGGATTGTAGAGAACCTCTCGGACATAAACCTTTACATCCACGAAAACGTCAGGAGGTACATTCTCTGGAAGAAGGGGAAGATAGACGTCAGAGGACCACTGTTCGTTACCGTTAAGGCCGAAATTGAGTAGGCAAAAACAAAGAAAAGGAAATTTAAGTTTCCACCTGCTCGGGCGCGAGCCTCGTCAGAATCTTCTGGTCGGTAATGACTCCAACTGGCTCTCCCTTATCTGTGACGAGCAGTATCCTTACCTTCTCATCTCTCATCAGTCTAAGGGCCTCACCTATCTTGGTGTCCTTTTCAACCATCACGAGCTTCGGTCTCATCACTTCTTCAACCTTCGCATTCAGCTTTCCTTCGGCAACCGCCTTTGCCACGTGGTCGAGAGTGAAGATTCCCACGAACTTGCCGTTCTTCTGGACTGGTGTGCAGTAGATTCCGTTTTCGGCAAGAACCTTTGCTGCGTTTACAACAGACTCTTCGGCATCTACGGAGATTATCGGTGAAGACATGTGCTCGCCAACCGTGTCCTTCGGCAGAGCGACGATTTTCTCAATGTCGAGTACGATCGTGTTCTCGGTGTCATCCCTACCAACCACCTTTCCGTAAACCATCATCTCGTTGACGGGTGTGGGGCCTACAATTACGCTGTCTCCCGGATTAATCTTCTTGATATCTCCAATAATCCTTATTCTCGCTTGACAGATGTTTGGATTTGATATAGAGGGCAAAACGATCTCTTCCGCAGAGAGCTCCTCCATAACGTTTCCGTTTACGACTACCGGAACAACAACGGATTCCTCCGGTCTCGTTACTGACAGAAGCTCGTAGGCCTTTGAAGTCGGTCTGTAACCACCTTTCGGTCCCGGTACACCCTCCACAAGCCCCAGTGCCCTTAAAGCCTGCATCTGGTTTCTTACGGTTCCGGGATTTCTGTTAATGAGTTCTGCAATCTCCTCTCCTTTCACCGATCCGCCAGATTTCTTCTTATACAGCGTTATCAAAGCATACAGTATGTCCTTCTGAATCTGGGTCAAATCCAGATCAACCATTTGCACCACCTCCAATTTTTAATTTTAATATTCTTTAATGGTCGTGAGAGATATTTATAATTTTCTGACACAGGAATATTAAAGAAAAGCTTTTAAAAATAAATAAGAAAAAATATTATTTTTCACTCCTCAACCGCTTGACCTCCTCTACGATTTTTGGCAAAACTTCTCCGGCCTTTCCGATGATTTTAACGTCAAAAATGGGGTCAGCCATTGTTGGCTCCGCATTTACGATGATCATTTTCGCTCCAGCCTTCTTCGCAATGTAGGGGAGCTCAGCAGCGGGATAAACCACGAGGCTAGAGCCAACCACCATAAATGCATCGCAGTGCTTTGCCTCTTCAATCGCTTCGAATAGCGTTCTCTGCGGTAGTGGCTCACCAAAAAGCACCACTCTCGGCTTGACGTAGTAGCTGCCGCATTTCCTGCAGCGCGGGATTTCGCCTTTGTTGAAATCCTCTACAAACTCGCTCCAGTCGTATGTTTCGTGGCAATCGAGGCAGTCGAGCTTGTCCATACTTCCGTGAAGCTCCAGAACTCTCCTGCTCCCCGCCCTCTGATGCAGCATGTCTATGTTCTGAGTGATGACGGCCTTCACAATCCCCATCCTTTCCAGCTCCGCTATGGCGTAGTGAGCGGGATTTGGCTCTGCAAACAGCTTATCCTTCATTTCCATAGAAAACTCCCAAAAGGCCCTTGGGTTTCTCTTGAATCCCGAAATTGAGGCGACCTCCTCAGGGTCGTACTTTCTCCACAACCCATCCTCGCCCCTGAACGTGGGAATACCACTCTCGGCCGAAATTCCTGCACCTGTGAAAACAACCGCGTGCTTCGATTTGGCAAGAATCTCTGCCGCTTTCCTTATCTCATCCTCCATATTTTCCCTAATAAGTCGTTAAATTTAATACTTTTCGCTCTGGAAAGAAATTCAGTAAATCAACTCGCCGAGCATGTCCTTCTCCGCTGCAAGCTTTATCTCCCTCGCTATTCTCCTCCCCATGTACATGTTCTCTCCAAAGAGAATGTAGGAGTATGGAGAGGTCGGAATTCCGACATTCGTCCCTGCCACAATTCTTGCAGAAATCTCAAAGACGTACATCAGTGCGTTCTCATCAAAAATTGACTCAATGCAGAATGCTCCGACCATGCCGGGGTAGGCTATCTCCTTGGATACCTCAACGATGCCCTCAGCTGCCTCGAATGCCTGCACGAGCAGAGACTCTCGTAGAACCACCGGAAAGTTGCCGATAACGGTGTATGTTGGGTTTATGTTAGCTCTAATCTGCTCCTTCGCCGGAACCTTGCCCAAAGCATCCGCAGTTGATTCATACCTTCTGTCCACCGCTATTAGCTCAACCCTTCCGTAAACCGGGGAGTAGAAGAAGGAGAAGTAAATGTTCGCACCGAGAATGTACTCCTGTATTTCAGCGTTTTTGATGTCCTCCTCACCAATAAGCCCTTTTTTCACCATTTCATCCGAAATTTCATAAAATTCCTCTGGGGAGGACACTATGAAGTAACCCTTTCCCCCTTTCGCCCCCGGATACTTTACAATGGCCAGCCCCTCTATCTCCTCTGGCCTGCTGTATTTCTTCGGCATTCTGACTCCTGACCTTTCCAGCCACTCTCTCTGCCTGTCCCTGTCCGTTTCCCAAATCATCAGCTCTCTGTTTCCGAACATCGGTAGCAGCAACGAATCGAATTTACCGATGTAGGCGTTGAAGGAGCCGTGAGGGATTAAAATTGTGTTCAAGTGCCTAAGCTCTTCCTGAATGTTTTCATCAAGTAAATCTGAATAGTCTGAAACGATTACGAACTTATCAGCAACCCCGAAGCTCTCGTAAACCTTTTTCTCCCTCTCCCTGCAAATGCAGACCGTGCTGAACCCCTCATCCTTTGCCCCTTTGAGGATGTTGAGTGCCGAATGGCTTCCAATCGTCCCTATGTGGATGTTTGCCTTATCATAATCTTCGAGGACTGAGAGTATCTTATCCCTCATCGCCCCCACCGTTCGTGAAGGTTATATAAACCATTCGAAAAGTTAAAATCTTAGCTCAACAAGTTTAAAAGGATGTCAAGCTGGGAAAAGTACAGCGATAGCATCGAGAAGAGCAGGATATACCACGAGAGGTATCACAAGGCTGTCGCGAATCCAGTCAGAAAGGAAATCCTGAAGATGATAGCGGAGGGAAAGAATGAGGACGAAATTATGGAAAAGCTGAAGTTGAGCAAAAAGGAGCTCGATTACCACCTCAAAATCCTTGAGTGGGGTTTCTGCATTGAAAGGAAGGATGGAGGTTGGAAAATAACCAAGGAGGGTGAGATAATTGACTACCTCTGAGAAAATCCGTATAGCTCTGGCTCAGCAGAGAATTCTGCCCGACAGAGAAGTGAACATAATGAAGGGGATGAGCCTTATCAAGAGGGCCATTCAAGTAAGGGCAGACATGGTAATACTGCCAGAGGTCTTCAACACGGGATTCTACAAGCACAACTATGAGACCGTAGAGCCGCTGGAGGAAGAGCTCTCTCTGCTGCTGAAGATTTCGGAACAGAAGGACATAATGATTATAACTGGCGTTGCGGAAAGGGAGGGGGATGACCTCTACAATTCGGCAGTCATTATCCACAAGGGGAAAATAATAGGTAAGTATCGGAAAACCCACCTATTCCCCCTTACGAACGAGAAAAAGTACTTCAAGGCGGGGGATAAGCTTGAAGTTTTTGAGACGCATCTTGGCAAAATAGGCCTGCTGATATGCTACGAAGTGAGATTTCCGGAGCTTTCCAGAAAGCTTGTCAAGATGGGAGCTGAAATCATAGTCATTCCGGCGGAGTTTCCCAAAGAGAGGATAGACCACTGGAGGGTGCTTCTTCAGGCCAGAGCAATTGAGAATCAGGTTTTCGTAGCAGGTGTGAACTGCGTTGAGGGCGACCTCGATTACGGGGGGCACTCCATGCTCATCGACCCGATGGGCACGGTTCTTATCGAGGCATCTGAATATCAGGAGGTCATGATGAGCGATATAAGGCTAGGGGACGTTTACGAGGTCAGGAAAAAATTCCCCTTCCTGAACGATTTGAGAGAAGAGCTCCTATGAAAGTTCTGATTCTCCGTCCGGCTGAGCTGCTCAGCGAGACGATTAGGAGGTTCCGCGAGGAGGGATTCGACGCCTACGGATGCCCCTTCATAAAGCTAATCTACACAGATTTCGATGTTCCGGAGCACGACTTCGCGATAGTTACGAGCCAGAATGCTGCGCGAGTTTTGAGGGAGAGGGGTGTCAGGCTGAAAAGAGTAATAGCCATCGGCAAAAAAACCGCTGAGCTAATAGAGGCTGAGGAAGTGCTTTTGCCCTCAAAATTCGACTCCGAGACCCTTTACGAAGAATTTGCTGAAATGCTTAGGGGAAAAAGGGTGGTGGCCTTCAGGAGCAATGCTGGCAGTGAGGCAGTAAAAAGACTGTCGGAAGTGGCAGATTTCAGGGAAATCCAGGTTTACAGAATCGAAAAGCTGCAGGGAGAGGAGCAGAGAAGAGAGGTTGAGAAGGTTAGAGAGGGATTTTATGATGCAATTGTTTTCTCAAGCAGCATGATAGCGAGAAGCCTTCTTGAGCTGTGCGATGAAAAATGCTTAGAGGCCCTTAAGAACATCTTCGTTGTAGCCATCGGCCCTCCCACGGCAAAGGTTTTGGCTGAAAAGGGTATAAGGGCGGAGATACCGGAAGAGTACACATTTGATGGGGTGATAGAGCTTTTAAAGTCCAAGAAGATGTAGATTCCCGATGTTCACGTTTTTAAGGTGTTTTTTGGCCGCTTTGTAGCATCTCTTCACCTGCTGCACAGGGGTGACGGGGAAGTCGGACATTCTGTAGTCCGGATGGAAGACGAGGAGGCTGTAGGGAATTTCAGTGCTGAACGAGGAAATGAACCGGGCAATACCCTCCACCTCCTCCTCATCAACGTAGTAGGGCACCAGCAGTGTTGTTGCGGATAGCACCTCTCCGTGTTTGTCGTAAATCCTCTCGAAGTTGTCCTTTACCCTCTCATTATCTCTCCCCGTAAGCAAAACGTGCAGATTTGGATTCCACGCCTTGAGGTCGAACTTCACAGTTCCTCCAGACCTTGAGCTTAATTCGGCGGCCTTTAACGCCAGAGAGGTGTTTCCGGCCCCATTCCACTCCCAGCAAATCATCAGGTCTTCTTTGAATTCCAGTGCTTTTCTGCTGAACTTCAAAGCGAATGGGAGCTGCGGCTCGGGTGAGCCCCCAAAATGGCAGACGCACCTGACTCTGAAGTTTTTCGCAGCACGCAGAAGCTCGTCAACACTAACGGTTCTGACGTCTTCGAAGTATTTGTGGGTCCAGTTCTGGCAGTAAAGACAGTCGAAGTTGCATCCGTAGTAAAACACGGCGAGATTCGTCCCTGTTAGCTTGCTCCCATTGCAAAACCAGGCGTTGCAGCAGTTCGTCGGCAAAGGGTCTTCGTAGTAGGTCAATTTGCCGTATTCAGGTTTGCCGCAAAGGGCAATACCAGAGCATTTGTTGCTGCAGAGGTTGCAGCCCTCGACTCTTTTCTCGTATAGAGGTGGGTGAAGTGAGGTGGCGATTTCGAGAGCTGCATCTTTCTTGGAGCACTCAGGGCAGACTGGAAGAGAGAAAGGAGCGGCTTTACCGCAGATCTTACACTTAGACGAAAAAGCTGTTCCTCCTCTCCTCATACCTCCCAGCGGCGAGAATCATCGAGAGCATGTTCTCCGCAACCATCCTCAGCTTCTTCAAATCACCGCAGAAGAGGCTGTAGGTGGATATCGCTTCTGAGCAAGGAAGGTCGAAGTTGGTAAGCGGGCAACCCTCGCAATCAAAGTCGATGTACTTCTCGCAGAGAGGCGTTAGCTGTAGCGCTACCTCCTCAATCTCTCTCAGGGCATAAAGAATTGATTCCCATTTTCTCGCAGTAACCTCCGCTTCCGTAGCCCCCTCCTCCATGTCCTTAACCGCATCGTCGTATGTGTAGAGTTCTATCTTCTTCATTCCAGTGCCCTTCAATTTCTGGCTATTTAAATCTAACCGACAATCACGCAATTATAAATCGCCCGATAACTTAATAAATCCACAGTTCAAAATAAACACATTAGTAGAAAAACGAAAGAGATATATAACAGATAATCATTAAATAGCATTGGAGGTGATGGTTGTGAAGGTAAAAATGTTGTACTGGGTTGATGAGGTGGGGGGAAGGGCTGAATCAATGGAAATCGAACTCAAGCCCTTTGGCTATAGAACCGCTCCCATAACTCAATGGGAAGTGCTTATAGCTGCTGAAGATGTGGAGGTCGAGAAGGGAAAACCCGTAATCGTAAGAGTTGAGCCGGTTTTCCTTCCTGGAAACACCCTTGTCGGACCTCTAAGTATCATGAGACACGCTCTTGGCACCTTAGTTGATGTCGTGGAGTGCGGAGTTCCGGGCAGGGTTGAGGATGAGAAGTGCATAAGCAGGGTCCTGTTTCTTCCAGTCGAGGATGGTGTTATAAAGAAGGGTGACATGGTAGGTGTTCTTAAAGTTTTCTATATAAAGACGGGGCTGCTTACAAGAATTCTGGGGCTTGAGCCACCGAAAGTTGAACTAAAGAAGGGATTCCACGAAGCCAACATAGTCTGGAGGGACAACGGCAACATCTACAGAGAACCTGCAAAGGTGACAATTCTGGGCTATATGAGGAGCCACATTGGTGTATGGGAACTTCTCGTTGCGGATGAAACGGTGAGGGTGAAGAGGGGTGACGTGCTGAGAATCAGAATAAAGGAGGTCAGACTACCACCTAACACCGTTGTTGTGCCACTGCCTGTGATGAGAAACGCCTTTGGGACGGTGCTGGACGTGGTACAGCTCGGAAAGCCGAGCAGAGTTGAGGAAGAGAAGACACTACACCAGGCGATATTCCTCGCAGTGGAGGACGGAGTGATTGAGGAAGGAGACCTCATCGGAGTTATAAACGTCTATTACGTCGGATTGGGGGATTTCAAGCCTTTAGTGCAGGATAAGCCGCCGCAGAAAGTGAGAATCGTTTACAGGAGTGGTGACGGCATCGTAAAGAGGGAGGTAGAGGTTGAACCGTTCGGTTATAGGAGGAGTCCGGTTGGGAAGTGGGAGGCTCTCATTGCGGATGAAAGCAAGCCGGTTCGCTACGGGGAGCCAGTTGTCGTGAAAGTTAAGAGAGTTCGAGTCCCACCCAAAACAATTCTCTATCCCCTCCACATCATGAGACACGCCTATGGAACCGTTGCGGACGTTTTCTGCGACTGTAAGCCTTGGAAGGTTGAAGAAGGGGGAGAAATCAAAAAGGTAGTCTTCCTGCCCGTCATGGACGGAGAAATCAAAGAAGGAGAGTTGTTAGGTATAATAAACCTGCACGATGTCGAACTCAGCCCGCTAGGAAGGGTGAGGCAGTGGCTCGACAACTGGCTGACGGAGATGGGCAGAACGTTTGACGAGGGGGACTGGCCCCTCTGGTGAACATTCACCAATTTTTTGGCCCTGTTTCATCATACTTGGAATTTCACCTCCACCATACAACCCTTCCCAACCATCTCACCAATAAACGACTCATACCTCTCCCTCTCAACATATCTCCTCAGCAGCAAATTCAGCAGGTTCTTTGCCCCTCTCTCGCTCCATGACATCCACTTGTTCTTCATTCTCTTTGCTATTTCACCCATAAGCCTCCATCCAGTTATTGTGCCAGGGAATTGTTATCCCCTCAAGCTTCTTGTATGCAAACAAAAGAATGTTCTCCATATGCCTTTTAAAGAACCTCGAAACCCTCCTTTTTCTTCCATTTCCTTTACGAATTCATTCAGAGCCTTCTCTGTTTTCTTAATTCTGCTCTCTAAATCTGGCTTCTCTATAGAGTTCTTAAGCCTGAGCAGGATTCCCTTAACTTCGTTCACGTACTGTTTTCTTGTTTCGAGATCAACTCCGTGCTGCCAGAGTTTGTAGTTAACCTCTCTCCAGATGTGAATGAGATCTATCTGCCTTTCTTCAAAACAGCTGAGATCTCTGTCAGCATCTCCTACGATTGTTGCTTTAACGTCGTACTCTCCTTTCATTTCCCTATAGCTCTCGTTAATCCCAACGATAACGCTTTTCCCAGCGATAACCTTTACATCGAGCTTACCTTTACCCTGGGCATGGAGCTTAGTACTGTCAGCAGATACAAAGTCATCGTATTCGAATTCCGATTCTGCTTCCATTCCAAGCTCCTGCACCCTCCTCCATATCGTGAGATGGGATGGAGATTCTGTCATTCTCTGCAGTCTCTGTCTTGAATCCCTGTAGCTCATGGATAAGGCGTAATCGACAGCTATTGCAGCTATGTCTGGCTGATAAGTTCTTTTTCCATCGAATTCTACAAGGCTGTACAATGGGCAGAAAGTTCTGCCGGTCGATTTTGTCTTTGACCCTGCTAACTTTAAAGGCGGTCTTACCGAGCTGCGTTACAATTGTTCTCTTCTCTCTGCTGTGTTTATAGTAATCGTTTTTGCCATATCCTTTTCCACAGATTGAAGAGACAAGAATGTTGTCTATTTCCCCAAAACCTTTCCTAAAATTACAGCTTCAATTTCTTTTAAAGCATTCTGAGTATGTCCTTGTTTGTTAGCTTCCTCACGTGACAATCTTGTTGGGATGTAAAGTTATTTCGGGATACTACAGCACCAATTTTTTTAACAAAAAGTTTTATAACAGTTAATTGTTTCCTAATTGTGGGGTAGCATGAAAGCCGAGATGCTGTACTGGGTGGACAGGGTAGGAGGCAAAGTCGAGAAGCTTGAAGTCGAGCTCAAACCTTTCGGATACAAAATGGCGCCCGTTACGCAGTGGAAGACTCTGATAGCGGATGGAGATGCAGAGGTCGAGAGGGGCAAACCTACGATTATAAAGGTGAAAACCATAGAAATCCCGGAGAACACGATTGTAGGCCCTCTGAACATAATGCGCCACGCCCTTGGAGTCGTTGCGGATGTTGTGGAGTGCGGAATTCCCGGCAGGGTTGAGGAGGACAAGTGCGTAAGCCAGGTTCTCTTCGTTCCGATTGAGGACGGTGTGGTAAAGGATGGGGACCTCGTTGGCGTTCTGAAGGTCTTCTTCATACGCACCGGATTGCTTTCCCGGATACCGCTATTAAAGCCGCCAAAGGTTGAGCTGAGGGAGGAGATAACCGAGGCGAACATAACTTGGAGGGATAACGGGAACGTTTACAGGGAGAAAATCAGGACGAAGGTCTTCGGATACACGAGGAGCCACGTCGGTGTGTGGGAGCTTCTCGTTGCGGATGAAACGGTGAGGGTGAAGAGGGGTGACGTGCTGAGAATCAGAATAAAGGAGGTCAGACTACCACCTAACACCGTTGTGGTGCCTCTGTCGATAATGAGGAACGCTACGGAACCGTGCTTGATGTCGTGCAGCTTGGCAAGCCGAGCAGAGTTGAGGACGAGAAGAGAATCCAGCAGGCGGTGTTTCTTGCAGTGGAGGACGGAGTGATAGAGGAAGGGGACCTGATTGGAGTGATAAACGTTTACTTCGTCGGAGTTGATAGGCTTGAGAACGTCCCGATTGAACTCGAAACCAGAGAGGTGAACATAGTTTACAGGACGGGTGGGGGGATAGTGAGAAAGAAGCTGAGTGTTGACCCCTTCGGCTACAGAAGGTCTGCCAACGCGTCTTGGGAAGTGATAATAGCCGACGAGAGGAAGGAAGTAAGATACGGGGAGCCCGAAATTATAAAGATTAAGAAGATAAAGATTCCGAAGAACACGATAACCTACCCAATGTGCATAATGAGGCACGCCTACGGGTCCTTCGTGGACCTCTACTCAGACCTTCCACCCCGAAAGGTTGAAGAGGACAGATTCGTCAATTATGCGGTCTTCCTCCCAATCGCCGACGGTGAGGTGAATAGGGGGGAGATTCTTGGAATTATAAACCTCTATGCGGTCGAGGTTGGAAGCCTGACCAAGGTAAAGCAGTGGATGGATAGGTGGCTGGACGAGATGGGTGAGGCGTTTGCGGAATCCGACTGGCCGATGTGGTAGCTACTCTCCGATTGCGCCGAGTATCAGTGGTCTGACTGCACCGAAGAGAAGCTCTGCAACGACGAGTATGGTTAAAATACGGTAAATTCCCTTCATTTTTGGCAGAATTGAGAGCAGTGCAAAGACGGGCGCTAAGGCGAGGAAGAAAAGCGAGAAAACTGCAACATTGTCGGGATGGGCGATGTACAGAAACTCGGAGTAGCTTTCCATCTCTTTTCCAACATTCACCTTCCAGAACTCCGATGCCGGCAGGTGCCAGGTTTCAACCACCCTGTCTGGCTCAACGAACGGGTCGATGTCGAGCAGATACATTGCAGAGGACACCACGAGCAGAATCAACCCCGCGAGGGTGAAGTACCTTATAACCTTTGCAAATCGAATACACTCCTCACCCACTTCAACATTCATCATATCACCCCCAGACCAGCAAGCCCCTTCTCTATGTCGAGGATTGCGGCGAATAGCATGATTCCGAGCACAACCAGCCTTATCACCCTCGGCCTGACCTTCTCTGCAATCATCGCCCCTATCCTTGCTCCGAGAGTCACGCCGAAAACCGATGGAACAACTATGAGCGGCAGAACGGCACCTCTGGCAATGTAGACCCACATTGCAGCCGCGTCGTTGAGGGTTATTATGAGCATGCTCGTCGATACTGCAACCCTAAGCGGAGCGCCCATCAGCAGGTTCAGCACTGGCACATTTGCCCAGCCCGCACCGAGACCAAACATTCCCGCAACCAGGCCAACACCGGCAAAGGCGGGGAGGGAGTAGGGCAGTCTTGTGAGCCTGTATTCAATCACCTCATCCCTCGATGGCTCGTACCACCTTCCGCTCAAGTCGAGCTTTGCGGAGATTGAGTCCACACTGTCAACTTCTGGAAACTCCACCCTCTTGCTCTTCACCATCACGGCGAAGATGAAGAAGAGAGATATGCCGAGGGCAATGGTTATGTAGTGCTTTCCCTCTGGCATCTCATTGGTTATCCAAAGCCCCAGAACGCTTCCGGCAATCGATGAAGCTATTGAAACTGTCGCAATAACGATCGAAGCTCTAAGATTTGCGAGACCCTTCTCAAGAAGCCTTGGTGAGGAAGAGAGGGCTGAGGTAAGTGCTATTGCCAGCCCGGCACCTCTCACAAAATCGATGTTGAATGGAAAGAAGGCTGTGGTGAGGGGGACGAACAACACACCCCCACCCACTCCCGAAATGGGGGCGATAATCCCGATCAGGAACGTGAACGCAAAAAGCAAAACCATCCACATAACGTACTCCATTTCGGCGTCACCAGAATTATTTGTGTATTAGGCAATGATAAATTTTTTTATTTCTCTCTAAATGTTTAATCGTTTAATTTTAAAAGGCAACTTATATAAAGGTTTGCAGTGATAATAGGGTATCGGACGGGGTATGTGATATTATGAAATCACATGAAAGGGGAAGGGTTATCCTTGTAATCGACGACACGGATTGCGGGAGGGTTGCAGCCGAGAGGCTTGTTTTTATGGCAAGAGCCGGTTTCAGGGGAGATGTGTTCGTAGTTTTCGGCAAAGACATTGAAATATCCCCAATAGCGTCCTACGAGAAGGAGATGAAGATATACACCTCTCTGAGAGTTAAGGCTTCGAAGTTCGTGGAGTTCTACAGGGAGAGATTGGAGGAGGCAGGGCTTGAAGTGAAGCAGGTCAAGATAATCCTCGGAAACGTATCGGAGGAGGTGCTGAGGCTCGAAAAGCTGCTGAACCCCGACCTAATAGTTTTCGGAATGGAGAAAAGAGGCTTTCTGAAAAGGTTGTTGAGGGGGGACCCTTACAAGGAGATAATCTACGAAACCAAAGCACCGGTGATGGTCTGCAAGGCAGGATACGAAAGAAAAGACGTTGATTATGAAAAAATTAGGTGTGCAAAGTGCGTTATGGGCTGACTACCAGTAGGGCCACTCTGTTTTCTCAAAGACCTCTCCGAAGTACTCCATCTGCGCATCAAAAAGCTCTTTAAGCCTCATGCTCCTACACCCGCCTTAACCTCTGAAGCCCACGCGTCTATACCCTCATACCCGCTCTGGGCTATTGATTTGGCGAGGTCATCTCTCAGCGCTGAAACCTTGATGAGGTCGAGGAATGCGTGTGCAAAGCTCCCGTGGATGAAGCTCCAGTAGATGGCAAGCAGTATAACTCCGATTGACAGCACCACCCCTGTCAGAGGGTCGGCGTGGGGTATTGAGGTGACGAAGTTCGGCCACCATTCAGGGTCGCGGAAGAGCCAGTAGTAGTTTGCGAGTGTCCAGACGCCGAATATTCCGAGCCTCTTGAGGTTGCCAGACCCGGTGTGGGCCGAGGCTTCAATAGCCCTGTCAAGCAATCCGAGCTTCTTCAGCTTCATCCTAACCTTCATCATCGGATATCCGACGAGTGGAGTTACGGAAAGCATCGCAACAGCCATTACCGGAAGCACGAGTGAGTTCAGGGTTTCTACCACTCCCTCATCCAGCTCAATCCACCCAAGCTCTGCCAGGTAGCCCGGAACGGCCAGAGCCCTGCTCAGCGTTACGAGGAGCATCACTGTCGCCATCGCCATCTTTATGTAGTACTGCCTGACGTAGGTCGTTCCGACAGCTCCAATCTGCACCCCTATGAGCGACGTGGCAAGAATGAGGGTTGTGAGCCTGAAATCAACAGCTCCAAGCAAGTAAATCCACGTGAATGTACCGGTAGAACCCATGACAAAGGCTATTCCCAGCTCTGTCCCACTCGCAACGGCACTGGAAGCGCCAATAAGGTATATCATGGAAGGAACGCCTATAAAACCACCAACGGCAATCGTTGCAGCGAGGAACCCTGTACCAAATCCGAGGGGAATCGTGAGCCATGCTGAATGCGTTCTTCCGACAACGTCGAACCTTATCCTCGGAGGAAGCCTAAATTTCTCTTCAAGCTTCTTTGGCAGGGTTGATTCGGTGTCGGATATGCCGAGCTTTTTCGCCCTCACCACGTCTCTCAAAAGAAGCAGGGATACTGCAGGCAAAACAACCAAGAATGCAATACTGACATAAAGGTTTGTTCCCGTTTCTCCGAGAGCCTCATAAATCTGCTTCTGAACCTGAATTCCGACCTGAACACCTGCTATTGCAGAAACGGCCATAATAACTGCAAGCTTCGGGTCAAGCTGCCTGAGCTTGTATCTCCTGTAGGCGCCTATCATTGCTTTAGGGAACTTGTGGCACATGTTTGATGCTACTGCTATCGGCCCCGGAGTGCCGATTGACATCATACCGGGAGTGAGGACGAAAGCGCCTCCGCTGCCGATGAAGCCGCTCAGCATTCCACCGAAGAAACCGAGGGCAAGGAGAAAAATCGCTTCAAAGGGCCCAATGTGGATGAACATGTCGGGCGTCATTGCACTTCCGCCCGTCGCAAAGCTTCCACCCATTTTTCACACCTCCGATTTTTTATGATTTTTAATTTACGTTGTATGATTTGATTCGATAAAGCTTGTTTTCAGTTTACAAAAATAAATTTTTTTATGTTTAGTATCTCAATCTATATTACGATAGAATAAGATGAAATATAGTGAAAGATACTTGTATACCTTAGAACAAATGAGCATAAATTTTATGATAAGGTATGGTAAAGTATTGGTAAAGTATCACTATTTATGATAATTGTTTCAGAAAACCTTTTATGCTCGCAGCAATAATAAAAGTTCAATGCCGAAGTTCAAGAGATTGTCCGTTGCAGTTGATGATTCTATTGTGGAAATCCTTGAAAAGCTAACGGCAGTGGAAAATAAGACAGTATCCGACATTATCAGAGAATCGATTATAACTTATGCCGAACTTGCAGAGGGTGGGGCGAGAATATCTGATCTCAAGCAGTACGAGGACATCCTCGAAAGAAGGGACCACGTAATGGTGGACCTCGAAATGTGGATTGCCCTCCTCGACCTCGTAAACGCGAAGGCCGACGAAGAATTCTGGAAGCTCATAGAGAATGTTGGTTACGAGCTAGGCGTGGAGATGAAGCTTAAAGGCTTCGGCCTCGACGAGCTGCTCGAGCATATGAGAATCAAAAACCTGCTCAACTACAGCAGAGAGGGTGGAATTTACATTCTGACGCTGGTTTCGAGAAGTGCTACGAACATGGTCATGAGGATGTTGAGAGGAGCATTCAGGGCAATGCAGATTGAAGCGGAGGTTATTCCGGGAGTCAGAAAAGTGGTCATAGTGGACAAGAAGGCCCTCAAAGATAAGGACGTGCAGAAGTGGATAGCAGAGATGGGAAGGACCTTTGAGGGGTCCGACTGGCCAATGTGGTGATTTTTGAAAAGCGGGGGGGAGGTGGGGGCTGGGCAAATAGCGGGGCGTGGATTTGAACCACGGATCTGCGGGTTATGAGCCCGCCGGGATCACCTGACTACCCCACCCCGCTTCAGAACACTTTTGAACAAACTGTTATTTAAGCTTTGAGGTTGGAGTCAACTCCCTCTTAACCTCCTTGGTAAGTTTGTCGGCGATTCTTATCGGCTCAGGAAGCTTGTAGCCTTTAAGGCACTTTCTCGTCAGCTCCAAGGCTGAGTCAGGAGATATGTAACTCCCCGGTGAGATGAAGATTGGTTTGCACCTCCTGCAGCTTTTAAGGGCGTAGCCTATGGTTTCACTTCCATCTAAAAGCCTCCAAAGCCCATCTTCCACCTCTACCATCTCACCAAAAAGCCTTTTCTTTGTTATCCCCACAGTCGGCTTTCTCAGCTTTAGGGCGATGTATGTTGCAAGCCCGCACCTTCTCGGATGGGCAATTCCGCTCCCATCAACCATGATTGCCGCTCTGTCATCCACAAGCCCTTTGACCGCATTAACTGCAGGCTCTCCCTCCCTGAACATGAGAAAGGTGGGGATGTAGGGGAAAGTGACCTTCTCAACCCTCACAGCTTTATCAACAACCTCCAGTTCCGGAAAGGTCAGCTTGACCGCACATGAGACAACCTCATCGCTGATAAAGGCCTGATCAACACCCACAACGTACTCAAGCTCTTCAAGAGGGATTAAGTCTTCGAGAACCACACTTCTGGACATCTCCTCCTGTATCCTCCTCAGCTCTTCGAGATTCATTTGAAGCACTTCCAGTATTTTGAGTGAACCCTCTTCACATCCTCTATGTTGTGCTTCAGCTTCACCAATGCCGAATCCCTCTTCCGCCAGAGCAGCTCGGGGAGGTAGTTTTCGGGCTCCCTTATGGCTGACAGGTCAAAGCCCGCCATCGCCGCAATTATCCCGAGGTTTGTGTAAGGCAGGGCCCCTTCAACGCTGTAACCTCCCTCAAGAACGGCAACAAGTCTTCCGTCGCAGTGCTTTTCAGCCATTGCAACAGCCCTCCGCATCATCTCCGCATATCCCCTTGCAGTCAAAGCCAGGCTTGTAATTGGGTCCGTGAAGTGGTTGTCCTGTCCGGCAGAGATAGCAATGAACTGCGGCTTAAATTCATTGACAACTGGCTCAATTATCTCGTCAATGACCATCATGTAGCCCTCATCTCCCGTTCCGGGAGGGAGAGGGATGTTTACCGTGTAGCCCTCGCCCTTGCCAGTTCCGCACTCCTCAGGATAGCCCGTTCCGGGGTAGAGGGGCATCTGGTGGGTTGATATGAAAAGAACTCTGTCGTCGTTGTAGAAAATCTCCTGAGTGCCGTCGCCGTGGTGAGCGTCCCAGTCCAGAATGGCAATCCTTTCAAAGCCCTGCTTCAGCAGCCACTTCACCATTATCGCCATGTTGTTGAGGTAGCAAAAACCAGCCCCGATGTAGGGCTTCGCATGGTGCCCCGGAGGGCGAATCATCGCAAAAGCGTTCTCGCACTCCTTGTTTAGCACGGCCTGAGCAGCCCTTATCGCTCCACCAGCCGCCAACAGGGCCCTGTCAAAAACCCCTACAGGAATGTTGGTGTCAAAGTCAATAATTCCGCCCTTCTTGCTCTCCATCTCAAGGAATCTTACATACTCCTCAGTGTGCACCTCAAGAACATCCTCAAGCGATGCTTTGAAGGGCTCAAGAAGAACAATACGCTCGCTCTCGAATATCCCCTCCTCCCTCAGCTGGTCCATTGTGTAAGCAAGCCTCTCACGCCTTTCGGGATGAGTTGGGCTCTGCTCGTGCTTCAGATACTCCTCATGAAAGACAATGCCGGTAACCATCTAAAACAAATTACCGTGTGAATATAAAGCTCTTTTCAAAAAGCTTTTAACTGAACTTAATTTTTAATTTTTATGGAGCTTCTTGAGTGTGTCGAGCATGTTATAAAGACGAGGAGAAGCCACAGGCTTTACCTCGACAAGCCGGTTGAGAGGGAGAAGCTTGAGAAGATGATAGAGCTTGCCATGTGGGCACCTTCAGCTATGAACAGGCAGCAGTGGTTTTTCGTGGTTGTTGCGGGGAAGAGGCTCAAGGAGATGATAGGAATCGTCGAGAAGGGCTACGAGCACATTCTGCCCAGATTGCAGAGGTTCTTTGCTGAGACGCCAAAGGTAATAGAGCAGACAAGGAGGTTTTTCAAAAGCCTTGGAAACGCTCCTGCTGCGGTTTTTGCCTACTACACGCCAACTGGAGATGACTACAGCGATGTTCAGAGCGTTTCAGCAGCAATCCAGAACATGCTTCTCGCTGCCCATGCGATGGGCCTTGGAACCTGCTGGATGACTGGGCCTGTACATGTCGAGGAGGAGATAAACAAGGCTCTCGGCGTTGAGGGTAAAAAGCTCGTTGCTGTCATCACAGTTGGCTACCCTGCGAAGCAACCACCAGTCCCGCCGAGGAGGGATAGCGAGAAGAAAGTGGTGTGGATGCTGGATTGATGAGTAAAGCGCTTCTAAGCCAAATCCTGCTGCATCCATTTTTAGACATCAAAAAAGTTAAAAAATCACTTATAGATAACCTCAAAGGCAGGCTCTACCCCAATCAAGTCTGCAAGCTTCCCCTTGCACTCCTCAGCCCAAACCGCCTTAACTTTCATCCCCACTCTGACCTTCTCCGGCTCAGTGTTTATTAAAGGCAGAACCAAAGACGAGGAGGTGCCCTCAAATCTCACCATAGCCAGAATTATCTGCTCTCCCTCCTTCAGAAATCCTGCCTGAACTGCATCAATGCCCGCAATGACAACTTTCCCCTTCTCAAGGGGTGGGGAGACGAGGAAGGCGAGCACCTCTCCATACTGGCTGACCTCAACCTTCTCCGCTGTCTCTGTGAAGCACCTCGCACAGATTTCCCTCGGTGGCACATACACCCTGCCGCATGAAGCGCAGAGGGAGCCTATGATTTTTCTCTCCCTGAAGCTTTTGACGTACTCATCCAGATAGCCCACCGGAGCCTTCCACCTGTAGGCTCCCAGTTCCACTCTCCCTCTACCTGCATGGTTTTTTCGAATTTTTCCTTAATAAGCCCCATTTCCATCACCTCGGCCTGTCTCCAAGCACCATTACCGTGTTGAACTGCACCTGTCCCCCCCACGCGTGAGCAACTGCATTTCTCACGTCCTTTGGAACCTGATGCTCCTCAGCCTTCCCCATTATCTGCAGTGCTGCCTCCACAACCCTCTGCATGCCAGAAGAGCCAATGGCGTTTGTTGCGTTAACCCCTCCTGAGGGGCAGATGGGGAAGTCGCCGTCAATTTCTGTTACTCCCTCTTCCACAGCTTTCCATGCGGTGCCATCATCGAAGAAACCAAGTCTCTCGCTGAACATCAGCTCTTGATGGGGGAAGGGGGCGTAAATCTCAGCAACATCTATCTCCTTCCTTGGATCCTTAATCCCCGCCCTTTCGTAGGCCTTTCTGGCAGAGAGAATTGCCCCTGTCTGGTCGGAGTAGTCAACAACTGCTGTCCCCTGATAGCTCTCTCCCTGATCAGCCTCCTCGTCAGCGTAGGCTGCAACACCCTTTACCCACGCCACCTCCTTGATTCCAAGCCTCTTCACCGCATCCTCGCTGGCGTAAATAACGCATGACGCACCATCACTTGCAGGGCAGACGTGGCCGAAGCGCATGGGCCATATCAGCATCTCGGTCTTTGCTATGTCTTCAGGAGTGCAGTTGGGCCACTTAAGGTGGGCGTACTTGTTCTTTGCAGCATTTCTCCTTGCCTTGGCTGCAACCATGTCGAAGTGCTCGATGCTGCATCCTGATCTGGCCATGTAGAAGGCAGCCTGATAGGCTGATATGCCAGCAGCAGCACCGGCAAGGCCCATAATTGCGAAGCTCCTCATGTCCATGCCAATTTTCATCATGTAGCTTAAATTGGCGAAGGCTACGTGGAGTAAGCCTGTTGTCGCACCCGGCTCTGCGCTGTCGCTGTGCTTCTCCCAGCTCACAGCCAGAACAACATCGTACATCCCTGAAGCGACCTCGTAGTAGCCGAGGTGGGCGGTGGAGCCACCAACCGTCCCTCCTGTGGCAACTCTCTGCATCGCTTTACCCCCTGCAGCGATGTAGTCGGCAAACACCAAATCGGGCTGGCAGATCCCACCAAACCCCTGCATGTTTCCAACAGCGTAAGCCTCAATGTCTTCGGGAGCGATGCTTGCATCTTCTATCGCCGCCCAAACGGCTTCTGCAACAAGCTCAGCTTGGCTAACATCAGTCCTTCTACCATGCTTCGACTGCCCGCAACCAATAATCGCAACTCTCCTCATGGCCTATCACCCAGCACAAAAACAAGATTCTTCTGAGCACACAACCCCCACTGAGCATGAGCCAAAGCAGTTCTGCAATCTTCGACCTGATTCTCTGCCTCACCCCTGACCTGCCTTGCAGCCTCAATCAGCCTTATCATTCCCGTTGCGCAAATCGCATCACCAGCCAAAGCTCCACCGCTGGGATTGACGGGCATGTCTCCGTAAACCTCCGTAATTCCCTCCTCAATCAGAACCTTCCCCATTCCATCTCTGCAGAAACCAAGGGCCTCGTAGGCCATTAGCTCATGGTGGGCAAACCTCTCCGAAATCTCAGCAACATCAATCTGCCTGAAGGGCTCTTCAATACCCGCCATTCTGTACGCTTTCTCAGCAGCAAGCCTCAACGACTCAAGCCTTCCCAAGTCTCTGTCCCTCAAGTATCTGTCGCAGGAATTGCCAATGCCCTTAATCCAAACTGGTTCATCGCAAAGCTCTTTTGCCACCTCCTCGCTGGCAAGGACAACAGCAGCAGCACCGTCGCATGGAGGGGCAATCATAAGCTCTGTAAGCGGAGAGGAGTATAGCTTTGATTCCAGCACCTCTTCAACAGTTACATCAGCCATTTTTCTGAAGGCATAGGGAACCTTTGCAGCATTCCTCAGGTTTTTAACGCAAACCTCTGCCAGATGCCCCTCATCCACCCCACTCCTGCTCATGTAAAGCCTCGCCTGTAAAGCTGCGAGCGTAATTCCATTCAGCAATTCATTCTGCCTGTCGAACCACGGCTCAAGCATGTACTGCGAAACCTGATGGGGGTTGAAAATCCAGCTGTGAGTGTGGGAGATAGCTAAAGCAACATCATGAACACCGCTCATTATTCTCTGGGCAGCGTAGAGTGCAGCATACATGCCATCCTCCTCAGCCTTGCTCTCATCCTTCAGATAGGCCCCGCTGGCCCCAATCAGCATGCAGTTTGAAATCGTTCTCCCATCAAGGAAGTCCGTTGATGCACTTATTACCGTCCCAACATCCTCCCTCTCAACCCCAGCCCTTCTCATCGCTTCCCTCGTAACCTCAAAAACTGCCTCCTCCCTCGTCTTCTCTGCATCCCACTCCAGCTTGCTTACTGCATAGCCAATAATCGCCACCCTCATTCTATCACCCTGAAGCCAATAAGGTCTGAGGGCTTCCCCTCGGTCTTCTCCGCCCACACAGGCTCAACCTTGGAGCCGAGCTTCACATCTCCCTCAACTCTTGCAAAAATTGTGGAGCTGGCTCCATCAAGCTTTATGGCGGCAAGAACCTCGGGCTTTTCCAGCCATATGTAGCCTCCCTTCCCGTCAAGCTTGAAGTTAACCTCCGTAAAGCTCTCCACCACCCCTCTGCCACTTAGCTCAACCAAGCAACTCTCACCCAGTTTTGAGTAGCACTGCGGGCAAATCTGCCTCGGCGGGACGACAGTGTAGCTGCACTTTTCGCACTTCGCTGCCATTATCTTCTTCTCCTCAAAAGAACGGTAGAATCTCTCCATCAGCTTTCCAACACTCCATCTGAACCTCGCCACAAAGGGCAGACCAGAGTACCTGTCAACGCCCATGTAACAATTATTAATGAGCAAATATTAAATTTTTAAGGAATTTACATGAGCATAAATGCTCATACTCTGCGGTAGAATTTCAGAGTAAAGCCATTGGTCGAGATGCTTTTAACAACATCCCACTCCCCTTTGTAGTATTTCTCGTAGATATTGAGGATGTGCATGGCCAGAAACTCGCTCACCTCCCTCCTGCGCATCGTGTGCTCGCAAAAAATCTGAATCCACCCATCTCCCTTTGTAATCTCCACATAATCAACCCTGTTGAGAACTTTCCAGCCCCTCTTTACCGTCTCAAGAAACTCCTCAAGCTCTATTTCCGCAAAGGGCTTCTTCAAAAACCACTCCACTGCAGTTTCCATCATACTCTCCTTTACAGCCTTCTCAATATCACCACATATCAGATGCATGTACTGGCTTCTCCCACATCCTGTGAAATCCAAATCTCTAATAAGTCTTATAAGAAGGATGTCGTCTTCGCTGAGATTCCTGTCTTCTCTGTTGAGCAGTTTCAGGGCTGCCTCGATAACCTCATTGATGCCACCGTAGTCGGGTTTAAACTTTTCAATGATTCTGAACGCCTCCTCTGAAAGAGTGGTCTGAAGTCGTCTTTTTGGCATATTTTTGATTAATTGTTATGTTCAATAAATGTTTCGTAAAATTGGGAGAGATGATGTATAGGGTGTTCCTTCAACCCCTACTCAATCTCCTTCTATTAGCTCTGTGAAGCGAACAACGAGCTCATCCACCTTCCCCTTCAACAGGACAAAACTACACAACCCTAAATCAAAAACAAAACCACCAAAATTCGAAAAATTAATCAAATCTAACCGAATCATCCTTTTTCAGGTGATTCAAGTGAAACTACCAGTAATTCCTGCCAGAGGAGACGAGAAATTGGAGCTCCTATCTCAAATCGTAAGCAAGCTTGAATCAAGAGAAGCAAAGAAATTGCTGGCGAGAAATGGAATATCTCCAGTCAATAAAGCCGTAGAGTACCTCAAAGTAATGGCTATGTTCTTCGAACTGGAGATTTCCTATGCTGTAAGCGAATTGAATAAGCGGTCAGAACTGAGAAAGTTCTTGAGGCTAAGAGAGGAAATAAAACTGAGATCTATCTACAGCTTCATGTCGAAATTTGAGGCTGAGCAGTTTATAAGCTTAGTTTTCTCCATCCTGGTCCTGTAACAATAACAGCAATCGATAAATCCTCGACCAGAATTTACGATCCGTGAAGTCTGTTAGAGAGATCGTGAAGGAGCTCAAGGTCTTCGAGAGGAACAAGTGCCGCTCGAAGTCAAAATTCTCGGAATAGCACCTACGTCAGACATCTTCTACGAGGAGAACGGCCAAGATCCTCTCATCCGGTTTCGCACAACGCCGTGCAGGATAAAGAAGTTTGAGGAGAAACTGCCCATTTCGACAGAGAAAAAGCAAAGAAATCTCGTTGCAATCGATGAAACTGTCGTTAAAGCTAACGGGAAGCGGTACTACGTCTTTGCGGCCATGGATGTGGAGAGGAACGAACTTATTCTGATGAGGGTCTACACGGCGAGGAATCACCTGACCGCGAAGTCCTTCGTCAAGGAAGTGCTGAATTACTGCGAGGGTAAGCCGAAATTCGTCGTAGATAAAGCTCCCTGGCTTAAATCAGCTTTAGAGAGCTTTGGATTGGAATACGAGCACGAAACCTTTCGGGAGGAGAAGCAAGGTTGAAGCGGTGTTTTCTTCTTTGAAGCAGAAGATCAAGATCTTTTTCTGCTCTATAACAGCAAAGAATCCCGTGAGGAGCTGGAATCTGTTCTGCAAGCTGTTCATGCTGTACTACAACCATCTGAGGTGGTTAAGTTGACAGGATCATCGCTCAAACCAAAAAGTTGAAATTTTTCAAAACTGCCTTACTCCTTAACCCACTCGCTGAGATAAACCTTGAAGGTCTTCCCGAACTTCTCCCTCACAATCAGGTCCTTTTCCTCAAGCTTCTTTATAATCATGGACATCTTGGAGTTGGAGAAATCCGTTCTCGCCCTCAGTGAGTCCTGTGTGATGCCTTCATTCTCTGCAATGATTTTCAAAACCATTGCCTCGTCATCGTTGAGGAGCTTCATCGCAGTTTCGAGCTTGTCTGTGGTAGATCTTTCCTTGGCTTCAGATATGGTGGCTGTTTGAGCCTCCTGCACAACTTCTGCCTTCTCATCCTGCGTGCTTAAAATGAGGTACGCCGAGAGGAAAATCAGGATTAGACCACCCATCCCGAAAATGATAGGCAAAATACCCATGTAGGCTGGTCCCATCATCATGTAGTGGTGCGACATGGGGGAGAAGCTTAAGTAGAGGAACAGCAGGAAGATTCCGGCTACAAGCAGCACAGCCTCAGAGCTTCTGACCTTCATCAACCTTAAACCTTCCTGAGACATTTTTAAATTTTCGCTCCTTTGCTTAAATCGCCCATTGAATTTACAGGCTGCATGTTTTTTGGGTAAAAAGATGCCAGGATGGTAAACGAAAGGTATAAATGAATCCTTAAGCCCTTTTCTTCTATGATAACAGTGTTAATTTTGAGGTGTATTATGGTAAAATCAACCACGAGAAAGTCTGCCAAGAGTGACAGAAGAAGATACAACAGGATAGCGAGGTTCTACGACCTCTTTGAAACTCCAATGGAGTTAATGAACTTCAGGAAGTGGAGAAAAATGCTCTTCGACCTCATAAAAGCTGAGAAAGGTCTTGTGCTCGAAATTGGTGCAGGGACTGGCAAGAACATTCCACACTATCCTTCCAACGTTGTGGCGCTGGACATAAGCGAGAAGATGCTTGAAAGAGCGGTGAGAAGGGCTAAAGAGAGCGGTAAAAAAGTTGATTTTCTTCTGGCAGATGCGGAGAATCTTCCTTTCCGCAGTAACAGCTTTGATGTAGTTTTCACAACCTTCGTTTTCTGCTCCGTAGATGACCCGGTCAGAGGTTTAAGAGAAGCGTTCAGAGTGCTGAAGAAGGGGGGAAGGGCATACTTTCTGGAGCACATGCTCCCCAAAAGCAGGTTTTTGCATCCACTCTTTAACCTCCTCAATCCCATATTCAGGGCATTCGGACCTGAGATTAACAGGAGGACGGACGAAAACATACAAAGGGCAGGATTCCAAATCGTTAAGGAATACATGCTTTTTGGTAGTGTTTTCAGGTTGATAGTGGCAGAAAAGCCTCTTGATTCAGTAGATGAAGCGTCTGGTTACAGTTTGAAACGTTCTGAATCATCTGACAGCTCCAATTTTAGACGTTTCATCGGGCAATCCCTATTGCCTTTGAGGTTAACACAGTTATTGAGGTGATGCGAAATGAACTGGAAGAAGGTTGGAATAATTGTCGCCCTCGCCATCGCTGCAGGGCTGTATGTTGCGGCAGCGATGCCATGGGGCATGGGATATGGCCCAATGATGGGCTACACCCCGATGATGGGCTATGGAGGAGGAATGATGGGTGGCATGATGGGTGGCTACGCACCACAGTACGGCCCCTCAGGGCAGGGATATGGCCCTGCGTATAACTACACCGACACTCCACAGCAGCCTCAGGGCTACTACGTGCCTTACGGGTATTACGGAGGTCATGGCTGTCCGATGATGGGCTACTGGTAAGGGCTGGTGGGAGTAGCATGCGGAAGGTTTTAACCCCTATTTTTTTGATTCTCATTCTAATCCCTGCAATCTCGCAGGGATTCAACCTTCTCTCCCCTCAACCCGCTGGAGTCAACAAAACAGTTTACATCGAAGCCTTCCAGTTCGGATACAGAGTTGTTGCAATTCAGGAGGGAGACAAGCTTTACTACCCCAGCACTCCATCGCTGAAACTCAACGCTGGCGACACTGTAACCTTCCATGTTGTCACAAAGGATGTTACTCACGGCTTCACGATTGACGGCATAACAGACGGCATTGCTGAAGAACTGCTGGTTATTCCCGGAAGAACGCTGGTTGTGGGGCCGGTAACATTCACCGATGTCGGGAAGTACAGAGTCAGGTGTTCGGCAAATTGCGGTTCTCTGCACCCCTTCATGAGCATTGATATAATTGTCGAGCCCAAAATTCCATACTACGCCCTTTCCGCTTTGCTCTAATGGTAGGCTTTGCAGCACTGCTTTACGATGGGAGTGGAGGGGGAGAAATCAGGTTTAGGGCAAGACTTCTTAAGCCCAGATGGGTTATTTTCCTACTCACAGCGATAAATCTTTCCGTTTTCCTGCTCATAATTTTCACAGGTCTTTTCGGCAGTGCTGTTGGCAGTGAGAACTTTTCCATTGCCGTTACGTGGATTCTCTGGTTTGCGTTAGTTGAGTTCATGATTCTGTTCGCTGCAAGAGTCTGGTGTGCCGTCTGTCCCATTCCTGTCATAGGAGAGTGGCTCAAAAGGAGGAGGATTCTGGGAGTGAGGGAATTTGAAAGCAGCTTCACTTTTCCCGCAAGATACAGGAACATGTGGATTCCAGCCATTGGCTTCCTTCTGCTTTCCCTGTTCATTCCGTGGATAGTAACCAAGCCCCTCGTTACAGCTTTGCTCTTCATTTCCCTAATTGCTGTTGCGACGGCAATGTATCTCATCTATCCTCCAAGATACTTCTGCAGGCACGTCTGTCCGGCAAGCGGATACATCGGCTATCACTCCAATGCCTCCCTCCTTGCTTTGAGGAGTGAGGACAGGGAGAAGTGCAGGAGATGTGAGAAGTTCTGCCTGAAAGGGAGCGAAGAGGGTTACGCCTGCCCGTGGAAGCTATATCCCGGAGGGAACGAGGAGAACACCTACTGCGGGCTATGCCTTGAGTGCCTCAGGACATGCAGATACGACAACCTCAGCTTCAGGCTCAGGTTGCCCTTCGAAGAGCTTTCAAAGAAGGCAGTAAGAGCTGGTAAGGCTCTGAAGCTCGATGAGGCGGCGATGGGATTCATAAGGTTCGGTCTGGCTATCTTCTACGAGCTTTTCTTCTTCGGCAGCCTCTACTGGCTCAAGGACTTCGGCAACATGGGCAATCCCTATGGAGTGAACTTGGAGAACGCTTATCTACTCCTTCCATCCTTCTTCGGGATTGTCAAGTGGCTTATATGGGCTGGAATCGTGGTCGGGACAATCGCAGCCTTCGCTGGGCTTTACTACATCTTCAGCTGGATTGGTGCGAGAATTGCCAAAGTTGACACCAAGCAGCTTTTCGTGGCCCTCAGCTACTCCTTGGCCCCTTACGGTCTCCTTGTGTGGGCTGGTTTTGCAGTTGGGCTGCTCGCCTACTTCCACATCTATCCATTCAGCGCCTTCCTCGACCCCTTCGGGGTGGAGAAGAATGCCTTTCCAGTGGCGAACGTCAAGCTCATAATACAGATTCAGGCTCTCTTCATTGCTGCAGGACTTGCTTCTGCAATTGTTGCAACTAAGAGGGTAGCCAAGAGGTTGACAGATAAATTTGAGGCCCTCACAGCGGTTTACAGCGTTCCTCACTTAATTGCAGCCCTCACGCTGATAAAAATCATAGCGGGGTGAGATTATGAAGAAGGAGATTGCTGCATTGCTTTTCGTAATCCTGATTTCCGCAATACCTGCATACCTGACCTACGACTACATTGAGTCCAGAAAGGAGAAAAATAACCCGGAGATTGTCATTGAAGCCCACATCACCGAGTCGGGTGGATTCAAACCCAACTACATTGTCGTTCCCAAAAGCAGCAAGGTAAAGCTCGTGTTTAAAGCTGCCGATGTGACCCACGGCATATTCATCCCGTCTCTCGGCATCAACGAGCTGATTCCTGCGGGCAAGGAGGTGGTGGTGGAGTTCTACGCCGAGAAAGAGGGGGTTTATCCCTTCATGTGCTCCGTTTACTGCAGTCCCTATCACAGGTTCATGCGGGGTATCATAGTTGTTGTTTAATAAGGAGTGCAGAAACATAGTCGAATTAGTTCGGATTACTTTTCTGACTGCTCCCTTTTCTCAAATTTTTTAAGCAAAGCAGCGTTCGCGCTCCGTGCACCAGCTTTCCTCCGTATTCGCCGGTTATAGCAAAGAATACCAGAGCCATTGCAAGGGCAGCAAGAGAGTAATCTGTCAGGGAGTGCAGCACAACATATACAACCACGAAAACGTAACCTACGATGCCCGTGATCACCTTTCTCTGAATTATTGGAACTTTCCTCATATCGTAGCGGTACTTCCAGTCTATAAGCCCTGTAAGCATCGTGAGAGGTGTAACAATTGCAACGAACGACATCATCGCCATGCAGCGACATCTACACACGCTGGCAGAATTATGTGGGATACTGGAATGTAGCTCATAAATCTGTCTGACCTGGCAACTAAGGCTAAGGCGAAAGATGCCGGTGTTATGCCGTTTGTGAAATGGGTAAGAATTGGATGCAAATTCCTCAGCGTTACAAATCTTACGAGAAGCGGTATCATCAGCCGAGTTCCTTCAGATAGGCTATGATATCGTTCAAGTCCTCATCGCTCATCTGCCACCTTGGCATGCACCAGTCGAGGGTTTCGTTATCATGCTCCCCCCATTTGAACTGGACTCAGCAGGACCCTGACAGCAGCCCGGTGGGTAGTAGCGCTCATCACTGTAGCCCATCATTCCGCCACCGTAGCCCATCATGGGCATGTAGCCGTAGGGAGTCAGGAAGTTCAGCAGGAAAATCACTACCGCTACAATGGCGATTATCACTACAATCAGTTCGGACTTTTCCATATGATTTATTGTAAAGAATTGTTAAAATTTTTCTAAAGCTATTGCAGCAGCCTCACCAGAGCCATAACCTGATGCAATCCAAAAATCGCCGTTGGAATTGCCGCACAAACTGCTGCCTGCTTTAATTCAACATTGCGAGCGTTTTTAAGGGCGAAGGTCCAGATTAAGAAGCTCCAAGCAGTAACGGCGAGGTTCAGGAAGATGGCAGAATAAACGTAGCTGTCGGGGAAGTGGCTTACAAGTGATTTGACAAGAATTTCCGGATTTGCCGACAGCTCCTGCAGGTCAATTGTAGGGATTGTTGCTTCCTCAACATACTTCAGAGACACCGGGATAGTTACAGCAGAGCCAAGCAAAGAGGGCATAAAGCCGTAGCCTGCGAACTCAAAGGTTCTTCTGAGCTCTCCTCTGCCATCAAAAAATGCTGAAAGACCGTGCATGACTGCAGCGATTATCAGCCACGCAGCAAAGAAACCGAGAAAGGTTGAAACAAGCTGTATGTACGCTCCCGCTATGAAGAAGGATTTAAGGCTTTCCGGAAGGGCTTGGGAGAGCTTCAGCATAAGCCTGTACTGGTAGAGGGCTGCAAGAAGCGAAATTCGAGAACGATCAATGCTGGTTTTTTAAGGTTGGTGTTTTGGCTGAGCATCAACCGGAAGAATTCGTCGGGGTTTGTTATTAGCTTCATGCTTGCACGGGACGGCATCGATTTTATAATATTTTGCTATTTGCTACTAATGAGTAAAGATTAAATATAGCAAGTGTCAATGATTTTGTGAAGCATGTCGAGTTAGTTGGATGGAGGCTGCGAGAGGGTGGGATGAAGAAGTGATGAAGTGGCTTGCAGTGGCGATTTGTTTGGCGATGGTTGGGATGGCTGTGATGCCAGCGTTTCAGCCACTAAACTTGGCTTTTGAGCTGTACTACGGCCATCACGAATCGCTTCCGATTACGGCTGCCTCAGCAGCGTATGAGGGTATCGTTATCACAGCTACTTTGGCTGCCGCAGCAGCAACTGCGGAATTGGTGCACCTGTTGTTGCAGCAGTTCTTATAATGTCAAGTCCTATAGCGATAGAATAGCCATGAAACCGTTAGAAAAAGCTCTGTTCATAATCGGGGCTGGAGCACTGTCAAATTACATGTATTCAATTTTTTGTCATCCAAATACAGTGTCGATCCCGCATTCACAGTTTCAACGATGGTCTTTGCTTACGTGTTAGTCTCCGGGTTCATGTTGGTATTGGGGATAAAATACGGAAGAACGAAAATATATTCTGTTTGGAAAGCCGGATTGATAATCTTAGCGGGGTTTGCTGTAATATTCGCAGCCGCTTGGATAGCCTTCACCGGAACGTCTGCTAGTCAGGAAAGGATAGGGCTAGCTAAGAGTTTATCGGTAGTGATGGGTCTGATTGCTGGAGTTTTGTCAGTTTATGTCCTATCCAAAAGCTGAAAGTTTTGTTTTTTCGGCAATAATTTTTTCAACTTTCTTTTTGCTTGGGTACTATTTTGCGATTTCGTTTATACTGCAAAAATATCCAGTGTAGATCATTTCACTCAAATATTTTTTAATAATGTCGAAGTTTGCCTGATTCGCATCATGGGTGGGGCAACACTTGGTGTCCCGACTTTCATACTTCTGGCTCTGAATGGCTTTACAGTTGGTCATCAACTTGGCTGTATGAATATAGGTTTAATTGAAAAGTTAAGTATACAATACCCCATGGCATTCTCGAAATCCCTGCCATCATCATAGCTGGAGCAGCAGGATTCAAAATTCCGTATGAAATTGCAGCATGGGTTGAAGCCAATGTCACGCTGAAGATGGCGAAATTGATGCTGAAGGGTGTTAAATATGAAAGGTAATTGGTAGCTGGAACAGATATGCCAAAGAGCCATCTAAAAGAAAGATTGTCAGATAATAAATCCCAGCATGTTATCTTAGCAACCTCATCGAATTTATAACGGAATCAGCGTGACGCCAATGTCCGCAAACACAGCCTCCCACATCGTCGCCATTCCTATCAGAAAAAGACAAGAAGGTAGGAAAGCAGGATTTACCAAAACAAAATATTCCTGAAAAGCAGGCAGAGGCGAATTCGGACAGAAATGGAACGCTTGAACTTCTCGAAAACCTGCTTGATGAGGATGAGCTGACAGTTATGAAAATATTGCTGGAGAACAACGGCATAACTACCCATTGCACTTCAGAACAGGCTTCTCCCAGTCAAAGATATCTATGATATGCAAAACCTACAGGATACATCTGAGCGACTGGCTGAAAGGTTTGGCGGGAAAAGTGGACTCCTGAATCCTTCAAGCTTTCAGGTTTTAGGGAGAATAGTTATATCTTAAAATACTTTATGTTAATTATGAACGGATACATGCACCCCTACGCCTTTCCCTTCTTTGGAATGCTAATATGGTGGATTCCGTGGCTGATTCTGGCCTATCTCGTGTATCAGGATGCAGAGAAAAGGGGAATGAACGGGCTGCTGTGGTTCATCCTCGTCATAATTCCGATGCTCGGGATTCTTTTTCTGATTATATACATCGTTTTGAGGGAGAGCAAACCTGCGAGAGAGAAAACCCCCCTCGAAATCCTCAAGGAGAGGTATGCGAGGGGAGAGATAAGCGAGGAGGAGTACAGGAGGATGAAGGAGGAGTTGGAGGGGGGTTGAGGGATGCATGAACATGATAGTCATGGAGAGGCTGCGCACTCGAACTCTGAAGACATGCAGATGATCCACCAGCACCACGAGCACCACGGGCATGAAGAAGAGCACTCAGCCCACCACGAAAAGATGAAACATTCTGCAGATCACGGAGACCACCACCGAATGATGATGGAGGACTTCAAGAAGCGATTCTACGTTTCTACACTGCTAACAATCCCAATATTAATCCTCTCACCTGCAATCCAGACCTTTCTCGGATTCAGAGTTGAGTTTGCAGGGTCTCTATACATCCTCTTCCTGCTCTCATCTGCAGTTTACTTTTACGGCGGTTACCCCTTCCTTAAGGGTATCTTTGACGAATTGAGGCGAAGACAGCCGGGGATGATGACTTTAATTGCCGTAGCGATAAGCGTCGCCTACTTCTACAGCTCCGCAGTCGTTTTTGGGTTGAAAGGCAAGTTCTTCTTCTGGGAGCTGGCTACGCTGATAGACATCATGCTCCTCGGCCACTATATCGAAATGCGCTCCGTTCTTGGAGCATCAAGGGCACTGGAGGAGCTTGTTAAGATTATGCCCTCTGAAGCCCACCTTCTGAAGGATGGAGAAATCGTTGAGGTTAAGGTTGAAAACCTGAAGCCCGGCGATAAAGTGCTGGTAAAGCCCGGAGAAAAGATTCCCGTTGATGGTATTGTTGTTGAGGGCGAGAGCTTTGTAAACGAGGCGATGCTAACAGGAGAATCAAAGCCGGTCGCCAAAAAGCCCGGTGACACAGTTATAGGCGGAGCGATAAATGGCGAGGGGTCGCTTGTAGTTGAGGTTGAGAAGACAGGAAAGGACACCTACCTGAATCAGGTCATCGAGCTTGTAAGGCAGGCTCAGGAGAGCAAGAGCAGAACACAGGATTTGGCGAACAGGGCAGCTTTACTCCTTACAGTCATCGCTTTAACTGTGGGAAGTGTTACGCTCGCTATATGGCTTGCCTACATTGCAGATTTCGCCTTTGCGATTGAAAGGGCTGTGACGGTCATGGTTATAACCTGCCCCCACGCTCTTGGGCTGGCAATTCCCTTGGTCGTTGCGGTTTCAACATCCCTTGCAGCAAAATCCGGGTTGCTAATAAGGGACAGGCAGGCCTTCGAGAGGGCGAAGGATTTGCAGGCTGTAATCTTCGACAAAACCGGCACTCTCACTGAAGGAAGATTTGGTGTTACTGATATTGTGGGGTTCAATCACAGCGAAGATGAGCTTCTCCAAATCGCCGCATCCCTCGAAGCGAGGTCTGAGCATCCCATTGCCGCTGCAATTGTTGAGGAGGCTGAGAAGAGGGGGTTTGGGCTAACAGAGGTGGAAGAATTCAGGGCGATTCCGGGAAAGGGTGTTGAGGGCATCGTTAACGGCAGGAGGTATATGGTTGTCAGTCCGGGATACATACGAGAGTTGGGTATTAAGACGGATGAGAGTGTTGAGAAGTTGAAGCAGCAGGGCAAAACGGTCGTCTTTATCCTGAAAAACGGAGAAGTTTCAGGAGTAATAGCTCTGGCAGACAGAATAAGGCCCGAATCGAGGGAAGCTATATCAAAGCTCAAGGCAATTGGGATAAAGTGCATGATGCTCACTGGCGATAACAGGTTCGTTGCGAAGTGGGTTGCTGAGGAGCTTGGACTGGATGACTACTTTGCCGAAGTTCTGCCCCATGAGAAGGCTGAGAAGGTTAAGGAGGTTCAGCAGAAGTACGTCACAGCGATGGTTGGTGACGGGGTCAACGACGCTCCAGCTTTAGCTCAGGCAGACGTTGGGATAGCAATCGGAGCGGGAACCGACGTTGCCGTTGAGACTGCGGACATCGTTCTGGTTAGGAACGACCCAAGAGATGTTGCTGCAATCGTTGAGCTATCAAGAAAAACCTACTCGAAGATGAAGCAGAATCTGCTTTGGGCCACTGGCTACAACGCCTTCGCCATCCCCTTGGCCGCAGGAGTGCTTTACTCAGCCGGAATCCTGCTGAGTCCCGCTGTCGGAGCGATACTCATGAGCCTCAGCACCGTGATTGTGGCCATTAATGCCAGATTGCTGCGGTAGCATGCACGACCACAGGGCGAGGGTTCTCATACTTCTTCTCTCAGTCTTGGCGTTTTACTTCTTCTTCGTATCCACGAAATACGGGGTCAGAAGCGGTTTTGAGGTAACCCTGCTTACCTGTTGTCCCCCGTTCTCTGCACACTGATAGCAGATGCGGAGTTCCTGCTTGACTTCCCCATCAGGTTGCTTTTCAAAGTCAGAATGCTTCATTCGGAGATTATTGTTTGGATTACGGCAATCTCCGCGAATTTCTACTTTCTACAAACTGCTGAGGAACTGTATGGCAAAACCTTCATCCTCATTGTTTTCCATTACATCCTCACCCAGCCAAATCCCTCAAAACCCCTTTCTGCTAAAAATAAATAAATTGAGCTTTCACTCCCCAACCGTCACACTTCCGTACCACGGAACCCAATTGCCCCATCCTGCAACGTGGCCGAAGGCTGCGTTCATGCCGGTGTAGAAGGCCATTATCCCGGCCACAACGAGGATTAATATGGCCAGAACACCCAGAACCCTGCCAATTCTCTGGATGGCAAGCGTCGGTGAAAGCAGAGCCGCAAGTCCTGTGAGGAAGAACATAAGCCCCGCCTCAAGCGGCTCTCTCGTCATCCCGTAGTTCCAGATTACGAAAGCATAGACGATTGTTGGCAGGCCAAGCGGAGCTATTGCTCCAGCAGCTCTGATGTCAAGGCCCTTGAACAGAACAACCCCAACAACAAGGCTTGCAATGCCGAACAGTGCGAAAGAGTCTATGAGAACTATGTTGTTTGAGCCCGGCAGAGGCCAGGTCATCATCCCCCATAGACCGGCGACGAGGGCGTAAATCCCTACACCAATGAAGTACGCTCCCATTCCCCTGTTGCAGTCATCGTTCCTCTTCCCCCTCACCACATTCATATACACCGCGCACGCTGCAGCAAAGAGTGTTACGCCCAGCAGCATCAGCCACAGGTCGAGCGGGTCCATAAACAGCAAGGCCATCCCATCACCACCCCAAACACTGTTACCTAACAGTGTTTATATTTAACATTATAAGCATTATGCATTTTTGATTGCATTTTCAAAACCGATTTTAGGCCAACCAAAAACTTTTTAAATTTAGGCTATCCTAAACATAACGGTGTTAAAAATGATGGGGCAGATGGTCATAACGCTGAGGGAAGGGTTTGAGGCTGCACTGCTTGTGGCAGTACTCGTCGCCTACCTCAAGAGGAGCGGAAGGACTGAGGAAGTCAGATTCGCCTACTACGGCACAATTGCGGCAATAGCTGCAGGATTTGCGATAGCTACTGCGGTGATAGTTGCCTACGGTGGCCTGCATGGGGAGCAGAAGGAGCTTTTCGAGGGCTTTGCCTCCTACTTGGCAGTTGGAGTCCTCACATACATGATTCTCTGGATGGCAGGGAAAGACGTCAGGGGAGAGGTTGAGAGAAGGGCAGAGGCCAAATTCAAGTGGGGGATAGCATTGATAGCCTTCGTTTTCGTTGTGAGGGAAGTGATAGAGACTGTTCTGTTTCTAACGCCCTTCGCCATCGCAGAATTCACTACTACCGTCATTGGGGCTTCAGCTGGTGCAGCGGTTGCAATAACGCTTGCAGTGCTGATACTGAGGTTTGAATACAGGATGAGCCTCAGGAGGTTCTTCTATGCAACAAGCGTTCTGCTGGCTTTCATCGCAGCTGGACTGCTTGGATACGGCACCCACGAGTTCGTGGAGGTTCTTGAAGAAGAGGGATTTGAGCACCCGCTCTTCGAGAAAGCCTACAGCCTTGGAATTGACGAGTCGAACCCTCTGCACCACAAGGGGCTGATTGGAGGCATTTTGGCGGTGATGTTCGGCTACTCTGCAAGCATGGAGTGGGTCAGGCTGATTTTGCAGCTCGGATACCTTGCAGCAATGCTCGGACTAATCCACAGATCTTACGGCAGGGTTACTGAAAGGGCTGAAGTTTGATTTTTTTCATATTCGAAGATTTTAGGGAAAAGGTAGATGTTGATTGCTGACTAAGTTGGACCATGCAGGAGGTAAAGCAGTGGCCGGTTAAGATCATGCTCGTCCACCCCAAGGCACCCTTCCTGAAGGGGGAGAAGATAGTCATCGCTGCCGATTGTGCCGTGCTGGTTAACAGAGACATCAGGGACAGGTTTGAGAGCGATGCGGTCATCATAGGCTGTCCCATGCTCGAAGACCCCAGAAGGATGTTCGAGAGAATCAAGATGATTGTAGCGGAGAGCGATGCAAAGCTTGAGGTTTACACCATGGAGGTTCCATGCTGCCACGCACTCCATTTGATGGTTGAGAAGGCGAAGGAGGAGCACGGAAAGCAGACTGAGTCTGAGAAATACATTGTGAGGGTGAGCGGTGCTGTCGAGCCCTACTCGAAGAAAATTGATGAGAGCATGATTGAGGCTGAGAGGAGAGCCCACAGGGGACACTGAGGGGGACGCTGAAATGAAACGGATGATTATAGCCATAGACGAGGAGAAGTGCATTGGCTGCGGGAGATGCGTCAACTCCTGCCCCACGGGTGCGCTTGTGCTCAACAACGAGAAGGTAAAGCTGAAGGATGAAAGGCTCTGCGATGGATACGGCTCGTGCATTGCCGTCTGCCCTTCGGGAGCCCTTTACATCGAAGTTAGGGAAGCAGAGCCCTTCGACTGGGGATTGCTGGACAAAATAAGCTTCGAGGACTTTCTGGAAAAGCTTGCCAAGCACTACAGACCTGAAGCTTTGAAATGATTTTTCGTTTTTTTTACGGTGTTAATTTCCAAAACCCTTATATTTTATCAAGTAGTAAACATTGTTAGCCAGAAAGGTTCTGGCAAGAGGAGGTGGAAAATGGAGAACGGCGACAGATACGTTTACGTTGTGGATGTTTCGAAGTGCTACGGCTGCCTTTCCTGCGTTGCTGCATGTGCCGCTGAAAACAACGTTCCCGTCGGCTACTTCCGCACGTGGGTTGAGAGATATGCAATGAACGGAAGGGTAGCCTTCGTGCCAAAGATATGTAACCACTGTGATAATCCATCTTGCGTCCACGCCTGTCCAGTCAATGCCACCTACAAAACCGAGGAAGGCTTGGTTCTGATTGACGACGAGATTTGTATTGGGTGTGGTGCGTGCATACAGGCTTGCCCCTATGGAGCGAGGTTCAGAAACCCCGTTAAGGGCACGGCTGACAAATGCACCCTCTGCAACCACAGAATTCCAGAAAGGCTCCCGGCCTGCGTCGAGTCGTGCCCAACCTCTGCGAGGGTTTACGGCAAAATGAGCGATAAGGCGGTGAAGGAAATACTCTCCAAGAAAAACGCTGTGGTGCTTAAGGCTTACACGGGCAACGAGCCCCATACCTATTACGTAAGCCTTACGGGGGTGGAGTAAATGCTGTGGAGCTATCCCGAAGGTTTTGCCTACTTCAACGAGTTTGCCCAGAGCATAATCTGGGAGCCAGTAGCCTTCTCCTACGCACTGCTTATTTCTGGGGCCGATTTGCTTTTGCTCGCCGCATTAGCTCTTCTCTCAGGCTACCTCAGAAGGGCAATACCCATGTTCCTCATTCTGGGGCTCTCCTTTTTCTCCGTCATTCTTCTCGGCCCGCTCGCCGATTTGGCGTTACCTCACAGGGCTACGGAGATACTGACGAGGCCTCATCTGGCATCGACGGAAATGCATCCGGGCATTTCTGTAATGGCTCTATACGGAGGGTTGCTCTGGCCGCTGACCTTCATAGTTGCGTTAATCTTCGCGCTGCTTTACTTCAGCTACCCCATGCACAAGAAGGGCGGAACCTTCAGCTTCCTCTCTTTCGGAGTCAAAAGTGAGGAGAGCTACGAAAGGCTGAAGCCGGCGATGAAGGTTTTAGCTGCAATCCTCGTTCCGCTCTCTGCCCTCTGGACGATATATCCCGGAATGCTGTTCTTCTCTCAGACGTGGATTTACGCCTGGAAGAACTGGGGGCTGATGCTGCCAATGTTCTTCGGCGAAACCTTCATTACAGCAACAGGAACAGCTCTCATTCTCTACTACCTCGAAAGGATGGAGGACGAAAGAATAAGGTATCCCCTGCTGCAAATTCACGGAGCTGCAGCCATAGCTCTGGCTGGAGTGCTAATTCTCCAGATGTTCATCTGGGGAATGTGGGGCAACCCGAATTTTGCTGCTGTAGTACCAATGATGCAGGCTGCTGCGGTAATTTTCCTGCTGACCTTCATCCTGACTCTGGTTTCTGCGAAGTATGAAGCGATAACACCTATCGTTCCGGTGCTGGCTCTCTTCGGCGTTGTGGTGAACAAGTGGAATCTGATAATCAATGGACAGCTAATTTCAAGGGCTGGAATGGGAGTTTTAGAGCCGGAGCTGGCACCGAACTGGCTTGCTGAGGCAGTCTCACCCATAGCATTGGCAATACTTCTGCTGGTGATTTTAAGCTACATATTTCCAATGGAGGTGGAGGAAGATGCAGCTTAGCAGGAGGGATTTTATTAAGGGTCTCGTGGCTGTTGGCTCGGCATCAGTTTTCCTCGCAGGTTACTCGGAAACAGTTGACAGGCTGGTTAAGCCGAGATACACAGAGGTGAAGCCGGACTCCGTTGGCAGGATTGTGCACTCAGCCTGCCTCGGGTGCAATGTAAGGTGCGGCATAAGGGTGAACGTCGTCCAGAGAGGAGGGATGGAGGTAGTTGAGAGGATTTCGGGCAATCCCTATCACGTTTACAACCGATACGTTTCGAAGGAAAAGCAGAGCAGAAGATACGAGCCTCTGCCCTACAACACACCAATCACTGAGGGGCTGAAGTATTCGGGAACTCTCTGTGCGAGAGGGGAGGATGGAATACACTACCTCTACGACCCCTACAGGATTATTGTCCCGCTGAAAAGGGCAGGACCGAGAGGGAGCGGAAAGTTCAAGCCAATTACCTGGGAGCAGCTGATAAACGAGGTTGTAAACGGAGGAGTTATTGAGGAAACGGGAGAGAGGCTGCCGGGATTGAAGGAACTCTTTGCATACGGAATTCTCAGCGAAGCCGGATTCGACGCCAATGCCGTTTTGAGCGAGATGAAGAAGGACGTCGATGCAATCATGGAGATTGCCAAGGACGATACGAAGAGCTACGGCGAATTGACGGAGGCTATAAACAACTTCAAGGCAAAGTGGAGTGCAAAGCTCGGCGAAAAGGGCTTGAAGCTTGAGGATATTCTCATCGACCCCGATAGGCCCGATTTAGGAACAAAAGCCAACCAGCTCGTTTACATGAGGGGAAGGGGACAGGGTCATGCGGACTACTTCTACCAGCGGTGGACCTATGCTTTCGGCAGCGTGAACTGGCTGAGGCACACCTCGTCATGCCAGCTCGGCTACTACGCGGGAAACAAGATATGGTCAGGCTACCACGATGTGCAGGCTGACCCGATTGGGGCAAAGCTCCTCCTAATGGTGGGAGCCCAGATGGGCAGGCTGCATCCCGGCGCTACGGGGCAGGGATTGATAGTTGAGAGGGCTGCAGAGGGGGAGCTAAAGGTTTACTACGTCAATCCAACTGCTCCAAGAACAACAGCAAACGGAAACATAGTCTGGGTTCCGATAAGGCCCGGCACGGATGCTGCATTCGCCATGGCTCTGCTTAGAGTCATGTTCGAGAGGGGTTACTACGACGCAGAATTTCTCTCATACGCAAACACTGATGCTGCAAGGAAAGCTGGCTACCCCTTAAACACGAACGCATCGTGGCTCGTGATTTGGGAAGGTGATAGAAAGGGAGAGTTTCTGAAGGGAGAGGACATAGGGCTTGGCAGCGACAATCCGGTTGTTTACGCCGGAAGCTTCGTAACGAACGACAGCGTCGAAAAGGCGGAGATATTCTTCGACGGCTATGTGGAAACGAAGGAAGGGAAGAGGAGAGTCAAATCAGCCCTTCAGATTCTGAAAGAGGAGTGCTTCAGCAGGAGCGTGGAAGAGTGGTGCGAGATTTGCGGAGTTGATGTGGCTGTAATATACGAGATTGCTGAGGAAATCAGGAAAGCCATGCCCAACTGCGGAACCATAGTTCACAGAGGAGCTGGCATGCACACCAACGGAGAATACAACGTCTGGGCTCTGAGATGTATCGACATGCTCATCGGAAACATTCACAGGAAGGGCGGGCTCATGACGAGAGCTTCACACACGAACTACAACAAAGAGCTCTACTACGTTGACAAATCAAAGTTTGGAGAGCCTGTGAGGTGGGGGCCGCCAATAGACAGGCATAAAGTTGCCTACGAGGACAGCCTCGAATACTGGATGAAGAAGAAGAGGGGTGAGAACCCCTATCCAGCCAAGCGCCCGTGGTATCCGCTAACGCCAGAAGAGAGCTATACAGAAATGTTCGCCGGAATTGCGGAGGAGTATCCCTACCCAATCAAGGCCCTTATTATGTACTACGCCAACCCCGTTCTTTCGGCTAACTTCGGAGTTAAGTTCATAGAGGTGCTGAAGGACACATCAAAGCTCCCGCTCTTCATAGCCATAACCACATCGATAAACGAGACATTCCTCTATGCAGACTACATCGTTCCTGACACCATGTATCTCGAAACCGGCACCATGGGAATCAACTACCTCTACGCAACCAGTGCGAGTGTTACGCTGGCGGAATACTGGAGAAGTCCGGCAGTAATGCCCATGACTCAGCTCGTAGGCACCTGTCCCAACGGACATCCCAAATACGCTTCAATGTGGGAGTTCCTCATTGACATTGCGCTCAAGCTGAAGATGCCCGGTTACGGCAAGGGGGCTGTGAAGGGAGTGGGAGCTTACGACGGGCAGAAGTTTGATCTTTACTGTGCGTGGGAGTACATAATGTACGTTTTCGCCAACGCAGCGATGGATGCTAAGAAGCGCGGATTGATTCCTGAGACGGTTAGCGACGAAGAAGTGGACTTTGTCGAGAAGAACTACCCGATTGCGAGGTTCAAGGATATAGTGCCCAACGAGTGGAGGTATGTCGCCTACGGGCTGGCGAGGGGTGGAGTATTCACGAGGTACGAGGACTCCTTCGACGAGAGGGGGTATTCGAAGAGGAAGCCGTGGACAGATACCGTGTACTTCTGGAGCGAAAAGCTTGCTAAGGCCAGAAACAGCGTCACCGGAGAGAAGTTCTACGGTGGACCGAAATATCTACCTCCAGCCACCTACGCACCGCTTGGAACCGAGAGGAGATTCTACGGAACTCCGCTCAGGGAAATTTATCCTGAATCGCAGTATCCCTTCCTCGTCGTGCCGCCGGGAAGTCCGCTTTTCACCAAACACAGGAGCATGTTCTACTACTGGCTGAAACAGGTGATGCCGGAGAACTTTGCCGTGATTAACCCCGAAGATGCGGAGAAGCTTGGAATTGAGAGCGGAGATGTCATAAAGATAGTAACTCCCACAGGAGAGCTTGAAGTCGTTGCAGCTGTGGAGCCGACGGTTGTAAAGGGAACAATCGCGATACCTGTGGGAATGGGAAGGTGGGCTGATTCGGCTGTTAAAAAGCCAGCTTACTTCAGGCTGAACGACGGAAGCGTTGCAGCTCTCGTTTCAGAGCTACCTGATGGAGCTTCTCTCCCCTCGGATGCCGTGAATCCTGTAAAGCAGCTTGACGAGACGAAGAAAAGAATCCTCTTCACGAAGTCCGACAGGAGATACTACGACGACCTTGGGATAGACAGCTGGAGGTTCAGCGGAGTTACGCCCAATGTCGTGGCCTGCGTTGACACGTCTCTCGACAACTGGCCACTGCTCAGCTGGATAGGCGCAGCCCAAGTTTACTTCTTCATTCCGGCAAAGGTCGAGAAGACGGGCAAAAGGAAGAAGTTCGAAATGCCGAACGTGTGGTGGTAGCAGTTGCTTGTGACCATAGGGAGGGCAAAGGTTTACGCAACGCTTTCAAAAATTTTTTACCACCTTTTTTACGATGAGGCAATCCCCAAAGACTGCAGAGAAATTATCGAAAAATTCGGCGAAATTGATTTTAATCTGCGTTCTGTGCTCGTTAGGGAGTTGAGGGGCTCTGTTCTTATAAAGGACATGCCTCAATCTCTTGCTGAAGTTTACGAGAGCGTAATGAAAGACTTCTACGAAAGATACGGCTTTCAGGCTTCAGAGTTGCATGCTGACCATATAGCTGTGGAGCTTGCCTTCATGTCGAAGCTGGTTGAGAGGGAGATTAGCTTGGCGCAGCAGATGAAGGAGGAGGAGCTTTACAAAATCAGGGCAGCCCAGCACAGGTTTATAAAGGCTCACCTCCAGCCCCTCGTCAAAAATCTCCCCTCTGCACCTCTCCTCAACTTCGTGAGGGATTTCGTCAGAGAGGATGCGAAGTACCTCTACAGCAGCCTCGTAGGTGAGAAAAATGAGGGAGCTGACAACAATTGACGAAACCTGGAAGCTGATGGACGAGCTGAGGCAGAGATTTTACTTCAAGCGTGAGAGCGAGGAGGTTAGAGTGGAGGATGCTCTGGACAGGGAGCTGGCGGAGGATGTGTTCGCTGCCAAGGACATGCCGCCCTTCGACATCGCAACGATGGATGGCTATGCCTTGAAGCTTGAGGATGGTGTCAGGGAGTACAGAATAGTGGGAGAGGTTTACGCTGGAGAGGTTGAGGATAGATTCGTCAACAGAGGGGAGTGCGTTTACATCACCACCGGGGCGAAGATGCCCGTCAATGCTGACACGGTTGTCAAGGTGGAGATTGCCGAGGTTGATGGCAGCAAGATGAGGATAAGGGAGAAAGTCAACAGGGGAAAGTATGTGCTGAAGAAGGGGAGTGAGGTGAAGAAGGGGGATTTGATTCTGCCGGCAAAAACCAGAATAGGCCCGCAGGAGATTGCTGCTTTAATCAGCGCTGGAGTTGAGAGGGTCAGGGTTTTCAGGAGGCTGAGGGCTGCGGTGTTCTCGAACGGGGATGAGATAAAGAAGGGGATAATTGCGGACTCCAACTCGGCAATGATTTCCGCCTTTTTGCGGAAGTTGGGCTGCGAGGTTCACTTTCTTGGTGTGGCTGGGGATGATGCGGAAGAAGTAAGGGAGATGGTTGAGAAGGGTGTGAGAGATTACGATGCTGTTCTTACAAGCGGCGGAGTTAGCGTTGGGGAGAAGGACTACGTGGTTAAGGCTCTGAAGGAGATGGGAGAGGTTCTGATTTACAAGGTGAGGCAGAGGCCGGGAAAGCCGATGGTTGTGGCTGTTGTAAATGAAAAGCCCGTTTTTGCCTTGCCCGGAAAGCCTGCTGGCTGCTTTACAGCCATGCTGTCTCTGAGAAGGTTTTTCGCAGGGGATAAGCCCTTCCCGAAGGTTAGGGCAAGGATTGCGGGAGATGTAAAGCTCCCCACGAAGGGGTTCAGCTACTTCCTGTTTGTGAAGCTGAGGGACGGTTATGCAATTCCAGCGGGATTCAGGCACTCTCACGTTTCCATCATTCCGTATGAGAAGTATGAGGTGAGTCTGGTTTCAGCGATGGCGAGAAGTGCAGTTTCAGATGGGTTCGTTGTGACTGACAGGGATTTGAGGGCTGGAGAGGAGGTTGAGGTTTGTTTGTATGATTGAGGATGTTTCCGTTAACCTTAGATTAAAAGCGGTAGAAATTTAAAAAGTAATGAAAAAACAAAAGTGGTGGTTAAAATGACCAGCGAGAGAAAGAGAAAAAAGAGAATATACAATCCAGTTACCGGAAAGTATTATGCTGTAAGACAAAGGACTATCAGTTCAGGAAAAGCAGGGCAGATAAAGAGGTTGTGGAAACCATCAAAAAAGAGAGAAAAGAAATCGATATGGGATTTACTGTAATATGAGAATTTTTCTTGATGCTAACGTTATAGCCGACTGGATACTGCTTAAGAACAAGAATCAGGACGCCAGCGATCCGCTACTTACGGAGCGATACAGGCATATGGCAGAATCTTTCAAGCTTGTCGAGGAAATTCTTAAATTGAAAGAAAAAGTTTCAGGAACATCACAGATGGCAATAGCAGAGGTTTTTGGTGTCATATATGACGATGCTATTAACATGAAGCTTTTCAGAGAGGCTGTCCCTGCTTCTTCATGGTACTGGTTTTCGATAAGGGAGAGAAAAGCTCTTTCTGAGGACTCACAACAGCTGTTTTTAATGGAACCACACACTTCGCCACAAGGGATTTGAGATTGGTGGAGCTGGTAAAGAAAATCGATAAAGTAAAACTGAAAGTCCAGAATCCAAAATATGTACTGGACTATCTTAAAAGTTGGAATAGACGCAGGAGGAGATAATTAACTCGTTTACGGAAAATTTTAAACACTCTCCATCCAAGATCCAAACCATGAATATTTCCCCATCCCCGCTCACAGACACGGGAAAAGCCCTTCTGCGGTTAAACCTAATCGCAATTGCCCTCCTCTGGCTTTATCCACTGCTGACTTACAGCCAACTCCCTGAGACCGTCCCAACCCACTTTGGAGCTGGCGGCGAGCCAGACAGGTTTGGAAGCAGAGAGGAGCTTCTAATCCTGCCAGCAGTATTCAGCATTGCTCCAGCAATCATCCTGATCATCACGAAGCTCAGATTCACCCTCATCAACCGCTACCCTCAATTCATAAATCTCCCCGCCTTCTACATGAACATAGGCAAAATCCGGGAAGAGAGGAGAAGTTACTGGGTCAACAGGTACTTCGAACCCGTCCTTCTTTTATCCCTGATTCTCTCGGCAGGTTTTCTCGGGATGGAGTACGCCATCTTTCATGCAACCCTGAGCGGAGAACTGCCACTCCTTTTTTACATTATCCTGATTTTCGTTATAGCAGCACCTCTGTTCATCTTCTTCTTGTACCTCAGCATGATTTCCGCCCAGATGAGCAGGGAAATTGGCGAATAATTTATAAATTTAACAGAGTTAAGGCAAAAGATTTATTAACTTAACAGTGTTAATTAACCTATGGCAATTGAAGTCGAGCTTCACAAACTGCGGGAATGGATGTGGAAATACTCCCTCGGCAGAGATGGGGGCAATAATTCTGATCACTTTCTTCGTATAAAAATTCCGGGCGGGATAATTTCACCGGATCGGCTGAGAGGTGTTGCTGAGCTATCAGATAAATATGGGAGAGGTTATGCTGAGATTACGACGAGGCAGGACATACAGCTTCACTGGATCGAGGCTGAGGATGCTCTGGAAATCTTCGCTGAGATGGAAAAGCTTGGCTTCACAACAGACCTGTGCAGTCAGGCTTTTGCCGAAACATGCCACGGTGATGTGAGAAACGCCGTCTGCTGCCCTCTGTCTGGGAAAAAGGGATACGATGCTTACTGGCTTGTTAGGGAGATTACGGATTTCTTCTCAGGCAACCCGGATTACGTCAGCCTTCCGCACAAGTTCAAGATTGGCATCTCTACTTGCGAGAGCAACTGCATAAGGGAGGAGGCGCAGGACTTGGCAATGCAGTGGAACGGCGAGGGGTTTGTACCGCTTGTTGGGGGAGGACTGGGGGCTTCGAAGCCCGGAGTCAGGAAGGCAAAGAGCTTGAGAATCGTTGTTTACGAGGAGGATGCCTTCGATTTTATAAGGACGGTCATAGACATCTACAAAGACTTCAGAGCTGAGAGAAAAGCAGAGGCAAGGTTCAAGAACTTTTTTGAGACTGCTGGATGCGAGTGGCTGAGAAGAGAAATTGAGCTCAGAATGGGTGTTAAATTCGATTTAGCTGATGATTTCAACTGCAATCCGCCATCAGAGCACACTGAGGGCTTGCAGGATGATGGCAGCAACTACTACACCCTTCCTGTGTTCGCAGGTATCCTCGACTCGGAAAGGCTGAGCTTCATTGCTGAGGTTGCTGAGGAGTTTGATGGAGGAATCAGGCTCACACCATGGCAGAACGTTGTTTTCACCGATATTGACGACTTGAAGGCTTTGAAAGAGAGGCTTTCCGAGCAGTTTGACCTCAGTGCTCCAAGAATGCACATCGCCTGTGCATCGAACTTCTGCGGTAAGACGCTGGTGCACGCAAAGGACGTTCTCAGGCACATTCCAGCGAGCGATAGATTTGTGGGGGTGAGCGGATGCAGCAACGCCTGTGCCTGCCATCCTCTTGCTGAAATCGGACTTTGTGGGAAGGTTAAAGCAGGAAAGCAGCTCTACGACGTCTTCATTCACGGCTGGAAGGAGGCGGAGAACCTGAGCGTTGAGGAGGCGGTTGAGCTCATTAAAAAACATCTTGGTGATGGATATGGAGCTAAAGCTGATTGAAAGAGGAGATTTTCACGAGCTGGACTGCAGGAACATGGTCTGCCCGTATCCAGTGATTATAACCAAGCTTGCAATGCAGAAGGTTGACAGGCTTGAGGTTTTGACGAACAATCCTCCATCTGTGAGGGACATTGAGAAGATTGCAGAAAAAGAGGGCTGGAGAGTGGAAAAGAGGAGGGATGGAGAGGTCTGGAGAATCAGGATTTGGCGGTGATCTTTTGAGGTCAATGGGTCTGTCCAGTATGGTGGTAGGCAGGGCACAGCTTCATTATACCTAAGTAATTAGATTCGCTGGAATCCGCACATAGAACTAAAATCTTCATTTTTTAAAAATAAATTTGAAAAATCAATCCTCAAGTGAAATCGCCGAAGCGGGACAGCTCTCCATAGCCTCCTCGCAGCATTCAGCGCTGTCACAGCTACCGATAACCTCGCTTATGCCCTCATCGTTAAGCCTGAAAACCTCAGGGCATATTTCCTCACACGTCCCGCAACCAATGCAGAGGTCTCTGTCCACAACGGCTTTCATACCTTCACCACCCCTGCAATTTTCTCAGCCAGCTTTCTTACCTTCTCAAGGTCTGAATCCGATGGCTTTGCCCTAACTTCAACAACCCCGAGAACTTCGAGGTTCAGAGAAGAAACTATCTCCTCAATCTGCTTCACAGCCCCTCCACCCCAGCCGAAAGAGCTCAGAACTGCTGCGTATCTGGCTGGTGGTCTCAGAGCCTTTACGAGGTTTGCAGCGAAGAGGGCGAGGGGGTGCATTCCTCCCAGCACAGTTGGAGTGCCGAGCACAATAGCTCTTGAGTCAACCAAGTCCTTCGCAATCTCGCCAATGTCCGCACTCGCTAAATTGTGAACGGCAACCTTCAAACCCTCCTTCATCAGCAGCTCAGTAAGCAGATTCACCATCCTCTCCGTCGAGCCCCACATGGTGGCGTAAACCACAAGCACCTTTTCCTCAGTTTCCCCTGCAGTCCATTTCTCGTATGCTGACAGGATTTTCTCGAGGTTTCTGTAAATCGGCCCGTGGCTTGGGGCTATCATGTTTATTTTCAGGCCTTTTATTTTCTCCAGAGCCTTCTTTCCCATACTGCGGAAGGGCATCATTATCTCACCGAAGTATCTCTGGGCGTAGTAGAGAATCTCAGGCACCTCGTCATCGTAGAAGCCGTAAGCTGTGTGACAGCCAAAGAAATCACAGGGGAAGAGTATTCCATCCTCCACGAGATAGGTGAACATCGTTTCAGGCCAGTGAAGCCACGGAGCGTGGATGAAGCGGAGAGTTTTTTCGCCGAGGCTTATCTCCTCCCCATCCTCAACAACCCTCACCCTGCTTTCAGGAACATCGTAGTAGAACTTCGCCATCTCAGCCCCCTTCTTCGTGGTCACCAGCAAAGCGTCGCTGCTTTCCATGATAAAGGGTATCGCCCCGGCGTGGTCGGGTTCGGCGTGGTTCATAACAACGTAATCAATTCTGTCAGCATACCTCTCAACGTTCCGCCTGAGCACGTCCTCAAACCCCGGATTCACTCATCAACAATCAGGTAGCTGTTGTAGCTCGTTCCCTGCGGGAGGGGAATGAGCGAGTCAAAAATTCTGCGATTCCAGTCCTTCGCACCAACCCAGTAAACTTTTTCAGCAATCTCCACACTCTCACCCCCTTATTTTGTCAACAATCTTTCCAGCATCTGTAACAACCCACCTCTCTCCAACTCTCTCTATGCAGAAACCGGCTTCAAGGACTTTGAGGTGATAATCAAGCTGCTTTTTGCTCAGTGAAAGGGTCTGCATGATTTCCTCCTCACTTCTGCCTTTATCGAGCATTCTAAGAATTTTCCTCCTGACGGGATTGGTAACAGCGTAGTTATACCTTTTGTGATACTCATCAGCCTTTTCGAGGCTATCAGCCTTAATCCACTCCTCCAAGGACATAATCTCACCCCCTCAACTCTCTCAGCTTCCTCAGCATCTCTTCAAACTCCTCATCGCTCAGCTTTTTCAGCATCTTAGCCCTGCCAAGAGTGATTGTTTTTGCAAGAGTTTTCCTCAATACGGGATTTCGCAGAGGTGTGAAGCCGTAGGATGCGAGGATTTCTGTAGCCTCAGGATACCTCTCGATGAGCCTTCCAACATTGGTGTTTTCATCAATCCTGAACTCCTCCTCCTCATCAGCCTTAAATTCAGCCCTTTTTGTGACTTTAAGCAGAATGAACCTGTCACCCTTCTCAGCACTGCACTCTGCGTATTCGGAAAGGTGTGTGGTGATTGCCTCAACATCAGCATCCGAATCGAGCACGAACTGCACCTGCTCCCCAACCTCTACATTCTCAATCGCCTCAACAATTCCTCCGAGGGCTTCGGGCAGGGAAAGCCCCCTCAAATCAGATATTGCTACCATAACACTAATTCATCATGAAACTACAAATCAGTTTCCACTAAAATCTTCGGTGAAGCTTTGCGGGAAAATGGTAAAATAGTATCATGTTAAATTCCATCATGGAAGACAAGAAGGAGTTGCTGAAAAGCCTTCTCAGGCAGATTCATGAAGGTAGGGATGTTTCAGAGCTGAAGGAGCAGTTTAAAGATGTGCTTGCCAGCATTTCACCCCTCGAAATCCCGCTTATTGAGCAGGAGCTCGTTAAGGAGGGTATTTCGACGAGGGAGATAGCGAAGATGTGTGACATACATGTTGAGCTCTTCAGGGAGAGCGTTGAGGGGGCTTTCAGCGTTGAAGATATTCCTGAAGGGCATCCGCTCCACACCCTCTTCATGGAAAACAGGGAGATAGTGAAGGATGCGGAAATGCTCGCGTTGCTTGCAAACACGCTGGAGAGGGAGATGAAGGGAGAAATTCTGGAGGAGATGGAAAGCGTTGTGGCAGAACTCATAAAGGTTGGCCACACTCACTACAACAGAGAGGAGATGCTCATTTTCCCCTACATCGAGAGGAGGGGGATTACTGCCATTCCAAACGTGTTGTGGTTCAAGCATGATGAGATAAGGGCTGCCCTGAGGGTTTTGCACAGACTTCTTACCACAGACACGGGAGAGAGGTGGGAGGAGCACATCAAAAGAGTTGTGGAGAAAGCGAGGGAGGTTTCATCGGCAATGCTGGATATGGTTTTCAGGGAGAACAACATCTTCTACCCAACGCTAAAAGTTCTGCTCAGCGAGGGAGAGTGGAGGGCAATAAGGGAGCAGGAAGAGATAATAGGTTACTACAAGCTCAAGCCAGCAGAATGGAAGAGCGATGCCAAGCCCGTGCATCCTTACGAGATAGACACTACCATAACCGCAGAGCAGCTTATCAGCCTGCCAGAAGAGGTGCAAAACTTGCTGAAGGGACAGCTCTTGAAGCCCGACAGTTATGAGGTAGTGAGGGAGGATGACTTAAGGCTTGATGAGGGATATCTCTCTCAGAGAGAAATTAACGCCATTTTCAAAGCTCTGCCCTTTGACATAACCTTCGTTGACAGCAATGACAGGGTCAGGTTTTTCTCAGGGAGCGACAGGATATTCGCAAGAACACCTTCCGTCATCGGGAGGAGAGTTCATTTATGCCACCCGCCGAGGAGCGTGCACATTGTTGATAAAATACTGAAGGCCTTCAGAAACGGGGAGAGGGATTTTGCTGAGTTCTGGATAAACATGGGTGGGAGAATTATACACATAAGATACTTCGCCGTGAGGGATGAGGGGGAGTACCTTGGCACGGTGGAGGTTGTTCAGGATGTGACGGAGATAAAAAGGCTTGAGGGCGAGAAGAGGCTGCTGGGGTGGAAGTAGAAGATGAAAGAAAGAGTTCCTCCCGGTCAGAGGGTTTTTGACAAACTCCCGGTGCTGCAATACAGGGGCATCCCGCACATCGACATTGAGGAGTGGAGATTTAGGGTTTACGGGCTGGTTTCAAGGGAGCTTACCTTTACCTACGAGGAGATGCTCGAACTCCCGCAGAAGGAGTTTAGGTGTGATGTTCACTGCGTAACGGGCTGGAGCAAGCTCGACTCCGTTTGGGAAGGTTTTGAAGCCTCTGAGATTATAAAGCTTTCAAAGCCCCTTGAAAACGCCCGATACGTGATGGTTCATTCAGCAGACGGCTACACAACCAACCTCTCCATAGAGGACTTCTCGAAGGGATTTTTCGCCATCAAAATGGATGGAAAGCCCTTATCTCTCGAGCACGGCTACCGCTCCGCTTGGTTGTGCCACACCTCTACTTCTGGAAGAGCGCCAAGTGGGTTACGGCAGTGGAGTTTATGGCGGAAGAGAGGCTGGGATTCTGGGAGAGCAGGGGTTACCATATCAGGGGTGACCCGTGGAAGGAGGAGAGGTACAGCAGGACCTAAAATCTTAGGGAGAATCCTTATCCCCCCAAGTCTTAACTCACCTCCATGAGGCTTTTGCCAAAAATGGGGGGCGTGATAAGCATCTGGTTAACCTCAACGCTCCTGGCGATGAAATACCTCACACCTCTTAATTTAGCAATAGCGCTGCTTTCCCTGCTGTCAGTAAACCCGCTCATGTATATGAAGAAAGATTTTTCACTCGTTTTTCCAATTCTCCTTTCAGCGTTGGCAGCATACATCCTCTACCTTAACCCCACTACCATCTACTTCCTCCTCGCTTACTCGATCCTCTTCATAGCGCTCAAATTCGTGAATGAGTGGAGAATTGAGACGAAAATCGGTGCCTTCGCTCTCACCTTCCCCTTTCCGATGATGGCCTTGGCTTACGGGGCGGGCCTGATGGAAATATTGGCACCATTAACCCTCTTGTTCTCTCTAACAGCCTTCAACCTTTTTCTTGCTGACTCAAGAATTTACGGCAGAGTTTCGGCAAAGAACTACCTCGCGATTATACCCCTCGCCCTTATTTTCTACATCCTCTCCCATCCAGTCCTTGCGGCAGCTGTGACAGCAGCGGCGATAGTTGTAACGGTAAAAGCAAACAGCATTAGTGTTAGGAGCTTCGGATTTTCACTGCTTTTTCTGAATCTGCTCTTCGTCGTCGGGTTTTTAGCTCTGGACTTTGCTGGGCTTCTCTAAAAATTTTCTAAAAGCCCTTGCGAAGGTCGCATAAATTTCTGATTTCTCCTCAACACACTTAGCAAATTCTAAAAACCAGTCTCTAAAATCGGAGAGAAGCTCTGGATTCATTGAAAGAAACTCAAGCTCGACTGATATGTGGTCTGGTGGTTCAGACTCGTAAACGTAGTTAAGACCGTATTTCGAGTATAGCTCAGCTGCTCTGAGGGATGCTTTTCCGTAAACGCTCCCCTCCTCGAAGTAGGATTGGTATGGAGGGCACGGAACTGAGGGGTGTGAGGAAATAAAAAGAGAAGTGTATTCAACCTGAAGTGCTTCAATGTCAACCTGTTTCAAAGTTTGAGCAATCTCTGTAAGGCCAATGCCCTCTGCAAGCGCTATGGCTTTTCCGAGCTTGTCCTCATCAGGATAGGAAAAAATCAGCGAGAAAAGCTTAAGATGCTCTCTCATGCCTTCTCACCCACATCTTTGAGAGGAAGAGCCTTAAGCAGAGTCAGCAGGACCAAACTCAGTACGGCAACAATTCCGACCGTTACTGCAATTTCAACTGCAGACGGTGAGTAGCTCCAGTAATCCACGAAAACAGGCTGAGGGCTGAACAGGTCACCCCTCACCTCTCCTACAGCGATAGGATACTGCCATCCCTCGATGCTGAAGGCAAAGACGTTGTAGGCAGGAGGCATCAGTAGAAATCTGTGGAGGAGGACACCCACGTTGACAGACACGCTACCAATAATTAGCCTTGCACGGGTCGTCGCCTTGGCCAGCACGATGGCTGAGAAGAGGATAAACAGAACTTCGAGGAAGTGTATGTGGAGGTAATCTCTGAAGACAATAGCCAGAGCCTCGTATTCCAGCCCTTCTCCCCACCAGTATCTGACGAGGAAGTCGTTGTAGTACATGAAAAGGAGAGCAGCGGATGATGCTGCAGAAATCTTGCCGAGAAGTCTGTAGGCATTTTTAAGCCTATCTTCATAACCATAAACGAAGAGGGATGCAAGTATTACAACGGCAGGCCCTGTGGCGATTGCAGCTGCGATGAAAGTTGGGGCGAGCAGCCCGCCATACCACCACGGCCTCGAAAGTTGCGTTGCGAGAACCCAAGCCGTCACGGTGTGGATGAGTATGGCGAAGGGGAGGGCTATCGGAGCAAGAACTTTCGCATACTTCTCGGACTTTTGCCTTAAAGACTCTAAATCAGTCGCATCTTTCTTTAGAAAACCTAAGACTCCCCTCTCAGCAATTCTCGGCATCAGAAGAACGTAGGTGTAAATGGCCGAAAGGAAAGCGTAGGTTGAGAGTACTATCAGGTCCCAGGGTAGAAGAGATGAGAAGTTGGGGTAAAGAAACATGTTCAGTATTCTGTCCACCCTACCGAGGTCGGGTAGAACCATAACCATCGCACCGACAGCGAAGATGAAGGCAGTCGTTGATGCCACTGGCGCTATGGGCTTGAATTCTCTTGCCCCGAAGATGTATATCGCAGATGACACAACAAGACCACCAGCAGCCGTTCCGACAAAAAATGCCCACATCGCAATGTAGAGCCCCCAGCTAAAGGGATTCCGCATGTTCGTTACTATCAATCCTTCCTGAAGCTGATACAGCCATGCTGCCATTCCCAGTGCTGCTAAGGCAACCAGAACCGCAACTAAAGCTTTAAACTTCACAATTTCACCTCCAGTTCTGGAGAATACCTAACTTCTCCTCTTTCAGCCCTTTTCATAGGTAAAAGGTAGAACACCTTTGGCTCCGTCCCCAAATCTTCCAGCAATCTCGTGTGTGCCCCGTCCCTCAACACCTTTGAAATCTCACTGTTAGGGTCATCGAGGTCTCCGAAAATCCTCGCATTCCCTGGACAGCCTCTAACACATGCGGGCTTTAGACCTTTGTCAATATACTGCACACAGAATGTGCACTTTTCAACCACTCCTCTTGGTCTCTTGGGCGTGTAAACCAGCCTTCCGTCTTTGGTTCTGTGATCAATGGGATATCCGTGCCTGTATCCTTCTACGTACTCACCTTCAAATCCTGCCGCCTTGAAACCTTTCTCTACCGCCTTATCCTTATCTTCCCAGTTAAACTGCCTCACACCATAAGGGCAGGCAGTCATGCAGTACCTGCAGCCAATGCACCTCTCAAAGTCCACCAGCACAACCCCGTCCTCTCTTTTCCACGTTGCACCGACGGGGCATACCTTAACGCAGGGTGGATTATCGCAATGCATGCAGGGGACTGGGAGGTAAAGTTCAGTCAGATTGGGGTAATCTCCCGACGGAGTTTGATGTTCTTTGCTCCCTACGGTCTCAACTCTGTGCCACCAAGTGCCCGGCGGGAGAGAGTTGTGAATTTTGCAAATAACAGCGCAGCTTCTGCAGCCTATACATCTGTTCAGGTCTATAACCATTCCATACCTCACCATGCACCTACACCTCCACCTTCCTTACTGCACACGCAACCTCATTCCACGCTGTAGTGGGTTCCCAGATGCCGGGGACGAAGTAGACAATATGGGTTGGTTTAATCCAGGGGAAGGTCAGGCTGTTGTAGGATGTTCCTCTCAAATATCTGCTCCACCAGCCCTGCTCGAATATGATTACCGAGGGATGCAGTCCCTCATCCAGTACGGCATAGCCGTATACCCTGCCCCTGTCGTTGTAAACCTCTACAAGGTCTCCCTCAGCAATTCCGTTCTCCTTTGCTGTTATAGGATGCAACCAAACTCTCGGCCTGAAGTCCTGAAGCTCAAGCATCGTTATGTTGTTGCTGTGGGTGGAGTGAACTCTGTAGAGCGCGTTTCTGGTGATGTAAAAGTACCTGTATTTCCTCTTCGCTTCGGGATTCAGCCTGTACTCAGTATCAACAAACGGGTCTTTGTGAACTGGCAGAGTTTCCCCAAGGTCTATGAAAACGTCCTCCTCTTTGTAAAACTCAATTCTTCCACTTTTCACAAATCTCGCCGTTTTTTGAAGTGGAACAGGATAGGACTGGGGTGGGAAAGGCTTTTTAAGGTTTATCTGCTCCCAGAATGGAATCTGTCTTTTATTAGGGGTTGGCAGGTTCAATCTCACAGGTCCTTTTAGCAGTTTTTCAAGAGTTATCCCTTCCACAAGCTCGCCACCAGTCTTGAGCATGAGCTCGACAGCTTTCAGGGAGGCCTTATGTGCAATATTCCTTGCCAACCTGAAACTCCACGTCCCATCCTTTCTCGCCCTCTCCTCCTCATCGAAAAGCTCTGGATCAGGATAGAACTCAGAAATGCTGGATTTGAGCTCTTCATCGTTCCACTTCTGGACGAGTCTTTTGGCCAGCTCCTTGAAAATCCATATTTCTGGCATGCATTCGAAAAGTGGCTCGATCGCAGGCTGCTGGAGCTGGACGTAGGGATGGAGAATCGTTGCTGTTAGCTCGTACTTCTCGTACCATGCGACACCGGGCAACACCACATCTGCCCACTTGCATGAGGTCGTCATCTGGAAGTCTATCGCAACTATGAGTTCCAAGTCTCCATTCTCGGCGTATTCAATCATCCTGTTAGCCATGTTGTGCTGGTCGAAGGGATTGTTCCAGCCGAAGAGGAAAGCTTTAACATCGTTCTTAGGATAGGGGGTTTCTCTGTTGTATTTTTTGAACTCCTCGCTTTGCCTGTATTCCTTGTTCATCCAGAGGAGGTAGGTTACCCATTTATTCTTCCTACCCTTGAAGCTCCACCATGCTCCAAGAGGCCAGCGAATCTTGAACTGTCCAGCATATGTGGATATTCCTGCGCCACTCTTTCCGAGATTTCCTGTTAATGCAACAATCAGCGCCAGAGCCCTTCCCTTCAGGTCACCGTGGTACCACTGGTAATTACTCGCACCGTAGATGATGTGCAAAGGCTTTACGGTTGCCATTTCAAATGCAAGTCTTTTGATCATATCCACGTACTCGCCCTTATTTCTGTTTGGAGGAGTAATAATCTCAGCAACTTTTTCGGGGGTGTACTTCTGAACCTCCTCCTTTAGAAGCTGGAAAACCGGTTTTACCTTCACCCTTTTTCCGTCAACAAGCTCTACCTCAAATTCTCCTTCTATCGCAGGCTCAAAATCCCTCTCAAGGGTTTCTGGATTCACCGGCTTGAATCCCTCGTTGACGTCGTAAACGACGAACACATCTCTGTATTCTGGAACGTTTAGTTTTCCAGCAATCTCCTCAAGTTCCTTTACTTCCTTCGCCATCAGCCTTTTCTGGGTGTCCATTCTCACCAGCAGCGGCATGTCGGTGTATGTTTTGATGAATTCCTCGTCATAGAGTCTGTTTTCAATTATCTCTCTCGCTATTGCCAGCGCGAAAGCTGAGTCGGTTGAAGGATTTATCTGCACCCATTCATCAGCCTTAGCTGCTGTGGGGCTGAAGTTCGGGTCCACTACAACAACCTTCGCCCCCCTCTCCGCAGCGATGTTTACGAACTTTGCATCTGGAAGGCGGGTGACCATTATATTGGAGCCGAAAATGGCTATATACTTCGAGTTGGTCCATTCAAGGGACTCGAACTCCTCCGTTTGAACTCCGAAGGTTTGTGACCAGAAGGCTGGCAGGTCTCCATTCATCGTATAGCCGTGCAAAGCACTCCATCCGAACATGGATGCGAGTCTCATCATAGCCCCTTTGTGAACGTAGCCAGTCCCTGGAACCTGAATCGAAATTGCCACCGATTCCGGACCGTGTCGCTTCATTATGTCAGCCAGCCTGTCTGCAACGTAATCCAAAGCCTCATCCCAGCTCACAGCTTTGAATTTCCCCTCTCCTCTTTTTCCCACCCTGATTAACGGCCTTTTCAACCTGTCCGGACCGTAAATCAAGTTCATCATTGACTGTCCCCTGAGACATCCCCTTGGGTTATATTCAGGCTCAGGATAATCTGCTGCCTGAGTGAGTGTCTCGATTCTGCCGTTGTAAACAAGCGCATCAAAACCGCATGCTCCCGTGCAGTTTGGTGAGCAAACCGACCTCACAGTTTTGATTTCGCCTGCATTTTGCTGCACTCCACGACTTTTCTGGAAGTAGCCAAGACCTAAACCGGAAGCAAAAGCAGTCGCTGCAGAGAGCTTGATAAAGTCTCTCCTGCTTACCTTCATAAATAGTGTCTTTTTGGCAAGGTCATAAGGTTTTTCCCTAAAATATTAGGAAAAATTGCTACTCAAAATACCCCTTTCCAGCACACATAAAGCAAACCATCCTTCCATCAACCTCAGCGACGTAATCAGATGGCTGAAGCTCCCCGCATTTCTCACATTCAACTATTGGCTCCTTTGTCCCACCCACAGGTATCGTCAGCCTTATTTCTCTAACCTCAAAGTATTCAGGCTCAAGGTTCAGAAACTCCTCAGCCAGCCTTTTCTCCTCCTCTTTGTTCAGCTTTCCAAGCCTGTAGAGGAATTTCTTTATCAGCTCAGACTTCTTGGCCGCCTCTTTCTTAATCGTCACCCTATAGCCTTCTCTGGTGTCAAACCTCACAATCGCCAAAGCGAGCTTTCCGTAGTCCTTCACAATCAAATTCCTGTTGCCGGGTGTGGTTCCTGCAACGACCTGCAGAGCATCGGGCAGGCACATTGCTGTCTCGGCAATCCCAACAAGCCCCTTCCCTCTGAAGTTCACACCAAGCTTTTCGTATGCAATTTGGGCCATCTTTATGCCCAGAGCCACTCCGGGGCTGAGGTGGCTGTGAAGCTTTGCCGCAAACTCAAGCATCTCGTTTCTGTCCATGGACTCTTAAAAACTCATTAGCTTTAAATTATTTTTGAACGGTGTTAAGTTGCCTAATTCGATTATTTTTAATCATGTAAAAACACCGTTAAATTTAAATACAGCGTTTGGTTTGAAAAATCATGGAAATTGTGTATTGGGAAGAGCTGGGAAAGAGACTGGGAAGTTTCGAGGTGAAGAAGGATAAGGTCAGCTACAGGATTGCTCCCTTCACGCAGTGGAAGGTTCTCGTCGCAGATGAGAGGCGTGAGGTTGAGAAGGGGAAGCCTGAGCTTATAAGGCTGAGAGTGGCAGGATTCCTCAGAACACAATCGTTGCTCCGCTCTCAATCGCCCCCCATGCGACGGGCACAACAGTTGACGTTGTTGAGGAAAAGCCGAGCAGAGTTGAGGAGGAGAAGAAGATAACTCACGCAGTCTTCCTGCCCGCTGAAGATGGAGTTGTGGAGGAAGGAGATATCGTTGGCATACTGAAGGTTTTCTTTGTCAGAACCGGGGCAATTGGAAAGAGACTGGGATTCAAGGCTGGAGACATAAGGATAAGGGAGGAGATAGTTCAGGCGAACCTGACGTGGAAGGAAGATGGAGAGATAAGGAGGGAGAGAATAAAGACGAGGTTTTTCGGCTACTTCAGGAGCCATGTTGCCGAGTGGGAGCCGGTGATAGCTGCAGAATCTGTTGATGTTGAGAGGGGTGAGGTTGCGAGAATAAAGATAAAGGAGATAACGCTGCCTGAATACACCGTCATAACGCCTCTCTTCATCAGGAGGCATGCCTTGGGCTCTTTAATTGATGTTGTTCAGCAGGGAAAGAGGAGGAAGGTTGAGGAGAAGAAGAGAATTGGCGAGGCAATTTTCCTGCCCGCAAGAAGCGGGAGAGTTGAGAAGGGAGACCTGCTGGGTGTGATTAATGTTTACTACATAGCAACAGAGAACTTCAGCGTTGGCAGAAGGGAAAAGGATGAGGTTCTTGCAAAGGTTGTTGATGAGAGGGGAAGAAAGGAGTTCAGAATCAAGCCCTTCGCCTACAGGAGGAAGACCATAGCGAGATGGGAGCCCATTGTTGCGGCAGAGAACCGAAAGGTCAGGAAGGGGGAGGTTGAGGAAATTGCGATAGAACCAATTAGCCTTGAGGAGAACACCATTGTCTATCCCCTCTACGTGATGAGAAACGCCTTTGGAAGTGTGGTTGATGTTGTTGAGGAAAGGCCGAGAAGAGTCGAGGAAAGAAGGGAGATTATAAAGGCAGTCTTCCTGCCAGTCTTCGACGGAGAAATAAGGAAGGGGCAGCTGCTTGGAGTTATGAACGTTTATAGCATTGAGGTTCAGCCCTACGAGGTGATATGGCGGTGGCTTGAGGAGTGGCAGGGAGAGTTCAGGAGATTGTTTGCAGAGGTGGTTGGATGAGGGCGGTTGTGGTTCTCAGGGATGAAATAGAGCCAAGCTTTGATGCAGAGGAGATACATCTGCTGGTTCTGGAGAATGGCACAGGGGGAAGGGCGATTTCAGAGAAGGGAGAAATGAGGGCGATGGCCAGAGACAAGATTAGGGCGATAAGGAGAGCAGAGAAGCTCTTTGAAAGATTTGAAGAATTCTACAACGTTTCGGGGCTGAGCATAGCCTTCGACAGATTTGAGGATGAGCTAATCCACGCTGTTGAGTCGCTGGGGGCAGAGGTTGTTTACTTCTTCACCTCAATGCCCCTACCTGAAAGGCTGCTGTCTGAAAACGTCACTCTGGTTTTTCCGAGGGGAGGGCTTAGCTTCAACAAGGCTCTTTACGTCCACTCCTCCAGCACACCAAACACTGCATGGCTTGAAAGGGCAAAGGAGCTTTTCATTCTGGCAATAGTCCAGCCAACGATGCCTCCTGAAGCGTCATCGAGGAAGTTCAGGGAGGAGTTTGAGAGGATGGAGAGGGAAACAGAGGAGCTCTCATCTCATCTTAAGGCTGAAAGAGCTGTTATCAGGGGAAACATAGTTGAAGATACGCTGAGGTATTCAGAAAAGCACGGTGCAGACACCATATTCCTCAACAGGGGGCTGGGGAAGGAGAACATTGAAAAGATTGTGGAGAGGGCGAAGGCGAGTGTTGTGGTTGTTTAATTTTTATTTTATTTCATGCAGTCTTCGTTTTAACGAGCTTAACCAGCCCCTCAACCTCATCCAAAAACCAGCGCTCGAATTCAGGTCTTTTGACAGCCCTTGCTATATCTTCTTCCAGCTTAAGAACTTTTGAGACCTCCAACCATTTTTCCCTTCTGTAAGCTATGATTTCTCCGTCATCAAAGGCTTCAAGAGCTTTTTCGGTCTCCTCCTCACTTCTGAACTTTAAGCTTGTGTATATGGCCACTCTATCCGAAACGTCACCTCTGAAGACGTAAACGCTGACGATTTTGCCGTTGATATAGCCCATGAAGTGGTCAGTGGCTTTATCAAACCCCATGGACATGAACTTCTTTTTGACGTGTTCGGGGAGGTCGTCAGTCAAACATCCACAAAGGGCCTTCAGCTTCCCTGTCACAAGCTCCCTTTCGAATCTTCTGAAGAGTTCAGCTGGAAAGCCCACCACGACCTCCTCGCTGCTGTAACCTCCGAGAACCCTCGCCCCCTCGCACAGAAAGGAGACGTTGGGCTCCCCCTCTTTGATAACATCCGCCGTTGCCTCACCGCAAACCGCTCTGCTACCGCTAAACCTTGCTACCAGTAAATCTCCAAAAACCTGCCTGAAAGCTCTTGAAATCTCCATCACCTTTTCGGGGGTAGCTATGACCAGCACGACATCGTAATCTCCCTTTTCATTGTAGGGCTCGATGAGGATGCCCTGAGCCTCAAATCCCTTCAGAGGCTCAAGAAAAAGGGAAACCTCTGCTCCAGCACAGTTGAAGGCCTTTGCAATTACCCTCCTGTTTGTCGCCTCTCTCACTGCGGAGCAGAACCTGTCCATGACTTCTCCATCCTCGGTTTCAAGCAGCTTCACTCCAACAGGGCTGTATCTGAGCTGAAAATACCTCCTGAAGCTCAATCTTCCACCTCCAGGCCATATTTCTCGGCAATCTCCTTGAAGGCCTCAGCAACCCTCTCAACCTCCTCCCAGCTCAGGCCGTAAACGTTGAGCTTAACGTTCCTCGTCATTCCCGGCTGCACACCAAAAATTCCCCTCTCCTTAAGCTCGTGATAGAGGAAGTATCCCTTCCGCCTGTGCTTTTTAGCTATTAAGTTAAAGGACGGAGTTTCGAAGTTCATGAGCGTGTGGTTCTTCGGCCTCTCCCCCAGAAGCATAACACCCTCAATCTTTTCCATCTCCTCAACAAACCACCTTGCCTTCTCAACCTCCTCCTTCCATCTCTTCACCCTCTCCTTTACTACTGGAAAGGAGGCCATAAGGGTTACAAGGGGAAGGCCGTAAACTGGAGAGCAGCCGAAAAGGGCAACCTCCTTCTTGGTGAAAGCCCTGCCGCTCCAGTTTCCCCTCACTTCAGAAACCCTGAAAACCCTTTCAGCGAACTCAAAAGTTGTTGCGAGAATTCCGATGGGTGCTGTTGCGGCCCAGCTTTTGTGCCCGCTTGCAACAATAAAGTCGCATCCCGTTTCCCTTCCACTCACCTCCATAATCCCTGAGGTGTAGGCTGTGTTCAAAATAAGCGGAATCCCGTAATCCCTGCATATTTCCGCAACCTTCTTAGCATCTGCCAGATTCCCGTATTTGTAGTCGGCGTGGGTTAGCAGTGCAACGGCGGGATAATCTCCGGTCTCCTCCTTAACCTTCTCGAAAACATCCGTATAACTCTCAGCCTCTATCCTGAACTCAGGATAGCCCGTGTTGGGAACCTCGTAAACTCTCAGGCCATTGAGTTCTGCTGCAATGTAGGTAGTGTAGTGGGCGAGGGAGTCCACCACCAAAGCCCCCTTAAACCCGCTCATCGCCACGAACTTCGCATGCCTCGCCCCAGCGGTGAACCTCACTTCATCCATACCGAGAAACTCCGCAACCTCTTCCTTGAACCTCTTGACTGGCGGTTTGTCCAGCAGGTCAACTCTGCCCTCAAGGCAGATATCACACATGCTGTAGCCATCCCCCCACTCTAAAAGCACCTTCCTCGCCTCTTCAGTCAGAATTCCTCCTCTTTGAATGGGATGAACGTTAATCATTCCCTTTGATGGTCTCAGCAGTTCCATAGGCTTACTTAACATTGTTAAGTTTTTTAAGTTTTATCCCGAAGCAGTTTCCTTCCGATGTTCAGACAGTCCAAGTAAAAGTTTCCTGAGGGGGAAAATTCGAAATCAATTTCGGAGCACATGCAGACGCACGCCGGATTCTTTGTAAACCTGAACTCCTCAAGCAGGTTGAAATCCGGCATTGGAATGACAAGGGGATAGAAGCCAATAACTTCCTTGCACCTCCTGAAACCCTCGGCAGCAGGGATATAAATTGCCTCATCTGCGAGCTCAAAGACCGCCTCAATCTGGGCGTAGGAGGCGAAAATTCCCGGGATGAAGAGGTAAAGCTGGCTGTAGTATGTTTTTGCTGAAGGAAAAACTTTCTTCTCTGCGCTGAGGTCTTCCAGCTCTTTAAAGCTGATTTGGTGGGAGTTGCGTTTGTAGGTCTCTCCGTCGTATCCAAGCTTTTCCCTTAGCAGCCTGCCATTCTTCTCTCTCAGAACAAAGAGGGTGTCGAAGATTCTGCCGAAGCTCTCACGATTTAGGTGCAAAAGGGAGTGATGAACGAAGTCGGCGAGAAAATCGGAAATATCTGTCGTGCGGTTTTTTATCCCTGACCTTTCGGCGATACTGGCGTGGAGATTGAAGGCTGGCTCGTCGCTGCCACAAAGCTTTATGTCCGCAATGCACTGCCTTTCGACGAAGTCTTCAGCAACTAAGTACTTTCTCACCTCCCATCCCCTTTTCCTTCTTGCAAACTTTGGCATCACAAGGCTGTACTTGAATGGATTTCTGGTCGTGAAGCCGTCACACAGATACGTGAGGTCAAAACGATCAAGGTCGTATGATCTGCAGAGAACCTCGGCAACGATATTTTCGAAGTGTAAGCCAAAAAACTGCCTCCACATACCCCCTCCACTGAAATCAAAGCTGTAATCGTCAACGTCAAAGCCAAAGGTTTTCAAAAAATAGCTCCGCGCCCTGTAACCACACCTCTCCCTCGCTCTGTACTCCTTCCTCAGGTCATCATAGCTGTTAACGTAGGGCAGAGAAAAATCAAACGAAGATGAAGTTGTCACCGCCAAGAACCTCTGTCAGCCCGCCGACCTTGTCCACCCATTCCGGTAGCTCATCCTCTCTGAGACCGAAAAGCTCCATGCTGCCGGAGCACGCAATGATTCGCATCCGTCCGAACGACTTTCCGAGATTCACAAGTTGCTCCAGCTCTCTCAAAATACCTCTTTTGATGCCGCTCTCAATTGCCTGTCTTTCCTCATCTCCATCGAAAACCTTCTCTCCTCTGCATATATTTCTCAGAGCCCAGTAGGTGAGAAAAACCTGCACTTCCTCGCCCATTGATGCGAGAACCGATGCTATGCTGAATGCATGGTAAATTCTGTCCCACTGTCCGCTGTGGACTATGATTCCGTTAATTCTGTCAGACATAATGAACACTGTTAATTTCTGAATAAAAGCTTTATCAGAGCAACCTTCTCGTTCCGCTCTTCAACTGCTCCTGCCTTCTCATCCACCCCGCCTTCCACTTCTGGTAGCAGCCTCTGCTGCAGAAGGTTACAGGGTGGTCAACGCAGCAGGTTTTGACAACAATCGGGTCCCTTGCGATTTTACCGCAGACATCACAGCGATGCTTTGCCGTACTCTTGTCCAGCTCAAACGGAATACATCTCTTCCTCGATGAGCCCCTCCTCTCTGAGAATCTCGCAAACTCTGCAGAGGTAATCCACCTCGTCTTCGATGGTAATTCTTCCTGCTACGAGGTCATCCACGAGCTCTCTTACAATTCTCTTCGCCCCATCGGATTTCTTTATGATGTCCAGCCCCCTCTGTCCCCTTTTGCTCTTGAGGTACTGCGAAACTGCTGCCTGTGTCAACCCGAGCAAATCTGCAACATCCTTTACCCTGTAACCTCTATCTATTAGCTCAAGCGCAACCTTCGCCCTCAGGGCGGGGAGTACGTATTTCACCATCATCACGCAGTGCGGTTTCATGGCTCAAGCCTCACAATACTCTCCGTGGTCGTCCATCTCACCCTTCTCCATCTTCTCAAGTTCCTTTTCCAGACCTAACTCTTTTATCTTATCAATTTTTCCATTTTTTCTAAAGTAGTCAACTATTGCCCTCCTCAGCGCATCTGCGGCCAAGTTGGAGCAGTGCATTTTCTGCTTCGGCAAACCGCCAAGGGCTTCGGCAACAGCATCTCTTGTAATTTTCAGAGCTTCCTCTATAGTTTTCCCCTTCGCCATCTCAGTGGCCATGCTGCTGGTTGCAATGGCAGCAGCGCAGCCAAAGGTCTGGAACTTGATATCCTCAATTCTGTTGTCCTTCACTTTAATGTAAATGGTCATCAAATCCCCGCAAACTGGATTGCCGACAGTTCCTACACCATCAGCATCCTCAATTTTTCCAACATTCCTCGGATTCTGGAAGTGGTCGAAAACCTTATCACTATACATAGCCCTCACCTCCTGTAGAGAGGAGACATGCTCCTCAGCCTCTCAATCACGCCCGGCAGCACCTCAAGCAGCCTGTCAACATCTTCGTCAGTGTTGTATCTGCCCAGCGTCAAAAGCAGAGTGCCGTGCGCCTCCTCATGCTTCAGCCCACACGCCATGAGAACATGGCTTGGCTGCAAGGTTTTTGAGCTGCACGCCGAGCCGGTTGAAGCCTGAATTCCCGCCATGTCAAGGCTCAAAACGATTGACTCTCCCTCAATGTAGCTGAATCTCACGTTTACATTGTTGGGCAGCCTTTTTTCAGGATGGCCGTTTAGGTAGCTTTCCTCAATTTTCAGAACGTTATCGATTATCCTATCTCTCAACCTTCTGAGCCTCCCAGCCTCCTCTCCCCACTCCTTTGCGGTGATTTCAGCGGCTTTACCAAATCCAACTATCGCAGGAACGTTTTCACTACCACTCCTGAGCCCTTTTTCCTGCCCACCTCCGAGAATTATCGGCTGCAACCTCACTCCCTGCCTTACCCAAAGCGCCCCCACTCCTTTGGGGCCGTAAATGTCGTTGCTTGAAATAGTCAGCATATCAGCACCGATCTTCTCAACATCCACCTCAATTTGCCCGAGAGAGGCTGTAGCATCAACGTGCAGAGCTGCTCTACCGTTAATTATTTCTGAAATCTCCTTTATGGGCTGAATCGTTCCAATTTCGTTGTTTGCATGCTGAACAGAAACAAGAATCGTGTCTTCCCTGATTTTCTCCTCAATAAATTCAAGGTCGACGGTGCCGTATTTGTCCACTGGGATGAATTCAACCTCAAATCCCTGCTTCTGAAGATACTTTGCCGGATTTATGACGGACATGTGCTCAATTGATGAAACGAGAACGTGCTTACCCTTTCTGGCGTTTCTCATCGCATATCCAATGAGAGCGAGGTTGTTGGACTCCGTGGCACCTGAGGTGAAAACGATGTCCCCGCCACCACCATTTATCAGCTCCGAAATCTTCCCCCTTGCCTCCTCAATCACCTCTCTTGCTTTAAAGCCGTAGGAGTGGACTGAGGAAGGATTTCCGAAGTGCTCGGTCATGTAGGGAAGCATTGCTTCAACAACCCTCTCATCCACAGGCTTTGTGGAGGCGTAGTCAAAGTAGGGCATTTCCACCACCTCAGAAATAGAGCACACCATCCGCCTCAAGAACGAGCTGGTTGAGCGTTGCAGCACCTACAATCTTGACACCATCAACAATCTCTCCCTTATCAATCCCAAGGAGTTCGGAGCTTCTGTCGCAAACCATCATCTCAACCCCGCTTTCCCTTGCCTGTTTCATTAACTCACTCAGCGGCGGAAAGTTTCCCATCTTAATTTTCTCAGCATTATCCTTTTTAACAACTGTTACACCCTTGATAACAAAGTAAATGATTGCATCATCTCCCATGGCCTTGGCGGTCATTGCGAGGACGAAGGGAGCGTAGAGCCTTTCGGGAGTGTCGATACCGCTCGTCTGAACGTAAAGCAGCTTCGCCATCTACCTCACCTCCTTTACAATTTTTACAACAAACCTCAAAACCCCATCCTCAAGCTTTTCAAACTCGACAAGCTCCTGACCGAGCTTTTTAACCAAAACTGGGATGTCCGATTCTGCAGCAGGGTCGTCTGCAAGAATTTCTATAATTTCCCCAACCTCTGACTCTTCCATTGCCTTCCTCGCCCTGAATACGGGTTCGGGGCAGTAGAGGCCGATACAGTCAACCTGTTTCATAACTTAACATTGTTAAGGTAACTATTTAAAAGTTTCGGGAAAAAAAATAGTTTCCACATAGGGAGTCAAAATGAAAAATAATTACCTGCCACGAGAGGATGATCACCAAAGCAAGCCCTTTAATAAATCCAGGTAACTCGGCAGGCTGGATGAAAATGTTGATAAAGTAGGATTTCAGATTTTAGGACAATACCTTCTTCTGGGAAGCGTATTTAAGACAATAGTTGCAGATAAAACGATTGATTTTGGAGATGAAACGTATCGTCAGCTTATGAAACGTTCTGAACCATCTGGCAGCTTCAATTTCAGACGTTTTAACGGGCAAGACCTATTGCCTTTCAGGTTAAAGCAGTTATGAGGTGAAATGGATTGGAAGAAGATTAGCATAGTGCTGGTGCTGGTGGCTGGGCAGGGCTCTATGTTGCGACGGCAATACCATGGGGAATGATGAGGTACGGAGGATACGGTTACATACCCATGATGGGCGGAAATGGCATGGGCGGAGGTTACGGAATGGGTGGTGAAATACGGGTACAGATATGGCTATGATTACAACAACACGCCACAGCAGCCAGTGCAGCAAGGCTACTACGTAACGTACCACTGGCACTGCCCGGATGATGTGGCACTGGTGAGTGGGCACAGTTACATATCATACCTCTCTTTTCTCAAATTTTTTAAGCAAAGCAGCATTCGCGCTCCGTGCACAAGCTTTCTGGAATGTAGCTCATAAATCTGTCTGACCTGGCAACTAAGGCTAAGGCGAAAGATGCCGGTGTTATGCCGTTTGTGAAATGGGTAAGAATTGGATGCAAATTCCTCAGCGTTACAAATCTTACGAGAAGCGGTATCATCAGCCGAGTTCCTTCAGATAGGCTATGATATCGTTCAAGTCCTCATCGCTCATCTGCCACCTTGGCATGCACCAGTCGAGGGTTTCGTTATCATGCTCCCCCTTTGTGATTGCAATTCTGATCTCCTCGTCACTCATCTCCTCTTCAGTTAAGGCGGAGTATCTTATGTCTGGAGCCTTTTCATTGCACATCATCGGCACAAGCCCTCCCCTTCCATCCCTGCCATGGCAGTTCACGCAGCTTCCCCCATGCATCACCAGCCATTGAGGACCACCTGTAAAGGGGATTCTCTCTCCCTTCTCGTTAATTCCCGTGAAGTAAATTTTTTCTCCATTTGAACTGAACTCAGCAGGACCCTGACAGCAGCCCGGTGGGTAGTAGCGCTCATCACTGTAGCCCATCATCGGGTTGTAGCCACCCATTGGGTAGCCACCGTAGCCCATCATAGGCATGTAGCCGTAGGGGGTTAAGAAGTTCAGCAGGAAGAACGCCACAACCACGACTGCAATTATCGCAACAACAATTTCGGACTTTTCCATGGTATTTATCAGCATAAAATTTTAAAAATTTTTTTACTCGGTTCCAACGATATTAAGGAAACTTAGAATAAAAAGTTTGGAATCTTTTGTTGCTAGACTAATGCTTAGATCGAGTGGTTTTGAAAAGTTCAGCTCTCTATACCACAACCTCTACCTCAGCAACCTCATCGAGTTCATAACGGCAATCAGCGTAACCCCGACATCCGCAAACACAGCCTCCCACATCGTCGCCATCCCCATTGCGCCGAGGCTTATGAAGAATCCTTTTACAGCTAAGGCGAGGACTATGTTCTCCCATACTACCTTCTGTGTCCTCTTTGCCAGCCTAATTGCTCTGGCAACCTTCGACGGCCTGTCGTCCATGATCACGACATCCACCACCTCGATGGCTGCACTTCTCATCGCCCCCATGGAGATGCCCACATCAGCCCCCGCTATAACTGGGGCATCGTTGATGCCATCTCCAACAAAAGCAAAGCTTTCTCCTTAGCCTTAATCTCCTCTATAACCCTCACCTTGTCTTCCGGCAGCAGTTCTGCGAAGTATTCGATGCCCAGCTCTGATGCGATGCTTTCGGCAATCCCCCTGCTATCTCCGCCCAGTAGCAGTTTTTCCACCCGCATCCGGTGTAGCAGTAGGGAATCCACCGAACAGACAGCCAACGTTAACAGAGCTATACAGAGCATAGCTCATACATGTGTTCACTAATATCAAATGTTTAAAAATCTTTCGCCAATTGACACCAAAATATGCAATCAGTAAAGGATATTTTTAAGGAGCTTAAATCTTTGAGAGGAACGACTCGAAATTAAAGTTTTGGGAATTGCAACCTACATCCAGACATCATCTGTGAGAAGAACTGCTAAAATCCTTTCAGAGTTGCATCCTGTTTCTAAATCATCAGTACATCGCTGGATAAAGAAGTTTGAGGAAAAATTGCCCATCTCAGCGGAGAAAAAAGGAATCTGATAGCGATGGATGAGACAGTGGTTAAGGCGAACAGGAAGCATTACTACGTCTATGCTGCGATAGGTGTGGAGTGGAATGAGCTCATTCTTATGAGGGTCGCTGCCACAATTTCTGGAATCTGTTCTGTAAGCTGTTTATGCTTTACTACAATCGATCGAGGTGGTTTTTGTGTTATGTGGACACATTCAAATGAGAAATCGAAATGGTATAATGGTATATGGATGTAGCAAAGCTACATCTTATCATGACAATTTATCACTAAGCTTTCAAAGATGAAAGAAAAACTTATTTTGTGTAGTATCCCAAAATTATTTCACAACCCTAAACCCAACTCTTGTGAGAAAACTAACGAACAAAAAGATCAAGTGGATCATCAAACAGCTCGAAAAGGGAACACCAGTAAAGGAAATAGCTGCTGTGATGAGAGTTACACCAAGAAGAATCTACCAGCTTAAAAAGCAATACGAGGAAACTGGCCAGATCCCAGAACTAAAACAAGCAGGAAGAAAGCCCAAACCAATTGACGAGAAAACAGAGCAAATCATCCTGCAAGCCTACAAAAAATACAGGGTAAGTCCAGTACCTCTTTAAAAGCTGATAGAAAGAAATTACAGAATCCACATCCCCCACAACACCATATACAAAGTTTTACTCAAACACGGTTTGGTGGAGGAGAACATGAACAAGAAGAAAAGGAGGAAGTGGGTTCGCTATGAAAGGACTCATTCAATGTCTTTATGGCAGGGAGACTGGAAAAAGCTTGGAGAGAAATGGATTATAGCCTTCATGGACGATGCTTCCCGCTTCATCACCTGCTATGGAGTATTTGACTCTGCTACTACTGAGAACACAATCAAGGTGTTCAAGAAAGGATTCGCTGAGTATGGCATTCCGGATGAAATCCTCACAGACCATGGTACCCAATTTGTTGCAGCGAAAAGCAGAGAGAAGGCTAGGCACAGATTCAGAGAGTTTTTGGCCGAGAATGGAGTAAGGCACATTCTTGCGAGAGTGAACCATCCACAAACGAATGGGAAGATAGAGAGGTTCTTTGGGCTGATGGAGCAGAAGCTCCATCTGTTTGATTCTTTGGATGAGTTCATTTATTGGTACAATTACGTTAAGCCTCACATGAGCCTGAATTTTGATGAACTGGAGACTCCTTACCAAGCTTTTCTGAGGAAGCTACCTGCTGAAAGGGTGTTTGAGTACGGGAGGTGGTTGTTTGAGGAGTGAAATTATTTCGGGATATCACAGAAAAACTTATTTTGACAAAAAGTTAAAGTTTTCATGGATTCAAAGGCAGTCTTAAAGGGAATGCTTGAGAAAGCCTACAGAATCGAGGCAGGATTTGAAAAACGAGGCTAATTTCAAAGCTTTTCTTGAGGTTATGGACGAGACTCAGAAAAAAGTTCTCTTTCAGCTCATTGCTGACTCTGAAAGGCATAAGGCCACGATTGAAGAAATCGCAAATAACCTCGGAATTGAAATTGAGAAAAAGTCTGCGGAATTCGAGTTCAAGGACAGGAGGTTTTTTAACGAGATATACAAGCTTGAAGTGAGTGTAAGGTCTTTATACGAGCAGATGATATACAAATTTGGTAATCTTCTTGGTGAGGAAGTCGAGAAGTTAAAAGCACTCTTAAATGATGAAGAAAAGCACGCCAAACTTGTTGAAAAATTCGTAGACAAGACCCTCAGGATTGTTTGAGGGAAAACAGGAAGTTACCGTTTTCCCCCGAACAACAACTGACGAAATGAGCACGATTTGTTTATTTATGATGATAAAGTATTTATGAATACTCATACGAAATTATTATTCAATAAAAAAGGGGTGGTGGTATGAGGTACAACCTGACCATAAAGAAGACCCTCTTTTTCCCCCTGCACGCCTTTCCGAACAAGGAGATAGTCTACAGGGACATCAACAGATACACCTACAGGAGATTCTACGAAAGGTTGCAGAGAGTTGCCAGCTCCCTTGAAAATATTGGGGCTAGGGGAGCGAAGATTGCCTTCATAGACTGGAACACGCACCAGTATCTGGAAGGGATGTTCGCCATTCCAATGATGGGCAGCATTCTGCACTGCGTAAACCTAAGACTGGCTCCAGAAGAGATAGTTTACACGATGCGCTACGTCGAGGACGACTTTGTTGTTATCAGGGACGAGTTTCTGCCCTTGGCCGAGAAGCTCGCTCCCCATGTGCCATCAGTGAAGGGCTGGATAGTGACGGGCGATGATGTGGACAAAGTCGAGACAAGCCTCAAGCCGGTTTACATCTGGGAGGATCTTGTTAAGGAGGGTTCGAGCTACGATTTTCCTGAGCTTGACGAGCATGAAACGGCGGTGGTTTACTTCACCTCAGGCACCACAGGATTGCCTAAGGCTGTCCACTTCTCCCACAGGCAGGTGGTGATGCAGTGCATAATCAACGGCCTTGCCCTTTCAGCCAATGAATCCCCAGCGAGGATGAGCTCTGCAGACACCATAATGCACATCCCGCCCTTCTTCCACGGAATGGGCTGGACTTTCCCGTATCTGGCAACAATGCTTGGAATGAAGCAGGTTCTGCCGGGAAGATATGAGCCTCAGGTAATGCTGGATTTGATAAAGAATGAGGGCGTTACCTTTGCAGGCGGGGTGCCGGTGTTCCTTAAAATGCTCATTGAGCATCCAGAGGCTGAGAAGTACAAGGATGCTCTGTCCAAGTTCAAGTTTGTGTGCGATGGTGAGCACCCGCAGAGAGTGCTTTTTGAGAGAGCTAAGCAGCTGGGCATAAAGATGATTGAAGCTTTTGGCATGTCTGAAGGAGTGGGGTTTACCTTTGCCGTTCTAAAGGACCACATGCTGGACTGGGACTGGGAGAGGCAGGTGGAGTATCTCAACAAGGCAGGCTTGCCCGCTCCCTTCGTTGAGGTCAGGATTGTTGACGATGAGGGCAAAGAGGTGCCGAGGGACTTCCAGACGATGGGTGAGATTCTCATCAGAAGTCCCGGCCTGACGGAGGGATACTGGAAGAATCCGGAGAAGACTGCTGAATCTTGGGATGAGGAAGGATGGTTCCACACCGGCGATTTGGGAGTGTGGGATGAGGAGGGCTACATCCTGATTCTCGACAGGGCTAAGGACGTCATAAAGAGTGGAGGCGAGTGGATAAGCTCCGTAAGGCTTGAGGGATACATTCTGGAGCATCCTGCTGTCAGCGAGGCTGCAGTAGTTGCTGCGAGGAGCGAGAAGTGGAGTGAGAGGCCCATAGCCGTCGTTGTGCCAAAGCCCGGGATGAGCGTGACAGAGAAGGAGATAATAGACTTCCTGATGAAGAACTTCGTTGAGACGGGAAAGATGGCGAAGTGGTGGCTGCCTGACAGGGTTTTCATTGTGGATGAGATGCCGAGAACCACTGTGGGCAAGATAAACAAGAGGGCGATAAGGGAGAAGTACAAGGACCTCGTACTCCCCTGATGCTCACACTTTGAGCATAATTCAATTTTTTAAGATGATAATGAATTTAAATTTGCTCATTAAATGTTATAAATTGGAGGTGAACTATGGAGCCGAAAATTTTGTGGGAGCCGGATTCGGAGTTTATCAAAAACTCCAATCTGGCCGAGTTTGTTGAGTGGCTTTCTTCAAACAAGGGTCTCGATTTTGTGGTTTCAGAGAATGCGAGGGAGAACGTTGAGAACTACAAGAACCTCTGGAAGTGGTCTGTGGAGAACCTTGAGGACTTCTGGGAGAGCGTGTGGGAGTTCTTTGAGATTAAGAGCTACAGCGATTACAAGACTGTTCTCGATGAAAGGAAGATGCCGGGAGCAAAGTGGTTTGAGGGGGCAACGCTGAACTATGCGGAGCATGCCTTTTTGAAGGCTGGTGAGGGAGAAGCGGTTGTTTACGTTAGAGAGGACGGTTTGAGGAGGGCTTTAACATGGAGCGAGCTGGAGAGGCAGACTGCAGCCTTTGCTGCTTGGCTTAAAGATATGGGTGTAAAGAAGGGAGACAGGGTTGTTGCCTACTGCAGTCAGGTTCCTGAAGCGGTTATTGCATTGCTGGCAACGGCGAGCATTGGTGCAATCTGGGCGGCCGTTGGTGGTGAGGTTGCGCCAAGGGCTGTTATTGACAGGTTCAAGCAGCTTGAGCCAAAGGTTCTGATCGCATCTGATGGCCACTTCTACAACGGGAAGGAGTTCAACAAGCTGGAGGACATTAAGACCGTTGTCAGCGGCATCCCGAGCCTTGAGAGGGTTGTCTTGATTCCCAACCTCTACGAGTCCCACGACCTGAAGCTTAGCATCCCACTCCACTATTGGGAAGAGACGGTTGATAGAAAGGAGAAGCTCACCTTCGAGCCTCTGCCCTTTGACCATCCACTATGGGTTCTTTACACCTCAGGAACAACAGGAATTCCGAAGCCCATTGTTCACGGGCATGGGGGGATAACGGTCGAGATCTTCAAGGGCTCCTTCCACATGGACTTCAAGGAGGGCGACCGCTTCCTGTGGTACTCCCCGCCCTCATGGATGATGTGGAACACTGTTGTTAGCGGTCTCCTCGCTGGAGCTACCATTGTCTTCTACGATGGCAGCCCGCTTTACAACTTCCTCCAGCCGCTGTGGCAGATATGCGAGAAGGAGAAGCTGAACATCTTCGGAACGAGTGCTCCCTTCCTCCACGGCTGCATGAAATTCGGCCTGCAGCCCGGCTCGCAGTACGATTTGAGCAGCTTGAGAATGGTTGGCTCCACCGCCGCCCCGCTATCGCCTGAGGGCTTTGAGTGGGTTTACAGGAATGTTAAGGAGGACGTATGGCTGAACTCTGCAAGCGGCGGGACGGATGTGATGACGGGCTTTGTTGGAGGCTGCCCAATTCTCCCCGTCTGGAGTGGAGAGCTTCAGTGCAGGTGGCTGGGGACGAAAGTTGAGGCTTACAACATTGAAGGCAAGCCTGTAATCAATGAAGTGGGAGAGCTTGTCATCGAGCTCCCGATGCCCTCAATGCCCCTCTACTTCTGGAATGACAAGGACTTCAGCTGGTATAAAGAGAGCTACTTCAGCATGTTCCCCAACGTCTGGTGGCACGGGGACTGGCTGATGATTACAGACAGAGGAACGGCAATAATCTTCGGCCGCTCTGATTCAACAATCAAGAGAAAGGGAGTTAGAATGGGAACTCTGGACTTCTACAAGGTTGTCGAGAGTATGAACGAAATTATCAGCAGCCTCGTTGTTGAGGTCAAGGGCAAGATTTTCCTCTTCGTGGTTCCAGCACATGGAATTGAGGTCAACGAGGAGCTTAAGGAGAAGATAAACAGAGCCTTGAAAGAGAATCTCGGAGCCTACTTCGTTGCGGACTACATTATTCCAGTGCCCGACATTCCAATGACTTTGAACTACAAGAAGCTGGAGGTGCCGATAAAGAAGATTCTGCTCGGCTGGGAAGTGGAGAAGGCAGTGAACCTTGACAGCATAATGAATCCTGATGCCGTTTTCAAGGTCGTTGAGGCTGCAAAGCCCTACGTGGAGCAGCTGGAGGGAGAATGATGCAGAGCCTTTACTTTGAAGACTTTCAGGAAGGAATGGAGCTTGAAACTGTTGGGAGAACAGTAACGGAAGCGGACATAGTGATGTTCGCTGCCCTCACAGGAGACTGGAATCCCATACACGTTGATGCAGAATATGCGAAAACAACAATTTTTGGCCAGCGCATCGCCCACGGAACACTCACATTTTCCATCATGACCGGTTTGCTGATGAGGCTTGGATTTCTGGAGGAGACCGTTGTTGCCTTTTACGGCGTTGACAGGCTCCGCTTTACCAATCCCGTTTTCATTGGAGACACGATTAAGGCGAGAGCAAAGGTTGTGGAGAAGCAGGACAGGGGGCAGTTTGGTGTTGTGAAGATAGAAGCGAGTGTGGTTAAGCAGACAGGCGATGTGGTGCTGAACTGCATTCTGAGGGTTGCGGTGAAGAAGAAAGGCTGAGGAGGTGAGAAAATGCACTTTGAATTCAACGAGGAACAGAGGATGATTGCCAATGCAGCAAGAGACATTGCAAAGGACTTCCCGCCTGAATACTGGAGGGAGAAGGAGGAGAATGGTGAGTTTGCGGAGGAGTTTTTCAAGGCTGTATGCGATGCGGGCTTCATGGGCATCGTGATTCCAGAGGAGTACGGCGGTGGCGGCTACGGGATGACTGAGCTTCTTATTGCCATGGAAGAGCTTTCAGCCAATGGCTGCGGTGCTGGAGGAGTGTGGTATTTTGTGCTGACTGAAGTTTTCGGGGCTTTGCCCATAGTAAGATACGGCACAGAGGAGCAGAAGGAGAAGTACCTGCCCAAAATCGCCAAGGGGGAGATGGAGTTCTGCATGGCCTTAACCGAGCCAGATGCGGGCACAAACACGCTGAGAATCAAGACTTTTGCAGAAAAAGATGGAGAGGAGTATGTCATTAACGGGAACAAGATTTTCATAAGCGGGGTTGACAGGGCGAAGGGGATGCTTCTTGTGGCAAGAACAACACCTCCTGAGAAAGCCCCAAGAAGAACCCTCGGTATTACACTTTTCCTCGTTGACCTGCCCAACGAGGCGGTTAAGTGGAATCCAATACCAAAGCACGCCATAAACTTCTCGAAAACCTGTGAGGTGAGCATAAACAACCTGAGAGTTGAAAGCAATGCGATTCTCGGCGAGAAAGATCTGGGCTGGTATCTGCTGCTTGATGTCCTCAATCCTGAGAGGATGAGCGCCGCTGCAGGAGCAATTGGAGGGGCTAAGTTAGCGATAAGCAAGGCAGTTGAGTATTCAAAGCAGCGCAAGGTTTTTGCTGATCCGATTGGCAGCTATCAGGGTCTGCAGTTCCCCTTAGCTGAGGCCTATGCTGCCTTAGAATGTGCAAGGCTCATGATGTACAAGGCTGCATGGCTCTACGATACCAAATTTGCCGCTGAAGATGTCAAAGACCCGAAGAAGAGGGTGGAGATGGCCGCTGTTTTCAGGGAGATAGGAGATGCTGCAAACATGGCTAAGGCTGTGGCTGTTGAGAACGCGCTGAAAGCAGTTTACTGGGCAATGCAGACCTTCGGCGGCTACGGCTACGCCAAGGAGTACGATGTTGAGAGGTGGTGGAGGGAGGTCAACCTTCTCCGCCTTGCACCGATAACACAGCAGATGGCTCTGAACTACATAGCTGAACACATCCTCGGAATGCCGAGGAGCTACAGAGTTTAGCCATGAAGGTTGTCAAAGACCCAGAGCTGAAAATTGAGCGAAAGGAATCGCTCAACAAGATGCTCTGGAACACCGTTCAGAGTCATCCAAGAGTGTCGGCCATTGGCTACTGGGACGATGGAAAGCTGAAATATCTCACCTACGAGGAGTTCTGGGAGAGGGTGAGGAAGCTATCAAAGTTTTTAATTTCTTCCGGCCTGCGGAAGGGAGACAGGGTTGCGATTTACGCCGACACACGCTATGAATGGGAGATTGCCGACTTTGCAGTTCTAACTGCTGGGGGAGTGGTTGTTACAGTCCACAGCGTTCTTAACAGAGAGCAGGTTGAATACATCCTGAGAGACTCGGAGAGCAGAGTTGTTTTCACGGAAAAGAAGTATGCTGAAAACGTTCCTGAGGACTTTGAGGTTTACTTTCTGGAGGAGCTGGAAAAGCTTGTCGGTGAGGTTTCTGATGATGAATTCGAAAGCAGATGGAAGAGCGTTGAGCCTGACGACCTTGCAAGCATTGTTTACACCTCTGGCACCACAGGAGAGCCAAAGGGGGCGATGCTCACGCACTGGAACTGGAGGTTCAACTGCCACTCTGTGATGTCCATCACGCCCTTCTATCCCGGAGAGCCCCACATCTGCTATCTGCCATTGAGCCACGTTTACCAGAGGCTTGTTTTCTTTGCTGGAATTTCGAGGGCAGCAACAGCAGTTTTCTGCAGTCCCCAGCAGTTCCTCGAAACGTCAACAGCAGTGAAGCCTGTTGGACTAATAGTTGTGCCGAGAATTCTTGAGAGGGTGAATGCGGGAATTGTCGAGAAAGTTGAGAAGTCACCAGCTTTGGCAAAGAAGATTTTCTACTGGTCGAGAGGAGTTGCCATTGAGTGTGGAAAGAGAATGAGCAGAGGGGAGAAATACGGCTTCTGGCTGAATATAAAGAGAATAATCGCAGACAGGCTTGTTTTCAGCAAAATTCGGGAGAACCTCGGCCTCACAAGAATCAGGTTTGTCTGCTCCTCTGCCGCAGAACTACAGAAGGAGCTGGCCTACATGTTCAATGGCATGGGAATTCCCGTAATTGAGGGCTACGGAATGACAGAGACTGCAGCACCATCCAACCTCAATCCTGTCGGAAGGTTCAAACCCGGCACAGTTGGCCCGCCAATTCCCGGCATCGAGGAGGCGATAGCTGAGGATGGAGAGATTCTCGTCAGGGGAGACAACGTGATGAAGGGCTACTGGAGAAAGGAAGCTGAGACGAGAAAAACCTTCACCGAGGATGGATGGCTGAAGACAGGTGACCTTGGAGAGTTCGACGAGGATGGCTACCTCGTCTTTCTCGGGAGGAAGAAGCACATAATTGTCCTTGACACGGGTAAAAACGTTTCTCCTGTCCCTATAGAGGAGGAATTGCTCAAAAATCCGCTTGTGAGTGATGCGGTTATCATTGGTGACGGAAAGCCCTACGTAACTACCCTCATAGTCCCGAATTTCAGCATGCTCCTTGAGTTTGCCGATAAAAACGGAATTGAGTATGACAGGAGTAGAACGATTGTTCAGAGGAGCATTTCTGGAGAGGAGGAGATTGTGGCTGTTGATGAAAACCTTGTGGAGAATAATGCAGTTAAGGAGCTTTACGCAAAAATTGTTGATGATGTCAACAGCAGGCTGGCAAAGCACGAGACAATCAAGAAGTTCAAAATTTTGCCTGAGGCTTTCAGCCTTGAGAAGGGGGAGATAACTCCAACTTTGAAGAAGAGGAGGCACGTCATTCTGAAGAGGTATGAGAAATTTATTGAGGAGATGTATAAGAGGTGATTATTTGAGGATTGGAATTGTTGGTGTGGGTTTTAGTGAGTTTCGGATTCACGAGGAGCCCTTTTACAACGTGGCCTTTTTAGCTGCGAAAAGGGCTCTTGAGGATGCCGGAATTGAGAGGGGTGAGGTGGACAGCTTCATTCTTGGTGGTTACGACAACCTCGGGGTTGGGAGAACAATTTCGAACATGTACACAGCCCCTGCTGCTGGTGCGTATTTGAGGCATGAGATAAGGGTGAGCGATGATGCTCTCTTCGCCCTTCCACTGGCCTTCATGAAGGTGAAGAGCGGCTCAGAGATTACGATGCTTCTCGCCTTCGGGCACAGCTCAGAAACGCCCATTGAGCTGGTTGAGCTGCAAAGCCTCGACCCCTTCTTCCACCGCCCTTTCAACCTCTCCCTGCCAGTCTTCTTCGCCATGCAGAGCTACGCTTACAGGGAGAGGTATGGCGTGAAGGAGGAAAAGATAGCCGAGGTTGTGGTAAGGATGAGGGAGAAGGGGGCGAAGAATCCAAGAGCCTACATAAGGGAGAAAGTAAGCGTTGAGGATGTTCTGAGCTCTGAAGTCGTTTCATCACCGCTGAGAAGGCTTGAAATGGCTGAGTGGTGTGATGGATGCGTTGCATTCATTCTTGCTGAGGAAACGGTTGCGAGAAGGCTTTCCGACAGTCCAGTGTGGGTTAGCGGTCTTGGGTGGAGCGCTGAAAATTACTACTTCGACAGATCCCTGCATGACCTTCCTTTTGTTGCAAAAAGTGCGGAAATGGCCTTCAAAATGTCAGGAAAGGAGAGAAAAGACGTGGAAGCCTTAGAGATTTCCGATTTGACCGCTGATTATTACTGCATGATTCTTGAGGCTCTTGGGTTTGCTGAGACGGGCAGAGGTTGGGAGTTCAATGGAGATGTCAATTTCTCAGGAGGAGCGCTATGCACCAACGCCTACGGCTCGACTGGAGCCTTCCTGCTCGCCAGCATCGTTGAGAGAATCAGGAAGGGAGAGATCGAGTGTGGGATGGCTCAATCGATGAGCGGCTACGCCCAGAAGTCTTGCGTTGCGATTTTGGAGGGATAAAATGAGAGTTGCGGTTGTTGGATTCGGTCAAACTCCCTTCAGGACAAAGAGGAAGGATAAAACCCATCCGGAGCTTGCCTTCGAGGCAATAAATGCCGCCCTCGACCATGCTGGACTGGAGATGAAGGATGTCGAGGCAGTAGCTTACGGCTGTATGGACCCCTTCGACGGTATCTACTGCCCTGAGAGGTGGGATGCTACTGCAGCGGGCCTCGAAAAGCCGATAATGAAGATTTCCACTGGTGGCACAACGGGAATGACCACAGCCTTGGCGGCATACGAGCACGTTGCCAGCGGGCTTTTTGATTTGGTAATGGCCGTCTGCGTGCAGAGGGTAGGGGAGTGCGTTGATGCGCAGCCCGTTCTCAACACAGCAGTCGACCCCATTTACGAGAGACACTCAGGTCTGGGAGCCATTCACGTAGCCTCCTTTCAGGCCACAGCATATATGGCAAAGTATGGCGCAACTGAAGAGGACTTGGCGTGGGTGAGCGTCAAGGATCACAAAAATGCCCTCAAGAATCCCTACGCCCACATTAAGATGGATGTGAGCGTCGAGGGTGTTCTCAAAAGCAGGGTTGTCTGCTCTCCCCTCAAGCTGCTGGAGTGCTGTCCGAGGAGCGATGGTGCTGCTGCCGTCATCTTCGCTTCTGAAGATGTGGCGAGGAAGATAAGGGACAATCCAGCTTGGGTTGTTGCGGAGACAACAATCAGCGACAGCTACTACCTCGGTGACAGGCCGAGCTTTGCCGAGTGGGATTCATTGGCAATAGCTGGCAGAAGGCTTTTCAAGGCTGCTGGAATTGAGCCAGATGAGATAGATGTTGCCGAGCTATACTCTCCCTTTACCATTCAGGAGATTCTGGAGCTGGAGGCTCTGGGCTTTGCCAAGAAGGGAGAGGGGAAGAACTTTGCGAGGGAGGGTGTAACCTTTGTGGATGGCGATTTTCCCACCAACCCCTCAGGAGGGGTGCTGTGCACAAATCCCATTGGAGCTACTGGCCTTGTGAGGTTTGGTGAAGCTGCCCTGCAGGTGATGAACGAGGCGAAAAATCAGGTTGATGGTGCTGAAGTTGCACTTGCACACGCATGGGGTGGGACTTTGCAGTTCCACACCCTCGCTTTGCTTTCTTCAAGGAGGTGATTTTATGGATGTGATGGAGTTTGAGGTTTGGTGGAAGATTCCCTTCAAGCATTCTGCTGGCTTGCACGCCACGAAGTTCTTTCAGGGGCTGAAGGAGGGGAAGATTTTTGGAGTGAGATGTGATAGGTGCGGGAGAGTTCTCGTTCCCCCCAGAGCCTTCTGCGAGAGGTGCCATGTTGAAACCAAAGAATGGGTTGAGGTGAGCGATGAAGGCGTGGTTGAAACACTGACAGTAACCTACATGAAGTTTACTGGCTTACCTGACCCGCCTTACGCCATTGGTGTTGTCAGGCTCGATGGGGCAGATACGGGAATGCTCTGCTTTCTTGGCGGTGTTGACTTGTCAGACTGGAGGAAAATCCACGAGACATTCAAACCGGGAACGAGGGTTAAAGCAGTGTGGAAGGAGGAGAGGGAGGGGAAGATAACGGACATCCAGTACTTTGAACCAGTGAAATAAACTTTCATTTTTTGCATGAAACGATATCAGCGCAAAGCAAAGTTTAAATCCTCAACAAATAATTCCTAACGAATGATAGACAGGATCATATCGAAGCTTGTCTCCGCTGGAGCAGACTTAAGCTCGAAAAACGCCATAAAGGCTGCCCTGAAAATTCTCGGGGAGGACGAAGGGCTTGCGGACTACATTTACATTCTCGTAAAGAACAGAGCCTACAGGAAAGACTGGGCGGAGCTTCCTGTGGAAAAAAGGCTGATATTCCTGCCCCAGTGCCTCAGAAACTCGAAGAGCTGCCAGGCAGAGCTAACTGAGAAAGGATACATTTGCAAGAAGTGCGGGGGCTGCGATATAGCCGAAATTGTAGAGACTGCGGAAGAGCTTGGGTATAAGCACGCCTACATAGTTCCCGGGGGAAGCATGATTTACAGAATCCTAAAAAGTCTGGATATGGGTTCCTTTGCGTGTCTCGGCGTTGCTTGTCTTCCTGAGCTTTGCGAGGCCAGTGAGAGGCTTACGCTGAAGGACATTCCACACCAGTGCGTCCCCCTTCGGAAAACAGGATGTGTGGACACGGAGGTAGATGTCGAAGAGGTCAAGGCTTTTTTAAAAGCTGGTATAGAGCATGAAGAAGAAAAAGCTGGAAATAGTGCTGGAAAAAATTAAGGGTTTTCAGAATCCGAAAATAGAGCTTGAGCAATACGTCACCCCACCTTCGCTTGCTGCCTTCATAGCAACCACAGCGGAACTTAACGGTGACCTCGACCTAATCATCGATTTGGGGTGCGGTACGGGAATTCTGGCAATAGCTTGCTCACTGCTTGGCCACTACTCAGTTGGAGTTGATCTGGATGTTGAGGCATTGAAAATAGCGAGAGATAACGCAGCAGAGCTTGGGGTTGAGGCAGACTTCGTGAGGAGCGAGGTATCGAAATTCCGGTGCAAGAGGAAAGTTACAACTGTGATGAACCCTCCTTTCGGCATACAGAGAAAGCACGCGGACAGACCTTTTTTGCTCAAAGCCTTTGAGATTTCGAAGGTAATTTACACCGTTCACTCCGCAGGAAGCTCAAATTTCGTTCGAAAGCTTTCGGAAGAGCATGGCTTTAAAGTTACGTACCAGTGGAACTTCTCCATCCCCCTTAAGAGGACCTACTCTTTCCACGAAAAAGCATTTAAGTATATACCCGTAGAGGTGTTTAGGATTGAGAAACATGAGATTCGTAATGCCGGGAGATAGGATAGGTTCTGCGGAGGAATACGTTAAAGGGGAGGGAGTTTACGAGGAGGGAGGAGAGCTTTTTGCCGCCGTTGCGGGAAAGCTCATCATCAAGGACAGAGTTGCAAAGGTGGAGAGCATCTCTCCGATCCCGGAGATAGTTAAGGGAGATGTTGTCCTCGGCAGAGTTGTGGACCTCAGAAACTCAATCGCTCTGATCGAAGTTTCAAGCAAAAAGGGAGAGAATAGGGGTCCGAGCAACAGGGGAATAGGAATTCTGCACGTCTCCAATGTCGATGAGGGATACGTAAAGGAAATTTCGGAAGCTGTGGGCTACCTCGACATTCTGAAGGCAAGGGTTATCGGGGACAACCTCAGGCTATCAACGAAGGAGGAGGAGATGGGCGTTTTGAGGGCTTTGTGCAGCAACTGCAAGACGGAGATGGTCAGAGAGGGCGACATCCTTAAATGCCCGGAGTGCGGGAGGGTTGAGAAGAGAAAAATCTCGACAGATTACGGCAAGGGAGAGTGGTAGTATGGAGGTAAAGATTATCGACATCGGAGAAGACTACGTAAGGCTCGTGATTAAAGGGGAGGGGCACACGTACCTCAACCTTCTCCAGCACTATCTGGTTGAGGATGAGGACGTAATTGTTGCCAGATACAACATCCCCCACCCTCTCATCGGAGAACCCGAGATTTACATAAAGACGAGTGGCGTTGACCCGCTTGAGGCGGTTAAAAGAGCCAATGAGAAGATTATAGCAGCTTGCAACACACTTTTAGAGCAGCTCTGAGCTCAGAACTCAAAACCCTCATCACCGTTCAGAGGGGCCCTTTCATCATCGCTCACTCAGCTTTACCCTCGCAGCTTTTAACCTTATCACAAAGGTCGCTCCGTGGGGCTTTGTATCTTCAACCCACACTTTACCCCCATACCTCTCCACGACCCTCTTGACGATGTAAAGCCCCAGTCCCGTCCCGCCAGTCTCACCGTACTTGAAGCTCTCCTTGAAAATCTGCCTCCTGATTTCCAAGGGGATTCCTACTCCGTAGTCCACAACCCTAATCTCGCAGTCATCCTCAAACTCACTGAGGATTATGTCCACCCTGTTCGTCCTTCCGTGCTTGATTGCGTTTGAAATGAGATTTTCAAGGACGGAGTATATTGCACCGTCCGCCATTGCAACACAGCTTCCCTTTATGTTTATCTCGATATTGAAAGACTTTGCCACCTCCTCTGCAACCTCTCGCATGTTGATGGGCTTCAGCTTCTCGCTCATCGTGAGAACAATTTTTTCGAGCTCCCTTATCTTGTCTATGTAGGAGCTGCTTTCCTCAACAGCTTTCATGACCTTGTCGAGAAGCTCCTCCCTTTTCGTCATTCGGTACGTCTCGACGTATCCCGATATGATCTGCAGCTTGTTCAAAATATCGTGTCTCAGCATCCTGTTTATCAGCTTGAGAATTTCCTGCAACTCGTTTACTTGAGCGTAGAGTTCTGCATATTTCTTCCTCTCCGCGTCGAGGTCGTAGTAGCTGAGAAGCGTGATTTCTGTCCTGTAGAATTTGTAGAGAACTGTCAGTAGCACTATGTTTGAGAATGTGAAAATGGCTGTAGAGAGGTCGAAGTCCAGCCACCCCCTGAAAGACCTCAGGAGGGCCACATCGCTGATGTACTTCAGTATGAAGTAAAGCAGAAAGGATTTGTAGTAAGCCGCAGACTCCGTTTTGAAGTAAGCAGCTGTGAGCGTTAACAGAGAAAGAATTATCACAGAGTCGCATATCAGAGTTTCCAGATGTATAAACGTTGACAGATTGGAGTACTCAAGACCTACCAGCTCATAACTGGAAAAAACAAGGATGGGTATTGCGAGGATTGCGGGCAGAAAGTGCTTTACATCGAAATACCTCATCTCCCTCAAAATCTTCCAGAGGAAGAATCCGAGAATCGGCGTTTCTGCCAGAAGGTATATCGGTATAAAGTACTCAAAGTGCTCAACCTTCAGTTGAAAGTCGCTCCTCACCCAAACCATCTGACCAACGCTGAGAATCGAGAGCAGCAATAATCCCGAAAAAAATGCGAGGGTGGAGAAGAGCGTTCTCCTTTCGCTCTTGGATGCTCTTGCTAAGTAGACTGAAGCGATAAATGCAACCATTACCAAAATAATATTAAATAGGTATATACTTGGCAGAAATACATAGGGGGGCAGACCGTAATAGTAATTTACGGTGAACAGAGTAAGCTCAAACAGTGATAGCAGCAATCCAACTGCGTAGATACTCATTATTGTTATTACGTTGAGGTAATTAATAAACCTAACTGCCAATTCTTTTCAAAAAAATTTATGTCTTTGTATAAACCAATAAAACTTTTTTACCTTGGGGCGAGGAGGAGCGATGGCCTACGAAGACCTCAGGGAGTTTATAGGCAGACTTGAAGATAAGGGGGAACTGGCGAGAGTGAAGCACGAAGTCAGCCCGATTCTCGAAATGAGTGAAGTTGCTGACAGAACTGTAAAGGCCGGAGGGAAGGCTCTGCTTTTCGAAAGGCCGAAGGGTTACGACATCCCGGTTTTTATGAACGCCTTCGGAACTGAGAGGAGGATGAAGCTCGCTCTCGAGGTGGAAAGGTTGGAGGAAATCGGGGAAAGATTACTTTCCGCGCTGGAATTCAGACCATCTTCTTTTATGGATGCTTTGAAGGGAGTTGGGATGCTAAAGGACTTCATGTCGTTCATCCCTAAAAAGACAGGCAAAGCTCCCTGCAAGGAGGTGGTGGCTGAAAGTCTGGATAAGTTCCCAATTCTCAAGTGCTGGCCGAAGGATGCGGGCAGGTTCATAACTTTTCCGGTTGTGATAACTAAAGACCCCGAAACCGGGGAGATGAACGCTGGAATGTACAGAATGCAGGTTTTCGATGGAAAAACAACCGGAATGCACTGGCAGATTCACAAGCACGGGGCGGAGCACTTCAGGAAGATGGCTGAGAAGGGAGGGGGGAAGATTGAGGTTGCCGTTGCCATTGGAGTTGACCCTGCAACCCTCTACGCTGCAACGGCCCCTCTGCCTTCGGGCATTAGCGAGTTCATGTTTGCCGGCTTTATAAGAAAGGAGAGGCTGAAGGTGACTGAATGCGAGACAGTTGACCTGCTCGTCCCAGCGAATGCGGAGATTATCCTTGAAGGATACGTGAGGGTGGATGAGATGAGAGTGGAAGGGCCCTTTGGAGACCACACCGGCTACTACACCCCACCAGAACCTTATCCTGTTTTTCACATAACCCACATCACTCACAGGGAGAACCCAATCTACCACGCCACCGTCGTTGGAAAGCCGCCGATGGAGGACGCATGGCTCGGCAAGGCGACGGAAAGAATTTTCCTCCCGATACTCCGGATGATGCATCCTGAAATTGTGGACATCAACCTTCCCGTGGAGGGAGCATTTCACAACCTCGCAATCGTTTCAATCAAGAAAAGATATCCGGGGCAGGCCAAAAAGGTCATGTACGCAATCTGGGGTACAGGAATGCTCTCTCTCACGAAGATTGTGGTTGTGGTGGATGATGATGTCAACGTGCACGACATGAGGGAGGTTGTCTGGGCGGTAACCTCGCGCTTCGACCCTGCAAGGGATGTCGTTATCCTTCCACCCTCTCCCACCGACTCCCTCGACCACTCCGCCTACATTCCAAACCTGGCGGGGAAGCTCGGAATCGATGCGACCAAGAAGTGGAGGGATGAGGGCTACGAGCGCGAGTGGCCGGATGTGGTGGAGATGGACGCAGAGACAAAGAGGAAAGTTGATGCAATCTGGAACGAGATAAGGAACATGGTTTTATGAGGAGCGTTGAAGCTTTATACTACAAGCTTTTCTCAATACCGAGAGCGGAAATAATGCTTGTAGCTTCTCTTTTTGCAGCTTTACTGCTTTCCCTGCTGGATGCTAGCCTTCTCTATCTGTGGGCTTTGGTTTTCGCTGTCTCACTTGCAGCCTTGAAGGTTGCAAAGCTGAAATTCGACCTTAAGAGAATCTCCTTCCTCGCAATCTTCATAACAACCCTCAGCACGCCGGCTGTTGTGTTAAAGGGCAATGCAACGGCTTCAGCCTTCGTCCTTTTCATCACTTACTACTTCTGCTCTGAAAGAAAGGCTCTATCAGTCCCGCTCGCATCACTGCCGTATATTGCCCTCAGCCCCCAAATTTCGACTCTGATAGGCCTTCTTATCTCAACCCTCCTTTTTCTGCTTTACATCAGAATTCTCGACGTCAAAGTTGGGGTTGTCAGGATTAGAAACTTCGTCGAGAAGTTCGTCCTGTTCTGGCTGACCTCCAATCCCAAATTCATGGAGGAGTTCCTTGAAGACTCTGCAGATGATTTCGAAGGCAGAGTGAGGTGCTTGGCGGTTAATGAAGCAAGGCTTGTTCAGACGGACTTCCACCCCGGCCCCTTCAGAAACGTTGGCGGAGCGATGCTTGTGGAGAAGCTCTCCGATGGTGGTATTTACCTCCACTCTCCCACTTCCCACGCCAGGAATCCAGTGAGTGCGGAGGAGGTGGAAAAAATCGTTTCGGCGGTCAGGTGCTCTGAAAAGGCTCTCACACCTCAAAAACCCTTTAAGGTTGAGAGCGAGAACTTTGAGGCCTACTGCTTTCCCTTTGCAGAAACGAGGATGGTCTTTGTCAGCGGAAAAAGGCACATCGACGATTTTATCATAAACTCCGAGAGCTTCGTTGTTGACTGCCACAACGCATACGAGGAAAACTACGACCCTGATGAAGGCGAGGTGGGGGAGATAGCGAGGCTGGTAAAGGTAGCGGAGGAAAGAACTTCTGAGCCCTCAAACGCTAAATCGGCATTCGTCCGCGTTGATGCCGAAACCGACAGCCTGTGCGGCTACGCTGCTGCGGTTCTGCTGGATTACGGGGAGGAGAGGTATGCGATTGTTGTTTTTGATGCCAACAACGTCGATTTGAGGTTCAGAAGACACGTCGAAAAGCTTTTTGGCGAGATGGGTTACACGGCGGTTGTTGCATCAACGGACAACCACGCCAAAACCGGAATGAGAGCCAAGCTCGCCTACAAGCCAGCGGGTCAGGATGAAAGGGACTGGGAAGTTGCGGAGAAGCTGGCCAATTGCTGCAGGGAAGCTGAGTTGAAAGATGCTGTTTTCAGCTACGGTGAGCGGAGAGTTAAAGTCAAGGTTATGGGGGAGAAGCTTTTGAGGGATGCCGAGGTGGCTGTTGAGAGAAGAGCAAAGGGGCTCATCGCAACTTTTTTAGCGTTCGCGGCCACAAACTATTTGTTAAGCACAATGTTGAGATTCATTGCTTAAAAGGAGGTGATCGTTATGGACGCAGAGACGTTAAAAGAGTTAATCAGGGATGATTTCGAGGTTATTAACGCAAATGAGACGGTTTCGAAGCTGTTTCCGATGCTTGAAAAGCTGGACAGGGATAAGGCAAATGCGATACTTGTGGAGGAAGACGGAAAAATAGTCGGTGTTGTTAGGGAAAAGGACCTGATCAGGGGGAGTGTTTTGAAAAACCCCCATGAAACTAAGGTTAAATCCCTTCTTGTAAGAACGGGAAAAATTGATTTGAACGAGCTTGACCCCTACAAAGTTGCGAGGAGGTTTGTTGAAGACTCCACACCCTTCGTTATAGTCCAGATTGACGATAAAAGGGTTGGAGTCATCTACATTAACGACTTCCTAAGCGCCCTTAAGGACGAGTTTAAGGACGTGAAGGTCAGAGAAGTGATGAATCCAGAGGTAATCACAGTAAGGAGGTTCGACAGCGCCGCTAAAGCGCTTTCGGTGATGAGAACTCACGGAATTGACAGGGTTGTGGTTGTGGATGAGAACAACAAGGTAATTGGAATTCTCACAGGCAAAGATGTAGTGGACAGGGTTATCTCCCCGAGAAAGAGAGCAAGGATGGGAGATTCGAGCGGAGAGAAGGAGAAGACACTATCGATCATGGTGGAGAGCATAATGAGCTCTCCGGTGGTCTCGGTTAGCAGGAACGACAGCGTTGCAGAGGTCATCGACCTAATGGTTGAGAACAGAATTTCGAGCGTTGTTGTTACCAGAGACGGCCTGCCCGACGGCATTGTAATAAAGAAGGACATTCTGGAGTACTACCTTAAGAAGGAGTCGAGAAAGGAGTTCAACGTTCAGATTTCGACTGCAGACATAACACTCGATGAGTTCGATAGGGAAGCAATATTGGAGGACGTGGAGAAGCTGATGAGAAAGTTTTCCGACTTTCTCGGAGAGTCCTTCTTGTTTATCTACATAAAGAGGCACAAGGAGCATTTCCGCAATCTGCCTCTGATTCACGTCAGGCTGAAGCTCGCAAGCGAGAAGGGTAACTTCATGGTCAGTGGCGAGAGCTGGGGAGTGGAGTACGCCGTCCATGTGGCGCTGAAGAAGCTCGAAAGAGAGATACTGAAGGAGAAAGAGCTGCTGGAAGACAAAAGAATGATAAAAAGGTTCTACGAAGAAGTTCTCGAATACTAAATTTTTTCCAACCTTTTTCTCACACTCTCCGCATGCCACCTCAACCCTTCAGCTTCTGCAATTTTTACTACATCCCCTCCAATTCTCCTCATGCTCTCCTCGCTCAGCATCTGGAAGGTGAAGTGCTTCAGAAAGCTCTCAACGCTCAGGCCGCCGTAAATCTTGGCGTAGCCTGCAGTGGGTAAAACGTGGTTCGTTCCAGAGGCGTAGTCTCCTGCTGCGACGGGAGAGAAGTTTCCGAGAAAAACGCTGCCAGCATTTCTGACTTTCCCGAGCCATTCCTCCGGATTTTTAACCGCTACCGTGAGGTGCTCCGGAGCAAATTCGTTCGAAATTTCAAAGGCCTCCGCCAAGTCCTCAACAACGAAAACGGCGAAGTTGCTGAAATCTCCTTCCGATTTGACCTTTTTTTCCACCTCGTCGGCAACTTTCCGGGAGGTTGTGAGAACCACAGCCACTGCCATCGGGTCGTGCTCAAGCTGAGCGAGGCAGTCGCAGGCTATGAAGTCCGCATTAGCAGTTTCGTCCGCTATAACGAGAATTTCCGAAGGGCCTGCAGGCATGTCTATTGCCACATCCTTTGCCACAAGAAGCTTGGCCGCTGTGACGTAGATGTTTCCAGGCCCCACAATCTTGTAAACCTTCTCAACAGTTTCGGTTCCGTATGCCATGGCCGCTATCGCCTGCGCTCCGCCTGCCTTGTAAACCTCATCAAATTCGGCAATATCGAGGGCAACGAGGGTTAGTGGGTTTACTTTACCATCCTTGTTGGGAGGGGTGCAGGCGACCAGTTTCTCAACTCCCGCAATCTTTGCCGGAACGCCTATCATTAAGGCCGTTGATGGATAGCTTGCTCTCCCGCCTGGAATGTAAGCGCCAACCTTCTCTATGGGGGTGTAGATTTTCCCCATAACGCAGTCCTCGAACTCAACCTTCATATCCCTCTCAACTGATGTGACGTAGTGGAACCTGTAGATGTTCTCCTTCGCCACTTCAAGAGCGTCAATGAGGCCGTCATCCACCGCATCATAAGCCTTCTCAAACTCATCCTCCGTAACTCTCAGGCTGTCAAGCTCGACTCCGTCCAAATCCCTCGTAAATCGGATTACAGCTTTATCTCCCTCCCTTTTGACGGCCTCAACGATTGGCTTTACCTTTTCAATGTAATCGTCAATGCTGACACTCCTTCTGAGCCTCAGAATTTCCTCCATGCTTTAAGTAGGCGGGTGGAATAAATCACTTTGCCAGAAGTCCGAGGAAGATCATCCTCTGAAAGAGTATGATTATCGGAAGGCTTATGCTCACGCCAAGAAGCTCGTCTCCAGCTCTGTAAACGCCGAAGGACTCGTAGCCTGAGATGAGGAGGAGCTCAAAGCGGTATCGGACCCCATCAATGACAGCATCGTTGAAAATGCCTGAAAACTCCTTTTTCAGCTCAAGGGTTTTTACGCTCAGGTCTGAAAATTTTTCAGCGTTATCGGTAACGACCGTAATATCCTCAGGACTCTTGATTTTTAGAATCATGTCGAGGTACACTCTCTTGGCGGTGATGACAAAAACCTCTTCACTTCTCTGGAGCATGGCCTTTGCTCTGTTCTTTATTCCTGCAAGACCTCTGACACACCACACGGGGTGAAGGGTTGAGAAGTCCTCGGACTCCCTTATGCTTCTGATGGCTGTATCGACGGCGCTGACAAGCTGCTCCTTGTATTCCTCAAGAACGCTTTCAGGGTCTATCGCCCTGAAAACGGCTGGGGAGCTTTTTATCGTCTCAATCATCCCCCTGTCTTCAAGCGACCTGAGAACTTCGTAAACTTTGTTCCGCGGGACTCCGCTGACTCTGTGAATTTCGCTTGCCGTAGCCTCACCCCTCGTGGCGAGGGTTGCGTAAACTCTCGCCTCGTAATCCCTGAATCCGAGCCTTTTCAGAACCTCTATTATTTCATCCATTGTTACTACGAAGGTAACAACAAAATTATAAACTTTTTTGATTTCAATGAGACATGCGTGCGCCATTACTCGCGACAGCCGTCGCGTTCCTTCTCATCTATCCCGCGGTGGCCCAAGAAATTTCAGCAAGTATCGATTTTCACGCAAGCGTTGCCGGAAGCAATGTTCTGCATCCCGGGGATAAGAAGGCTATAACAATCGTTCTCAGTTGCGAGGTAGTAGGGTGGTTGGATAATCCTCTTCCAATTAACGAAAACACCTCAAACATACTACCAATGCTTACAACTGCAAAATCAGTCATTCTTGAACCCAGAAACTCCCAGATCGAAGTGGAAAGCGAGAGTATTCTCGTAGGAGATGTACCATGTGGCAGAGCAATACCTGTTAGCGTCGTTGTTAGCGTTGATAAGGACATCTACGAGGGAAAGCGCGCCCTATATTTCGACATCACTTACTCGAAAGCGAAAATGGTTCCTGTGGGGAATAACTACACAATAAACTTTGAAACTGGTCTGGAGACTTCAGTTGATGTGGAATTTGAAGTGAAGAAAAAGGACTATGATTTCGATGTAATCTCAATCACATCAGACCTCGTCGCAGGAAGGGAGGGGGTTTTGAAAGTTAAGCTGGAAAACACCGGTGAGAAGGCCTTGGAGGATGCAATCTTCATTTTAAACGCAACACCACCTCTGATGGTCGAGCCGAAGGCGATGAGCGTTTATGCCGGTAATCTCGATGCTGGGGAGTCCTTTGAGGCGATGTTCAAGGTTTACGTTCCGGAAGGTGTTTTCCAGCAGTCCTATCCTGCAGAAGTTGTGGCAGTTTTTCGAACATCTTCCGGAATGCCGTACAAGCTCTCAAAGCCCATCGGCCTGAAAATTGAGGGTGCAGGTTATTTCGAGGTCGAGAAGATTGGAGAGTTTCTAAGTCCTGCCAAAACCTTAAGAGTTGAGCAGAGCGTCCAGATTCCATCAATTCCGTTGCTTCAGCAGCAGAGTTCGGAGCAGAAAATGAGCAACGTCGTGACAATTCCTTCAAGAGGCTACCTTGCGTTGAGAATAACCAACACCGGCGATGAGATCAGGGATGCCTTTGCAGTCCTGAGCTTCGACAATCCTCTTTTGAAGTCCACCAGCACACCCTACCTCGGAGAGGTGAAGAGGGGGGAGAGCAGGGATGTTGTGTTCTACATCACCTCCTCCGCCCCACCGGGAAGCTACCTCGGCTACGTGGTTGTGAAATACCGGGATGAGTACGGGGATGAGGCATTCGGCCCGAAAATTTACGTAAGCGTTAACGTCAGCCCCGCTCCCGCTCTGAAAGTTTCAAAGGTCGAGACGTCGAATCTCGGCATCGGTCTCGTTGGAGAGGTGAAGCTCAGCTTTGCTCAGTCAGATGCTAGAAACGTAAAGCTCTACCTGCTCTCCCCAGACTCAACCGTCAGTCCAGTAACATCATCCTCCTACGTCGAAAGCTCCGGCGATACGGCAACGTTCAGAGTGAAAGTTTCAAACGACGCCGTTGCGGGAAATCATCTCCTTTACCTCGTCGAGACCTTTGACGATGATTTTGCGAGTGACCTTGTCAGCGTTGAGGAGTTTCCGATTTACGTCGCTCCAAAGCTCGCGGCGTTTCAGTTAGTGTCGGTTAGGAGTGATTTGAATCCCGATTCGACAGGAGATGTGGTGGTTGAGCTCAAGAACGCCGGGAATGCTGAAATCTACAACGCGGTGGTCATGCTCGAGGTATCCCCGCCGCTCAGCATCGCAGGCACGGGAACTTTCGGCGGTATGCTCGGAGAATCACAGCCCGGTGAGTACTTCGTTGGAACGGTGAAGCCCGGAGATGTTGTTACCGCACGCTTCAGAGTTGATGTTGACAAGGATGCAGGCGAGGGAAGCTATCCAGCATCGATAAAGGTTAAGTACTACGACGAAAGCAACTACGAGCACACATCCAACTCCATTGTCGTATCCCTTGAAGTCAAGCCGTCTCCACCTTACATTCTTTACGCTGCGATTTGCATCGCTGCAATCGGTTTCATCATAGCCGCAGCATTCGTGAGGAAAAGAAGAAAGCAGTAAAAACTTTTTTAACCTCCTCTTACAATTTTCCCCATGCTTCCGATGAACCCAAAGCAGATGAAAAAGATGATGAAGCAGATGGGAATAGAAATGGAGGAACTCGATGCCGAGGAGGTTATTATCAGAACGAGTGATGAGGAGCTCATTTTCCGCAACCCTAACGTTTCCAAGATTTCCGCGAGGGGAGTTGAGACGTTCCAGATTGTTGGGGAGTATGAGGTTGTAAAGAGGCCGCCGAAAATAAGCGAGGATGATATCAAGCTCATAATGGAGCAGGCCAACGTTGATGAAGAGACTGCAAGAAGGGCGCTTGAGGAGGCGGGAGGAGACCTGGCGGAAGCTCTTATGAAGCTGCAGGAATGAAGCCTCCGGTTGTTTTAACTAGAGGGAAGTACAGCTTCCTGGTTGACAGGTTTGAAGGTAAGCTCCACACACATCACGGTATAATCAACCTTGAGGAGCTTAGGGGAAAGGACTACGGGGATGAGGTGAGGACGCACCTCGGTGTCAAGTACAGGATTGCCCCCTTCAACCCGGCAGATTTCTTCAGGCACTTCAAGAGAGGTGCAACTCCAATCATGCCCAAGGACATAGGAGCGATAATTGCCTACACCGGCCTATCTCCGGACTCGCTGATTTTCGACGCCGGAACTGGGAGCGGAATTCTTGCTGCCTACCTCGCGTACTTCAACAAGTACGGGGAGGTTGTGACCGTGGAGAAAAGGCCCGACTTTGCTAAAATTGCGAGGGAGAACTTCAGAACTGCAGGATTGAAGAACATTCACCAGATTGTTGGCGACGCTCTGGCTGTTGCGGACTCCCTTAAGGTTGAGTTTGACCTCATCACTCTCGACATGAAGGATGACGTTGCCTTCATTAGGAAGGCGAAAGAAATTCTGAAGCCGGGAGGGCATATCGTTGTTTACAACCCCTACATCGAGGCTGCGAGGGAAGTTTATCTGGAAATGGAAAGGCGCGGATTCAAGGAGCTCGAAGCGTTCGAGTTGCTTAGAGTGGACCTAGACATCAAAAGAGTTGGGACGAGAACCTCAACGAAGGTCTGGCACACAGGCTACCTCGTTTTTGGAAGGTATCTGGGATAGAGGAAGCGGAAAAGCGTTGGGGAAAGCAGGCACGATATTATAGTGAATGTCACCAATGCGGTGCTCTCGAACTCGGTAATAACTCCTGAGGAGACTCCGATTGCCACACCGGCGATTGTAAGGCTCAGCTTCGTGGACTGAAGCATACCCATCGAAATCGCCCTTCTCAAACCGAAGTTTGAGGCAAAAATCAGGGATGGAATTCCCTTAACTGCAACAGATACGGCAAGCAGAAGGAGAATGAAACCAATCCCCTCTCCGGCCTGCGTGATATTGAGCTCACTACCCGTTTTGATGAAGAAGATGGGGATGAAGAATCCAAAACCCATACCGTAGAGCTTGTCGTAGAGCTTCTTTCCGCCCCTGAAGGTTATCGAAAGCAGAACTCCCGCAAGGAAAGCTCCCAGAATTGCCTCAACTCCGAGGAGGGAGCTCAGGCCAACGAAGAGAATCATGATGGCCAGGCTCCCCCTCACTCCGATTTCAGAAGGCTCATCCGAGAACCACCTCGATATGAAGTCAGGAAAGTGCCATATCACCAGCTTACCGAAGCGGTAGGCTGCGAGGAAAACAAGAATTATCAGGAAGGCAAAGGCTACCTGCAGGTAGCCAGTTATGAAGTAAATGGAAAGCAGAAACATCGTAGAGAAATCGGAAACCAGAGCGGTTACTATGTTCAGCTGCCCGAAATCCTCCTTTTCCAGTCCAATTTCCCTCAGCACAGAGACTACAACACCCACCGCCACGTTTGTAAGGATGATAGCGTAAAAGAGGTTTAATCCCATTAGAGCTGTTAACGCGACGCTGAGAGCGAGTGAGAGGGCGAAGAACGCTACAACCCTCTTTAAATGGCCGCTCTTCAAAACCACATCTGCGTCAATCTCAAGCCCGGCAAGGAACATGAGAAAAATGAGGCCGAAAAGTGAGAGAAATGAAAGCCATTCGGAAGCGTAGATTACGTTAAGGAAGCTAACACCGAAAATCATGCCGAGCACGATCTCAAGAACAACTACCGGAACCCTTAGCTTGTCTGCGATTAAAGGGGAAATGAAGGCGGTTAGGGAGATTAAAGCGATGGTGGCGAACTGCTCTACCTCACTCACTCTACCACCAGAACGGAAGACTCCTTGTCGAGAATTATTTTCCAGAGAATGTCTCTGTCAATGTTCCCGATGTCATTGGAGAGGGAGAGAATGACGAGGTCGTAACCGCTCTTGAACTCCTTTACCGCATCAACCATGGGGTTTCCCCTTGAGACCTCCACTTCGAGGTCCGTTTCCGTAAACTTGGAGAAGTGCTTTATCTGCTCCTCGTCGAGGAAAAGGGCCTTCGCTTTGCCAAAAAACCTCGAGAAGGCCTTGGCCATGCTGATTATCGTGTCCGGGTTGGAGGTGTTAACAAGAGCGAGAATTCTCCTGTAGTCATCCCTTCCCGACAAAACCAGAGTTGGAAAGCTTGAAACAAGCTTTTTCAGAATTTCTTTGTTCTTCTCGGTCAAGGTCGTAGCGATCAGGTCAAGCTCGTCGCTCTTTTTAAGGATGTTGATAGCCTCCTCAAGCTCTACGCTCTCACCATAGCCTTCAAGAGCGCAGGCGTAAGCGCCACCGACTTTTTCAAAGGTAATCAGGTTCGCTCCGAACTTCTTGGCTACCATCTCAGCCTCTCTGATTTCCCCTTCACCCATGTCTCCTTTGAGCAGCAGAATGTTGTCGAAGGGATTTTTTGTGGTTCTCACCTGCTCGCCGCATACAAGCCCCAGCAAATCTCCCGCCTTCAGCTCAAGGTCCGGGAATGGCTGTAAGACTTTTCCATCACGGAAAACGGAGATGACCATGCAATCCTCGCCAGCATCGTATTCTTTCAGCGTCTTTCCCTCCATTTCAGCCTCAACTTGTATCTCAAAGTACCTGTTCTTCCTGAAAATGGTTGACAGCAGAGCTTCAACCGAGCCGCAAATTTTTGATACTCCTTCAACCTCGTAAAGCCAGCACTTGTCTTCATCTGCGGCAACAGCATAAACGTCAAGTCCCAGCAGCTTGGCGGTTTTTACAACCTTAATGTTGAAATCGTCGTTGTCTGCAAGAATTATTTTCTCTCCCATGTCAAATCTCGCGAGAATTTCAGGATTGGAGGCGTCCCCGTTTAAAACGTTGAATCCCTTTTCCTTCAGCCTCTCGGCTGAGTCAGGGTCTCTGTCTATGATTATGCAGTCTGGTAGCTTTGAGGCTATCCTTGCTGCTCTGTCTCCGGTTGATACGACAATGTACATCAGCTCTTTCTCCTCTTCATCCTCAGGAGGTAGTTAACTGCATTGATGACCGCATCGATTGAGGCCATCACTATGTCCTGTGCCGCTCCTCTGGATGTGAACGAATGCCCTTCATCGTCTTCAACCGTTACGTAAACCTCAGCAAGAGCATCGCTGCCTCCAGTTATGGCGTCCATTCTGAATTCCGTGATTCTTATGCTCTCCCCAACCAGAGATGTAACAGCCTTGAGGGAGGCGTCAACAGGCCCCACACCGATTGCTGAGGTGACCTTTCTGTGACCGAAAACCTCGGCGTTCAGAACTGCGGTTGGCGTGATTTTGTTGCCGGTCAAAACTGTAACCTCGTCAACGAGAATGGCCTTCTCTTCCCTCTTCAGTTCGCCTATGACCACTTCAGCTATGGCAAATAAATCCAGGTCTGTAACTCTCTTCCCCTTGTCCCCCATCTCCTTTACCTTCTCGAATATCTGGTTCAGCTTCTCGTCGTCAAGATGGTAGCCGGCCTCCTCAAGAATCTTCTTTATTTGATACCTCCCCGCATGCTTTCCTATGACGATTCTCCTTTTATGTCCGACCATCTCCGGCGTAACTACACCCGGCTCGAAGGTTGAGTACTCTTTCAGCACTCCGTGGGCGTGTATCCCGCTCTCGTGGCTGAATGCGTTCTCCCCCACAATCGGGTGGTTTGGTGGCATCTTAACTCCGGTGAGCCTCTCAACGAGCTTTGAGGTCTCGAAGAGGTGCTCCGTTTTGATGTTCGTCTTTATCCCCTCGATTGCGTGGAGAATCATCACAACCTGCGCGAGGTCAGCGTTACCGGCCCTCTCCCCAATTCCGTTCACTGTCACCTGCACCTCATTGGCTCCGGCCATCACTGCCGCGTAGGTGTTCGCAACCGCCAGCCCGAAATCGTTGTGGCAGTGGACGTCTATCGGAACCTTGAGGTGCTCCCTCAGCTGCTTGATGAGCTCGTAAAACTTGAAGGGCGTCGCTACACCGACGGTGTCTGGAACATTCACGATGTCAACTTTTGCATTTTCAACGGCCTTGAAAATCTGCTTGAGGTATTCAACCTCCGTCCTTGTCGCATCCATCGCGGAGAACATGCATTTTACGCCGTGAGATTTGATGTACTCAACGCATTCGACCGATTTTTCAATAATCTCTTCTTTCGACATCTTTACGGTGTGCTCTATCTGTATTCTGGAGGTGGGGACGAAAATGTGAACCATATCAACGTTAGCGTTAATGGCAGCATCAATATCCTCCTTAACGATTCTCGCAAGACCGCAAATTTCAGCATTAAGGCTGAGCGAGCTTATCTCCTTAACCGACTCGAACTCCCCCTTCGTTGCTGAAGGGAATCCGGCCTCGATAACATCCACGCCGAGCTTGTCGAGTTGCTTGGCTATTCTGATTTTGTATTCAAGGGGGAGCGAAACTCCGGGCATCTGCTCTCCATCTCTCAGGGTGGTGTCGAAAACTCTGATTGTCGTCATCACTGCTGACATTAGGCTAAGCTGTAAATCGTTTTCGGTGCCTTAGATAACAATTTATCGAAATAAATAAAATTCTCGGCAACTGCTACAAATCAAATACGTATTCTTGTTGCAATTACTTGGATTTTACGTATTCTTGCAGTTCTATTTGAAAAAAGGTTTTTAAATCGGTGGCTTTAGCCTTAAAACTGGATGTTCAGCAAAATTCTTGTGGCAAACAGAGGGGAAATAGCCGTCAGGGTGATGAGGGCCTGCCGGGAGCTTGGAATTAAGACCGTCGGGGTTTACAGCTCTGCGGACAAAAGGGCCTTTCACAGGGTTTACGCTGACGAGTGCTACTACATCGGCAAAGCTGATCCAAGAGACAGCTATCTCAACATTGACAGAATCATTGAAGTTGCCAAGAAGTCTGGAGCGGAGGCAATTCACCCTGGCTACGGCTTTCTCGCGGAAAATGCCGAGTTTGCGGAAAGGTGCGAAGAGGAGGGAATCGTTTTCATCGGACCATCTCCTGAAGTTATACGCATCGCCGGCTCGAAGGTGAGGTCGAGAGAGAGCATGCAGAGGGCTGGAGTTCCTGTCATTCCGGGCTCACCGAAAATTGATACCGTTGATGAGGCGAAGGAGTGGGCGGAGAAGATTGGATACCCCGTAGCGGTCAAAGCTTCTGGAGGTGGAGGCGGAATAGGCATTGTAGTTGTCAACAGTCAAGAAGAGCTTGAGGAAGCTTTCAGAAAGTCGAAAAAGCTCGGTGAGAGCTACTTCAAGGACTCCACCGTTTACCTCGAAAAGTATCTTGCGAGACCGAGGCACATAGAGGTTCAGATTCTTGCAGACCAGCACGGAAACGTCATCCATCTGGGCGAGAGGGAGTGCAGCATCCAGAGGAGGCACCAGAAGCTCATAGAGGAGGCTCCATCTCCAGCGTTGAACGAGGAAATGAGGGAGGAGCTCGGAAAGCTTGCGGTGAAGGGAGCGAGGGAAATCGGATACACAAACGCCGGAACCTTCGAGTTTCTTTACGAGAACGGAAACTTCTACTTCCTTGAAATAAACTCAAGGCTTCAGGTCGAGCACACAATAACTGAAGTTGTTACTGGCATTGACATCGTGAAGTATCAGATTCGCATCGCTTACGGTGAGGAACTCAGGCACGGACAGGAGGATGTAGCCATTAGGGGACACGCAATTGAGTGCAGAATAAATGCCGAGGACCCTGTAAACTTCTATCCGAGAAGCGGACGGATTTTGCACTACAGAAGCCCGGGAGGAATTGGGATAAGGGTTGACAGCGGAATCCACATGGGCTACAGGATTCCGGAGGAGTACGACAGCATGATTTCCAAGCTCATCGCCTACGGCGAGACGAGGGAGGAGGCCATTGCGAGGATGAAGAGGGCTCTCTACGAGTACATCATAGAGGGTGTGGAAACGAACATCCCCTTCCATTTCGCTGTGCTCAACGATGAGGAGTTTGTTAGGGGCAACATCCACACGAAGTTCGTGGAAGAGAGGAACATTGCGGAGAAGGTAAAGGAGTACTTGAGGATTTTCAGGCCGATAAAGGCGAGGCTCGACGAGATATTCATGGAGAGCGAGTTTACATGGGAGGAAATATCCGCCATCGTAACTGCAATCGACGCATACGAGCAGGAACTGGAGCGCGGAATTGAAGAGAGAATCTGGCAGGCAATTTTCAGCCTGGGAGCCTGATTAAAATTTTCTTAACCGAAATACTCCTGCTCTATTTCTTCCATCTCCTCAATCGTGCCCTCCCTGACAATTTGCCCACTTGCGAGGATGTAGAACCTGTCGGCTACATCGAAAGCCATCTGCGTGTTCTGCTCCACCAGAAGGATGGAAATTCCAAGCTCCTCTTTGATCGTCTCAATTCTCTCGGCGATGTTCTCCACCACAATCGGTGCGAGCCCCATCGACGGCTCGTCGAGGAGCAGAAGTCTGGGCTCAAGCATTAAGGCCCTCGCAATCGCAATCATCTGCTGCTCTCCACCGCTCAGGTTCTTTGCCTTCTGCTTTCTCTTCTCCTTCAGATTGGGGAAAATGTTGTAAACAAAATCGAGCTTGTTGGAGTCTCCGGCAATAAGAAGGTTGTCCTCAACGCTCATCTCGGGAAAGAGCCTTCTACCTTCAGGGCTTATTGCGATTCCAAGCTTTATCCTTTCGTGGGGTTTGAGTGCGGAAATATCTCTGCCGTCAAAAACAATCCTGCCGTCTGCCCTGACAAGACCGCAAATGGAGTTCAGCAAAGTCGTCTTACCCGCTCCGTTGGGGCCGAGAACGGCTACGGCTTCGCCTTCATCAACGGCTATGCTCACGTCTCTGAGAACCTGAGCCTTCCCGTAGAAGGCGTTTAATCTTTCCACCTCAAGCAACGGCATACTTCCTCCCTAGATAGGCCTCAACAACGGTCTTCTCCCTAACAACCTCCTCAGGGTGCCCCTCGAAGATTATCCTGCCTGAGTTCAGCACGACAACCCTCTCTGCAACATTGAACAAATCTTTCAGCCTGTGCTCGATGATTGCTATCGACTGGCCGTTGTGGTTTATGCTCTCAATTATCCCCGCAAGGTCCCTAGCCTCCTTCGGGCTTAGCCCTGAGAAGGGCTCGTCGAGGAGGAGAAGCTTCGGATTTGGGGCTAGGGCAAGAGCTATACTCAGCTTTCTCAGCTCCCCGTAAGATAGGTTTGCTGCAAGCTCGTGCCTCTTCTCCCACAGCCCAAACTCTCTGAGGTAGTCGAGGTCATCCGAGACCGTGAGCATGTTCTGCTCAACCGTCATGTTGCTGAAAACCTTCACAATCTGGAAGGTCCTCACTATCCCCATCTTCGCCAGCTGGTTTGGCTTAAGGCCCGTTATATCTCTGCTCCTGAACCTTATTTCTCCTCTGTCGGGTTTCAGAAAGCCCGTGATGATGTTGAAAAGCGTTGTCTTGCCAGCCCCGTTCGGGCCTATGATGCCGACCCTCTCACTCTTGTCAATCTCAAGGTTTACACCCTCAAGCACGCTGCACTCCCCGAACCTCTTGTGCACGTTTCTGACTTTTAGCATGCTTTTTACTGTTTCGGCAAGGTTTAAATACTTTGCTTTGCTTATCCAAACCATGAGACATGCTAAAGCTGTGCTAACAGCCCTAATACTGCTTGCCGCTATCACATCGCTATGTGCGCAACCGGAGAAGGCTGAAAGGGATAAGGTGGTCATAGGCGTCATAGGCCGATGGCCACACCCGAAGGTCAGGCGGAAGAAAAAGCAGTAAAGCTTGCCGCTGAGGAGATAAACGCTCAGGGAGGCATACTGGGATACAAGGTGGAGGTGGTGGTTGGAGACACCAAGCTCGACTCCAACACAGCGACATCTGAGTTCAGGAGGCTTGCAACTGTAGAGAATGCTGACGTAATCATCGGTGGCTTCTCCAGCGGAGTTATGACCGCAATGATGGAGACGATGGCTGAGACGAAGACTCTCTTCCTCTCAGATGCATCTTCTCCCGCTCATGCCCAGAAGGTGGAGCAGAATTACGAGAAGTACAAGTACTGGTTCAGGGTGTCGCAGAACAACGGCTCGACCTTTGCTCTCGACCTTGCGGACATGGTAAAGTTCCTCAGGGACAGCGGCTACGAGGTGAAGAAGGTCTACATAATCAGGGACGAGCATGTGTGGACTGATCCTGTCATGGCCGCTCTGAAGCCTTTGCTTGAGGAGATGGGTGTTGAGATTGTCAAGGACGTCAAGATTCCGAGGGGCTACTCTGAATATGAGCAGCTTATACTTGAAGCTGAAAGCCTCAATGCAGACCTGATAATGCCCATTCTGGCAATATCTGGAACGGGAGACGTTCTGGCCAAGCAGTGGGCAACCTTAAAGCCAAATCTGCTGCTCGCCGGACACGACCTCGCTCCGATTGACCCTGAGTTCTACGAGAAAACGAATGGAATGGCAAATTACGAGATTTTCCTCGCCGATGGCGGAGCGCTTGTGACAGCTCCTCCGACAGAAAAGTGCAGAGAGTTCGTTGAGGCATACAAGGCGAAATACGGCCACTACCCTGAATCCCACCAGGCGTACGGGGCTTACGACGCCGTTTACCTCTACAAGATGGTCGTTGAAATGGCTGCCAAGAACGGAGAGAAGGACCCCTTCAATCCAGACGTTCTGGTTAAATACCTGGAGAAGTTCGATGCCTCCAATCCGGTTAAGCTCACAAGAACTATCGCCTTCTACCCTAACCACGACCTGATGTGGGGCGATGACTACGTCCGCAACTGGATTTCGCAGTGGCAGGATGGAAAGCAGTACATAATTTATCCGCCTTCCGTGGCTAACGGAGAGCTCAAGCTGCCGCCTTGGATAGAAAAGTAGGCTGAGAGGGTATGATCGAGACGCTGGTCAAGATAGCCGTATTTGGTGCTGTGGTGGGGGGAATCTGGGGGCTCGTCGCCTCAGGATTCTCCCTAATTTTTGGTGTGTCGAGGATTCTGAACTTCGCCCACGGTGCAGCATTCGTCAGCTCCGCCTTTCTGGCATACGCTCTCATAAGCGAGGGGTACAACCTTTACCTTGCCATCCTCGCAGGCTTGCTGCTTTCAGCGCTAATCGGTTTGGCGGTTTACGCATTAACAAAGCCTGTGAGGGATAGGGAGGTCATGGTTATCATCCTGACGCTCGCATTCGCCCTTCTGGTGCAGCAAGTACTCTTGGTTTTGTACGGGGACAGAGGCGTATCCATCGAGCCATTTGTAAGCGGGTTTGCAGAGATAGGGGGTGTTAAGGTTACCTATATGAGAATTCTTTCATTTGTCCTAGCGGTCCTCTGCCTCACTGCGCTTGAGGTTTTTGTGACGAGAACCAAGCTCGGAAAGAAGGTTATAGCTACAGCTCAGGACAGCAGAGCGGCCATGATGGTAGGGATTGACATCGAAAAGATATTTCTCCTTGTGATGGTTCTTTCATCCGTCCTTGCAGGATTCGCTGGGATTCTCTACGCCCAGATATTTGCAGTCAGTCCCGAAGTCTCCCTGAGGGCTTTAATTTACGCCTTCGCCATCGTAATTCTCGGTGGGCTTGGCAGCCTTAGGGGCAGTGTTGTTGCATCGTTCATAGTGGGATACATTCTCGTGACGACGATAACCTTCCTCGGAGCGAGATGGTCCGAGTTCGTGATGCTTCTAACGATCGTGGCGATTCTAATTGTCAAGCCAACGGGTCTGTTCGGGGTGGAAGAATGAGGATAACAAGGGCCTTTAACGCGCTGGCTTTGATTGTCGCTGCGGTCATGCCGTTCATTCTTCCGGAGGCGTACCTTTACATCCTCGGCCTCGCGTACATTTTCGCAATAATGGTTATCAGCTGGGACCTCATGGTAGGCTACACGGGGCAGGTGAACCTGGGCCACACAACCTTTGTGGGGCTTGGAGCTTACGTTGCAGCAATTCTGCAGACTCCTATAAGGGCGGGGCTGTCGCTGCATCCGGCATTGGCAATAATAACCGGCGGTGTTGTTGCGGCAGGAGTTGGGCTTTCAATTGGTATTATCACGCTCAGACTCAGAGGCTACTACTTTTCCCTGGTTACGGCAATACTTCCGCTCGTCTTCATGCAGACGGTCTTCATCTGGAGGGAGCTTTTTGGTGGTGAGGAAGGATTTGCGATAGAGAACACGATGCTCACAACAACCGTGGAGAAGTACTACTTCAGCCTTGCAGTTCTCGTCGTGTCCTTAGTCGTAATGAAGAAGGTGGTGGACAGCAGGATTGGGCTGAGGTTTATGGCTTTGAGGGACAGCGAGGAGCTTGCCGAGAGTCTGGGAATAAACGCGACCAAATACAAGGTTCTCGCCTTCGCGCTAAGCTCCTTCTTTGCGGGAATTGCTGGAGCGATGGTCGTTAACTACCGCGTTACCGTAAGTCCGGAGCTTTACGGAGTACCTTTGATGCTGCTGATAATCCTCTCAGCCGTTCTCGGAGGACTGGGGACTCTTTACGGCCCTCTTGCTGGAGCCATAGTAATTTACCTTGCGAAGAACTGGTGGCTCGGACAGATCATTCGAACGCTCTCTCTCCCTATAAACGACGACATCGTCCTCTACGCCCTTCTGATAGCCGTCGGAATTCTGATGCCGGAAGGTCTTTACCACAAGGTAAAAGTCAATAAGCAGAAGTAAAACTGAGATTATGGAATGCCTTGACTTGCTGTTCAGAAGGGTCTCAATAAGGAAGTTTACGCAGGATGACGTTGACGATGAAATTCTGATGAAGATTCTGGAGGCTGGAAACGCCGCACCCTCAGCCGGAAACCTTCAGGCAAGGGACTTTGTCGTCATCAGAAACCCCGAAACTAAAAAAAGGCTCGCCATGGCCGCTCTGAAGCAGATGTTCATAGCTGAGGCGCCCGTTGTTATCGTTGTCTGCGCCAACTATCCGAGAAGCATGAGGGTTTACGGGGAGAGAGGGAGACTTTACGCCGAGCAGGACGCAACGGCGGCAATCGAAAACATTCTCCTTGCTGTCACCGCTTTGAACCTCGGAGCGGTTTGGGTGGGAGCTTTCGATGAAGAACAGGTATCTGAGATTCTGGAGCTGCCCGAATACGTGAGACCTATGGCGATAATTCCAATTGGCCACCCAGCGGAGAATCCGTCTCCAAGAAACAGGTATCCGGTGAGCATGCTCACGCACTTCGAAAAATGGTGATTAGAGGGTGCTCATCCTCTTGACCTCATCAAAAACTCCAACCACTTTGTAGAAGGTCGTGACCTGTTTCAAGTCCAACAGGTCCTCTTCCCTCAGAGGCGCCTCTACCTCAACGAAGAAGACGTAGTCCCCCAGACCCGTTCCGGCAGGCCTCGATTCGAGCTTTCTGAGGTTAAACCCCTTTTTGTGGAAGACCTCCAGCACATCCTTCAGTGCTCCCGGCTTATCTTCAACTCCGAAGAAGAGGGAGGTTATCTTCCCCTCACTCCTTCCCGACCTTCTTCTTATGAGGTAGAACCTCGTTATGTTCCTGCCTTTCAAATCCTGTATTCCCTTTCTGAGCACGTGCAGCCTGTAAAACCTTGCGGCGTTCTCAGACATTATCGCTGCCGAATAGTCATCGAGCATCCTCGCTGCATCGCTGGTTGATGTCGTGTATCTTATCGCAACCGACGGCAGGTAGTTGTTTATGAAGCCCATGCACTGAGCGACAGCCTGGGGATGGGAGTAAATTGTTTTTATCTCCTTCAGCTCTATTTTTCTCTTTGCAACGAGGCAGTGGTTGACCTCAAGCTTAGCCTCTCCGAAGACCTCAACATCGTGGTTCAGCAGAGCATCGATGACCGGCAAAACCGTTCCGTTGACGGAGTTCTCTATCGGAACAAGGCCGTAGTCCACCTCACCGCTCTCAACGAGCTTGATTATTTCATCTGTGGTGGAGCAGTAGCGAAGCGGGACGCGTGAGCCAACGAGCTTCAAAGCCATCTCCTCGCTGAAACTTCCCTGAGGACCGAGAACGGCGATTGTATACTTCACTCCCGCTACCTTGTACTCCTCCTCCTTTGCGAGGCTCATTATTCCCTCAAAAATCTCCTTCAGCTTAACCGGATTCAGTGTAGTTTTCGACATAACCTCCCAGAGCTTCTCCTCCTCCACATCCTTCAGCTCAATCGGCTCCCCCCGCTCCATCTTTATCCTCGCAATCTGCCTTGCCGCGTCGATTCTCCTCTCTATGAGCCTCAGAATCAGCGAGTCTATGGACTTTATCAGCCCCCGAAGCTCCTCTATGCTTTCAGCCTTTTTGGTGGCTTTGTAGGATTCGAGGATAATCGTGCTCGACTCGTAGTCGGTGTAGATTTTTCTCAAACTCTCGAAGATTTCTCTGAAGCTCTCTCTGTCCTTCATTTTTTCGTGCAACTCCATAGCCCTTCTGAGATACTCCTCCCTGACATCCTCGGCGTTCTTCTGAATCTGGAAATACATCTCCCAGTTCTGGTTTATTATTCTGCTTGCGAGCTTGTAGAGGACGGTGAAAATCGGTGATGCGTATTTGAGCTCTTCCTTGCCGTACCTGAGAAAGTCGGCCATTGAAACGAGAGCGAAGTGAGCTATCCCCTGAATCTCGGCCATCTTCCTGTCGTGCTCCTCAACGTCGAGCCTGCTGAGCACGGCTCCGCATTTCCTGAGCTCCTCGAGGATTACCTTCTCCTCCTCCCTTCCCGACTCCCTAACGACTATTACGTTTGAGAGGGAAATCTCGCTGTCCCCGCCAAGCATCGGATGGATGCTCAGGAAGTCGAATCCAGATTCCTCAAACAGCGGAACGGAAACCTTCTTGACAGACGAAACGTCCACAAGCAAGGCCTCCTTTTTCGCCTCCCTCTTTATGTGCTCTAAGGCCTCTTCAAGAGCATACATGGGAGTGCAGACGAATATGACGTCAAAACCTGAAATGCTGTTTGTGTCTCTCTTCATCTGGTCTATGTCGTATCCCCTGACGTAGTATCCCTTGCCGTAGAAGATGTCTCTGAAAAGCTTTCCCATGTTTCCAACGCCGTAGATAAGAATCTTCACAGAAATCACCCCAGCCTGCTGATTATTTCCCTCGCATCATCCAGGCTTATCTGCCCAGGCGCCTTTGGGCTTCCAACATAGCAGTAAATGAATGGAGAGCCTAAGTAAGCTGCGAGGACGCGCGTGAAGCTAAACCTCTCCCCCATGAGGAAAGCTACAACGTCATCGTAATTCGTGAGGATTCGGACGATGGTCTCAACGTCCCTCTTGCTTTTTCCCATCGTGGCTATTTTCACCAAATCCCCCCTCCTGCCCTCAACGATGCCTTTGAGCTCGGAGTAGTCTGGAGTGCGGATAAAGTTGTGGTAGGATTCGATTATTCTGCAGTTGAAGTCAAAGGCCGAGTCCGGGAGGTCGCTTTCGAGGTCAACGTAATCGGGGTTGAGCGAATCAAAGGCTCTCTTCATCTTTTCAATCCTCTCCCTCTCATCACCCTCGAACTTCCCTCCGTCCGAAACCCTTCTGCACGTCAGAATTTTCTCTTTATCAACTCTGGCACCGCTAAAATCGAAAAGGTCGATTCTTAGCTCGACAACATCAGCCTTCTCAGCTAATTCGAGCTCCTCCGGACTTGAAAGCGTTGCAACAAGCTTCATGCTATCTTTCCACGATAAACTCGTCAACCTCAACTCCGAAGTGCCTGGCCTTCTTTCCCAGCCAGACAAGAATCTCGTCTCCGGGCTTCAGCTCGGCAACTGAAACGTGCTTTCCGTCCGGGGCAACAAGCTTTATGGTTTCGGCATTCTGCAGAATTACGCTCCCCTCAACGCCGTCGACCTCAGCCCTGATTAGAATCAACGGCCTCCTCTCAATTTTTACTCTCCCAACGTAGCTCTTCCTCACCGCTCCATCGAATTTTACAACCTCAACCTCATCTCCAGCCTTAAGCTCAGCCAGATATCTGGTTTTATCCCCAACCTTCAGGTAGGCGTTAACGCTGCCTGCATTAACTCTGAAAGGTCTCGAAGCAACGTACTCGCTCTCCTCGCTCTCGCTGGCGACGAGAAACATGAATGATGCCTGGTTCCCGACGAGCATACCCTCTCCCGGAGTCATTAGGGTGACGGTGTCTATGCAAACCCTCTCCCCAACTCCGAGAGGTCTGATTTCCTTAACTCTTGCCCTCACGAGCTCAACCCTCTCCCCTTCTTCCTTAACAACCTCGTAGAACTTCCTCAGCGTCTCTCTGTCCCCGCTAACCGCTATTCCATCAGCCCCCCTTTCGAGGGTGGTCAGGGCAAGCTTCGCATCCTCGATCGTATCGACCGCAGCGATGACCTTCCCGCTTTTCTTCATTGCCACGATGTTCTCGAGAGGAATCACCTTCCAGTCCTCGAACTTCAGAACGACCACTTCCCTTTGCAGCGCCCTTTCCTGATCCTCTGCGGAGGAGATTTTAACGACTGCATCCTCAATTGGTACAATTTTCATTCTTCCGAGCTTCTCAGCTCTCTCAAGAAAATCCCTCCTCACGAGCGCCCCGTCGAATCCGATTTCTATCGCATCCTTCAGCATCTCCTTCGCTTCATCCCAGCTTTCGCTTTCAGCCAACAACCATATTTCCTTCATACTCCATCACTTCCTCCATATGCATATTGCCATGGACTATCATGTGCAGTGCTTTGGCAATTCTCACTGGATGGTCGCTGTTAAATACGTTTCTCCCCGCAGCCACTCCCGCAGCACCTTTTGCAATTGCATCTTCTACCCTCTTCAGGAACTCGTGCTCGCTTCCCTTGCTCCCCCCAGCTACGACGACGGGAATATCGCACACCGCAACGACCTCCTCGAAACTCTGCACGTATGGAACCTTCAGAATGTCAGCTCCGAGCTCGTATCCGATTCTGGCCGCATGCCTTACGGTTTCAGTGGTTACATCGATGCTACCTCTCGGATACATCATCGCCAGAAGGGGAATCCCGTAGTCATCGCAAATCTCTGAAATTGTTCCTGCCTTTTCTATCTGCTCAGCCTCCGTTTTGCTGCCAATGTTTACGTGAATGCTCACAGCATCGGCCCCAAGAGCGATTGCCTTCTCAACGCTCGTAACAATTCTCTTGTCGTTCGGATCAGGAGCGAGGGAGGTTGAGGCGCTGAGATGGATGATTAAAGCTGCATCAATATCTGCAAGAACTGCAGAGCGTTTCGCGACGCCTTTATGCACTATGACTGCGTCGATATAATCCTGCACCTCCTCAACGACTCTATCCACTTTTTCAATCCCTTTTTCCGGTTTCGTTATCCCGTGGTCCATCGGGAGTATTACTGTCCTTCCGTTTTTCATTATTCTGGACATCCTTCTTCTTTTACCTAACATATAAAACACCTCTTATATTTTTAGAGCATAAACCCATACACAAGCACGGAGCCACTGCAGAACACCTCCCGCTAATTAGAAGCTAAACCAGTAGCCAAAGCTAAACCTAAAATAAAATCCAAACACCCTGGTTTTGGCTACACCATGCATTGGAGGAAGGTTTAGCAGCATGTATTTAAGCTTTTCCAATTTTTGATTTATCTATCGAAAATTTTTTAAGTTTTAAAAATTGTGAGCCCTCATGAAAAAAGTAGTTCCAATACTGGTTTTACTGGCCGCTCTGCTTCTGCTCGGTTGCACTCAGCAGGCAGAGCAAAAGGAAGAAAAAGCTCAGATAAAGCTCGTGGAACCGGGCTATCTGACTGTGGGGAGCGATATAGCCTATCCGCCTTTTGAGTTCACAGACGAGAAGACCGGAGAGTACGCTGGCTTCGACATCGACCTCATGAAGGAAATTGCAAAGAGGATGGGGCTCGAGGCAAAGTTCGTGAACACTGCATGGGACGGCATCATTCCGGGCCTGCTGGCTCACAAGTACGACGTCATCTGCTCTGCGATGACAATCACGGAGGAGAGGGCAAAGCAGGTTGACTTCAGCGACCCGTACTTTGAGGCTAAGCAGGTGATTATCACAAGGGCCGATGAGACCGACATTCAGGACGTCGAAGACCTCAACGGGAAGGTCGTTGCGGTGCAGCAGGGAACCACGGGAGACTTTGCAGCTCAGAGACTTAAGGATGAGAAGGGAATCCAGCTAGAAATAAAGAGGTTTGAAGGCACACCCGAGGCTCTGATGGCTGTACAGAAGGGAGATGCTGATGCTGCCATCATCGACAACTTCGTAGCCTACATTGCAGCAAAAGAGAATCCTGGACTTTACCGCATTGTCGAGTCCGACGAATTTGCACCCGAGTACTACGGTATTGCTGTGAACAAGGATAATCCTGCTCTGCTGGAGAAAATCAATGAAGTTCTCAAGGAAATCAAGGAAGACGGGACCTACGACAAGATTTACAACAAATGGTTTGGAGAGTAACAAAAAAATTTTTTATATCCCTCCTTTTTTTAAGGCTCAATGGCAGCTATAAACCAGTTCGACATTGACCTATTCATACGGATACTTCCCGACCTCGCATTCGGGGCGAGCGTGACGCTGAAGCTAACTCTAATCTCCATTTTCTTCGGACTTATCATTGGCACCATTGCCGGCCTTGGAAGGGTTTCAAAAAATCCCCTGCCCTTCGCAATCTCTACTGCCTACGTGGAGGTAATCAGAGGAACACCTCTGCTCGTGCAGATACTCATCGTCTACTTCGGCCTTCCAGCCATCGGCATCAACCTCCAGCCAGAGCCAGCCGGAATAATTGCGCTCAGCATCTGCAGCGGTGCCTACATTGCCGAAATTGTGAGGGCAGGAATAGAGTCGATTCCAATCGGCCAGATGGAGGCTGCAAGAAGCCTCGGCATGACCTACCTTCAGGCCATGAGGTACGTGATTTTTCCGCAGGCTTTCAGGAACATTCTGCCTGCCTTGGGCAACGAGTTCATAGCCCTGCTGAAGGACTCTTCGCTGCTGTCGGTCATCTCCATTGTGGAGCTGACAAGAGTGGGAAGGCAGATAGTCAACACAACCTTCAACGCCTGGACTCCCTTCCTCGGGGTGGCTCTCTTCTACCTGATGATGACCATCCCCCTCAGCAGGCTCGTCGCATACTCGCAGAAAAAGCTTGGCACGTATCAGGTGAAGTAGTTACAAGTTTGGCCTAAAACAGTAAAGGTTACATGTGGGCCCGGGCATCGAAGATTTTCAAAAGCTCCAACCCACATTCAGAGCTTTTCTGACGTACCCGACACAGAGCCTTCGGTTTTACCCTCCGGCCCCATGTGTTCCGTCACTCTTCTTTGCCCGGTTTGCCCTGCAACAATAACTGTTTGGCCTGAGGGCATATAAAATTTTTGTTTATTTGTCATGATGAATTTAAGTCCCCCTTTTAAGTCCCCTTCAGGATCTTCGAGAGCAGGACGTCGTAATCAGCTCTGCTGCCGGCGTTTCCGTGTCCCGGGTAAACCCCTGAGAAATTCAACCCTGAAATTTTTCTTACTGATTCGACATACTGGCTGTAGTCGGAGCAGAAGCTTTTTGGAGAAAGCGATAGTCCTTTCCTGCCCCTCAGCAGGTCTCCGCAGTAAAGGTTTCTCTCATGAAGAATGCAGATAACTGCCGGGAGTGTGGCCGGGTGTGTGGATGATGGTGGCGTTGATGTTCAGCTTCTCAATGCTTTTCAGATCTTCTGGAGGTTCAGCCCTGAATATTCTCTCCCCAACTCTCGCAAACAAGCCGAGAAAGCCAGAATACATCATTCTCTTCTCTCCAAGGATAAAGGGGATGTCTTCGCTGTGTACATAGACAGGGCATCCGAACTCTCTCTGCAGAGCGCTTGCAGCAGCGTAGTGGTCGAAGTGGGCGTGGGTGATGATTATGCCATCAATCTCCTTCAACTGCTTTGAAATTAGCCCTTCATCTGTCCCCGCATCAATCAGGTATGTGGAATCTCCATCTTTTATGAGATAAACATTGCAGCCCTTTGACTTAAGCTTCACAAAAGAGTGTTATGTTTGAAGTTAAAAAATTTTACAGCTAAAAAACTCTTATACTCTCGATAAACCTCAGCCTTTTCGGCAGTGGCGGGTGTGTTGAAAGGAACTCCTGAATGGGGCTGACTTTCATGTTCTTCAGCGCTTCAATGTCAGCTCTCGTTATTGGCTCAGCCACCGCATTGGTGAAGGCGTAGATGAAGAGAGTTCTGAACTTGCTGTCCTGGATGGGGGCGAGGTAGTCGGGGTAGCGGTGGTAGAAGAGGTGTATCTTCGCCAGACTCCTCTGCATTGCATCCTTGTTTGTCGCCCTAACTCCCTCGAAGTCCGCATAGTACTCTCTGAGCCTGCTGAAGGCGAGAACGAGAATCTGGACTATAAATGAAACTATAACTGCTGCAATGCCAATTGCTGCGAGCTGCGCTCCCCTCCTGTCGTCCCTCATTGAGGAGTGGAGCAAGGCGTAACCGAGGTAGAAGATTACTGAGGGCAGCAGGCCGAAGAGGAGCATCACGGCATTGTCCCTGTGCTTGTGGTGGCCGATTTCATGACCAATGACTGCCTCAAGCTCCTCCTGGCTGAGCATCCTCATCAGCGACTCTGAAACCGCCACGAACTTTCCCGTCAAAAAGTTTCCGTAGGCGAAGGCGTTCGGGGGACTTCTCACAACCACCGCCTTTGGCGGCTTTACGTTCAGCCTCCTCGCAACGCTGTTCACAACCATCTGCAGCCTCTCGTCTCTCTGCGCTCCGTAGCTGAGGTTGATGATGTAGGGGGAAAGCAGGTACATCAGCAGGTTGATTATCAACAGGAAGATTATAAGCCCGTAGAAGCTGATGTAAACTCCAGCGTAGGCCAGTATGAGGTAGATTATTGCTGCCGAAATGGCGAGAATCATTCCGGCGAGAAGTACCATTGAGGTGAAGAGCGAGAACTTCCCTGAAACTCTGCTGGCCACCTTGGGGGCGATGGTGGAGGCTAAGAGCAGCATTACGAAGTAGCCCAGCACGGCCAGCATCATGTACACGGGGTCGAAGAAGTACAGCATCATGTTGGTTTATAGGCTGCTGCGGTATTTATAGTTTAAAAGGTGTCCGCTAATTTCAAATCCCCAGTCTCCCATAAACAGCACAACCAAAAACAATAAAAACAACTTCTCGAACATATGTTCGATGAAGCTGCTTGAAGGAATTGTGGTTATTGCTGCCATGCTGGTTCCGTTTGTTGCGATAAGAAGCCATGACATGACCACTTACCTTTACTGGACTGCTGTAACTGCTGCATACCTTACATACTTGACGATTAAGAGGTGGTGAAGTTGATCGAGTTTCTTTACGCCTTTATAGGTTACATAATCATCGGAACTGCCATTGCAATAATGGCGATGAAGGGGCTGAGAACGCAGGAGGAGTACTACATAGCTGGCAGAAAAGTTAGCGGTGTCATCTCAGCCCTGACCTACGCAGCCACAACTTACTCCGCCTTCATGATGGTAGGGCTCGTGGGGCTGAGCTACTTTTCAGGCGTGGGAGCTTTGGGATTCGAGCTTTTCTACCTTGTCGGCACTCTCTTCCTCCTCTCCTACTACGCTCCCAGAGTTTGGGAAATGGCAAAGGAGAGGGGCTACGTCACTCCGGGTGACATGATTGCAGAGAGGTACGGCAGTGAAGTGGCTAAGCTGATGGCCGTAATCGTCTCAATTGCCCTAATCCCCTACATATCTGTCCAGCTAATAGGGGTGAGCCTCATACTCAGCAAGACCAATGCAATGAGCTTTGAAGCTGGCATTGTGGCTTCAGCAATTCTCATCGCTCTTTGGGCCTTCCTCGGTGGACTCAGGGGTGTGGCGTGGACAGACGCCCTTCAGGGAGTCTTCATGCTGCTGATGGCAATTGCAGCCATACTGTGGGTTCATCAGTATGGCTTCGCCGAAAAGGATTTCTTTACAGAAGTTTCAAGGCTTGGAGAGCTACTGGTTGTTCCAAACAGCATCTGGACGCCTGTGAAGTTCATATCCCTCACGCTTCCGTGGTTCTTCTTTGCCCTCACAAATCCTCAGGTATTCCAGAGACTTTACATCCCGAAGGACAGGTCAGCTTTAAGGAGAATGGTAATTCTCTTCGGCTTCTTCGGCCTCATCTACACCGTAATAGTCACGCTCATTGGCCTTGAGCTGAGAACCATGACCGAAATGGGTGTTTTCCCCAAAGTCCCCGACAGGGATGCGGTAACGCCGACAATGCTTGCAATGATGCCCCCTCTGCTTGGAGCCGCAATTTCGCTGAGCATCTTTGCTGCAGCAATCACCACTGCAAACTCCATAGTCCTGACGCTCTCGTCGATGATAACGAGGGATTTGCTTGGCAGTGAGAAGGTGGGGAGCGGGAGGGTATTGATAGTAATTCTGACAGTTGCCGTAGCTCTGTTCGCCTACTCAAGGCCCGGATACATCGTTGAGCTCAGTGTCTTAAGCTCAACAATACTCCTCTGCCAGCTTCCCCTGATACTGGGTGTTTTCCACCTTAACAGGGGAGGAAGGTTGGCGGGAATTGCAACGCTTTCAGCTGGATTCATAACCGCAGTTGTTCTGAGCTTCCAGAAGCTCTCGCCCCTCAGCATTCCAGCTTCGGTCTGGACCTTCATAATCTCCTTTGCCGTGTTCCTCGCCCTATCATCCAGCGAAAAACAGCCCTAATCAGAAGAGGACTTCCAGACTTTGGGATACACTCCCCTCTCCATCATCACTCTCTGAATGTCCGCAGCAATTCCTTTTTTAAGCCTGTAGATGTCTTCTGCATCCATTAAAGCTCTGCCAATTGCCACCAGCTCGTTTTTCAGCGTGAAGATCGCCACAGTGCTGTCCTTCTTAACATTCTTCTCCACGTAAGCCACTCCCCTCACTGAAAGATTCGCCCCATGGCAGATGGCATCAACAGCGGAATCTTTGATGACGATTTTGGGCAGCTCTGCAGCAGCAACCTCCATCGGCTTGATTATCTCCCTTAAATACTTCTCTTCTCCCTCCTCCTTCCAGAAAACGTAAGCATCAAGCAGGTCCTGCAGTGTGTAGCACATGTCCTCTCCAAATTTCCCCGTCCGAGTTCTTCTTAGCTCCTGCATGTGCGCCCCAGTGCCAAGCACCTCTCCGATGTCCCTGCAGAGCTTTCTGATGTATGTTCCAGATTCAGTAACAACTCTGAAAAGCACGTCCCTGCCCTCCATCTCCAGAAGCTCCATTTCGTAAATCTCCCTGATTCTCAGCACTTTTTTAACCGCGGACTTAAGCGGGGGGCGCTGGTAGATTCTGCCGACGAAGAGCTTCATCACCTTCTCAACATCCTCCCTCTTCGCATCACCGTGAAGCCTCATGAGGCAGACGTACTCCTTGCTCGACTCCTGAAGGAACTTGACCATCTTTGTTGCATTTTCAATGAAAATTGGCAGAACGCCTGTAACTCTTGGGTCGAGAGTGCCTGCGTGGCCCGTTTTGCTGACATTGAGAATCCTCCTCACCCAAACAACCACCTCGTGGCTGCTTGGCCCCATGGGCTTGTCGATGCACACTAACCCCTTCCTGATGTACTCCTCCATCGGCCTCTTGGTTGGGTAGCATCCGTAGCTCTCATCCGTGCTTGCGTCATCCTTGACGTAGAAGTTTTCCAGTTTCACATCCTCCCTAATCCCTCGAACTTTTTAACTTTTTAGCCAGCTTTGAGGTGTCAGCATCGAAAACATTTTAAACGCTTTTTTTGTAAAGCCAGCGTGAAGTTCAAGTGTGTTCTCTACACCTGGGATGAGATACGAAAGCTGTGCAAAGAACTTGCAATGAAGGTCAGGGAAAGCGGCTACCAGCCTGATGCTGTTGTGGCCATTGCCCGAGGTGGATGGGTGCCTGCGAGAATTGTATGCGATTATTTGGATATCAGAGAGCTTTACAGCGTCAAAACTGAGCACTGGGATGTTGCAGAGAAAAGGGAGGAGGCTAAAATCACCCAGCCGCTGAATGTGGATGTAAGCGGGAAGAAAATTCTCATTGTAGATGATGTTGCAGATACGGGTGACACCATCAGGGTCGTTGTTGACCACGTCAACCAGTACCGCCCTGCAGAAATCAGAGTGGCTGTTGTTGACTACAAAACCACTTCAAAGTTCGTCCCGGATTACTATGCTGCAAAAATGGAAGCGTGGAGATGGATAGTTTATCCTTGGAGCGTCAAGGAGGAGCTAAGGGATTTGATTGAAAAGGTTAATGCTAAAACAGTTGATGAGGCTGTCAGAGCGCTCAAGGAAGAGTTCGACCTTGAGGTTGATGAGGAGCTTGTGAGGGATGTCCTCACCGACTGCTGACGTCGAAAAGCTGAGAAGAATCATCGAGGTTGCAAGGGGGGACAGGAGAGCAGATTTTGTTGTAAAAAACGCTCAGATTGTTGATTTAGTTAACGAAGAAATTTTTGAGGGAGATATAGCAGTTGCTGAGGGTTTTATTGCCGGAATTGGGAGTTACTCTGGCGTTGAGGAGTGCGAAGCTTCCAATCTTGTAGCTGTTCCGGGTTTGATTGACGCGCACACCCACATCGAGATGTCCATGCTCACCGTTTCAGAATTTGCGAGGCTCGTTGTGCCGAGAGGTACAACGGGTGTTGTTGCAGACCCCCATGAAATTGCTAATGTCCTCGGAAAGGATGGAGTAATGCTGATGCTGGAGGAGGCAAGGAGCACACCGCTCCGCTTCTACTGCATGGTGCCCTCGTGCGTCCCCTCTTCCCCCCTCGAAACGTCGGGAGCGAGAATAGGTGTGGAGGAGATAAGGGAGTTGCTCGAAGAGGAGGAGGTTTTGGGGCTTGCAGAGATGATGAACTTTCCTGGGGTTGTAAGTGCTGACAGAGAGGTGCTTGAGAAGATCGTCCTCGCCGGAATCGTTGATGGACACGCTCCGGGTTTGAGGGGTAAGAAGCTAAACGCGTACATTGCTGCTGGAGCATCATCGGACCACGAAACGACGTCATTTGAGGAGGGAAAGGAGAAGCTCAGGCTTGGCATGTGGGTTATGATAAGGGAAGGCTCCGCAGCAAGAAACCTGGTGGCTCTGAAAGGGCTGACGGGAAACAGGCACACGATGCTTGTAACTGATGGCGACAGGAGCGTTAAGGACATAATCGAAGAGGGCTATCTCGACCACGTTTTCAGAAGGGCAATAGAGGAGGGCATTGATGAAATAAAGGCTCTGCAGATGCTGACTCTCAACCCGGCGGAGTACTTCGGAATTAACGCTGGCCTGATAGCACCTTCGCGCCTTGCGGATATAGTTCTCCTCAAGAACCTCAGAAAGTTTGAGGTCAGGGACGTGTTCGTCGGGGGGAGAAGGCCAGAGTTCAAGCGTTTCAACCATCCCGAATGGGCAAAGAAGACTGTAAAGGCGAGAAAGATAACTCCCGAGAGTATTCAGCTCAAGACGGGGAGGGTAAGGGTTATAGAGGTCTATGACGGGGAAATTGTTACCGGGGAGGCTATAGAAGAAGTTCAAGGCGTTGATGTGGAGAGGGACATTTTGAAGGCCGTTGTGGTTGAAAGACACATCCGGAGTGGTAGGGTCGGAAAGGCTTACGTGAGGGGATTTGGCCTGAAAAGAGGGGCTATAGCCCAGAGCATCGCTCACGACGCTCACAACATCGTATGCGTGGGAGTGGATGACGGGAGCATCTGCGCGGCGGTGAACAGAGTCATTGAACTGCAGGGGGGAATAGTTGTTGCGGATGCAGAAGTCAGGGCTGAACTGCCTTTGCCGATAGCGGGAATCATGAGCGATGAGAGGGCAGAGAGGGTTTTGGAAAGGCTTTCAGAAATTGAGGAGGAAGTCAGAAAGCTCGGTTGCAGGCTGAAGTCCCCAGTTATCACCCTATCCTTCATCGCCTTACCCGTTATACCCAAGCTGAAGCTCACGGACCTGGGACTGGTGGATGTAGAGGCATTTAGGGTTGTTGACCTTCAAGCTGATTGACGCAGTCGATCTCGGGAGAATACTTCTTGATGTCGATAACCGGAGAGCCGTCGAGAGCGTCAAGCCATCTGACCTTCAGTCTATTCCTCTCAACCTCAAGAATCTCCACAACGCAGAGTCCAATCGGATTCGGCCTGCTCGGAGAGCGGGTGGTGAAGACACCCCTCTCTTCGGTCTCTCCGGGTGGCACAACTCTCAGCTTATCTCTGCTGGCTTTATCCATCCAGTAAAGCACGATGATATGGCGTAAGTTCTCAATTTTGTGCAATCCATCAGCGTATTCATCAAAGATGGCTATCTCCGAAACCGCATCGGAGAACCTCCCCTGTCTTGGGGCATCGTTTTGAGTTTTGAATGGCGATTTAACAACTCCTATGGGTTTCAGAATCATATTTTGACTCCCTCAAAAGCTTTTTATTCTTTTTGAACAAAGACAGCACGATGAAAGTCATAATAATGGCGGGCGGTTACGCAACGAGGCTCTGGCCGATAACCAAGAGCAAGGCGAAGCCCCTGCTGCCTGTAGGAACTAAGAGGATAGTTGACCACGTTTACGAGAAGGTTCTGAAGTTCAACTCACCCATTCTACTATCCACAAACAAAAGGTTCGAGGAGGACTTCAGGAAGTGGGCTGAGGGTAAGGACGTTGAGGTGGTTGTTGAGGACACGATGAGGGAGGAGGAGAAGCTTGGAGCAGTAAAGGCTCTCGCACAGGTTGTTGAGGGCATTGACGACGACTTCCTTGTTGTTGCCGGAGACAACATTTTCTCCTTCGAGCTTAACCCTATTGTAGAGCTCTTCAGGAAGAAAAAATCGCCTGTTACCGCCCTCTACGACGTTGGGGATTACGAGCTGGCAAAAAGGTACGGTGTGGCGGAGCTTGAGGGGGAAATTGTGAGAAGGTTTTATGAAAAGCCGGAAAAGCCAGCTTCAACCCTTGTTGGAATAGCTATCTACACTTTTCCGAGGGAAATAGCCGACTTACTCGTTGAGTATGTTGGTGGGAATGAGAGGAGCGATAACCTTGGCGATTTCCTCAGCTACCTCTGCCAGAAAATGGATGTTTACGGCTGCATCTTCGACAACGGAAACTGGTACGATGTGGGAAATCCCGACTCCTACATCGAGGCCTTCAAGTTTTACACTGACAGCTTCGTTCACGAGTCGGTGGAGGTTGCCAAGGCTGCTAAAATCATCGAGCCGGTTGTGATTGAAAGGGATGTGGTCATAAAGGGCAGGTCGATTGTTGGGCCCTACGCCTACATCGGCGAGGGCTGCGAGATCGACTCATCAGATGTGAGTGAGAGCGTTGTGTTTTCCAAGACGGTTTTGAAGAGGGTGAGGCTCTGGAGGAGCATAATTGATGACGATTGCGAGATCAGGAACATCGAGCTGAGCGGCTCGATAATTGGCGGGCATGCGAAGATTCAGAGAGGATGAAAGCCGCAATAATCGATGGATACGTTGACGAGCCTTCCTGTCTCGGAGTTCCGCCTTACGTAGCTCCCTATCCAAGATACATTTACGGGATGCTGAAATCGCTCGATTATGAGGCAACCTACTTCACAATCGACCACCTCAGAGCCCATCCGGAAACTGTCGAGAGGTTGAAGAAGTTTGATTTGGCTGTGATCATTGCGGGCATAGCTGTTCCCGGAAAGTATCTCGGAGGAAAGCCTTTGAGCAAGAAGGAGCTTTTTTCAATGGGGCTTGCTGAGAGAAATCTGCTCGTAGGCCCAATCACCCTCGAACTTTCGCAGAAGGAGTTGAGAATGCTTGAGGACGTTGAAATTGAGGTCATAGACTTCCCCTTCGAAAGGAAGCTTTTCGAGAGGCTTGGGGGAGAGAAGTTCAACCTCAATGCCTTTGCCGCTCGCGGTGCTGAGGTTGTGAGGCAGCATCCGGACTTTCCCCACATCATCTGCGAGATCGAGACCTACAGGGGGTGCTACTGGGGCAAGTGCAGCTTCTGCATCGAGAGAGTTCACAGCCTGTGGTTCCGAAGCCCTGAAGACGTGCTTGGAGAGGTAAAAGCCCTCTACGATTGCGGTGTTAGACACTTCCGTCTCGGAAGGCAGACTGACTTTTTCAGCTATCTGGGGGAGTTTGAGGGTGTTCCGAGACCGAATCCTGAGGCGATGAAAAAGTTTCACAGGGCGATATGGGATTTGTGCCCAAAAATCAAAACCCTCCACATCGACAACGTGAATCCGAAAACGATAGCGGAGCATCCGGAAGAGTCTGCGGAGCTTATAAAGACCATCGTAATGTATCAGACTCCCGGCAACGTGGCGGCCATGGGGCTTGAGAGTGCCGATGAGAGAGTTGTGAGGAAAAACAGCCTGGCAGCATCTCCGGAGGAGGTAATGTTCGCCATCGAGCTGATTAACAGATACGGCAGGCACCCCTCCTACAACGGTCTTCCCTACTTTCTCCCTGGCATAAACTTCGTCATAGGGCTGAAAGGGGAGACGAAGGAGACTTTTGAGCTGAACTACCGGTTTCTCGAGGAGGTTATGGAAAGAAACCTCCTTCTGAGGAGAATCAACATCAGGCAGGTGAAGATATTCCCCGGAACGCCGATGGAGAAGGAGGGGGACAGAAGGCTGAAAAAGCACAGAAAGGAGTTTATAGCTTTCAAAAACAGAGTGAGGGAGAACATAGACACGCCCATGCTGAAAAAAATTCTTCCCAAAGGTAGAAGGATAACCGACCTCAGAGTGGAGGTTGAGGGCAAAATCAGCTACGCGAGGCAGCTTGCTACCTACCCGATTCTTGTTGGTCTGGTTGGAAAGTACCCCAGAAATCTCTATGTTGACGCAAGGGTTGTCGATTACGGCCACAGGAGCGTTACTGCGGTTGAGGCCGACCTTGACGTAAACAAAGCCACCCTGGAGCAGCTTGAGTTTTTGCTCGGAAAGGTCGGCCGAGAGGTTTATATGAGGAGACCCATAGGAAGTGATGCTGAACTGGAAGCAATTGGTGGAAAGGAAGCCTTGGTTTACCTCAAGGTGGGTGGAGAATAATTAGAGACTATTTCCATTAAACTCTCGGCGGTGAATATGATTCAATTGTAAATAAAAAAAATTGAGAATGGAAAAAGCTTTATACGGAGAGGAATTAGCCAGAATTGGTGGTTAAATGAATATCTTTGACAATATTTTGAGCTCAGCGACAATATTTAAAAATAGAGATGTTTTAAGGCATAGTTACACACCAGAAAAGCTCCCGCACAGGGAAGAGCAGATCAACCAGCTTGCACTACTGCTCTCCCCCATGCTTAGGGGCGGGACTCCCTCAAACATCTTCATTTACGGAAAAACAGGTACGGGAAAAACCGCAACCGTGCTTTTTGTAGCCAGACAGCTGGAGGAGGCGAGCAGGAAGGCGAAGCTGAATGTAGCGGTACATTACATAAACTGCGAGATCGTTGATACCGCCTACAGGGTTCTTGCAAGCCTGGCGAGAAAGTTCGGCAGCAACGTCCCCATGACCGGCTGGCCTACCGACCAGGTTTATGAAGAGGTCAAAAAAGCTCTTGAGAGGAGAGGAACCAGAGTTGTTGTTATTCTCGACGAAATAGACAAGCTGGTTAAGAAGGCCGAGGAAGCTCTGTACGGCCTCACGAGGATAAACTCGGAGCTTGAGAATTCGAGCATCTGCATTGTTGGGATATCTAACAACCTGAAATTCAAGGAGTATCTGGATGCGAGAATTTTGAGCTCGCTCAGCGAGGAAGAGATTGTTTTTCCGCCATACAATGCAGAGCAGCTTGAGGACATTCTGCAGCAGAGGGCAAAGCTGGCTTTTGAGGACGGAGTGCTGGAGGATGGAGTTATCCAGCTCTGCGCTGCAATAGCTGCTCAGGAGCACGGTGATGCGAGAAAAGCCCTCGATTTGCTGAGAGTGAGTGCTGAGATTGCTGAGAGGGAAAGGGACAGCATGGTGAGGGTTGAGCACGTTAAGAAGGCCGTAAGGAAAATTGAGACAGACTACATGATTGAGACAGTAAGGACTTTACCGGTTCACAGCAAAATTCTGCTCTACAGCATGTCCTTGATTTCTGAGAACTCGCCAAAGTTCACGACAGGGGAGGTTTACTGCGTTTACAAGAAGCTTTGCGGAAAGGTTGGAGTTGACCCGCTCACGCAGAGAAGAATCAGTGATTTGATTTCTGAACTCGATATGCTCGGAATTCTGAACTCCGTTGTAATATCCAAAGGGAGGTATGGCAGGACAAGGGAGATGAAGCTTGAAGCTGACGAAAAAGTTCTTAGAAAAGCTCTTGAGGAAGATTACAGGCTGCAAAACCTCAGAAAATTCGAGGGGGAGCTGAAGAAGCTGGCGAACCTCAACTTATTCCAGTTTTAGAAAGACTTTTATTTTCTTTTATCAACTTTTCCTACCCGGCGTGCCCGCCAGCCATGCGTTCCCTGATTGGTGAGGGGAATTCCACTTGGCGGGCTACAATTTTTGCTTTATTGGAGCTTTTACCTATGTAAACCTCAACCCCTCCTGACCACGTAAATTGCATCGGCAAGCTTCTTGTCGAGGGCGAACTGGGTGTTTTCAATCTGAATAACAAAGGCGGGATAAACCCTTATGACCTTTAACCCAACACCGGGAATTATGCCTGCTGAGATTAACATCCTTGTTTCCCTGTCATCAGCCACGGTGTACTTGACTTCTGCCTCGTCTCCCGGAGAGAGCTCACTCAGCCTGTAGATGACCTTCTCCACCTCTGTTTCCTTCTCTATGCAGCAGTGGCCCTGAGGAATTTTCCTGCCATGCGGGCAGACCTGAGGATGTCCCAGTAAGGTGCATATCGCCTCCTCAGCCTCATCGTCAATTAGATGCTCGAACTTGCAAGCGTGCTCTTCAACATCCTTAAACCCCAAAATGTCGCTAAGGAGCCTTTCAGCAAGTCTGTGAAGCCTAACGATTTTCTCTGCCTTTTTCCTACCTTTATCTGTCAGCTTGATAATGCCTCCGTCAACTGTCAGCAATCCTTCTCTCTTCAGCTCTTCCAGTGCCTCTGTTTCCACAGAATCGACTTTAAGCCTTTTTCCTTCCTCCTCTGCCATCCATACATCTCTCAGGATGTTCTCCGCAGTTTCTGAAAGCTTTAAAACCGTCAAACCACCCCCATCATAACAGCAGTGGCGTAGCCTGCAGTAAAGGCTATCGCCACAGACAGCAAGAATACAGCTATTCCCTGCTTTATCCCCCTCTCCTTGCAGATGATGCTGAACTGGGCTATGCAGGGAACAAAGAGAGTTAGAGTGACCATCGCAACAACAACCTGTCCGTAGCTCAGCAAACCCTCGCTGGAGATGTCAAAAAGTCCTGCAGCTCCGTAATCCCTCCTGAAAAACCCGTAAAGGAACACTTCGGAGGCTTTGGGTGGAAGTCCTATTGCGGAGACTGGTACACTCAGTGCTGAAACTATGATGTCAAAGGCGGTCGTTATTCTTCCAATCCAGATCAAAACGCTTATGAGGACAAAAATCGGGAGAACTTCCTTAAAGTACCACTCCAATCTCGAAACGGTTTTGTAAAACACATTTTCAGGCCTTGGGACCCTTATGGGAGGTATTTCCATGAAGAAAACTGCTCTCTCACCCGGAATCACCCTTGAGGAAATAAATCCCGCTATCAGCAGAACTGCAGTAACCACTGAGATCCATATCATCATCGCCCTGAAGTCAGGGGCAATTCCGAGCATCACGCCAAGCTGAGCGCTGCATGGAATGCCCACTGCAAGGAGAATCGTGGCAATAACCCTCTCCCTCCACGTTTCGAGAATTCTTGTAACAATAACGGCCATCGTTCCGCATCCAGTTCCGAGGAGAAGTGGGATAACAGCTCTGCCACTCATCCCGATTTTCTTGAAAATTCCATCCAGCAGGTAAGCCGTCCTCGGAAGAATTCCCGAATCCTCAAGAAGGGAGAAGGCAATGAAGAAGGTTGTGACTATGGGGAAGATTATTGCAATTGCGTATCTGATTCCGAGAGTGATAATGCCGTACTCTCCGCCGATAAGCTCCCTCAGCCAGTAATTAGGAATGTTCTGCTCAAGAAAGGTGTTCACGGCAGTGTTAACGTTCTCCTCAAACCAAGTTTCAATTAAGTCAACGAGAATCTGAGCTCCCAGAATGCCTGCGAGAAGGTAGATGAAGGCGAGGGACAGAATTGTTAGGGGAATTCCGAAAAGGGGATTGAGGGCGAGAATACCGATTTTTCTTGCAATGCTGCTCTCCACGTCCCTCTCCTCGATAACGCCATCGAGAATTCTTTCGGCATTCTCATAGATTTCCCTCATTATCTCGTAGGGGAGAAGATTGCTTTTGCTGACCTTTTCCAGTATCTGAGGATAATTCTTCTCCCTCTTAACGGCCTCAAGTGACACTGAGTCTTTCAGAAGGAGAAGAATCGCCAGTCCTCTCTTTGAAATGCTGTATTCTCCTTCAATCAGCCCTTCAACCTCGGATACAACTTTCTCAACCTGTGGGGAGAAGCGAATTAACCTCTTTTTCTCTGGCTTTAAACCAATTCTCTTTCTTATTTCATCCTTCAGACGCCCAACTCCTCTCTTCTCAGTCGCAACGGTTTTCAGAACTGGAATGCCCAGTCTCTCCTCAAGCAGCTTCTCGTTTATGAAAATTCCAAACTTCTCGGCCTCATCAACGAGGTTCAGGACGAGTATGGTGTTGAACCCCGCCTCTATGAGCTGAAGGGTGAAGGGAAGCGCTCTCCTTATGTTCTTCGCATCAACAACGTGAACGACTAAATCAGCCTCCTCAAGCAGCTTTCTTGCCACCTCCTCCTCTCCCGTAACCGGAACGAGGGAGTGCATTCCCGGAGTGTCGATAATCTCCAGATCACCAAGTTTGGCAACGGCAATGTCGACTGTTGTGCCGGGGTAGTTGGAAATGGTCGCATACTTCCCGGTGAGGGCGTAAAATAGAGCGCTTTTCCCCACATTGGGGTTCCCCACGAGCGCCACCTTTTTTTCTGCAGTGACGGTTTCCGCTTTAACACTGTGACATTCCATTGGTTTTTAGGCTAACCTAAATTATTTAAAGGTTTTGGTCAAAAAATTCAAAACCGATTTTTTAATACAGAAAATTAAAGTTATTAACAACTTAGCCCTAAGCAAGCTGTGAAGTGTGCCGTAATCGTCGTAGTTGATGGTGTAAGCCACGGTGTTTTCTGGAGGCTTTTCAAAGCCGGGAAGCTCCCCTTTTTGGAGGAGATTTCAAAGGAGTCTCTTTTGATTGATGAATGCATCTCTGTCTTCCCCTCTGCCACTGTTAGCGGTCACGCTTCCATTTCAACGGCAGCATTTCCGGGTGAGCACGGGCTTGTTGGGCAGGCGTGGTACGACAGAGCGAAAGGGGAGTATGTGGGATACGATTTCGAGCTAACAATGCCCGACAACTGGATTGATGCTTCCACAAATCTTAACGATGAGCACCTTGTTGCGAAGACAGGCTTTGAGATGGCCAAGGATCTGGGTTTGAGAACATTCAGCGCTGATCTGGTGAGAAAGGGTGCAGACCTGAAGATGAGCTTCATATCTCCGGGAGAGGATAAAGGTGTGGCTGTTGCCAGCAAGCTCATGTTTTTGAGGAGGTTTGCAAGGCATAGGGGGAGAAAGAAGAGCTCTTTCTTGAAAAAGTTGATTTTGAAGCTTTTCCCGCTGCACGTTCTGCAGCATGAGATTGCTGTGAGGAACACTCTTAAGGCTGTGAGAGCTGGATACAGGTTTGGAGTGACGTGGTTCATGGAGACGGATGCCGCATCGCACCTCTTCGGGCCTGACAGCTTCGAGGGGGAGGAGGGTAAGCCTTTCATCTACGATTCTGCAGAAGATGCAATCAGAGATGCTGACGAAGAGCTTGGGAAGCTCTACAGGGAGCTTGAAAAGGATTTTGAACCAGTTATGGGTGTAGTTACGGACCACGGTCAGATGAGGCTTAAGGAGGGTGAGAAGTATCATGTTGATTTGGCAGAGGAGTTTGAAGAGTTCGGCCTCAACGCCTTCACCAACATCGATTACCACGAGTACAGGCAGAGAACAGGAAAGGAAGGTGATGCGGTTTTCGCACCAAGCGGTCCGAGGATGTGCCACATTTATGCTCTAAAACGGGAAGAAAAGGTTTTTGAAGCTCTAAGAGAATTCGAGAGTGTTGAGCACGTATTCTTCAAAAAGGATGGTGAAATTTACGTGGCAGACGAAAAGGAGGTGCTACCTCTCAGCGAATACGAGTTTGGCGAGGAGTATCCGATGGCCAAAGAGAGAGTTAAGGGTTTGTTGAAGAGCGAGAGGTGCGGTGACTTTGTTATTGCAGCAAGGAGGGGATATGAATTTGAGAGGGCAGACCACAAGGGGGCACATGGGGGGCTTTACTTTGAGGAGTCCGTTGGTTTCGGCCTAATCCACAAGCCGGGATTGAAGGAGGAGTGGAAAGAAAGGGGGATGATTATGGATATTTTACCTGCAGTCCTCAAGCTTCTCAGTTCTTAGCGTAGCATGCTAAGGGTTTTCCTTCGAAGATTGCTGTGAGGCAGAGGTTGCAGGATTTGCAGTCTGAGGCATCAACCTCTCCGTTCATCATCTTTTTCGGCAGGTAGGGATCTCTGATCAGAGGTCTGGACATTGAAACGAAGTCCACCTTTTTCAGCAGTTCCTCTGCAGTTTGCCTGCTTTTTATCCCTCCCACAGCCATTACTGGAATGCTAACAGCCTCCTTTATCCTGAAGGCGTATTCCCTGAAGTAAGCCTCCCCGCTCTTAGCAACCTTCTGACTGACAACGTTGTAGCGGTTGTGGTAGATGGATTCATACATTCCCCCGCTCACCTCAATGGCCTCAAAGCCAGCATCGTCGAGTAGCTTTGCAATCCTGACAGCCTCGTCAATTTCAAGCCCTCCGGGAACGAAGTCGCAGGCGTTCATCTTAATCATGACGGGGATTCTGCTCCTCTGCCTTATGCCATCGAAGATGTCGAGCAAAATCTTTGCCCTCTCCTGCCCGTACTCGTCCTTTCTTCTGTTGACATGGGGGGAGATGAACTCGCTTAACAGATAACCGTGGGCTGCGTGAAGCTGCACCGCATCGAAGCCAGCCTTCTCAGCCCTGAGGGCTGCCTTCACAAAGGCTTCTATCACTCTCTCAATGTCCTCTCTTGTCATCTCCCTCGGCTCAACTCCCGTGAAAGGGTCCTTTACCGCTGAAGGGGCAATGGCGTTGCCCAGAAAAGTCTGCCTTCCAGCGTGGGCAAGCTGTGCAACAAAGACAGCATCCTTTGCAGCAGCCTTGACAGCTTCAACCAGCTTTGACAACCCCTCGATGTGGCTGTCATCGCTTATGCCGGTCATCTTGAAGGAGGCTCTGCCATCCTCGCTCACGAACATGTAGCCCGTCACTATTGTTCCAGCACCACCTTCCGCAAGCTTCGTGTAGAGTTCTATCATCTCCTCAGTCACAAAACCTTCCTTCGTGGCCATCGATTCTGCCGTTGCTGATCTGACGAGGCGGTTCTTCATTCTCAGGTGCTCAGTTTCTATAGGTGTGAAAAGCATGTAGCTTTTATTGATCGAGTATTGAAAAAAGTTCTGGTTTAAAGAGCGGTAGGATATGAAGATAGGCATATAGGTTGACGTAATAGTAAAAGTTTTTTTAAAAAGGTTATTTTTTTAAAATTAAGAAAACTGTCGCCGCCAAAATAACGAAAAAAGTTAATTACTTCAATTCTGTTGGTTAAAATAGTGAGTGTCGAGGAGATTTCAGAAAAGTTGAAGGTGGACAAGCTGGCAATCTGCTCGGATGAGATATCGACTGTTGGTCTGGAACCTGATTTAGCGGCTGAATTGAAAGAGCTTATTTACGTCCTCGTTCCAGCGGAGAGCTTTCAAGGTTATCTCGCCGTTGATGGGCAGTACGTGGTTTTCAGAAGGGATAGCAGAAAATGCGTTTTGGCAATCGTTGAGGAGGAGAGAGTTAGGTGGTGTCTCAGAAGACTTGAGGAGGTTTTGAATGGAAGCTGAATACGCGTACGTTGATGGAGAAGTAAAGGGAAACTCCAAAGTTGCAGTTTCGTATTTGAAAGCCATCAGAGAGCTCATCGAGAAGCTCGAAGTTAAAGAACTCGTTTTTGAGAGTGATGAGTATTCAGCGGTGCTTTTGAGTGAGCCTGTAATAATCTTCGTCAGGGTTAGGGGGGACATTTCCGCGGCAAAGGCCCATGCAAGGCGTATACTGAGGGAGCTCGGATACCTTGAGAAGGGCAATCTTGAAGAGGTTTTTGAGCTTGCGGAAAAAATTGAAAACATGCCCATTGAGGAAGTCGTGAAAATGCTCAGGAAATAAGCCTCTTAACCGTCCTGAAGCTCTCAACAATCTCTTTTCTCTTTGCAAAAAGAATTGGCAGCGAAAGAATGATGTAAATTGCCGAGATAATGTATCTCACTTCCACTCCCGGAAACAACAGCTGGACGATGAACAGCAGGAAGAGGGCTGAAGCTTCCTTCCAGCTTATTTTCAGGTCAAGCAGAATGGCAACTGCAAACAGTGATTGGGCAGCAGTTAACAGAACCTCCTCGCTCTGCCTCGCATCCAGAGGGAGGCTCTGGAGCTTGAATGCCGAGATGCTGTAGATGATTGCTATTGTTCCAATCAGAAGGGTCCACTGGTTGACTTTGGAGGAAATCAGGGCGTTCATTGAAGCTGAAACCCTGAATCTCCGAACGAAGTAAATCGCAACAATTAGCTCGGGAGACTCGCTGGCTAAGGGGGCAATCCATTGAACAGCGAGAAATTCATCAATCCCAGCAATTCTCGCCGTCTCAAGCAAACCTTCCGAGAAAGCTTCAACGCTCATCAAAATGGTAAAACCGGCAAAGAGAAACAGGACAACCACTGAAAGACGTCTTGTTTCAGTTTTCAAGCTGCAAAGGTAGGCTGGAACACCCCCAACCTCCACTTCTTCTCTCTCAGCCTTCGTGGAGAGGTAGATGTAGATGGCATACAGAGAGACAAAAACAAGCGCATCGAAAGGTGAGATGTGTCCCTTAAGCGGTAAAGTGAAAGCGTAGAGAGTTGCAAGGAAAAGGAAAAAGATTTCAAGCCTTATTCCATCGTCAAGCTCCACTTCCTTGCTTTTAAGCGTCCTGAAAGCAATAAAGGCGACGAGGCTCCAGCCAATGCCTATCAGCAATCTGTTCGCTCCCGTCATGTTTGCTGTTGCATAGTGAACGTACTCTCCTCCCACGCTACCAGCCTTCCACGCAAAGTAGCCGTCAACCGCATACTCTGGCAGCACGGCAAGAAGGGCAACGATTGCCAAGCTGAAAGACCTTGGAACGTCCATCTCTGCAGTCTCTGCTGCCCAAGAAATGAGGAAGCTCGCAGAGACCACCGCTAAACCGGAAAGCAGAGTCTGGGTTAATGCAGGATGATGATAATTAAATGCGAGGGAAATCAGCCAAGGAAGGGTGAGAGATGAGATTGCAAGCAACTGAAATTTTTCTTTCGTGAAATCCATGCTGGTAGGCTTTTTTGCGGTATTTAAAATTAAGGCGGAAATCGTTATTTACTCATACCTCCAACAGCATTCATGAAAAGGAAGCTTCTGGAAATCCTCGCGTGTCCTCTCTGCAAGTCGGAATTGGAAGTTGAAGTGGTTGAGGAGAACGAAGAGGAGATTATATCTGGAAAGCTCGTTTGCAGCAGTTGTCGTGCTGAATTTCCCATTGAGGATGGGATTCCAGATTTGCGCCCTCCGGAGTTGAGACAATGAAGTACATTGTAGTGACTGGAGGAGTGATGAGCGGACTGGGCAAAGGTATCACAGCGGCCTCAATTGGCAGGCTGTTCGTGGACATGGGCTACAGAGTCATTCCGATAAAAATCGACCCATACATTAACATCGATGCAGGAACTATGAACCCCTTCCAGCACGGGGAGGTTTACGTTTTGAAGGATGGGACTGAAGTGGACCTCGACCTCGGCCACTACGAGAGGTTTATCGGAGAGGAGGTCACGGGAGACCACAACATCACAACGGGGAAGATTTACAAGAGAGTGATTGAGAAAGAGAGAAAGGGGGACTACCTCGGCCAGACGGTGCAGATAATTCCCCACGTTACGGACGAGATAAAGAGCTGGATCAGGAGGGTTGCGAAGGAGAGCAACGCAGAAATCTGCCTTGTTGAGATTGGAGGAACTGTTGGAGACATTGAGGGGATGCCCTTCCTTGAGGCGATAAGGCAGATGCACAATGAGGAGAAGGAGGAGGATTTTGCCCTCGTCCATGTCACCCTCGTTCCGCTTGATGCGGGAGGAGAGCAGAAGACGAAGCCAACGCAGCACAGTGTGAAGGAGCTGAGAGAGCTTGGACTGCATCCCGACGTAATTGTGGGGAGATGCTCTGAAAGATTGAAGCCGGCTACGAAGAAGAAGATAGCCCTTTTCTGTGATGTTCCTGAAGAGGCGGTAATCAGCAATGAGGATGCTGAGGACATTTACGAGGTGCCTCTAATTTTCAAAAGGGAGAAGCTTGATGAGTATCTGATGAGAAAGCTGAATTTAAGGGCAAAAGAAAGCAGAAAAGAGTGGGAGGAGATGGTAAAAAGAATGAAAACACTCTACGAGGAGGCTTCAATTGCCATAGTTGGGAAGTATGTTGACGTGAGAGATGCCTATCTCAGCATCAAGGAGGCTTTAAAGCACGGAGGAATAGAGGCGGGCTGCAAGGTCAACATTGTCTGGGTTGACAGCGAGGACTTAGAGAATGTTGACGACTTCACTCTCGACGTTGATGGAATCCTCGTGCCGGGAGGTTTTGGAGCGAGGGGGGCCGAGGGGAAGATTAGGGCAATAGAGTATGCGAGGGAAAATGGCGTGCCTTTCCTCGGAATCTGCTTCGGCTTTCAGCTTGCCGTTATTGAATTTGCCAGAAACGTAGTTGGTTTCAGCGAAGCAAACAGCACGGAGCTTGACGAGAACACACCCCACCCTGTAATCGATCTTCTGCCAGAGCAGAAGGGGATTGACGAGATGGGTGGGACAATGAGGCTCGGAGACATTGAGGTCACGATCAAGCCGGGCACGATCGCCCACAAGCTCTACGGAAGCGAAAAAGTTGTTGAAAGGCACAGGCACAGGTACGAGGTAAATCCGGAGTACATTGAGAAAATAGAGAGCAAAGGCCTCGTATTCAGCGCTTATTCAGACGGTGGGAGAAGGATGGAGATTGCCGAGCTTCCCGACCACCCGTTCTTCTTCGCAACCCAGTTCCATCCAGAATTCAAGTCGAGACCTTACAGACCCTCCCCACCCTTCGTTGGATTTGTGAGGGCAGCGCTGAAATACAGGAGAGAGGAGGAGATTTGATGGACGTGGAGAAGTTTGTTGAAAACGCAATTAAGGAGATTAGGGAGAGAGTTAAAGACGGTAAGGCTATAATAGCCCTCTCAGGAGGTGTGGACAGCTCAGTCTGCACAGTTCTCGCGCACAAGGCATTAGGCGACCGCCTCATTCCCGTTTTTGTGGACACAGGGCTGATGAGGGAAGGAGAGCCTGAGAAAATAAAGGAAATCTTCGGCAATATGGGGCTTGTGTTCATCGATGCAAAGGAGGAATTTTTCAAGGCTCTCAAGGGTGTCACAGACCCGGAGGAAAAAAGGAAAGTTATCGGTGAGCTTTTCGTAAGAATATTTGAAAGGGTTGCTGAAGAGCACAACGCTGAGTACCTCATTCAGGGAACAATTTATCCGGACATTATCGAAAGTCAGGGGGGTATAAAGAGCCACCACAACGTCGGAGGTTTTCCCACAAGCTACAAGTTTAAGGACGTTATAGAGCCGCTGAGGGAGCTTTACAAGGACGAGGTGAGGGAGGTTGCGAGATATCTCGGTCTGCCGAAGGAGATTTCCGAGAGAATGCCGTTTCCCGGTCCCGGTTTGGCGGTCAGAATCGTCGGAGAGGTAACACCTGAAAAGGTCGAGATCGTCAGAAAGGCGAACAAGATAGTGGAGGAGGAGCTTGCAGACTACGATAAGTGGCAGTGCTTCGCAGCCCTCATAGGCAAGGCCACCGGTGTGAAGGGGGACGTGAGGGTATGGGGATACATCATTGCCGTTAGAGCAGTGGAGTCGAGGGACGGGATGACGGCAGACCCAATAAAGATAGACTACGATAGGTTGAGGAGAATCGCACTGAGAATTACCGGAGAGATAGACAAAGTTTCGAGAGTTGTTTACGACATAACCCCCAAACCTCCAGCGACAATCGAATACGAGTAGCTACGGCAATCCGAGCTTCCTGAATATGTTCCTCGCCGCGACAACCAGCGGGTCCCAAACTCTCGAAACGGGCGGATAGTAGGGGAAGTCGCAGAAGAAAAGGTCTTTCACATCTCCATTTTTGTGCAGAAGTGCTGAGGCAGCGTAAACTCTCATCGCCACGTCCTTCCCCACCGCCTGCAGGCCGAGCAGCTTACCATTTCTGTCGGCAACGACTTTCAGGTGGATTAAACCGCCTGGAAGGTAGCGAGCGGAGGTTCTTGAAGTTATGAAGGCTGAAACAACCTCATATCCAAACCTTATTGCCTCATTCTCGCTTAAACCCGCCTTTCCTATTTCGATGTCCTTGAAACCGGTTAGCTGGCTTTTCAGCGAGCCCGGGTAGTGCATTTCAAGCCCGGCCATGTTGACACCCGCAACGTACCCCATCTTGTTTGCCGGAGCGGCGAGCGGTATCCAGTCCTCCCTGCCTGTTACGATATTGATCGACTCCGCACAGTCTCCAGCAGCGTAAACATTTTCTCTGCTCGTTTCCATCCTGCTGTTCGTCCTGATTGCCCCCTTAACACCAAGCTCAACGAAACCTTTCGCGAGGTCAGTGTTGGGCGCAACTCCAACAGCTATTATTGCCAATTCGCATGGATACTCGCCCTTGTTTGTTACAACTTTTTCTACTCTGTCTTTTCCTTCAAAAGCCGTCACTTTTTCACTCAGTCTTAGGTTTACGTATTTCTCCATCTCTGATTTAATTATTGCGGCAATTTCAGCGTCATACTCGGGAAGTGGTCGCTCCATCACCTCAATGACTGTGACGTTTTTTCCAAGTCTTGTTATAGCATCCGCCATTTCCACTCCTATATAGCCAGAGCCAACAACAACCACGTTATCGACTTTCATTGCCTCTATTTTGACTCTCTCCGCATTTTCGATGTCGTCAACGTAAATAACGCCCTCCAAGTTCTCTCCTTCCACATTTAGCCGAACTGCTTTTGATCCAGTGGCGAATAGCAACTTGTCCCACTCATAGGATGCTTCTTTCCCACCCTCATCAACGGTTAGCCTACCCTCCTCAATTTCCACAACCCTCGCGTTGGTATGAACATCAATACCCCTCTCACGCTTGAAGTAATCTATGTCGTAAGCGCAAAGCTCATCGAACTTCTCGACAGCGCCTCCAACGAAAAAGGGAATTCCGCAAGGAGCGTGACTAACCCATCTCGACTTCTCAAAAACCTTGACGTCCCAGTTGGGTCTTAAAGCTTTCACTCTTGAAGCTGCACTCATTCCAGCAGCGCCACCGCCTATAATTGCAACCTTCACAACCTCAATAAAATCCGAATTTTTTAAGGTTTTCTGAGGCTTAGCAGTGCCATCTTTGTGGCTCAGAAAAGCACCAAAGTTTCAGCGCCGGGGGTGGGATTCGAACCCACGCGGGCAACGCCCAACGGCTTAGCAGGCCGTCGCCTTACCGCTCGGCAACCCCGGCTCAACTTTTCTTCGCAACGAGCAATTTAAGGATTTTGGTCACGGATGTGACGGCTTGATAAAATGTGGGAAAGAGTTAAATTAAATTTTGCCAATGTATTTTTGAGGTGGTATTGATGGGTGAGAAAGTAAGAGATAGGGAGCATCACGAGAGGCTTTTTAAGGCTTCGATGAGCCCTATAAGAAGGCAGATTGTTGCCGCGATAGGCGTTCAGGGCAAGACGAGGGAAGAGCTAAAAAAGGAGCTTGAACTCTCCGATTTCCAGTTCAAGTTCAATCTGGACTGGCTCATAAGAGAGGGGTTTGTAAAAGAGGAAGATGGGAAGCTGAAGCTTACTGACGACGGGATTGAGCTGCTTGAGGCCGGTTAAGTAACTATCTCTTCCATTCTTTTGAGCTCCATCGCCTTTTTTATTTCCATCATTGTCAAATCCAGTGGGTCTTCTATCTTCACACCATGCTTAAGTGTGAGGTTTCTCATCTCCGGCGATGTGGGGCCTATTGCAGGGTCGCCAGGAACCCTGAAGGAGACATCGAAGATTACGAACTCAAGCTTCGTCTCATCCTCGGGAGAGTAAGCCATTGCTCCCTGCAGACCGAACATGCCTATGATTCCCGGTGGAAATTCAGCTTTGCAGGCTTCGATGAACTTCTCTGCAGCCTCGTAAACTTCTTGCTGCTTGCTCTCCCTCATGGTAACTCCGAAATGACCAATCTCCTCGTTCTTTACCGGAACGTTAATCTTTAGCTGATCCTTCGCAGGCAGGTTCAGAAATCCCTGCAGGTTGACCTGTCTCCTGTCGCTGAACCCCACAAAGTCAAAGTTCCCAAACACGTCTTTAAGGGCGTAACTGTGGAAGTTGGCGTTGAACCTCGCTCCCAACACGTACTCCTCTATTCTGGCCTTTTTTAGCCCCTCCTCGTCAATTACACCTTCCTTCAGCAATCTCTCAGCCTGCTCGTAGTAGTCTTCCGGCGAAACGGCGTAGAAAAAGGCTCTTTCGAGTGGATTCTTCGCCTGCTGAACCTTGACTATCACGAGCCTGTCGATCTCCTCCGGAGACTTGAACTCCTTGGGATACCTCAAACCTGCCTTTTCGAGAAGGTAGTACTGGTTTTTAGGGTGGTTTCTCTCCTCAGCTCTCAGCATAAACCTGTTGCCGTAAATCGGGACTTCAAACTCCTTCTCTATACCGTCGTAACCGACATACACGGCAAAGCTCCTGTTGGGGATGAAAATGGTGTTCAATTCGAGTAGTTTTTCCTGAATTTCCCTGTTAAGTATGTCCTTAAACTTCTCGACCATTATCACCTCATCATAAAGGTGCCTGTTGTATTTGGTGTAAAGCTTGTCCCTTCCCCTCTGCACGACGATGACTGTCTTGAAGCCCCAGGCTTTTGCAGCCATTCCCACTTCCTTCGCTGAGTGAGAGCCGAAAATTCCTATGGTGACGTCCTCGTAACTGGCTGCGATTTTCCGCGGATTCATGTTTCACGTTGTGTCGCACTTAAAAAATTGATTGGTAATGTATTGCAGTGCGAAAGTTTCGGACTTTTACAAAATTCTCAACACGAACACCGCAATAAACAAATGGCAGAGAAGTACGGGATTTCAAAAGATGATGTTCTCGATGCAATTGAATATGCTGCAAAAACCATGCTAAGGAGGAAATCAGGAAATATGCGAAAATCTAAGTTTTTGCTGGATGCCAACATTTAGCTTTAAGCACAGAGGTGATTAGAACTTTCGGTTGGTTCAAGAGAGTTTGGAAATTCTTCTACCAAAACAAATTACTCATACTTATGCAACCTCACAACGATTTCATCTCCATTTTCCAAATCCTCACCATTAACCTCTACAACGCCCACAAATCGATTATCTGATGTTTTAACTGTTACGACATAAACTCCATAATTCCTCAGCACAGTTTGATATTTTCCACTCTCATCTGTCTCGCCTCTTTCAATCAGAGGGTCATACCAGTTTTTCAACGCGAAGATTTCCACTTCCGCATTTTTTGCTTGGTCTATCGTTTGCTTCACCTGCAGCGGGGTCTATTATCGCAGTAATCGTGACATTCACAGCATTAAAGCCGTGTTCGTCGAGGACAGAGATTCCGGTGTCATCTTTCAGGTTGTATAGACTTTCGTAAACGTTTCTGTAACTCCCTTTTAGATGTTCGGCGTATGATTCAGCCTTTACAGGATAATTGGGCGTTGTAAATATCCCGTCGAAAACTGACGATACCATGATACTCAGACTCCACGGCAACAACCATTGTGATTTGAGAGAGCAACCAGAAAATGACGAACAAAGCCATTATTTGCCTTGCCAATCTCTTCAAGTTCTTCTCAGATTTTTGAAACTTATATGCGAAAACTGCCAGTGAAAAAATTAGAGAGATTAGCAGTGGGTAAATTGTTAAAACTTCAATTAACGGATAAATTACAGACAAGACTGGAACCTCGACAAAAACGATAAACACGATAATTGGCAATGAAGGAAATATGCTTTTCCTAACTTCAATGCTCATGTAAAAGATTAAAGAAGCAAAAAATATTAACTTTGCACTGCTAAAACAAACATGGAACTTAACCCTAAACTCTCAAAAATCATCGAAACTATCAAATCCCATCCCAAAGTAATTGCAATCTACCTCTTCGGCTCTCACGCTAAAGGAAATGCGACACCTCTCTCAGACATAGACATTGCAGTTATAATGGAAAATCCAACCCCTGAAAGCGAAGCAGATATCGGAAGCCTATCATCTCCAGAAATTGATGTGGTCCTTTTCCACCGCCTTCCTCTGCACATAAAACACGAGGTATTCAAGTATGGAAGAGAGCTTTTTGTGAGAGATGAAGAGAAGCTTGCGGAGATAAAGTTCAGGGTTATGAGAGAATACCTCGACACGTCTCGAATGTATAAGCGCATTTCATCAGAGGTGCTTGGATGAGGTTTGCAGAGCTCGTTTTGCGTTTTGAGAAGCATCTAAGAGGTACAATGAATCTCAAATCCAAGGATGTGAAGGATTACTTCATTTACAACACTCTCGCAATGGAGTGCTTTCAGGCTGCCAATACACTCATGAGGCGGGATACATAAGCGATGATGAGAGAACATGTCGCCCCAGCCTCTAAAGAAATAAATGGGCTCGCCCGGATTCGAACCGGGGACCTCCTGCGTGTGAGGCAGGCGTCATAACCACTAGACCACGAGCCCTTAAGGGTTGTTGAGGCTGAATTGTTTATATTTTTGTTGCTCCCGACGGCCTTTCATCGCGTGCTACTGCACCCTCCGGCCGCAACGGCGGGTGATGTAAGTTGGTTTTTCTGGATTTAAAATTAGCGGTTCACCTTTTGTGTAGTGTTACAAAAATAAGCTCTTAAGCGATGAGAGCGCCCGGGCCGGGATTTGAACCCGAGTCGCGGGCTTTCCGCGGATTTAGGGCTTAAGGACCCCATCTCCACGACAGGCCCGCATGATAGGCCGGACTACACCACCCGGGCTTGTGGCTCTTTCGACCTTAATCTCATTGGGCTTTTAAGGATTTTGGTCACGGGTGCGTGTACACCGCGACCAGTTCCTCGTCAGCAGACTCTACTTTACAGAAAGCAAATCTCTCGAACTGCACGACTTTCCCGACATCTCTAACTGCGTTTCTCTCCACAAGCCCTTCCGCTTCCCTTTCGCCGATAACCTTGCCCTTGATAGCCTCGCTCTCAGGAAGCCAGTGGATTATGTTCTTCCCCTTCTTGACCCCCTCAAGCTCAAAACCCATGAACTCTGCCTTCTCGTCAAGCAGAACGTTGCAGAAGTCCTTCAGCCTTACAACCTGCCCTTTCAACCTCTCGAAGTCGTCTTTTGTAACATATATAGTTCTTTCACCTTTCAGCCTTCTCTTCTCGCCCGTGTGCGGATTCAGCGGGAGCTCGACCTCTTTCTTCTCCGGCAGGTTAACGATTTCAATCTTCACGGGCCCCCAAATGAAAAAGTAACGGTTTGCCTTGCGATCGATGATTTTCCTGTTCTCAGCGTAAAGATTCTTGAGACTGACGGAAACGTCGTTCTCGCCAACTCCCAGCGAAAGGAAGAAGCTCTTTATGGCTTCAGGCTCAAATCCTCTCCTCCTGAAGGCTCTCAAGGTTGGCAGCCTTGGGTCATCCCAGCCCTCATACTTACCCCTTTCAATATCCTTCTTAATTGAAGAAGTCGATAGCTTCCCGAATTCGAAGATTTTAACCCTGCCCCAGTGCTTTGTAATGGGGTAAATCCAGCCAAAATACTCGTAGATGTATCTCTGCCTCCTCTCAGAATCAATTAAGTCCTTACCCCTGATAATGTGCGTTATGCCTAAAAGGTGATCCTCTATAGCAGATTCAAAATCGAGTGTGGGATAGACAACATATTTATCCCCAACGAGAGGATGTGATTCCTTTATTATCCTGAAAGCCACCCAGTCCCTTATTGCCGGATCCTTGTGGCGCATATCCGTCTTAATTCTAAGAACGACTTCTCCTTCCTCATAGTCTCCTTCAAGCATTCTCTCCCAGACTTCAAGTGTATCCTCGACGCTGATGTTTCTGTGTGGGCACTCCTCACCACTGTCCCTGAACTTCTTGAACTCCTCCTGACTGCAGAAGCAGGTGTAGGCTTTGCCCATTTCTATAAGCTTTCTTGCATAATCGTAGTAGATGGGAATCCTTCTTGAGGCGTAAATAACCTCGTCAGGCTTGTAACCGAGCCATTCAATGTCCTCTAGGTACCACTCGTAGGCCTCAATCATCGGTCTCTTGGTTCTGGGGTCTGTATCGTCAAACCTGATAATGTACTTCCCTTCGTACATCTTCGCGTATTCACCGTTGACGATTATCCCCCTAGCAGAACCGAGTGTAGGTGGACCGTTTGGATTAGGAGCGAATCTCATCACAACTTTCCCTTTCTCAGCCCCCTCAAGCTCTGGAAGCTTCTTCGTCTCCAACTCCCTTTTAGCTTCGCTATCCATGCTGTATTTTTTGATTAGCTCCTTCCTTACTTCTTCAGAAAGCGCTTCGAACTCGGTAATGCACTCCTTTACGAGTTCAAGGACCTCTTTAGCTTTTTTTCTGAGTTCTGGATTTTCTGCCATCACCTTCCCCATTACAGCCTTTTCACTGGCTTTTCCGTACTTTGCGGCGTTCTGAACTACGTATTTCATTATGACTTCTTTCACGGCCCACCTGGGAAGTTGAGAAATATAAAGGTGATGAAAGTTTTAAATTCAGGAGAGCAAAACTTCGTGCCTATGGTGGCATCGAGCAGTTTGGCACTGTTGTTCTCCATAGCCGTCGTGCTGATTTTGATAAGAAAGGTCAACATAGGCTTGGCCATCTTTGTTGGTTCAGCAATACTTGCCTACCTCACTCTCGGTGCTGATGGGCTTTTGGTTATGCTGAAGTCCCTTGCAAATCCCCAAACAATTGAAATAGTGGTTATTGTTATTCTTGCCTTCACCCTCGGTTACTCAATGGAATACTTTGGAATGCTCGAAAAAGTCACAGGCGGACTCTCAGAATCGTTTGGAGTATACAGTTTTCTCCTCATCCCACTTTTGATTGGATTGCTTCCCATGCCCGGTGGTGCGCTTATCTCAGCAGTTATGCTCGGACCACTGACAAAAATGTACCGAATCTCTCCCGAAAAAGCGACTCTCCTCAACTACTGGTTCAGACACGTATGGGTCACATTTTGGCCCCTCTATCCGAGCGTCATAATAGGTGCGGCAGTCGTCAACGTTGACTATTTCCACTTTGCCGCTGCTACGTTTCCAATCGGAGTTTTTGCACTGACTGCTGGACTAACGCTGACCAGAGGCATGGAAAGGAGGTTTAGAGTTTCAAGAAACCTTTTTGATTCCCTGATTAACCTCTATCCGATAGCCATACTCCTAATCCTTTCAGTTCTGCTAAGGCTCGACCTCCTCCTTGCCCTTGTTGTGGCTATTGCTGCAGTTAGCATCCACAATAGAGCAAAGCTGGAAGACTTCAGGGAGATTTTCAGAAGGACAGTGGACAAAAAAATAATACTGCTGGTCTTCGCAGTGATGGTTTACAAGTCTGTAATACAGAACAGCGGTGCGGCGGAATCTCTTTTCACCGACATCTCTCTCGGATTTCCTGCTCCTGCAGCAGCGTTTCTTCTAACACTCTTGGTGGGCTTTGCCACGGGCATCGAAATGAGCTACTCATCCATAGCTCTCCCTCTCCTAACGTCCTTTACGGGTTCTGGAATTGTTGTGGCGAAGAACCTGATGCTCGTAATTGCTGCTGGTTATATTGGGGTCATGCTCTCTCCCATGCACCTCTGCTACATCCTCACCGCAGAGTACTTTGGCACAGAAATCGGCAAGACCTACAGGCAACTTCTGGCAATTGCGGGAATTACTGCAGCGCTTGTTTGGATTGCATACTTGGTGATTTAATAAAAGAATGAAAAATTTTTATTTAGTATAGTAATCCTTGTACTGTTCCCTCAGCGTCCGTTTGCTGAACTTTCCTACGCTTGTTTTTGGTATCTCGTCAGTTATGATGATGTCATCTGGTAACTGCCACTTTGCAAATCTCTGTTTTAAATGCTCGTACAGCTCTTCCTTTGTTATGCTGTCCTTGAATTCAGGCTTTGGAACGACAAACGCTAGAGGTCTCTCCTCCCACTTGGGGTGGGGAATGCCCACAACGCACGCCTCAAATACCTTTGGATGAGCCATAAGGTGGTTCTCAAGGTCAACGCTGCTTATCCACTCTCCACCGCTCTTTATTAGATCTTTGAACCTGTCTACAATCTTGATGTATCCCCACTCGTCGATGGTTGCGGCATCACCGCTCTTCCACCACTTTAACAGCCCGTCATCGATGAACGACTCGAACGTTCTTGCATCCTTGTAGTAGCTTCCCGTAATCCAGTGCCCCCTGATGCAGAGTTCGCCAATCGTCTTGCCATCGTGTGGAAGTCTGTTCCCCTCCTCGTCAACCAGCATGACCTCCACGCCAAACACGGGGATTCCCTGCTTCCTCTTGAGCTCCCACAACTCCTCTTCGTTCAGTTTTTCCCTCAGCTCCGGTTTTACGTAGTTGTAGCACACGAGCGGGGATGTTTCGGTTGCCCCATAAGCATGAATTATTTCAATGCCGAATTCTTTCAATCCCTTCATCACTGCAAGCGGTGGCTCAGTTGCGCCGCTCCACGCCCTTATGTTGAACTTCGGCTTTGGCTCGACCTTCTGGAGGTAGTTTAGCATGGGAAGGAAAATGGCAGGAGCTCCAGCTGTTGCTGTAACCTTTTCGCTCTGCATCAGTTCAACCACCGGAGCAAGGTTGTCTACAGCATATCTCCCAGGGAAGACGAGCTTGCTCCCTGCCAGTGTTGCAGCGAAGAAAACACCCCACCCATTTGCGTGGAACATCGGAACAAGCTGCATGTAAGCGTCTTCGGGCCTTAAACCCATTCCGATTGCCGCTATTAGTGAGTGGAGCACCATCGAGCGGTGGGAGTAGTAAACTCCCTTCGGATTTCCGGTTGTGCCGGATGTGTAGCAGGCTGCGTAGGCAGAAGTTTCATCCACCATCGGGAAATCGTAGTCCTTACTTGCTTTTCTCAAAAGTTCTTCATAGCTGTAAACTTCCGGAAGCTTCGTCTCCGGAGTTTCCCCGTCGGTCATGACCACATACTTCTCCACACCTATAGACGGGGCTATAGCTTCGGCAATTGGAAGCAAGGATTCATCAACGAATATCACCTTCGCACCGCTGTGGTTTGCAACATAGGCAATCTCCCTCGGATGCAGCCTCAGGTTCATCTCCAGAAGGACTGCTCCGATCCCGGGAATGGCAAAGAAGAGCTCAAAGAATCTGTGAGTGTTCCAGCTCAGAACTCCCACTCTATCTCCAACATCGACCCCAAGCTCTTCGAGGACGTTGGCCAGTCTTGAAACTCTCTCGTAAGCCTCGCCATAGCTGTATCTGAACAGGCTCCCATCCAGGTTTCTCGAAACAACCTCCCTCTCTGGAAAATTCGTGGCCGCATGTCTCAGTATGTTTGTAATGTTCAGCTGGTATTCATCCATCATTGTCGACGGAAAACCTCTTACAAAACGCATGATTGATATTTACTAAACAATTATTTAAGATTGTTGCTTCTGAGGGCAAAGCTTAAATTTCTATACCGACAAGGAGAGCAAGAGCCGCCGTAGCTTAGCTGGTAGAGCGTCCGGCTGTTAACCGGACGGTCGCAGGTTCGAATCCTGCCGGCGGCGTATTGTCGCCGGTTTTTGTGAACCTTTTCAATTTTATTTAGAAACCAAAACAGCAAGTAAAGTAACCACAACTCTGGTAAGGCTGATAGCTGCTACAAACAAAAACATCCAGAATATCCACTGCAGGCTAATCGCGGAAAGCAGGCAGAAAATCATGATCAGAAAAATCCTCTCATCCCTTTTTCCGGGAATGTAGTTCAGCACGCGAAACTTTCCGAATATGCTCTCTCCGAACTCCGCCTTGTACTTCTCGGAGGTGTAGCTGACCATCACACTCCCGAAGATCGCAAACATAGCTACGGTTGCCGTTTTTGGATACAGGAGAGCGATTATTGCGAGAAAAAGGAAATCGACGAACCTGTCCAGAATTGAATCAACATACCCGCCTTTTTTGGACATTTTCAGTGAGGCTCTTGCTATCTCCCCATCACACCCGTCGAGAATTGAGGAGAACTGGTACAGCAGGCCTGCTAAGGGAATCGAAAAAAAGCTTGCTAAGGCGGAAAAAGCTCCGACAAGGAAAGAGATAAGAGTCATCTGGTTGGGGTTGACTTTATTAACGATGGCTGCCGAAATTCTCGTCGAGATTTTCCTGTTGATTTTCCTTGAAATAAACCCGTCCCCGGAGCCCTTGACTGCAGCAGACACCAAGGCTCTATTAGCCCTCCTAACGTCCTCCTTTGTGTCCACATCCATCCATAGCTCCCCATCAACGTAAGTTACAGGCAGTCTGGCGAGTTTAACAATCTCGCTCAGCGGTATCTCCTCCCTGTCTCTGAGCTTTTCAGCATGCTCGAAGATTGAATCATCCAGGACGAAAAATCCAGTGTCAACGCAGTCAAACTCCCTCAAATCTTTGCCGATCTTCGCCACTCTGCCGTCCTCCACTCTAATCTTCGTGGCCTCCCCAATGTCGACAAACCTCGGCTCTCTGTCCGCTATAACCCCTTCCCCCCTCACAGCCTTTTCGATGAACTGCTGGCTGTACACGTGGTCGCCCATGGTCAGAATGAACCTGTCCTCTACATGGTTTTTGGCAACAAGCAGGGAGTAGCCGTTTCCCTTCTCGGGCCTGTCATGCCTGACTATCTTGTAATTGAAACCCTTATCCTTCAAAAACGCGTCGATGTCATCAGCGTAGCGACTTGCCACGATTATGAACTCCGAAACGTGGGGGGAGAGGAGCTTCATGGTTCTTAAAATTATTTCACAGCCACCAACTCTGACCAAAGGCTTTGGAACACCACCAAGCCTCGTGCCCAATCCAGCGGCAAGTATAACCGCCTTCATCAATTTTATTCTTCCTGCAAAGATTTTTAAGTATTCTCCGTCAACATTTATCATGGGTGCGGATATTGGTGACCTCTTTGAGAGGGAAGAGGTCGAGCTTGAGTACTTCTCAGGAAAGAAAATTGCCGTTGATGCTTTCAACACGCTATACCAGTTCATCTCGATAATAAGGCAGCCTGACGGTACGCCGTTAAAGGACTCACAGGGCAGAATCACCTCTCACCTTTCCGGAATCCTATACAGAGTCTCCAACATGGTCGAGGTGGGAATCAGGCCGGTGTTTGTATTCGACGGAGAGCCACCGGAGTTCAAGAAGGCTGAAATTGAGGAGAGGAAAAAGAGAAGGGCTGAGGCAGAGGAGATGTGGATTGCGGCTTTGCAGGCAGGAGATAAGGACGCGAAAAAGTATGCTCAGGCTGCAGGGAGGGTTGACGAGTACATTGTTGACTCCGCAAAGACGCTTTTAAGTTACATGGGGATTCCCTTTGTCGATGCCCCGTCTGAAGGAGAGGCGCAGGCTGCTTACATGGCAGCAAAAGGCGATGTGGAGTACACAGGAAGCCAGGATTACGATTCTCTGCTCTTCGGAAGCCCGAGACTCGCCAGAAATCTCGCAATAACGGGAAAAAGGAAGCTTCCCGGCAAAAATGTCTATGTGGATGTAAAGCCGGAGATAATAATTCTGGAAAGCAACCTCAAAAGGCTGGGTTTGACGAGGGAGCAGCTCATCGACATAGCGATTCTGGTCGGGACGGACTACAATGAGGGTGTGAAGGGTGTCGGCGTCAAGAAGGCTTTGAACTACATCAAGACCTACGGAGATATTTTCAGGGCACTCAAGGCTCTGAAAGTAAATATTGACCACGTAGAGGAGATAAGGAATTTCTTCCTGAATCCTCCTGTGACTGACGACTACAGAATAGAGTTCAGGGAGCCTGACTTTGAGAAGGCCATCGAGTTCCTGTGCGAGGAGCACGACTTCAGCAGGGAGAGGGTCGAGAAGGCCTTGGAGAAGCTCAAAGCTCTGAAGTCAACCCAGGCCACGCTTGAGAGGTGGTTCTGATGCACGAAAAGGATGTCAGCTACGAGGTGGCGGTGATAACGGTTTCCACAAGCCGATATGAGAGACACGGGGAGGTGAGGGGCGTTGAGAAAATCCCGGAAGATGATGCTTCCGGGAAGCTGCTCGTGGAGAACTTCAACGCTTCCCAGTATTTCCTCGTTCCCGATGACGTAATGCGAATTCAGAAGGCTGTTCTGGAAGCCCTTGTGAGAGCCGACGTCTGCCTGATAACCGGAGGGACGGGATTGAATCCGAGAGACGTGACAATCGAGGCCGTAGAGCCGCTGTTTACCAAAAAAATTGAGGGTTTTGGGGAGCTTTTCAGGATGCTTAGCTACCAAGAAGTCGGCTACTCGGCAATTCTTTCGAGAGCAACAGCGGGTCTTGTAAATGACAAGGCAGTCTTCTGCCTGCCGGGCTCAAGCAAGGCCGTAAGGCTTGCAGCAGAGATAATTAAAGGCTCCTTGAAGCACATTCTGAGCCACGCTAAGGGGATGAGCTGAAGAATATCCCCTTCTTCTTCATCAGCCTCCTTGAGCCGCAAAATGGGCAGTAAAGGTTCGGAATGTGAAGGGGGCCTGAGTAGCTTGTTGTCCTTCTGATGTTGAGGTCGAACTCCGAGCCGCATCTTGCACAGTAGATGTTTTCAAGTTTGGTCATAAGGCAACCTTCTCGTGAATGGATTTATCTTTTTCTGACGACGATGTAAATTCCCAGCAGCACGAGGCCAGAGCCTGCAACGGTTCTGAGCGTGAGGGGCTCGGCAAGCAAAATGTTGCCTGCGAGCAGCGACACGACGGGAATGGCGAGAAGGAATACCGACGCTCTTGAAGCCTCCTCCTTTTCGAGGAAGTAGTACCACCCGAGGTAGCCGAAAAAGGTGGAGAATATCCCAAGGAATACTATAGAGCCGATGAGGTTGAGGTCTCCGCCCAGAGAGCGAATCGAGTCGGGAAGGAAGGGATAAAGCGGGATTGAGCCGAGAACCATCGCGTTGCTTGTCAGCGTTATAGGGTTGTACTTCGAAAGCAGACTCTTTCCGAATGTAGTGTAGATTGCCGCAGCGACAGTGCTTACCATTACGAGCGCTATTCCGTAAATGTTGGCGTAGGAAGGCTCTGATATCACCACAACACCGAGGAAGGCAATGATTATCCCAACAACCTTGCTGTACGTTATCCTCTCCCTTAGAAAAATCGCGGAAAGGATAAGGACGAAAATTGGGGCGAGAGAAATCACGACGCTCGCAACTCCCGACGAAATGTAAACCTCACCGAGGTTCAGGAAGACGTGGTAAACGGACACGCCGAAAATGCCCAGAGCAAACACCTTCGGCAAGTCCTTCCATTTTATTCTCTTTCCTAAAATAATAATCACGGCAAAGAGTGTATTGGCGATGGCAAACCTTAATGAAGCAATCGCGATTGGGGACAGAAACCTTACGGAGTACTTTATGGCCGTAAAGGCTAATCCCCAGAATGTTACGGTTAAAGCAAGAACGATCCACTTCTTCATGCCGTCAAAAAAGGAAGGGGGTTAAAAAAGATTAGGTAACCGCAGCAGCATCTACAGCCACGCAGGCCTTGTCGTATATCATGCCGAACTTCCATTTGGCCTCTGAAATCAGAACCAGGTCTGCTTTCCTGTTGTTTACAAATTCGCTGCCAAGCGAAAGACGCAGGGTGGTGAAGCCGGATGGATAGATTCTGTCGTAAACCTTCTGCCAGTCGTTGGTGTTGTAGTTCCAAGCGTAGATTTCAAGACCATCGTTCTGGTCGGCAACGGTTAGCATGATGTTCGCAGAACTCTGCACATTGAATCTGAGGTGGATGGTAGCATAGTTCGGATTCCCAGCGTATGCCTTAACGCACTGCTCAACGTAGTTGCCGTCCGCTTCAGAAAGCTTCTGGAGATCAGCGGAATCGAGCATCTTTTCCTTGTCGATTATGGGCGCCCCGTAGTTGATCGGCTTCCAGGAGGGACCAGCAACATCTCCTTCGGTGTCCTTCCACGCCTTATCGAGGCCAGCTGGCTGGTATTCTGTTGTAAGCTCCCAGTGAGCCCATGGGTCTGTGTACATTCCGTAAAGGCTCCACAACTCTAGGTTGGACAAGTCGAACAGAGTTCTTGTTGCAGCAACTGGCACGTTTTCGTCCTCTCCGTAGTAACCGTAGTTCGGTGGGTGGAGGTAGTCAATTAGCTCCTTCCCCTTTTCGACGTCTATGCTGCCGTAACTGTCCAGAATTAGTCCTGTTAAAGTCTCGTACCTCCAGAGCGAGTCCTTAACGGCGTAGCTTATGGTCGAGTACATCTCCGGAACTATGTAGTGGTTTGCCACGACAACCAAATCGTCCTTGTCCTCAATCTGCTTTGGAAAATCGAGTGACTCGGCCCATTCGGGGTAGCGGTAGTCCATGTATCTCACTGCAAACTTGTCTGCAGAAACTTCAAGCACCGCTCCACCCTTCTCTCTACCCTTTCCATCTCCGACAATGTAAAGCCACGGTACGCCCCTCTTTGAACCCTTAACCATGTTCACAGCATCGCTTAGCTCATCGGCATACTGCACAACCTGTCTCGCGGTGAGCAAGCACCCCATTCCGGAAACGAATGGCTTTGTGTCCATTGCAGGAACCATGTCCATGCCTATGGCTATCCCCGCGGAGCTCATTGCCGCAGTCACACCAACGAAGCCAGGTGCGGATACGCTCACGAATCTGTGACCTCTATCGGGGTACTGCTCTATCAGCAGTGCAACCTCGTGGAAGACCTCGGGGTTGAACATGAAGCTCCTGCCCATCAGCACTCTGCCGTCGGAGGTGGCATCATCCATCGCCACGAACCCATCGCAGGCAACGCCTTTCTTATCCTGCCATGCAACGATGGGAGTGGCTATCGGATAGGCGATGCTCAGTATGACGTCGAAACCCATGTTTAGCAACAGAACATCATCGTAATCCACATCGTAGCCAGCGTCTCTCGCTCCGTCTGCAATCCCTCTCATCTCCTCTCTGAACTCTGAAGGGACATACTTCTCATTCCCCTTTGCAACCTCCTTACCCAGCTTCAAGAGACCCGGAATCAAATCTTCCGGAATGTCGTAACCGGCAAGCACAGATTTAACGAACTCCTTGGTCATACTCTGAACCTCAGCCCCTTTAAGGCAGCCGTGCTGGTATCCCATCTCGTAGGGTGAGCCCTCGAGGTGCATCAGGTATTTGCCGTTTCCAAGGTCTGCGATGTAGCCTCTGGGGTCCTTTTCGCATGTTTTCACAATCTTAAACCCACCGGCAGTCCCCACTGCCAGGCACAGAAGCAGAGCTAACAGCAAGTACTTCATGAAAATTTAGAGCTATTAAAAAATATAAATTTTTTTGGTGATATACTTATAACAATAATGAGCAACTAAAAGATCAATACCTCATATTCCTCTTCGATGTATCTTGCGATGCTGACGTGCCCGCTCAAGTCGGAGCAGACGTTTAAACCTTCCTTTTCCGCATCTTTCAGCGAACCCATTTTGGCTGAGCATGCCTTGCAGATGCAGTCTATCCAGCCCCTCTCCTTTGCCTACTTGTAGTGTTTTGAAACAATGCTGCCTTCGGCATATTTTAAAGGAATCACAGTCGCTTTGCCCTCTATTATCAGCTTTGCCTCGTAGCCTCTCTCGTTGAGTTCCCTTAGGTAAAGAAAGGCGTGGAGCATGCACATTTCATCGTCATTAAAAAGAAAAATAGCGAGCTTCTTTGCCATCAACACACCTCAAATCTTCTTGTAGCAGAACCACCAGTCGTAGCAGCTGATATCTCCAGCCTTAGCCTTTTCAAGCCTCTCTTTTGCCTCAGCTTCGCTGATTGGTGGGGGAATAATCACAGCATCACCAACAAGCTCATTGTTGGGCCAGTTGGCAGGCATCGCAACACCGTTCTGGTCGCTGACCTGCAAAGCCTTCACAGCCCTAAGGATTTCGTCCATGTTTCTTCCCAGCTCCTGCGGGTAGTAGATTACTGCCCTGATAACCGCCTCTGGATCAACGATGAAAACCGCCCTTACTGTGTTCGTTCCCTTGGCTGGATGAATCAAACCGAGCATCTCAGCGACTCTGCCCGTATCGTCGGCAATCACGGGGAACTCGATTTCGATGTCGAGCTTTTCCTTAATCCACTCTATCCATTTAATGTGCGAGAACACCTGGTCGATGCTAAGGCCAATCAGCTCGCAGTTAAGCTTCCTGAACTCGTCGTATCTATTCTGAAAAGCCACAAACTCGGTTGTGCAGACTGGAGTGAAGTCTGCAGGGTGGCTGAACAGAACGAACCACTTCCCTTTAAAGGCTTCCGGCAGCTTCATCCTGCCGTGTGTTGTAACGACTTCAATTTCCGGGAATTATCCCCCAAAAGCGGCGCCAAATCAATCACCTCCTCGTTAAAGAGATATTCTAAATTCTAATCAGACAATATAACCTTTTATTACGGAATTCGAACTTGAGATAACAAAAATGGAAAAACTTAAAGTTTATTCTCCAGGATCCTCGCTATAACCTCGTCCCTCGGAGTTGCTGCTATCCTCGCCACCTTTTTCGGGTCGTGGCCCTGGCAGATTGCGAGAAGCTGGTTGTAGTCGAAAACCGGAATGCTGTAGTCAATCATCCCCAGCTTCCTCATCTCCTCCTGAGCCTCGTCCATCCACATCAGGCAGGTTATGCAGGAAACGACGATGCAGTCGGGATCGACTTCTTCCTTCATAGAATCGAGCTTCAGCTTGAGAAACTCCATCGCTGCTCTTCTGTTGTGCCTCGCGTAACCACCCGCCCCACCGCAGCACTGCTTGTCCCTCGTGAACGTCGGAACCTCGGCCCCAAGCGCCCTCGTCAGCTCCTTTAGAACCTGAGGATTCTCTGGATCGTCGAAGCCGAGGATGTTGCTCGGCCTGATGGTGTGGCAAGGAACCTGCACAACAGCCTTCGCCTCTCTCTCGAAAACTTCTGCGATTAGGTACATATCGAGCCTTGCGGAGCAGAGAAGGGATATTAATGTTGCATCGTAGTCTTTACCCTTTTCAACGTTTCTCCTGCAAGCGAAAACCACGACGTCCTTCACGTCAACATCAAGCAACCCCTCGTCTGTGAAGTTCTTGGCCTTCATCGAGATGGCTTTGGTTATGCATGAAGCTGCGCAAAGTCCACAAACCTTGCGCTTTCCGACCATCACTGGCACCCCATCCTTCAGTTGCAGAGCATCGTGAGGACAGAGAGAAACGCAGATTCCACAGCTGATGCATTTGTTATAATCAACCAATATGGTCTTTGGAGACTCCTCTGGCATGCAAGGGAGTTTGAAATTAACCAAACTGTGTGGAAATATTTTGAAATCTTAAATAATAAACTGCAAAGAAACTAGTTGGTATTTAAAAAATTTTTTAATGGTTATTTGATACTTTGACCTAGATTTTTGGCAAATGCAAGCAGGAAGCCCAAGGCGTTTTGCACGTCCGGGTCTCTGAGAGACTTCAGAGCCCCTGTCACTCCAACCGGCTCGAAGTTCTTAGCCTTCTTAAATGCTTCAACAAGCTTCTCAACCCTTTTTATCATCCCCTCATCCACTGAAAGGGCAACGGTTAGCAGCATTTCGAGGTTCTTCGTCACCACTTCCTGCACATCTTCATCGAGAAACTCTTCGGGAAGTTTTCTAATGGCTAAAACAGCCCCGGACATCTCCACAAGCTCGTCAAGAACACCGCTGTTTTCGAGGTAAATCAGCTTGTCCATTGCGCTTATTATAGCATCTCCATCCTCGGCAAGTTTCTCCATCAACCTCATCAAAACGTCAGCAGCCTTACTCTCATAATCGGCAATCATAATCGCTCAGCTTCCACTATAAATTTAAATTTTTGCTTTTGGTTATTAATAACAAATAATTTAGATAAAAAACTTAGGAAAGTTTAAATAAGCATTCTAATTCACGATTTTAAAATACTTGTTGCAGAGGTGAAAGGATGGTCAGAACCGAGTTTGGCAGACTGCAAGAGCATCCTATTGTCGATTTTAAAAGAGGAAAAGAGGTCACAATTTACCTCAATGGCAAGCCCGTAAAGGCATATGAGGGGGAGACAGTTGCTGCTGCACTTTACGCTGCCGGAGTCAGAGTTTTCAGCCGATCCTTCAGATGGCACCGCCCGAGGGGATTCTTCTGCGCCATAGGCAAGTGCTCAGCATGCATGATGGAGGTTGACGGCATCCCGAACGTCAGAACCTGCAAGGTTTACGTCAGGGACGGGATGCAGGTCAGAACGCAGAGCGGGATGCCTGATGCTGAGAAAGATGTTTTCTCCATTCTCGATGATGTGATTGACAAAGTCTTCCCCCACGGCAGCCACTACACCAAGTTCACTACCAGCAAGAAAGCAAGGGAGTTCATGGTCAAGAGAATGAGGAAGTTTACGGGCTTCGGCAACCCGCCAAAGGCTGTATTTCAGGGAAGAGCGGAGCTTGAGGAGATTGAAACTGATGTGCTGGTTATCGGGGGAGGTCCGGGAGGAATGTCGGCAGCAATAAACGCTGGGAAGTATGGGGCAAAGGTTCTGCTTGTTGACGAGAATCCCTTCCTCGGCGGGCAGCTGGTAAAGCAGACGCACCGCTTCTTCGGCTCTGCCAAGGAGAGGGCAGGGACGAGAGGGATAAAAATTGCCGGAATTCTGGAGGAGGAGCTCAACAGCATAGAGAATGTTGAGGTGAGAAGGGAAACGAGGGTTTTCGGAATCTACAACGGTGAGGCGGGGGCTTATCAGAGGTTAAACGATGATGAGGGAAAGCTTTTGAGAATAAAGGCCAAGAAGATTGTTGTAGCTACGGGAGCTTACGAGAGGACGCTGATCTTTGAGAACAATGACCTGCCGGGAGTTTACGGTGCTGGCGGTGTGCAGACGCTGATGAACGTTTACGGAATAAAGCCGGGCAACATGGGGCTGATTGTTGGGTCAGGTAATGTAGGGCTTATCCTCACCTACCAGCTAATGCAGGCTGGAGTGAATGTTGCGGCCATTGTTGAGGCGATGCCCCGCATTGGAGGCTACTTCGTCCATGCAGCAAAGGTGAGAAGGCTCGGAGTGCCAATTTACGTGAGACACACCATACTTAAAGCCATAGGAAGGAAGAGCGTTGAGGGGGCTGTGATTGCCCAGCTCGACGACAGGTGGCAGCCAATTCCCGGCACCGAGAAGGAAATCAAGTGCGACTTCATCTGCGTTGCCGTCGGCTTATCCCCCACACACGAACTGCTCTATCAGGCGGGCTGCGAGATGAAGTTCGTGCCAGAGCTTGGAGGAATCGTCCCGCTCAGAACGAGATTCAACGAAACGAGTGTTAAGGGGCTTTACGTTGCAGGAGACGTTGCGGGGATTGAGGAAGCAACAGCAGCAATCATGGAGGGCAGGATAGCGGGAATTCATGCCGCAGTTACGCTGGGCTATGGTGGTGAGGAGGCGAAGAAGGAGCTGGACGAGGCGGTTAAGGAAATAGAGGAGTTCAGAGCTGGGCCCTTCGGAGAGAGAATAGTCTGCGGATTGGAGAAGTGCACACTTGAGAGCGAGGTGATGCTATGACCCAGTATCTGGAAAGAGGATACCTTGAGAGGGATGAGCTCCCGCCCTTTCCAAGCGAGGAGAGGTTGAAGAAGAAGGCAGTAGCCTACATCGAGTGCCCCCAGCCCATCCCATGCAGCCCCTGCTTCGAATCCTGTCCCGCAAACGCCATTGAGATGAAAAACATCAACGACCCGCCAAAGGTTGACTACGAGAAGTGCACGGGATGCATGAAGTGCATTCGCGTTTGTCCGGGCCTCGCAATCTTCATGCTTAGACTGAGAGACGACGGCAAGGGAGAGGTGACGCTGCAATACGAGTTCCTGCCGTGGCTGAAGAAGGGAGACAGGGTGAAGCTGTACAACAGGAAAGGTGAGGAAATCGGTGAGGGAGTGGTTAACTGGGTTCTGCCGCCAGAGAGGAACGACAACACCTCTCTCGTCAGAGTGGAGGTGCCTGCAGAGCTGATTTTCGAAGTCAGGGCTGTAAGGCCAGTGGGGTGATAAGCGTGAAGGACAGGAAGGTTGTTTGCAGGTGTGAGGATCTGACCGAGGAGGAGATAATCCACGCCATCGAGCTTGGCTACGACGACCTTGAGAGCCTCAAGAGGTTTACCGGAGCAACGACTGGCCCATGTCAGGGTAAGAGCTGTCTGATGCACATCCTAAGAATACTCAGCCAGAAGACTGGCAAGAGCGTTGATGAGATTGGCGTAACAACGCAGAGGCAGCCCGTGAATCCGGTCCCGCTTTACATACTCGCTGCAGGGAAGGGTGATAAAGAATGAAGGTCGCTGTTATCGGTGGAGGAGTTGCGGGGCTTTCTGCAGCGTACTTTCTGGCAAAGGCTGGGGCTGACGTGAAGGTTTTCGAGCAGAAGTATCTGCTTTACGGTGCGAGCGGAAGGAACTCAGGCGGTTTGACTGCCCAGTTCACAAATGAAGCTATGATAAAGCTGGCAAAGAGAACGCTTGAACTCTACGATGAACTTCAGTCAGAGGTCGGGTTCAACTTTCTGCTGAGAAGGGACGGCTACGTCAAGATTGCGGGCAAGGGTGAGGAGGCGAAGCTCAGGGAAGAGGTTGAGTTCCAGAGAAAAGCCGGAGTTAAGGTGAAGATGGTCGAGCCTGAGTTCGTTAAGGAGCTGTTCCCCGACATAAACACCTCCGCCTTCACCGCTGCAAGCTACTTCGCCGATGGTGGAGTTGTTTTTCCATGGCCCGTTGTATGGGGGCTGGCAAAGGGCTGCAGGGAGCTTGGAGTGGAGATTTACGACTACACCCCGGCAAGTGTTGAGGTGAAGGGCAACGATCTAACTGTGAAAGCCAGCGGGGAGAGCTACAAGGTTGACTACATCATCAACGCTGCAGGGGCATGGAGCAATGAAATCAGCCAGCAGGCAGGGGTGGAGCTGAACAACAAGGTTTTCAGGGAGGAGATATGCGTAACTGAAAGCCTGAAGCCCTACCTTGACCCCTACATTATGGATATCTCAACAGGCGTTTACTTCAGCCAGTCCATGAGAGGAGAAATCGTTGGAGGGATTCTTGGCAGCGAGACGGACAGGCTTGAAACCAAAGCCTCCCTCGACTTTCTCACGACCTACGCAAAGAGGGTTACTGAGCTTGTGCCCAAGCTGAGGGGTATGGCAGTGCTGAGGCAGTGGGCAGGGCTATACGATGCAGGCAGGAACGGAATGCCTGTAATCGGCCAGACGAAAGTCAGGGGATTCATCCAGCTCAACGGCTTTGGCAGGCACGGCATGTCCCTCGCCTTGGCTGCAGGAGAGGGTGTGGCGGAGCTGATAGTGAAGGGAAGAAGCTCGATTGTTGAGCCCTTTAAACCTTAATTTTTCATAGGTAGTTTTAGAGGTTTTTACTATTTTTCAAAAGCAGGGAATTATTAAGTATTAGGAATGTGCTTTTGTAATTAATCAGTTAAATTGGAGGTGAAAGTTTGGGAAATTTCGGACTGTTTAGAGGATTAACTGCCGCTCTGCTTCTGCTTGCACTGCTGCAAACAGTAAACGCAGCTACCATAACTGGCTGCACTCAAATTCAGAGTCCGGGCTACTACGAGCTTGCCAGCGACATAACAGCATCGGGAACGTGTATTGTGATAACCTCTGACCATGTGACATTTGACGGAAAGGGTCACAAGATTTCGGGGACAACCGGAGATGGGATATTCGTTGTGAGCCAGACTGTGTATAATGACCCGGTTTACAACTACACAAACGTCATTAAAAACGTGTCCATACAGAACGTGGTAGTAGAGGGTTTTGACGTAGGAATACACATAAGAGGGGCACAGGGAGTCGCGGTAACAAAATCTGAGATTTTAAACTCGGCCTCCATAGGGATTCACGTGGAGTTCTCAGACAACGCACTGGTTTATGAAAATGTTGTCAGGAATGCAGATGTCGGAATAAAGATTGCCAACAGCTTCGCATCCGATATAGCCCACAACAGAGTTACAGGCTGCAACATTGGAATCTACACAGCAAAATACAAGGTTTTCTACGGGGACTGGCCCTACATTGGTTTGAAAAATGTTTATATTTACGACAATTACCTTAAAAACCACCAGAACATAGGCGGACTTGCAGCGAATCCCGCAACCGACCCCGGAGATCTGGAAAACGTCAATCTGTTTACTCAGAAAACACCCGGGACCAACATAATTGGTGGCCCATACTTCGGTGGTAACTTCTACAGCACGCCCTCTGGCAACGGATACAGCGACCTGTGTGTTGATGCAGACGTTGATGGGCTGTGCGACCAGCCGTTCAACGCTGGCTACCTCGTCGACAAGTATCCTCTTACATACATCACAGCAGCAGGACCTGACGTTACTCCGGAATTAAAGCCTGAAAAGCTCGTTGTTGTTAAGCCTGCAGAGGGAGAGAGCTTCTGCGCTGGAGATGAGATAGTCATTGAGTGGACTGGAGGAGATGAGGATTGGAGGGTTGACCTTTCCTTGGTGGATACTCTCAGTCTGGCAATGACGCCGATAGCTTCCGGAATACACAATTCAGGGCAGTACACATGGACCATTCCTGCAACTTTGTCCCCAGGAACGTACCAGATATACATTCAGGAAATCAACCAGCGTGATTACGCTTACGGAGGCAAGTTTTTTGTCATAGACTGCAGCCAGCAGGCAACGAAAGGTATTGAGGTTCCGGAGTGTGAGGGGATAATCGACCTCAGCACCGGCACAACCGGAAACTTCATTCCGGACTTATACGGTGCTGCAGAAGATTCTGTGAATGACCCGGTGGACTGGGAGGTTGAGGGGATGACGGCTTACGTCGTCCCACCGTATCCGGGGTGGTATTCGGGTCCAGAAATCGACTCCATTGCAAACTGGATTACGCCCTACACCAACCAGAACCACAATTACCCGCAGGGATACGGAGACTTTAAAGCCACGCTAAAGTTTACTGCTCCAGCAAACGGAAATATTACTCTCTACTACACAGCAGACGACGGTCTCGACCTATACCTCGACGGAAACCTTGTGGATTCCTACAAAGTTTACAAGGGTTTCACGCAGCTAAGAAAATACGAAACTAACGTTATTGCTGGACAGCACGTGATTACTGCCAGCGTTGAAGATGAACACAGAGTAGTTTCAGGATTCCTCGCAATAGGGTGGTTCTGTCCAACCGAGGTGGTTGAAAAACCATGTGAAAGACCGCAGACGGTAAAGCTTCAGGTTGGTGAGAAGTACCAGTGCGGAGACTATGTGATATCGATAGAAAAGGTCTCCACAAACGGCTACGCTACAGTAACGGTTTACGAGAACGGCAACCTTGTCGGAAGCTACTCCGTGAACCTCGGTCAGAGTCTGGTTGTGGGAGGTTTGACCCTTACGCTAAAGGAGATGTCAGAAAACACAGTCGTACTTGAAGTTTGCTGTGAAGAAGCAGTAGCATGTGAAAACTGGAGGGAAGTCGAGCTGAAGATAGGCGAGAAATATCAGTGCGGAGATTATACGATTGTGCTGGACAACGTCGACTACCCAACTCAGGCGGTGAAGGTTGCAGTATACGACTCCTCAGGAAACCTTTTGGGAATTCATCAGCTCTCAGTTGGAGACAGCATTTCCCAGCCGAGTTTGGTTTTGACTGATATCACCGGAGACAATTCCGCTAAATTCAAGATTTGCTGTGAGGAACTACCTATAGAATGTGAAGAGAAGGACATGAGGGCTGTAATAGGGCAAAAGTATCCGTGTGGAGATTACTACTTCACCATGACTGGGCTCAATTATGCTGATCAGAAGGTCACGATATCGATAATAGACCAGAGCGGAAATATTCTGTCAACCCACACGCTTGGAGTGGGAGATACAGCCGTGGAAGGGAGCATAAAGATTACTCTGAGCCAGATTACGGGAGATAACTCGGCATTGTTTACGGTGTGCTGTGAGAAGGTCGCATGTGAAACATGGACAGAGGTTGATGCCAAAATAAGGGAAAAGTATCAGTGCGGAGAGTACACCTTAACTCTGAACAGCGTGAATTACGCAAACCAGAGCGTTGAAATATCCGTTTATGATTCGGGAGGCAATCTGATAGCCACTCACCAGCTCTCAGTTGGAGACAGCATTTCCCAGCCGAGTTTGGTTTTGACAGATATCACCGGAGATAATTCAGCCAGATTCAAGGTTTGCTGTGAGAAGGTCAGCAAGGTACAACCTTCTTACACCACAACGATAAATCCAGAGGAGGTTACCGAGGTTCCAGCCACCACGGAGAAAGGAGGTGGGGAAGTCTCAGCTACGCCGGGCTTTGAAGCTCTCATTGCTGTAGCCGGGCTACTCGGTGTGGGCTACCTCCTGAGAAGGAAGTAATACGATTGTAACACAATCAAAAACTCTTTTTCCCTATTTTTTAAAGTTGGACTATGACTCTGAAGTTCGTTAAAGGAGAGAGCGATAACCTTGAGCTGGCAAAGGGCAGGGCAGCATTCGTGCTCGTTATTGGAAACACAAAGACTGCAAACATTGAGGGGATAACGGTTGCCGGGGCAAATCCAGAGCTGATAAAGTACACTCCCCCCGCAGATGCGGAGTTACTCTACCACGGGAAATGCCTCTCCATTGATGGTGTACCCGCAACGCCAGACGGAAAGCCAACTCCAGCCCTGATAACCTACACCGCCTTACGCCTTACCTCCATCCCACTCTTCGTTGTAAACTCCGGCCTGATGGTTCCGCCAAAAATCCCCTACATCGACCTCAACGCTCCAGTGGGGGAGAACATCGCTGAAAGCAGAGCAATGGACAGAGAGAAGGTTGAGGAGGTGTTGGAGAGGGCCAAAATTGTAGGAAGGCAGCTTTCAAAGCTTTCGGATGTTCTGATTATTGGAGAGAGCATTCCCGCAGGAACGACAACTGCTGCGGCAGTTTTAAAGGCTCTCGGCCTTAACGCAGCTGTCTCATCCAGCATGCCTGAAAACCCGGTTGAGCTGAAGAGGAAGGTTGTTGAGAGGGCTGTGGAGAGGGTTGAAAGCAATGACCCCATTGAAGTTCTCTCAGCCGTCGGCGACCCGGTAATGGTTGGTGTCGCAGGAATTGCTCTCGGATCAGAAAAGCCAGTAATCTTGGCGGGAGGGACCCAGATGGTGGCTATAGCCAACCTCATAGCCAGAATGGGAGAAGTGGAGGCTGTGATAGCCACCACAAAATATGTTGCCAGCGACGCCACAGCAGACCTCTCCCTCTCCCCCTTCCCCGTCATAGCTTCTGACCCCATGCTCGGTAAGTCACGATATCCGGGGCTGAGGGCTTACGAGGAGGGCTTTGTTAAGGAGGGAGTTGGAGCTGGCGGGATGACATCTGTGGCTTATGCACGTGGCATAACTCCTGAAAAGTTTTTGGAGGAGGTGGAAAAAGACTACGAAAGGATTGTACTTTGACATTTCATTTTTTCGCAATTATACTGATTATTAACCAAAAAATTTAAATAGGAGCTAATATCAAACATTAAAATAATGTCGCAATTTATTCTCCTAAAACTAAACCAGAGGGGAAAAATTATCGATGTAACTGGTTTACCGGGTCTCAAAGGAAAGTACTTTCACGAGGTTTTTACTGTTGAGAATGGCACCGCATCTCCAGTTGCAAGGTATAACGGAATGAGCTTCAAAATGGCCAAGGTTGATTTTGATGACGGCCAAGTATGCGTGTTGATTCCGGAGCAGGACGAAAGCTGCCTGGACTACCTTCCTATCGGTTTGGCGGTTGTCCGTGATGGTGAAATTGTATACTCAAACAACATGTTCAGAGAATTGTTAGGGGAGAATTACTATTCTGAGCGGTTCTCAAACTTCATTCGCTCTCTGAATGAAAAAATTGGTGAAGGTGTTGTGAGAGATGAGGTGGCAATCACCTCGGAGCTGGGAGAGGAGAGGAAGTTAGAAATCATGGCTTCAAAGGGCTACTATAACGGTAAGGAAGCAATTTTGTGCACACTCAGAGATGCTACGAGGGACAGAGAGTTTGAAAACCTGTTTTTAACGCTGACAAGTAAAGCATTCGTAGTCGTTTACATCATTCAGGACGGAAAGTTCGCCTTCGTTAACGAGATGGCAACGGGGCTTGGGTACTCAATTGAGGAGCTATACCGGATGAATCCCTTTGACTTAGTGCATCCAGATGACAAAGAGCAGGTTATCGACAACTACGTCAGAAGGCTTGCGGGTGAGCACGTTGAGGTTCCCTACAGGTTCAGACTCGTTGCCAGGGACGGCAGGTTACTTTACGTTGATGCTATAGCAGCGAGGGTGATTTTCAGAGGAAGGCCCGCTGTGATGGGGATGCTTATAGACAGAACTGATGAAATGAAAAATCAGGAAAAGCTCAAAATGTACGAGAGATTTTTCAGAAGGTCAAAGGACATGTTCTTCATTCTCGACAGATACGGCAGGTTTATCGACGTTAACCCAAGATACGCAGAGATCCTGGGGTATGCGAAGGAGGACTTGCTGGGGCGGACTTCGAGAATTATTGCCCACGAGGACGACTTGGAGATTCTGAGGGAGAACTTTGGGAAGGTGCTTAGAGGGGAGAGCGTGAAGTTCAGCTTTAGGGCTAAGAGCAGAGATGGTGGGGTAAGGTTTGTTGAGGTCGTCGAGTGGCCTGTGTTTAAAAATGGTGAGGTTGCTGGGGCTGAAGGTGTTATAAGGGACATTACGGACAGGGTGACAACCGAGGAGGAGCTGAAAAAGAAAAATCAGCTACTAAGGATAATCGGTGAAATAAACGAGCTCATTTTGAAGGAAAGGGACGAGTACGCTTTGCTGCAGAAGGTTTGCAGATTTTTCTCAAAAATCAGGGACACGGACTCATGGACTTGGATTCTGGACGGAAACAGGTTAATTAAGGCTACACCTCTAGCTCCAGAGTGTCATCTTGCTGAAAAAACCAAGGACGGAGTTTTGAGGTTTGAAGATTGCCATTGCCCTTTAAGCAAAGCTAAGAGCCTGGCCGTTCCAATCAGGCATAACGGGAACGTTTTTGGAGTTCTGGTTCTTTGCAATGTGGGCAGCCTGGCGGAGGATGAAATGACCATAATCGAGGAGCTGGGCATAAACCTGGGCTTTGCCGTCTCATCCTACAGAGCAGAGAGGGACAGGAAGATAGCCTTCAATCTCCTTCTTGAAAATCTGAAGCAGCTTGAGTCGCTTGCTGACAGGTTGAGAAATCCAGTAGCCATTATTTCCGGATTTCTCGAGATAAAGGACGACATAGGGTACGAGAGGGCGTTTAGAGAAATTGAGAACCAGATTGAGAGGATAAACAGAATTTTGGATGATTTGAGGCTGCAGGAGACTCTGACGTACTTCATCCTCAAGGGGGGTTTTGGGACAAAATTCCTTTAATCCCTGACAACAATCACATACGCTCTCCACCCAATATACCTCTTGGGCACATCAACCTTTGCTGAATTACCGAAAGGCGTGACTCTCTTCTCGAAAACAACCTCAACCTCCTCTTTCAGAACAAAATCTCCCTTCTTCACTTCAACCCTCCTCATGTTAAGTATATCCATAGAAATACTTAAATACTTTTTGGTTGGAATCAGAACATGAACCTTGGATTCAGAGTGACAGGGAAGTTTGTAAGGGAACTTCTGGATGTTTTGGATGAAATTGCAGAGGAGATAAGACAGGAGGAGAAGGAAAAGTATCCGTACACAGAATGGGAGAGGAAGAGAGAAGTTGTTAAGGAAAGGCTGAGAAAACTCCCTGAATACGTTAGAGAGGCTATTTCTGTGATAACCGTGCAAAAGAGGGTGGGAAGACCAAAGAAAGTTGATCTGGAGAAGAGAGTTATGCTCTTTCTGTTTGCAAGGCTGATGGACAAATCAAACAGAGATATTGAGGAGCTTTTAGAGCTGTTTGAACCTTTATTCGGGATAAAGGTTAGCTACAAAACGATAGAAAGATTATACTCGGATGAAGAAGTTAGAATGGCTTTACACAACCTCTTCATCCTTCTGCTTAGAGAGGAAGGAGTTTCAGGAGATTTTTCAGGAGATGGGACAGGATACAGCCTAACCATCACTAAGCACTATAGAAGCAATCCTAAAAGGAAAGGTAAAGACTTCAGATACGTTTTCAGGATAATTGACATCGATACGGGAATGTACGTTGGCTTTGGCTATTCTGACAGATCTGAGAAAGATGCCTTTGAGAAGGCTTTAGGAATGCTCAAAAGCATGGGGGTGAAGGTAAACTCGATTTCTCTGGATAAGTATTACAGCAGTAGGAAGACTCTGAGGCTGTTTGATGCTGAGACAGCTGTCTACGTCATTCCAAAGCGAAATCTTGCCAGAATAGGATTTGACTGGTTGAGGGTTATCGAGAGGATTGTTGAAGCTCCTTATAGGTTTCTGAAGAGGTACTTCAAGAGGAACTTAAGTGAGGCAGGATTTTCTGCTGATAAGAGGAGATTTGGATGGTTGATAAGGCAGAGGAGGGAGGACAGGAGAGAGATGGCTTTGTTTGCTGTTGGGCTGTGGCACAATGTGTTTGCTGTTAGGGTGGTGAGGTAATTTTGTCCCAAAGTCCTCAAGGGGGAAAAGTATAAATAGTCTGCCGCAAGCATTTACGAAATTTGAAATGAGGTGTTGAAATTGAGTGAATTTGGTAGAGAATTTGGCCGTGCGCCACCTGTGGAAGTTGGAGACATTAGGGAAGTAAGAATTGAGGCAGTAGGTTCGGAAGGGGACGGAATAGCGAAAGTTGATGGCTTCGTGGTCTTCGTGCCCGGAGTCAAAGTGGATGATGTGGTGACCATCAGGATAACAAAGGTCCTGAGAAAGTACGGCTTTGCCGAAGTTGTTGAGTGAAAAAATAAAAAATTTTAGAGCTTGTTTAAAAGCTCTTCAATATTATTTATTAGCTCTTTTATTTCTTTTAACTCTCCTTTCATTTCCTCGATTTTGTCGTAGCCCTCGTCTCTCACCATTGCTCCGTACTGTGTCGGGACTATTATGCCGGACTGCTCAAGCACACGCAGAGAATACCTTATTCTGTGCTTGGGCATGTTGAGAATGTCCGACAACTTAAATATCCCGACCGGCTGCTTCTCCATCACAGTCTTGAGCACTTCCAGGTGTCGAAGTACTATTTCCGCCTCAGCCTTCAATTTTCTGAACACCATAATAATGGTAGTAAGTAACGTATATAAAAATTATGTTAGCAATTGATTTGCTCTTCAAAAGCACTGTCATTCAATCTCCGCTACCTCTATAACCTCAAGCGGAATTCGCGGCATTCTCTTTCCGATCTCGTACTTGGCGATTTTGGCCGCATGCTCCGGGCTTTTTGCGTTAAAAACCTTCATCTCGAAGATTAGCCCCACTAACGCAACACCGGCAACCATAAACACGGCCTTCAGCGGGCTGTTGCACTTTGGACAGGCTGTGTCTCCCACATCGATCTTCACGAAGTCCAAATCAGGGTTGAGCTTCTTCCCCGCCTCGGCAACCGCTATGTTCATCGCGTCCTCAACACTTCTCGCCTTTCTCACAATCCACGCAGCCTGCAGAACGACAAGGTAATCGGGCATCCACCCAGTAGTGGTACTCCGATTTTAAAAACTGTTGCATAGTTTGCTGCAAAATCTTTAATGGTCGTTCTGGACTATTGGCAGAGCAAACTTAAATTTTTTGGATATATAGGCTTCAAACCACTCAAAATAAAGAAAGGCTTTTATGTTGAGTAAATAAAGGCAAAAGTGATGTCGGAGAACGTTGCTGTTATAGGAGTGGGACATTCCAAGTTTGGAACAAGGAAGGACGTGAACATTGCAGAGCTATGCTGGGAGTCTATGAAACCGGCTTTTGAGTCAGCCAATCTTGAGCCAAAAGACATAGAATTCTTTGTCGTGAGCAATGCAGGCATGTGGAGCAGCGAGGCTGCTGTTCCGGCGCTGATGGCGGAGTATGCAGACCTCGCCCCAAAGGGCTCAATGAGGGTTGAAGCAGCATGTGCCAGCGGGAGTGCTGCAGTGAGAGTTGGTTACACTGCTGTGAAGTCCGGAATGGCTGACATCGTTCTGGTTCTCGGCGTGGAGAAGATGCAGGAGTCCCCCAATCCGAACGTAATTGAGCTAATCGGCAGGTTCGGAAGCTACTTCTGGGAGTTCGAGAACTTCGGCCTCACCTTTCCAGCTTACTACGCCCTTCATGGCACGGCTTACATGATGAAGTACGGAGCTACCGAAGAGGACTACGCAAAGGTTGCAGTAAAGAACCACTACTATGGAGCTAAGAACCCCTACGCACAGTTCCAGAGGGAGATTGATGTTGAGACTGTGATGAAAAGCCCATACGTTGCTTGGCCCTTCAAGCTCTTCGACTGCTCACCCATCACCGATGGCTCAGCCTGCATTATTCTGGCGAGCGAGGAGAAGGTAAAGGAGCTTGGAATAGATGAGAAAATCTGGATTCTCGGACAGGGTGTTGGAACTGGAACTGCAAACCTGAGCAGAAGGGAGGAATTCAGCTCCCTTGCCTCAGCAACCTACGCTGCCGAGCAGGCCTACAAGATGGCCGGAATCGACATCGACGACCCAACTAAGTATCTGGACGGTGCCAACGTCCACGACTGCTTCACCGCTCCAGAGATTATTGCCTACGAGGACCTCAGATTCTGCAAGAGGGGAGAGGGCTACAAGCTGATCAGAGAGGAGCAGACCTACATCGGAGGAAAGATTCCGGTAAACGTTGATGGTGGCTTAAAGGCCAAAGGTCACCCCATTGGAGCAACTGGTGTAAGTCAGGCAGTGGAGGCTTACAAGCAGCTGCTGCAGAAGGCAGAGCCGGGAAGGCAGGCTGACATAAACAAGGGAAGGTGGCTTGCCCACAATGTTGGAGGAACGGGGCACTACAGCTACGTGACAATTTACGGGCTTGAGAAGAGGTGATATCGATGAAAGAGGAGATAAAGAAGGTTATTGAGGAAACGGGACTTCCCATCATCACTGACGAAAAGAGCGGTGCAGCTCAGTGGGTTGATTTGAGAGAGCTCAGGCTCAGCTACATCATCTCCGTTGAGAACATCAAGCCCTTCTACGAGGGGCTGAAGGAGGGCAAGCTGCTAGGAACGAAGTGCAAGAAGTGCGGAAGACTCTTCTTCCCACCTCAGAAGGACTGTCCAAGCTGCTTTGATTCAGACATAGAGTGGGTCGAGCTTAAGAATGAAGGAACGCTTGAAACAATGACGGTTGTCTTCGTAAGGCCGCCGTCATTCAGCGCATACGACCCCTACCCTGTAGCAATAGCAAAGCTTGACGATGGGCCGAGAATCCTTGCGTGGTACAAGGGTGACCCCCAGCAGGCTAAGCCCGGAATGAGGGTTAAGATTCAGGTAGGTAAGAGGAAGGAAGGCTACCTGATGTATGAAATTGCACCGGCGTGAGGTGAGAGTATGAAGGTAAAGAAGGTTTGTGTGCTTGGAGCTGGAGCAATGGGCAGCGGAATTGCCCAGGTGTGTGCGACCGCAGGCTATGAGGTATGGGTGAGAGACATAAAGCAGGAGTTTCTGGACAGAGGGAAGGCAGCGATTGAGAAGAACCTCCAGAAGGCTGTGAGCAAGGGCAAAATGACCGAAGAGAAGGCAAAGGAAATTCTCAGCAGAATTCACTTCACCCTCGACATGGAAGAGGCTGTTAAGGACGCTGATCTGGTCATCGAGGCGGTGCCCGAGATAATGGATCTGAAAAAGCAAGTTTTCGCTGAAGTTCAGAAGTACGCCAAGCCTGAGTGCATCTTTGCAAGCAACACCTCAGGTTTGAGCATAACAGAGCTTGGAAATGCTACCGACAGACCGGAAAAGTTCCTTGGTCTGCACTTCTTCAACCCTCCGCCTGTGATGGCTCTCGTTGAGGTCATTAAGGGAGAGAAGACAAGCGATGAAACGATCAAGTTCGGCGTCGAGTTCGTAAAAAGCCTTGGGAAGGTTCCTGTTGTGGTTAAGAAGGATGTTGCTGGGTTCATAGTGAACAGAATTCTGGTGCCCTACCTTGTCCTTGCAATTGACGACGTTGAGAAGGGAGTTGCGACAAAGGAGGAAATCGATGCGACGATGATGTACAAGTACGGCTTCCCGATGGGGCCCATAGAGCTTTCAGACTTCGTCGGGCTGGACATTCTCTACCACGCAAGCCAGCAGTGGGACATTGTTCCGCAATCAAAGCTTCTTGAGGAGAAGTTCAAGGCAAACGAGCTTGGAATGAAGACGGGCAAGGGATTCTATGACTGGAGCGCTGGAAGGCCAAAGATTCCTCAGGAGCTTGCTGGGAAGTACGACGCAATCAGACTCATAGCTCCGATGGTGAACATAGCTGCAGACCTAATTGCAATGGGTGTTGCAGATGCGAAGGACATCGATACTGCAATGAAGCTGGGAACCAACATGCCCAAAGGGCCATGTGAGCTTGGCGATGAGATTGGTCTGGATGTAATCCTTGCAAAGGTCGAGGAGCTTTACAAGGAGAAGGGATTCGAGATTCTCAAGCCCTCAGAACACCTCAAGAAGATGGTGTCAGAGGGCAAGCTGGGAGAGAAGAGCGGTGAGGGCTTTTACAGCTATGGCAAGGGAGAGATGACCTTCAAGAACATCGAGATTGTTAAGGACACCGAGAACAAGATTGCAAAGCTCATAATAAACCGCCCGCAGAGACTGAACGCCCTCTCCCTCGACACGCTCGATGAGATCTTCGAGGCTCTGAGAATGCTTGAGAAGGATGACGACGTGAGAGTTGTTGTAATTACCGGAGCCGGAGACAAGGCTTTCTCAGCAGGCTTTGACTTGCAAACCGCAATGCAGGTGCCGGACTTCTTGGCCCCGGCAAACTCGATGATGGTGGCGGCGAAGGGACAGTGGGTCTTCACGCAGATTGAGAGGTTCCCGAAGCCGGTCATTGCAGCTATAAACGGATACGCCTTTGGTGGAGGGTGCGAGCTTGCCTTGGCATGTGATTTCAGAATAATGAAGAGAGGTGCCAAGATTGGGCTCACGGAGATCAGCCTCGCCCTCATCCCCGGCTGGGGCGGAACGCAGCGCTTGCCAAAGCTGGTTGGACTTACAAAGGCCAAGGAAATGATAATGCTCGCAAAGAGAATTGATGCCGATGAGGCAGAGAGAATTGGGCTTGTCAACAAGGCTGTTGATCCGGAGAAGTTCGAGGAGGAGGTTATGGCCCTGGCAAAGGAGCTCGCAGCTGGCCCACCAGTCAGCCTGAGGGCGGCAAAGTACGCCATTAACTTCGGAGCTGAGCTTCCAGCAGAGATTGGACAGATGATCGAGGCCGGAATGTTCGCTGTTGCAACCTCAACTCAGGATGTTGTAGAGGGTGTTTCGGCCTTCTTCCAGAGGAGGAAGCCTGAGTTCAAAGGAAAGTAAAAATTCACCTTTCAAATTTTTAAAAATAGGAAATTTTTTATTTCGGTTTGCTCATCATGGCACGGAGGTGGTTGAATGAAAATAATCGTGCTCGCAAAGCACGCTCCAGATCCGGAGTCGGAGATTAGCGTTGCCAGCGATGGCAAAAGCATAAGCCAGAGCGGATTGGTTTACGACATCAACGACTGGGACAGGTATGCTGTTGAGGAGGCCATAAGAATCAAAGAGGAAAAGGGCGGAGAGGTTGTGGTGGTAGGTGTAGGCACGAACTGCGACGACACGCTGAGAAAATGCCTCGCCATGGGTGCTGACAGGGCAATAAAGATTCCCGTTGACACGTCCTTTGACGCGTACCAGACGGCTGAAGTGATAAAGGAGGCAATAAAGGACGAGCAGTTCGACATGATTTTTGCAGGGCTCATGAGCCAAGACTTGAACAACGCACAGGTAGGTGTACTGCTCGCTGCAATGCTGGATTTGCCGGTTGCTACCGCCGTTGCTGAGCTTAAGGTTGAGGACGGAAAGGTTATAGCAAGGAGAGAGCTTGAAGGAGGCTATCTTGAGGAAGTGGAGCTTCCCACTCCGTGCGTTCTCACAATTCAGAGCGGTATCAACGAGCCAAGATACGTGTCGATTATGGGTATAAAGAGGGCCAAGTCGAAGGAGATGAAGGAAGTCAGCGTTACGCCAAGCATCTCAACGCTCGAAATAGAGAAAATGTATCTCCCGCCGGTCAAGAAGGCAGAGATGATTGAGGGTGATCCGTCACAGATAGCTGAGAAGATTATCCAGATACTGAAGGAGAGGGGGTTGATATAATGAAGGTGTTCTGCGTTGCCGAATACAGGTTCGAGGAGCTCAATCCGCTCAGCATCGAACTGCTAAACCTTGCAAACCAGATCAAGGGGGATGGCACGGCTGAGGCTGTGGTGATCGGCAAGGATGTGGGCAAGTACGCAGAGGAGCTTGCGAAGTACGCCGACAAGGTATGGAAGGTGGAGGATGACAGCCTTGAGAACTACACGCCCGACCTTTACGTTGACGTGCTGCTGCAGCTTGCCGAAAGAGAGAAGCCCGATTTGATACTGATTGGCAACACCGCCCAGGGCGGGGAGTTTGCACCGTACCTCGCAGCTAAGATGAACGTTCCGATTGCAACTGACGTTGTTGCCGTTGACGTTAGCGATGGAGTTAAGGTGTCGAGATACTTGATGCAGGGCAAGCTTATGGTTGACCTTAAGCTGAAGTCAACTCCCGCTGTGCTCACCATCAGACAGGGAGTTTTCAAGGAAGGGCCTGAGGTAGGCGGAGAGATAGTCGATGCCGGAATCAAGCCGAGCAAGGAATCGAGAAGGAAGTTCGTGTCCTACATCGAGCCAGAGGTCGGTGAGGTTGACATTACGCAGGCCGACATAATCGTGTCAGTTGGCAGAGGTATTGAGGATGCATCCAACATCGAGCTGGCTGAGGAGCTTGCAGAGCTTCTTGGTGGTGTGGTGGCTGGAAGCAGGCCGGTCATAGACAACGGATGGCTGCCGAAGGACAGGCAGGTCGGTATCTCAGGAAAGGTCGTGAAGCCAAAGCTTTATCTGGCCCTCGGTATCAGCGGTGCATTCCAGCACATCATGGGTATGAAGGACAGCGAGCTTATAATCGCCATCAACAAGGATCCGGAAGCACCGATCTTCGGTGTGGCTCACTACGGTGTTGTTGCCGACCTCTTCGAAGTTGTCCCCGAGCTCATCGAGAAGCTGAAGGAAATAAAGGGCTGATTTTATTTTAACTTTTTTATATTGTTCGTTATTGGTCATTCATTGCGTTGGTGGTAAAGCAGCTCCATGGTCTTACCTCAGCTGCAGACGTTCTAAGAGTTGTGGAACTGGTTTTGTCATCTCACCCATTTAAACCTCTCTTTATTTCAGGTTTCTTTAGCTGCCATTGACTCAATTTGGCGTTCGCCCACTCTGTCGCAAGCTGAGAGCTTGCTGACTACGTAACACGCGGAGTGTTGATAGCTACTAGAAGTTCCCAAAATATAGGGGATGCATTCCTAAGAAACCGAGGTGTCATGATAACAGATAAAAAGTTTTTAGAAGTCAAACACTATGGAGAATTATCTCATAACGTTATTTTTTAATACTCTATGGAACCAGAAGAGCGTAATCGAAAGAAGGTGATGTAGTTGAGTTTTGTTATCTGGATCACCGGGCCTAGCGGTGCGGGAAAGACGACGCTCGCTAATGCTCTTTACAAAAAACTGGAGAGTATGGGGTACAGGGTTGAGTTGCTGGACGGAGATGGCGTCAGGAGAAAGCTATACCCAAACTTAGGTTTTAGCGAGGAAGAGAGGTGGATGCACAATAGAGTTGTCGTGGAGATGGCGAGAAGGTTGTCGAGAAACGGTATCATAACGATAGTTTCAGTCGTGTCCCCTTACAGGGCGTGGAGAGAGTACGCAAGGAAGGAGATAGAAAAATTCGTGGAGGTTTATCCAAGATGTCCTCTCGAAGTTAGGATGAAACGCGACCCTAAAGGGCTTTACAGCAAAGCTTTGAGAGGAGAGATAAAGGGGTTGACTGGTTTGGATGGTGAATATGAGGAGCCAGAGAATCCTGAAGTTGTGGTTGATACGGACAAAAATGACCGTTGAGGAGGAAGTAGAAGCAGTCTTGAAGAAGTTGATGGAATTGGGCTATCTCTAATTCGAAACTTTTTTATCAACTCGTAGAAAGGGAGGCAGAGATGTTTGGCTATCTGAAATACAGGGATGTAATTTTAACCCTCACGAAGTACGAATTCAAGCAGAGATATAGAGGAACTGTCTTTGGTGTTGCTTGGAGCCTTGTGGTTCCTTTTTTGATGGCTTTGGTTTTGTATGCTATATTCAGTCAGCTTTTGCACAGAACAGAGTACAGAATATTGTATCTGATTGTCGGTATTTTCTTTTACCGCTATTTTAGCATGGGAACATCCATCGGACTTAATGCTGTAACTGGAAAAGCTCATCTGGTTACGAAAACGACCATTCCAAGGGAGATTTTGCCTTTGACGACGACACTGGCTTATGGACTAAGCTCTTTTATCGAGATGGTAATACTTTTGCCGGGTATAATACACTTTGGAGGTGATATCAGTTACTTCTTCTTGCTTGTCTTGCTCCACCCAATATACGTTCTTCTAGTATTTGGGTTGAATTTATCGCTCTCAGCTATTGAAGTTTACTTCAGAGACCTAAAAGAAATCTGGAGTGTTGTTACGCAGCTAATGTTTTTCATGCTTCCCATAATTTATCCCATAGATATAATCCCCGTGAATCTTCTGCCATACTATATGCTCAACCCCCTCGTTAGGTTGCTCAACGCGTACAGGGATGTTATGATTTACGGAAAACTCCCGGATTTGTTTGATATGATTTACGTTCTGCTGGTGACCTTCGGTATATTGCTTATCGGCCACGCAATATTTAAAAAACTGGAAAAAGGATTTGTTGAAAGATTATGACTGCTGTTAAGGTAGAGGGAGTTTCGAAGAAATTCAGAATACCTGTTGAAAGGGCGGATACACTTTTTGAAAGAATTGTGTCAGCTTTCTCCGGTGGCTTGAAGTACAGAGAGTTCTGGGCATTGAAAGATGTATCTTTTGAAGTTGAGAAGGGAGAAATTTTTGGAATAATCGGCCCGAATGGGGGAGGGAAGACGACTCTTCTATCAATAATTGCAGGTATAATGCACCCGGACAGTGGAAGTGTTGAAGTAAACGGCAAAGTCGTTCCCATTTTGGGTTTAGGAGTCGGATTCAATCCTGAACTTCCGGTAAGGGACAACATAATCATCTACGGAACGATTATGGGCTTGAAGAGGCAAGAGATTGAGAGAAAATATGAGGAGATAATCGAGTTCGCAGAACTCGAAGATTTCAGGAATGCCAAGCTGAAGAATCTATCCTCGGGAATGAAAGCGAGACTCGCATTCGCAACCGTTATCAACACTAATCCGGACGTTCTCATAGTTGATGAGGTGCTCGCTGTGGGGGATGTCAATTTCAAGAAAAAGTGCTACAAAAGGCTCAGAGAGATGAATGAAGATGGTGTCACAATTCTTTTGGTGAGTCATTCTCCCTCCATGATAAAGGGCTGGTGCCACCAAGCGATGCTTCTGAAAAAGAGTGTGGTGGCTATTGGTGAACCGAGTGATGTGGTTAAGGTTTATGAAAAGATGAACGCTAAGTGATAATTTTGAGTTGGCACTAAACGAAACTGCCTTTCAGGGCTACAAATTCTATTTCAAAACTCTTGGTTCTAAAACTGGAATGTTTTCGCTCTCAGCAACCTCAAAGAACTAGTCATTTGCTTACAGCGTTTCTTGCCTTCTGCACAAAATTTCGGCATCTTATTCCGTAGTCACCTTCCTCCTAAGCTCTCCTCAACTTAGAACAATCATTACTTAATCCAAGCTCTTCTCTGCACCCCCAAAACAAGACTTTCCAGAGCTGAGAAGCGTATCCTTTGCGGCGTGAAACATAGTATGCTGTGCTGCAGCACCTCTCGTAAACTCCTTTTTGGCGTCCTGAACAAGCTTCTCAGCTTTTCTGATTCTCAATTCTAGTTCATCCAATCTTTATTCCCTCCTTTTCAATGGAAACAATAAGAGAGAATTCCATTTTTTCATGTTGTCGAAGGTTTTTTGTCTATAATATTTACAGATATCAACTTTCCAATTTTTGGAATAAAGGAGTATGCTGCTTTCCTTGAACTGTTTCGGCAAACTTTAATCCGTTGACGTACCTCAATAAGGCTTCTTTAGATTTAGCCAATGTTATAAATTGGAATGCCCCTTAAGGGATTATGAGAAGGTGAAAGAGACAAGTATCTTTAATTATCCAAGAGTAAGCAGTGATTAGTATGAATCTGATAATCCATCACTGGGACACTGATGGAATAACCTCAGCCGCTTTGCTAATCAAAGCCCTTGAGCTGGACGAGTTCAGGAACATGAGTCCGCCAATTGGGGAATTTCGCTTCGATGATAGGATTAGAAAAGCAATCGAACATGCTGAGAGGGTTTACATACTCGATTTAAATCTCCCGTATGATGTTGAGGGCATAGAGAAGGAGACGGTTTTCATAGACCACCACATCCAGCCAAAAATAAAAAATCCAAGAGTTAGGCAGATAAACCCTTCTCTTGAAGGTAAAGAGAGCCCTTCAGCGTCTTTTGTCGTTTCTGAATACTTTGATGTGTGGAACACCTGGACAGCCCTTGGTGCTGTTGGAGATGTTGGAGAGAAGGCCTTTAAGATACCCAAAGTTGTGGAGCTTTTGAATAAAGAGGGTTTAGCACGAGAGGAGGTTTTGAAAGTGATTGAGCTGATAGACTCGAATTACATTGCGATGGACAGAAAAGGCGTTGAACAGGCGGTTAAGGTTGTATTGGAGAATTCAGAAAAGGACCTCCTCACCCACAAACCCTGGATTAAAAGGGCAAAAGCAGTAGGGGATGCCATTCAGGATGCCCTTTCAAACGTGGAAGTCAGGGATGGGATAGCATACATAACCTTTGAGAGCCCGTTTAACATAATCTCCAAAGTTGCAAGAAAAGCTGTCTGGGAGCTTGGCTATGATGGGGCATTAGCTGTGAACGGAAACTTCCACAAAAAAGCTCAAGTGTACTTCAGAGTCTCTCCTGATATCGCTGAAAAGGTCAATATGCATAAAATCATTTCTAAACTCAGGGAAAAGGACTTCAATGCGGGTGGTAAAAAGGAGGTTTTGGGTTGTGTTTGTGAGAGGGATAGAGTTGAAGAGGTTTTGGGGGTTATTGACGGTCATTTAGGTTGAAATAGGGGAAGGGTTGGTTTTTAACCTTAGCTCAACTAAGTTTTCGAATTTAGACTTTTGACTCCGGGTCTGCTTATAGAAATCTCAGCCACTTTTATGCCATTTAAATGGATTTCTATTGGCCTCTCTGTGTCAGGAATCACGTTATCTACTCTGAACCTCGCATTCTTGGCTATTGGGTTGTCTTTGCGTTGCTCTCCGAAATAAGGGGAGGGTAAGACCCATTGCACCTCTTTGATTCCTTCTGCATCTTTACTGTTAGGTTAATCTCTTTCTTTCTTCTCGGCAGAGCGAGAACACTTACAATCAGCCTTTCATATAACAGATTTGCATTTAGAGTGTCTATTCTGAAGAATTCCAGACCCTCAAGTGGCGAGTAATTTGCGCTAACCTTCGGAAACACCTTTTCCTTGGCGATTATTCCGCTTCTTCTCATGAAGTAAAGAGCCTTTTGGTACCATAGATTGTTCTCTCTACTACTCCCCAGCATTTGATCTAACTGTCCGAAGAACTCCATTCACTCCTAAATAGACTAAGATATCCAATGAGATCGAGTCATTCAATAATAACAACATTGATATTTTCCTTAACTTGCTTAAAGTCTTCGTCCAACGTTAAGAAAGCATTGCAGTTGCCTTCGATCGCTGTGGTGATGTGGATCAAATCTCTAGGGAGCAAATTGTATTTTCTGATCAGCACACTCAGAGTTTCAACTTTTGGATGAGCTAGGGTATCTATGTTCAGACTCGAATACGTGCGGCATACACTTTCGTGGAGAGTGATGTAATGATCGTGCTTTTCTTTTACAAACTTTCTTACAGCGTTGCGCCCCCTACTTCCGTAGTATTTTTCGGCACTTATAGCTAAAACAACGTAAAGAACCTCTCCATAAGATATGGCTGATGTGAAGCGTCTTTTACCAGCTATTAAAGATTTTATAGTCCGCCTTCTTTCTTCGCTACCGAGTAGCAGTTCTACGATAACGCTTGAATCAAGGTAGACTAAATCCATACTTCATCTAGCAGTTCAAGGATTTTCTCTTTAGAAGCTTCCCCTGCTATTTTTTTAACATGCTCATGAATCCTATCAATCTCACTAAAATCTTCTATTAGTATTTTAAACCTGGAACCTTCAGGGAGATCAACCTTTTCGAGAGGCTTGAACATCCCATTTTCGTATATTACTTCAATTACTCGGGGCATAGAATTTGATTAATTCAAAAACTTAAATCTCTTTCGTCTCACTTCTCCTTATCACTATTTCATTTTTTCACCGTTCGAAATGACTCAAGCTCTCTGGAATCGGGCAATGCTATCTACTCTGAACCTTGCTTTTTTGGTACTCTCAAAAGTCCTCTCTCCCCTCGAAATCTGATCTAAAAACCCTTTATCCCGAACAGAGCAAAATTCAAAGCAACCTTAGCTTGAGCTCGGAAACATTGGCTATATCCTTAAAATCGCTGTCCTTCGTTATCAACTCTTCGTTTCTGTTTATGCAGATTGAAGCTATGAGCAAATCTGCGAATGTTTTAGCTTTGCCCAATTTCACGAGTCTGCTCTGAATTTTATGCGCCAGTACAAAATCTTCGATGTCTGGGAAAAGGATTTTGCCGTAAAATTCTTTGTAAAACACAATCCTCGGATACTCCACAAACGTAACTGCAGTTATGTTTTCTCCTATTTTCTCCTTCCTTTTCACCTTTTCAATGACGACACTCGTGTCTAGTACAACCATTTTAACCTTTCCTTTTCCTTTTCCCTTAGTTTCTCTACACCTTCAACATCAAGCTCATCTGTTAAATCCTCGGATTTTATCCCCAGCATCTTTCTTACCTCTTCAATTGACAGTTCTCTAGTAGCTTTAAATACAGCCTGGAGTATCGCATTTCTGAGCTTTTCCTCGTCCATCCACTCGGGGATATCAATTACTAATTGTTTGGACATGTTTTAATTTCTACTCTGAAACTTAAATCAATTTCGTCTTCTTATCGCTATTTCAGCAACCTTCTTCTCATTAACGTAGACCTCTATCGGCTTCTCAAGATCCGGAACCACGTTATCTACTCTGAACCTTGCGTTCTTGGCTATCGGGTTGTCTTTGCGTTGCTCTCCGAAATAAGAGGAAGGTAACCCCACTTCACTCCTTAGTTTAGGAATTTCTTTAGCACCTTGTTTTGGTAAAAAAAACCAAGCCTTCCGCAATTGGTCTGCTACTCGGCAGATTGGCATGCAGAATATCGACTCTGAAAATCAACGTGCTCTTTCAAGGACAGCTTATCTTAATTTGCAGGTAACGGAGAGGTTTTGAAGCATAAGTTTATAACCATGGAGAACATATATTCCATATGGAAGTGCAAGTGCTGGAAGCGGGAAAAATTATAAGTCCGAATGAAAAAGTAATTGTTTGGAGAATAGGAGACTACTTCTTGATAAAAAAAATAGAGGGAAAAAAGACCTTGGAAAGAATTGGCGAGATCAGGAAGAAATTAGAAGATAGAGATATGCTACTGTCAGAGGAGGAGGTAGTTAAGACTGTCAAGGAGGTTAGAGAAGAGTGGAAAAGGTTGTAATAGATACTTCAGTAATCGCGGCAGCATTGATATCGAAAAAAGGAGGCTCATATAAATTGATCTCACATCTTATTGATAACAAACTGGAAAACCACGTCTCCAGGGAGATTCTGGACGAGTATTTTCGAGTTCTCATAACCAAATTAACCGAGTTCTTCCCTGTTGAAGTTCTTTTAGAGTTTTACGTCCTTTTGGAAAGTAAATCTAAAACCATAAATCCAAACGAGCAATTTGATATATGCAGAGATAAGGAAGATAACAAGTTTTTGAATACAGTATATGCTTCAAAAGCGAACTTCCTGATAACTCTCGATAATGATCTACTCGATCTAAGAGATGAGAATTGGGAATACCAAATTAAAGAACACAAATTTAAGATTTTGAAGCCGGAAGAGTTCTTGAAAATGGTAGAAAGCTCAATGAGAAATTCCCCGAAGCATTTCCGAAAAACTCGATGATAAAAAGTTGTGTTGCTCCAACCAACAGATCACCTCTGGTTAACCCCCTCTCTGCTTTTTTACGACTTCTTTGAGGATCTCTGCAAATCTTTGTGCTCCTTGAACCACCTGAGATATTTGCGACCATTCTCTTCTTAGTAATAGAGGTCATCAAAATTCATCATAAATGCCTTTTTGTCACTTTCGTCTCAGCTTTTCTTATCACTATTTCAGCCACCTTCTTTTCGTTGAGGTAGACCTCTATCGGTTTCTCCGGATCTGGAGCGTCCATTATGGGTTATTAAGGGCACCAGAATTTCCGTTTATGACATATTAGAAGCTTTAAAAAGTGGATGGACCATTGAAGATCTCCCTTGAAACTATCTGTTCTTGTTTACAGCGTTTTTGGCTTTCTGCACAAAAATTTCTGCATCTTTTAGAATTTTGATAGCCAAATCCTTCGAAACTTCTTTGTATATTCCGTAGTCACTTTCCTCCCGCAGATCAAACGCTCTGCTCAGCTTTGAACAATCATCATCACTTAATCCCAGCTCTTCTCTACACTCCCAAATAAGGTATATTGTTCCTCTGTGAGTTTTTGAATCCCTTCCATAACCGAGAAGCATAGCCTTAGCGGCGTGAAACATCGCATAATATGCTGTGCTGCAGCACCTTTCGTAAAGCCCCATCTCAAATTCCTTTTTCGCATCTTGAACAAGCTTCTCAGCTTTTCTGATTCTCAATTCTAGTTCATCCAATCTTTATTCCCTCCTTTTCAATGGAAGAAATGAGAGAGAATTCCATTTTTTTCATGTTCTCAAAGGTTTTTTTGTCTATAATCTTCACAGATATCAACCTCCCAATTTTTGGAATAAAGGAGTATGCTGCTTTCCTTAAGTCATCTTCTACACTATCGTCATTCACAACTACAAGTATATCTATGTCGCTATCTTCATCGAGATCTCCTCTTGCATAGGACCCGAAAACTATTATCTCTATTATTTCATCCTTGAATTTTTCCTTAAGTTCCCTCGAAAGCTCTAAGAGTTTTTCGTGCATTTAACTCCTATTACTTATAAAAGCTTAAATTCCTTTCGTCTCGAATTTTTGAACTTTTGATGAAATTCGAAAATTTGAATTGTATTAGCGATTTGGGGTATTCGAGGGCGTTGCTCTCCGAAATAAGGGTAGGGTAAGCCCCATTGCACCTCTTTTATTCCCTCGGCCGCCTCAAGCTCTTTTGAAATTGTGAAAATTGTGGACCACTTTAGATAGATCCGTCAATGACCTGCTCTGGAAGAGCCCTTCCTGCATCTGTCCTGTCAAAATCTGAATTGAAACTTACTATTTCTAAATTGTACTTTTTAGCCAGTGCATACTGATAGGCATCATCAAAGTCTAATTTATACTTCTTTGACACCTTAACGACTTCTTCAAAATCAAAGAGTGATAGGGATTATCCCACCTCTTACAAAAACATCTTCTACGAACTCTAAGAGTACATCCTCTGCCTGAACAGAATGATCCCGATAGAAAATACAGAAAAATCTGAGACTTGCAAGTGTTCTGCTGGGATTTCTTTCAGAAATTTCTCTGCCTCGTCAGCCTATCTTGTTCAAGAAGTATTTCCGAGATATGTTCGTATCGATTAAATACATTCAGCCCCACCATTCGAGGACCTTGTGCTGCAGCTCCACAGAGGTGTATTTGTCTCTCAGCTCTTTCAGTGCGCCTTTCCAAGATAAACTAAGGTGACTCTTCTCCCTCTTCGCTCTCCTTTCCAGCAGGAACTCTATGTAGTCGAGAACTTCTCTCTTGAGTTCATCGGGCAACTTTTGAAAGAGTTCATAACTTTTGTCCATTTCGATGCACCTCAATCAGTCTATAGTTAATATGGTTCTAAATCTTTGTTTTGAGTTCATTTATCTTTTAATTGCGATTTCGGCAACCTTCTTCTCCAGACCGGGACAACGTTATTCCTAGATATTGCTTTTCGAGGTGATGAGAGGTGGAAAGGGAGGTTTTTGGGGTTGTGGATTTAAGAAGAAAGATATAAATTTAATAAACCAATTTAAAGTGTGAAGGTTTCAATCATAGGCTGTGGATACGTTGGATTAGTGACCGGACTTGGTTTCGCAGAACTCGGCAACCCAGTAGTTTTTGTCGATTCGAATGGAAGCAAAATCAAATCAATAAACGATCTTATCCCTCCAATTTACGAGCCCGGCTTGGAGGAGCTAATAAAAAAGAATGAGGGAAAATTTTACGCCACAAATGATTATTTTGAGGCATTAGACAATTCTGAGGTGTCTTTCATATGCGTTGGAACGCCCTCAAAAGAGGATGGTTCTCTTGATCTCAGGCAAGTAGAAGAGGCTTCAAGTAAACTGGGGAAAGCACTGGCTGAAAAGGAATTTCATGTTATCGTCGTTAAGAGCACGGTTTTGCCTGGAACGACTGAGAACTTCGTGAAGCCGATAATCGAAAAAGAATCTGGCAAAAAAGCGTTTGACGATTTTGGTTTAGCTATGAATCCCGAATTCTTGAGGGAAGGCAACGCAGTTGAAGACTTCTTCAATCCGGATAGAATAGTGATTGGTGTTAAGGATGAAAGGACCAAATCTGTCTTAGAGGAATTGTATAAACCTTTCGATTGCCCAAAGCTTATTACAGAGATAAAAACCGCTGAAATGATAAAGTACGCTTCTAACGCCTTCTTAGCTACGAAGATAAGCTTCGCCAACGAGATAGGAAACATATGCAAGAAGCTTGGGATTGATGTTTACAAGGTGTTTGAGGGTGTTGGTTTGGACCACAGAATAAATCCATCATTTTTCAGAGCTGGGATTGGATTCGGGGGGAGCTGTTTTCCTAAGGATGTTAGAGCTTTGATTAGGAAGTCTGAAGAACTCGGTGAAGACCTACAGATACTAAAAGCCGTTATCGAAGTTAACGAGAAACAGCCGTTGAAGATGATCGAGCTTCTGAAGAAGCACATTCCCGACTTAAGGGGAAAGATTAGTGTTTTTTGTCCATTTCTGGGTCTTAAGTAAACCGCCGTTTTATTCTCCGAATCCTGAATATCCTCTCCATAATTACGATACTTATCTAATTTACATAAAAACTGCATTGTTTTATCCTTTACACAAATTTTCCTGCTTTTTATGCGTTTTGGGTAGCGAGGTTATAAGAGATCAACAAACAGTGCTTCTTTTCGGGATCTTAATTTTCTCGATATTTGTAGCTCTGATAGCGATCAATAGAAAAAATCTTGAATTAGATAGATTCGCAAAGTGGTATGGATTGCTCGCATTTGGCGTCTTAACTTCCCTCGAACTGGTTGTAACAAGGTCAGGCGACATAGCAAACTATTTTGGACCTCCAGAGAAAATTTTCTTTCTACCATCCTACCGCCATTACCCTGTAGTTTTTCTCCCGCTGATATGCGTTTACAGTCTTTCCATTTTATACTCTACTCTCAGCGAGGAAAATAAAGGTATGATTAAGACTTCGGCTAATGCCTTTCTAAAAACCATGCTCTTCACCCTTCTCATTTGCAGTTTCATCTTGAACTTTTTCCCAGGGATTAAAACAGGAGAACACAACTTTGTTAGTATGAGCGAAAGATCAGCAATACTGAAAACTTACGATGTTCAACCAGATGAGAACTTAAAAAAACTGCATCTTAATCCAGAAATTGTTAAAAAAAGGGCTAAAAAACTTGAAGAACTGAGACTCAGTGTTTTTGCTGAAAACAATATTTTGCTATACAAGCCCGACGAAGTTAAGCTCCTGCCAAAGCAATCTCAGCTCCAGGGAGTTTTAAGAATTTATAACGATGTAAAATTCGTTCTTTTCCAGCATCCAATCTCAAATGAAAATCGCTCAATTATCGTTTTCAATGAAATTTACATTCCCCAAAACGCAAAACTCAGGTTCAGCATTGCATTACATCCTGATGTCTGGGATCCAGAAAAAGGAGACGGTGTAACCTTCGAGGTTTACATAAGAGACGAAGGATTCGAGGAGCTCGTTTTCTCTAAGTACATAGATCCCAAGCACAATCCAGAAGAAAGGAAGTGGAACGACTTCGAGGTCGATCTGAGCAGATATGCTGGCAGAAACGTAACCATAATTTTCTCTACGCTTCCAGGCCCCAACAACGATTCGAGGTGGGATTGGGCATGGTGGGGTGAGCCGAGGATTGAATGGTAAGAAAGATCTACGAAGATTAAAGTTTTAACTTCAGCCTCGGCTCCCGTCTATAATGATTTCAGCCACTTTTTCACCGTTCAAAAATACTTCTATCGGCTTCTCCAGATCCGGAACTACGTTATCTACTCTGAACCTCGCATTTTTGGCTATTGGGTTATCGGGGTGTAGTTCTCCGAAAATGGGGGAAGGTAAGCCCCACTGGATTTCCTTTATACCTTCTGCGTCTTTTACAGTTAGCTTGACACCTTCAGCATTCTTTGGCAGTAGCAATCCACTGAGGATTAATCTGCCGTTGAGAAGGTTAGCCTGCAAAACATCGATCCTGAAAAACTCAAGATTTGCTTCAGGCAAGTAGTTAACGTTCACCTTTGGGAATATCTTTTCCTTCGCCATGATCCCCTCACGTTTCATAAACTCAAGAACTTTTTGATACCTCTCCTCAATCGCCCTCTCTATAACTTCCCTCGGAATCTGATCCTGCTGTCTGTAGAACTCTATCTCCTCTTCGCTCAATACAAACTGATTTTTGGTGCCAAAGTACTCCCTGAACAGCTTTTCGTTGGATTCCCTGAACTGCTCTAGGAATTTTATTCTTTCTTCGAGTGTAAAGAAGGTCTTAAGGATGCTGCCCTCTCTTCTGTCGAGTTCGAGGAGGTAGTTTACGACTTTCCAACGATCCTGCGGAGACAAATTGAGCTCCTCGTTTATTCTCCTCATAACCAGTGTTGAAAGGTGGCTCAGCGATGGGTTAGCTTCGATCTTGTATTCTCTTGCTTCTGGCATGTCTATACCCAAAGCTTGCAGAAAGTCGAGAATAACGTTGCCTTCCGGGAATAGTTTTCGGTCGTAGATTCTTACGATGATTTCTGCTTCTGGGAAGGCTTGTTTCCAATTAGATAACTTAGAATAATAATCAAAATACTTTATTTTGAATTTTTCAGTGCTTCTATTAAATGGGCTTTTAACCGCTTGTTTGTATCCTGATTCCAGCCATAAATCTTGTCTGCGTAAATAGCAGACTATTTTGGATACTCTGATATTTAAAAATTTTCTAAATTTAAGTATTTCATTTATATTTAAATTCAAAAAAGCCTCTGAACTTACAATCACTTTTTTTGGATTGTATTCCCGAATCTGGTTTTGGGACAAAATTCCTTTAATCCCTGACAACAATCACATACGCTCTCCACCCAATATACCTCTTGGGCACATCAACCTTTGCTGAATTACCGAAAGGCGTGACTCTCTTCTCGAAAACAACCTCAACCTCCTCTTTCAGAACAAAATCTCCCTTCTTCACTTCAACCCTCCTCATGTTAAGTATATCCATAGAAATACTTAAATACTTTTTGGTTGGAATCAGAACATGAACCTTGGATTCAGAGTGACAGGGAAGTTTGTAAGGGAACTTCTGGATGTTTTGGATGAAATTGCAGAGGAGATAAGACAGGAGGAGAAGGAAAAGTATCCGTACACAGAATGGGAGAGGAAGAGAGAAGTTGTTAAGGAAAGGCTGAGAAAACTCCCTGAATACGTTAGAGAGGCTATTTCTGTGATAACCGTGCAAAAGAGGGTGGGAAGACCAAAGAAAGTTGATCTGGAGAAGAGAGTTATGCTCTTTCTGTTTGCAAGGCTGATGGACAAATCAAACAGAGATATTGAGGAGCTTTTAGAGCTGTTTGAACCTTTATTCGGGATAAAGGTTAGCTACAAAACGATAGAAAGATTATACTCGGATGAAGAAGTTAGAATGGCTTTACACAACCTCTTCATCCTTCTGCTTAGAGAGGAAGGAGTTTCAGGAGATTTTTCAGGAGATGGGACAGGATACAGCCTAACCATCACTAAGCACTATAGAAGCAATCCTAAAAGGAAAGGTAAAGACTTCAGATACGTTTTCAGGATAATTGACATCGATACGGGAATGTACGTTGGCTTTGGCTATTCTGACAGATCTGAGAAAGATGCCTTTGAGAAGGCTTTAGGAATGCTCAAAAGCATGGGGGTGAAGGTAAACTCGATTTCTCTGGATAAGTATTACAGCAGTAGGAAGACTCTGAGGCTGTTTGATGCTGAGACAGCTGTCTACGTCATTCCAAAGCGAAATCTTGCCAGAATAGGATTTGACTGGTTGAGGGTTATCGAGAGGATTGTTGAAGCTCCTTATAGGTTTCTGAAGAGGTACTTCAAGAGGAACTTAAGTGAGGCAGGATTTTCTGCTGATAAGAGGAGATTTGGATGGTTGATAAGGCAGAGGAGGGAGGACAGGAGAGAGATGGCTTTGTTTGCTGTTGGGCTGTGGCACAATGTGTTTGCTGTTAGGGTGGTGAGGTAATTTTGTCCCAAAGTCTCCCGAATCTCTGATTCTAATAAACTACAAACATTTCCAATTTGAAGGTCTTCGATACCCCTTGCTTTCGCAATATTTGGTCGAAGTGACAAAGGCAACAAATGGTGGCCTGAATTGAACAAAGGCGTTGAGGGGTATAGGACGCCATGTTTTTTATATAAAAAGTATTTATTATTAATTAAGAATCTTTGTATAGTCGTCGTTCCAGTTTTCGGAAGTCCAATGTGAAGAAAAACATCCATATCAGAACCCCTCCTTATACATATCTACAACTTTTTCCCACAGCACCATGTCCTCCTCATTAATTTCCATCAGCTTCTTGTAGAAATCTTTACCAACCTCATTCTTTATAATTTTCAACCTCTCCTCTAAAGGCATATCGGGACTAAACTGAACATTGGTCCTAATAACACTTGCTTTAAACTCAGGGAAATATTCTCTCACGGTCTCTTCCAACTTTGTCATTGACTTTTCAAATTCCTCTACCAACCCTATAAAAGGAAGTCTTTTTAGAGCTATAAGTGCTTTTTCCAGCGGTTTCATGTTCTTTTCGCCATGGAGCATATCTGCCAATCTGAAAACATGGAAATTGCTTACATTGAACTCCTGTCTTGGTATAGCCAACCTTATTTCGACATAGCCTTTAAAGTCCGTATTGCGAGCAATGACCGGTCCAGGGCGAAAAATGTCCACCTGCTTCCTTTCATAATGGTATGCAGAATGAATCCGAATAATAGGATGTCTTACAAAAATAATAGGAATGATTTTGATACCTCTCCTTTCCAAAAGTGTGGAGTCAAACAACCTCGCCGTATGGGATGAGAACGCAACTGCATCGCTCTCATTTTCGATCCATTTAATTACTTCCTTTATATTTTCGTAGTAAGGCCACAGTTTAAACTCTTTTTTTACAAATCTATCTCCAAAATTCTTTTCAAGTATATAATCCACGGCAGAACCAGCATTCTTAAAAAAGTGAAAATGGAACAGTATAACTCTATTCACAATTCCACCTCTTTTATGGTTTTAATATTCATTCCACTCTCTATGTATTTAAAATCCCACATCAAATCCATATCCGTATTTCGATCAACTTTTCTTTTTACAATTCTTTCACCTTCCTCAACCAACAAGAGCCACCTCCAATCATTTTTTTGCATTTTTCTAATACTTTATTCGGAAAACGTGTCGATACATAGTAACTTGAAAATACAATTTTAAATATTTGGTTGTACATTAAAAAGGCCCTTAAAAGATACATCTCGTTCCATCCTCTGTTTTCTTTGAACACCCAGTCCTTTGGATATTCGTCAGGTATGAAGATGTCGTGAAAGTGAATCAACACTCCTTTATGTATCCTTGGCATTATTTCAAAGAAAATATGATTTACATCACTACCCACTTTAGCCACATGCGTTGAATCAATAAATAAAATGTCATTTTCCTCTAAAGTCTGTAGTATCCCTAAATTATTTCACTACCCACAACCAACTTCATGTGAGAAAACTAACGAACAAAAAGATCAGATGGATCATCAAACAACTCGAAAAGGGAACCCCAGTAAGAGAAATAGCAGCTGTGATGAGAGTAACACCAAGAAGGATCTACCAACTCAAAAAACAATACGAAGAAACAGGAGAAATTCCAGAACTCAAACAACCTGGAAGAAAGCCCAAGCCAATAGACAAAGAAACTGAGCAAATAATCCTGCAAGCCTACGAAAAATACAAGCTCAGCCCAGTTCCGCTGGAAAGGCTGATAGAGAGGGATTACGGCATCCACATCCCCCACAACACTATATACAGAATCTTGCTAAAACACGGTTTGGTGGAGGAGAATATGAATAAGAAAAAGCGGAGGAAATGGGTTCGTTATGAAAGAAAACACTCAATGAGTTTATGGCAGGGAGACTGGAAAAAGCTTGGAGAGAATTGGATAATAGCCTTCATGGACGATGCTTCCCGCTTCATCACCTGCTATGGAGTATTTGAGAAGGCAACGACTGAGAACACGATCAAAGTTCTCAGGAAAGGGTTCGCTGAATATGGAATTCCAGATGAAATATTGACGGATCACGGAACTCAGTTTGTGGCTGCGAAGAGCAGGGAGAGGGCTAAGCACAGATTTAAGAAATTCCTGGTTGAGAATGGTGTTAGGCATATTCTTGCCAGAATAAACCATCCTCAAACCAATGGAAAGATTGAGAGGTTCTTTGGACTGATGGAGCAAAAAATTGGTCTTTTTGAATCACTGGATGAATTCGTTTACTGGTATAATTACGTTAAACCTCACATGAGCCTTAATTTTGAAGAGCTGGAGACTCCTTATCAGGCTTTTCTCAGGAAGCTGCCTGCTGAAAGGGTGTTTGAGTACGGGAGGTGGTTGATTGAGGAGTGAAATTATTTCGGGATATCACATTTTCCTCTAAAGTCTCGAAAAATGATAAATCAACATCTTGCACTGGTTGATCAATTAACTCAGCATTTCTGTAAAATAAAATTCCTCTTCTCAAATAATCAGATGGGTAAGGTTCAATAAGAGCTATTTCTATTTTATCATTATAGAACTTTTTATTCACATCCATAGCTATAAGTGACGAGAATCCTGAACCTATTTCTACAATCCTATTTGGTCTGTAGTGAATTATGAAAGCAAAGTATGCCAAAGCATCTAACTTTTCAAACACCCCATTATTTTTATAATATATACATTTTAGATTATGTTCGGGGGTTTCTGGATAATCGAATAAGTCAACGTAAGAACCAATTATCTCCAAATGCTTCAATTGTTCTTCTTTATTCAAGTCTATGCCAAGGACCTCATTATCAGTTCGAACTCTAAATATTTTTTCCTCCCGTCTCCTTACCTCTTTTATATTTGGAATAGGGGAGTAAAAATGACCTGGTGGAAATATTTTTCCGACCTCCCTGTCCACACTTTCACCTCTAAATAATATTAATGATTTTATTTTTTGCAACATTGTATGAAAAATTACACTTAACATGCTCAATCGACCTCATTGAAATTTTTTCCCATAGAGCTTTGTCTGTATATAGTTTGACTACTTTTTCAGCAAATTCTACCGGATCATCGGCGATTAGTGCATTCTCCCCATCAATCAATCCCATCCCCTCCCCTCCTATCGACGTTGTTACTACAGGCACACCATGAGCCATAGCTTCACCAATTTTTCCCTTAACACCAGCGCCGTATCTAAGTGGCGATACGAATACCCGAACGCTTTCAAAGTAAGGCTCTAATTCTCTAACATACCCTGTTACAATTATATCATCCGAACTAAGCGACATAATTTCCTCAGGAGGGTTGCTCCCTACGATTATAAATTTTACTTCCGGTAGTTGTTGCTTAATTTTTGGAAATATATCATTAATGAACCATTTTACTGCATCAATGTTGGGAGGGTGGGCAAAACCGCCTAAGAACATTATATCTTTACGATTCTCGAAACTATTTTTTGGAGGTTTTATCTCATGGATGTTGGACAGAACCTCCACATTTAGTGTTGGATCTTCTTTCAGTAGAAGTTCTTTTTCGAATGGCGAGACTACCAACGTCAAGTTGGCCAATCTCGCCAACTTCAGTTCAATATTCTTCAACTTTTCGGCCAACTCTTTAACTTTGTCATTTTTTTCTAATTCTGCTCTCCTCATTTCTCTCAAGAAGTGGAGATCCACTGTATCAAAAATTATTTTCGCTTTACTGCAGTATTTACGAACTGCTAATATATGTTTCTCTGCTATCGGTGCCCTACTCAAGATAACTATGTCAAAGAATTTTCCGTGGTCTTTTAAGTAGTCCTCAATTGATCTGGTGTAGGGCCCGTAAAGCACTTCGATACCAATCTGCTGCAAAATACTGGTATACGGCTCCATTTTTGCCAAATTATCGCCTATGAACGTAACACAATGACCAAGCTCTATCAAAATTTTGAGTATATTATACATCCTGTAGGAACCGCTATCTTTGTCAAATGTTGGAACATAGTGGTCAATCACCAAGATGCGCTTTCCTCCGTTCCTGCATCTCGCCAAAAACAAGTTTGAAGGATCAGGATTATAATGGTGCTTTAGCAAGGTATCTTTCCATTTTTCGTAAAACTTCTGTCTATTTATTTCTTGAAACTTCTTTACGCCTGAACTCGTATCTGTTCCACATGTTGCCCCCTCTAAATGAATTATCACGGATTTCGGTTGGTACATTACCTTGTAACCCATTTTTCGAACAGAAAAGCATAAATCTGTATCTTCATAGTAAGCAGGTTTAAACCTCCCGTCAAATCCCCCAATTTTTTCGAAGATCTCTTTTTTGACCATCAGAGCAGCACCAGAGCAGTAATCCACTTCTCTAACAAAATTGTATTCGTCTTTCTGGGTCGTCGTATCTTCCGTAGTTCCACCCTGATGCGTCTTTCCATATTATTCCCCCAGCCTCTTGGAGTTTTCCATCCGGGTATGCGAGTTTAGCGCCTACTGCCCCAACATCTTCTCGTTTTATCAACTCCAAAAGTGGTGGTAGCCATCCTGGAGTAACGATGGTATCATTATTTAAAAATAATATATATTTTCCTGAACTAGCTTTTGCACCAATATTACAGGATTCAACGAAGCCTACATTTTCTTTGTTTCGTATAATCTTCACGTTTTTGATTTTATCAAATAGAGTATCAACCTCCTTTTCTGTTGATGCATCGTCAACTAATATAACCTCATATGAGCAACCAGCAGTATTAGAGAGTATTGATTTCAAGCAATTATATGTTAATTCTGCATTATTATATACAGGAATCACTATTGAAACTTCAGGATTTTCGAAATTAGGAAATTCTAATTCTGACACATCAGCTGTATTGAAAGATGTACTAGGAGTACCGTAAATGTCTTTAGTCTCAATTTGCATCTCTTCCAACTTTCTTTGCTTTCTGTACTCTGACGCGCTTCTCCACAAACCTCTGAATCCAGAACTAGCCAAAACCCTCAACCCTTTAATCCCCAAATCATACCACCTTCTCCTCCTCGTCCCTAATGGAGCAACTCTCTCAACAAAGGAGTGCCACTTCATCACAGCTCTCCACGTAACGCTGGACTTTATCGAGTCCAGCTCTGCTGCCAGTCTAATATTCTCCTCCGTGAGATTTCTTATTTGCTCTTCCCTGGCAGCAAGTTCCGACTTAACCCTCTGCTCCTCCTTCCTAAGCTCTTCAATTGCTTTCTCTCTTGCTGTAAGCTCTCCATTCAGCCTCTCCACCAAGCTCTCCTTTTCCTTCAGCTCCCCCTCCAAGCTCCTTATTTTTTGCTCCAAGTTGATCGATTTTACCTTGAACTCGTTCAGCTCTTTGGTTTTCTCTTCGAGCGATTTTGTTAGAGCGGATACCCGTTCCCTCTCACTTTCAAGCTCCCCACTTATCCTCTCAAGCTCATCGTTGAGCCTTTCGATCTCAGCTTCCCTATCCCTGACCGCACTCCTCAGGCTCTCTATCTCCTGCTGCAACCTGCTTAATTCTCCATCCTTGATTTTCAACGCGTTTTCAAGCTCATAGACTCTTCCACTCTTCTCGGCCACCTCGGTGTTTAATTTATCCAGACTCGCACTCAGATCCCCTATTTGCCTCTCTTTCTGCTCAACAATTGAATTCAATCTGCCAACTTCCACCTCCAGCTCCCTTAACCTTTTTTCAAGATGCCTGATGTATTTTCTGAAGTTGTTGATTAGGACACTACTAACATCGGTAAGATAACTTCGATAATCAATTTCTTTCAGCGGTGAATCTGATGCTATCGCAATAAAATACATAGGTTCCTTCCTTTCAGCCTCAACTCTAACAAAACTCCTCTCTCCCCTTTCTATTACGAATTCACTGCTTCTATCATTATCTTCTGTCAGGCACCAGATTTGCGAAGAAGGATAAACTCTCTGCCCGAAAAAGTAGATGTGCTTGAAGTATCTGCCAAGCAAAGCTTTAAACTCATCAAAGTACAGCTCCTTTACGTGAAACGGATTCTGATAGTTTGGTTCGTCACTGTAAACCTTTTTGTTGGGAGTCGACACAACGAAAATTCCATCCTTCTTCAAAACTCTCTTCACTTCCTGAAGCATTTCCTCATGTTCTGCAATGTGCTCAAGAACTTCAAAACAAATTACAGCATCGAAAATTTCCTCACCATCGACCGGTATGCTGGTAACTGAACCGACACGATATTCAAGATTGCTTCTTATATATGTGCTGCTCGCGTGCTTTATAGATTTATCATCAATATCCACCCCAACAACTTTCTTGGCGTATTTGGATAAAATATAGCTCCCATAACCCTCACCGCATCCGAGGTCCAAAACAACCTTCCCCTTGACAAACTGTGCTGCAAAATAATACCTGTGAAGGTGCTCATAGTGAATTTCCGCTCCAACCTCTTCAGGTTTTGCCGTTGGAATATATCTCCCCCCCGTCCACTCTAACATACTTTGCACCCGCCCCAAATTATTCGAAAGCCACCAATACTTTATAAAAGAGTTTCTATGCACCAGCTACCTTTCTCTACGACGAGTTTGACAGATGGAGTGTTCCATTTCCGTGGAGATATCCTCAACTTCAGCGCGTATGTCCTGAACACTTGTATTATTCCTTTTCCTGAATTCCTCTAAATCACCAAATATGCTTTCCTCTCCAACAACGATTCTGGGCCCGATTACTGTTTTTTCTGGACATTCCTTTCTGATCACACATAAAGAATTGTAAAACTCAACTGATCGTATCGTAGCGAGCTCTGAGTCGTCAAAACTCAGGTTATACTTTTCAGCAAACTTCGAAAGTAACCACTTCCTCGATTTGCCCAATCTCCAATGCTCGTAGTTAATAACATCAATGAGGGTTTTGAAGAAATTAATTGCTGAATAGTATTCAAACAAACCGCCGCCAAAGTTTTTCCAGTAACTGCAACACAGGTCTTCGACAATATATATCCCACCGTAATTCAACAGAGGGTAGTAATTTGCAAAGGCTCTAATTATATCGGACGATTTATGTGAGCCATCGTCTATTATTATGTCCAAACTGCTAACAATTTCTCTCACCCTTTTAGCAGTCAATAAATCACCTGCATCTCCTATCACGATCTTTATTCGCTCGTCGTCGTAAGTAAGCTCAGAGCATCTTTCATCTATGTCGCAGCCAATTATATTTTTTGCATTTGTAAAATATTTCGCCCAGATTTCAAGGCTCCCACCATTCTGAACTCCAATCTCCAAAATGTTTACTTCTTTATCCTTGTAGTCTGAAAATAACTGCTCATATATTTCTAAATAGGAAGTCCATTTATCCGTCACCTTTCCTTTATGCGTTCTAAATAACTCCACGAGTCTATAAGTCATAATTTTAGATTTCTGCAGAATTATGTAATATAATTTTTACTTACAACAAAGGTCGGCTAAAGATGCATTGCCAATAAGCGTGCTACAAAGTGCGCCAATCCAAGCCACGAAGTAGCGAATGCCAAATTTTAGAAATTGTGATTGAGCAATCAAAAAAGACTGCAGCCGAAACCTATTTCTTCTTTCATGCAAACTAATAACATGCCAAAAGTCATTGAAGCCATTTACGAAAACGGAGTGTTCAAGCCCCTCCAGAAAGTTGAACTCAGGGAGGGGGAGAAGGTAAAAGTCATTGTGGATCGGGGACTTACCCAGTTATTCGGGATGTTCCGACACAGGCGTAAGACGGACCTGGACGAAGATATGGATCTGATGATAACGGAGAGAGCATGAAGGTCTTTTTCGACACCTCTTTCTTTGTCGAGTATTTTAGAGGGAATGAGAATGCACGGAGGATTTACGAAGAACTGAAGAATTACGAATATTTTACATCGCTCAATGTGGTAGAGGAAACGACCTATATACTCATGAAGTTTACCGCTTCTGATTTTGTGAAATTGGAGAAGCACTACGAAGTAATCAAGAAACTCAAGGAAGATTCAAATGTGTACGAGAAAAGTCTCAAAAATGCAAAGCTGTTTTACAGCTCAATTCTTCATGACGGATTCCAGATCCTGCCATTGCCTTCTTGGGACCTCGTTCTCGAGATTATGGAGCGATACAGACTCCTGCCAAACGATGCCCTAATAGCAGCAACCTGCAAGCATTATGGGATAAAGAAAATCGCAACCTTCGATGAGGATTTCAGGAGGGTTGACTTTCTGCAGGTCGTAGAGCTTTGAACTGCGTGCTACGAAGTGAGCAAGCTGAAAGCTTGCCACGAAGTGGCGAACGCCAAATTTTAGAAATTGTGATGGAGCAATCTAAAAGGCGGCAGCCGAAACCTATTTCTAAACTGTAACCAAATAACAGTATGCCCAAAATAATCGAAGCCATTTACGAGAACGGCGTGTTTAAGCCCCTCCAAAAGGTTGACTTGAAGGAGGGGGAAAAAGCCAAAATCGTTTTGGAATCCATCTCTGACAAGACGTTTGGTATTCTAAAGGCCAGCGAGACGGAAATAAAAAAGGTTCTGGAGGAAATAGATGACTTCTGGGGTGTTTGTTGATACAAATATTTTGGTAAGACACCTTGCTGGGGATCAAAAGGCAAAGAAATTAATAGATCAAATTGAGATCGGGGAAATTCGCGGATATATTAACCAAATCGTGGTTTCGGAAGTTGTCTTTGTGTACATGAGACTGTTGACAAAATTAGACGCAAAAACGCTGAAGAGAAATCATGAGATTATCTGCAAAATTGACCTTGAGCCAGTTTACGAGATTCTAAGCATTTTTGTCGAATTACAATCTTCCAATTTGATTACGGTTGAATCTCGGAAAATAATGTCGAGATACGGGCTTTTACCAAACGACGCGTTAATCGCTGCAACATGCAAGCATTATGGCATCAGGAAGATTGCAACTTTCGATGAAGATTTCAGGAGGGTTGACTTTCTGCAGGTCGTAGAGCTTTGAACTGCGTGCTACGAAGTGTGCAAACCGCCCATGAGACTTCTAACCCAAACAGGTTTGCCACGAAGTAGCGAACGCCAAATTAGGATTTTAGAGATTGTGACCGGCAATCGAAAAGGAAAACATCAGCCGAAACCTATTTCTAAACCTCAACCAAATATCAGTATGCCCAAAATAATCGAAGCCATCTACGAAAACGGAGTTTTCAAGCCCCTCCAGAAGGTGAATTTCAGACCGGGATCCAAAGTAAGAATTGTGATTCAAGAAGACAAAAAAGAAATCCTGCGAAAATACAAGGGTGTTTTCGGAAAAGCAGAGGTGGAGGAGTTGAGAGAATACGAAGGGGAGGTAATGCTTTGATCGTTTTGGATACCAACATTTTCTACAACTTCCTCTTCGAAACGAACTTGACCGAAAAATCTGAAAGAATTCTCGAAACCTACGAACCGCTGTTCTCGACTTTCACTGTTTGGAACGAGACGATTTACGTAGTTTCAAGAAAGCTTGCCGAGATAAAATTTGGAATAAAATCGTATGTAAAGTTCAGGAAATTAGTGGCAGAGGAAGGATACAGTTTCTGTGCCAAGGAGATAGAGGCTTTTGAAAGTGTAATTCGAGACTTAAACATAACAGTCTTGAGAGACTATCAAAATCCGCGGGAAATATCGGAAATCATGAGCAAATTCAAATTACTTCCGAACGATGCCCTGATAGCTGCAACCTGCAGGCATTACGGGATAAGGAAGATCGCCACCTTCGATGAAGACTTCAGGCGAGTAGATTTTCTTGAGGTTGTTGAGCCTTAGGGGAAACCTATTTCTATTCTCAGACCCACAATCTATATGCCAAAAATCATCGAAGCTGTATATGAGAACGGAGTTGTTCAAGCCCCTTCAGAAGGTTGACTTGAAGGAGGGAGAAAAAATCCGACTTAGATTGGATGAGAGGGGCTATATCGATCACAGTCTGATCAGAGAGCTTGAAGTTTTACTTAAAAACGCACCAAAAACAAAAATAGACCTCAGAGAACTGGAGAGGTTACACGATGTCGGAAAAATGCTTTATTGATACCACAGTGATTCTCGAAGTCATCTTAAGGAAAGAGTTCAAGATTTTAGAGAAACTGTCGGAATACGTTCTCCATACATCTGTAAACGTTCTTGAGGAGGCATCTTTCAAGATCATCTTTGTAAGCGTGGTTGACGAACTCTCCGTTAGCCGTGTCAACATTTTCAAAGTTAAGGATAGCTTTGAGAAAGGTATAGGTTCATCCCTAACTGAAACGAGGCTTCACGCACTAAATGTGCTTAAGGATGCTCTGAAAATCATAGAAATCGACGAACACATTTTTGATATGGCCAAGAAAATAATTCTGGAGTATAAGCTCTTGCCAAACGACGCCTTAATAGCTGCCACCTGTAAGCATTACGGCATAAAGAAAATTGCAACTTTCGATGAGGATTTCAGGAGGCTTGATTTTCTTGAAGTACTTGGACTCTAACTGAAAAATCAAAAAAGAAGCACCAGCCGAAACCTATTTCTTCTTTCATGCAAATTAATGACATGCCAAAAGTAATAGAAGCCGTGTATGAGAATGGCGTGTTCAAACCGTTACAGAAGGTTGACTTGAAGGAGGGGGAAAAGGTTAAGGTGGAGCTAAAGGAGAGTGTTGTGGAGTCTGTGGCTGGAATTCTCAAAGTGAGCGATGAAAAGGTGAAAAAAGCCCTTGAAATGATTGAGTATGGAGAAGATATTTATTGACACGAATGTCATAATCGACCTGCTGAGAGGAAAGAAAAGCGTTGTTTCCTTCTTCCGGGATGTGGAAGATGGTGAAATACACGGCTTGACTAACAAAAACGGTGTTTCTGGAAACTGTTTACGTTTACCTGATCCTTACAACGGATAAAGGTCCGCTAACCTTAAGAAAGAGGCCAGAGCTAATTGAGAATGTAAATCTGGAGCCAGTTCTGAGAGTTTTTGAGATTATCGACATGCTGCCAACTGACAGGATTGCCAAAGAATACATAGTTGAACTTATTGGAAAATTTGGATTGCTGCCAAACGATGCCTTAATCGCAGCAACCTGCAAGCACTATGAAGATTTCAGGCAAGTGGATTTCCTTGAAGTTGTAGAGCCTTGAATTCGTGCTAAGGAGTGTGCAAACCATCCGGCAACGTAATCTCAGTGTCTATCGGAGAACCCCTGCTAACCTCGCAACCTTCAGAGCCTTGCCAAAACCAAGCCCCTCGATGTAGTCTTCAACTGCCTTAAACCTCACTTTTTGCTGAACTTCCCTCCTCTTCTCCAGAAACTTCCTGAGCTCTCTGATAGCGTCGATTTTTGACTTCAAAATTGCAAAATTGCCCCTCAGGCAGAAGAACAGCATCGAGCTGAAATTTCTCAGGATGAAGTAAGGAAACTCCCTCAGAAGTAAATCCCTGGGCACGTTCTTAACCACACTCCACACCCAGTTCCTGCTGTTGTAATACACAGAGAAATCCGATAAGAAGCCCGTAGATGCTGAGTGTAGGTGATAAGCTATGGCCGTTGGAACGTACAGAATCTTCCAACCTCTAATCAATGCTCTTAAACTCAAATCCACATCCTCGTTATACATGAAGTAGTCCTCATCAAACAAACCCACGTCCTCGAAAAGGCTTCTGCGATACATTGCAGCCGCAGCGCATGCTCCGGCAACGTAGCAAGGCTCGTCAAACTGCCCCTCATCCTTCTCCAAAAACCCCCTCTCCATCACAGCCAGACCTCTGTGTATTGCATGTCCCGCCGAGTTTATTCGCCCGTCCTCAAACAGTATTTTGGATGCAAAGATTCCCGCCCTTAAATCATCTGCAGCCTTCAGCATCTCTTCTGCCCAGTTTCTTTCCAGAAAGGCATCGTTGTTTACGAGGGCAACGAATTTAGTGTTTGCCATTTCAATTCCCTGATTGGCAGCCTTGGCAAACCCCAAATTCTCCTCATTCCGAATAACCTCAAACCGAGAGTAATAATCCTCAAAATTCCTCAAAATATCTCTGGATCCATCTGTTGAACCGTTGTCTATCACCAGAACTCTGAGTTTTCTGTAAGTCTGGTTTATTATGGAATTCAGGCATTCTTTCAGGTATTTTTCCCCGTTGTAGTTAACCACTATGAAGGTCAGCATCTTCTCCCTTTCCTACTTAAAATTCCGTGAACCACCCCTTTAAGGTATTGGATGATGTCACCTTTCCTCTTCAGCCTCACCAAATAGTATAAAACCCTCAGCGGCTCGGTAATCAGCGCATAGAAAAACATCGCTTTTCCAGCTCTTCTCGCCACTATCAGCCAGTTTCTGGCAGTATAGTAAAGATAATGGGGGCTGAACAGTCCCAGGGAGGCAGATACCTTGTGTCTCACCACAGCTTTGCATACGGCGAGCCTGTAACCCTTCTTCCTCGCTCTTATGCACCACTCCGTCTCCTCGTGCATCATGAAAAGCTCCTCGTCAAAGAAGCCCACGTCCTTCAAAGCCGAGCTTCTTATCAGCATCGCACATCCAACAAGCCCAAAAGGAGAGTCGAAACTTATCTCAACCTCAACCATCTTGTTCTTCAAATGCAAAACAGGATATCCAAGAAAAATGCGTGTGCCAGCAGACCATATTCTTTCGTCGCCGTAGTACTTCACCACAGGCTGACAGGCTGCAATTGTCTCATCTTCTTCCATCTCTGAGACCATTCTTTCTACTGCATCCCTCTCAAAAACCACGTCGTTGTTGGAAATCAGCACGTAATCGGCTTTGTCAATAACAGCTCTAATGCCAGCATTGCAACCTCCCGCATACCCCCTGTTCTCACCGAGTTCTAGCATTTCAACCTGAGGATACTTCCTTCTGAGCTTCTCTATCACCTCTCTCTCCGATCCGTTGTCCACCACAACTACCCTGCACGGATATGTCTGGTTCAAGAGGGAGTCTATGCATTCAGCGGTATCATCGAAATTGTTGTAGTTCACAACGATTGCGTAAACAGTCCTCATTTATGCGGAGGATAAAACCAGTCCCACGGCTTTCCGCAGCGAGGGTCGTCTTCCCTGCCGTTTATCTTTGCAGGCACAATTGTGGAGTCGTTCCAGGGCCTCCTCACCTCGTCGGGATTCTCGTAGTCATACAGTCTGCTGACGAAATACACCAGCACTGCAGGCTCCACCCCAATCGCCTTGAAGCCGTGCCAGTAATGTCCCGGCACCCTCACAACCTGAAGGTTTTTGCCCGTCGAAACTATTTCTGCCAGCTCCTGAGTTTCATCATCGTAGGCACATATCTTTATCGCCCCGCCTATGCAGACGAAGTAGTCCACCTGCCCCCTCTCATGCTTGTGCCAAGCCCTCACGATTCCCGGATAGGTCACGGACATGTTCGCCTGAAGGATTTCATCCTCAAAAACATCCCAGTCTCTTCGCATTATCTCCGTGAAGAAACCCCTCTCGTCTGCGAAGGTTTTGAGCGGTTTAACAACGATACCTGGCAGCATACTACCACCAATCAAACCAAACCCTTCTCAGCTAAATAATCTCTTAAAGCTTCCCTCCAGTGCCTCATCTTAATGCCAATTCTTTCGAGTTTGTAGTTTTGCAGGGCAGAGAAAGCTGGCCTTCTCGCCAATCTGTTAAGCTCGCTCGACTTTATTGGCTGAATTTCCACATCCCAGTCGAGAATTTCGAATATTGCCTTCGTAAACTCAAACCACGAGCAGTATCCGTCGTTTACCATGTGGTAAATTCCGTAGTCGGGGCGGAGTTTGAGAAACTCTCTAACAGCGAGGGCCACGTCCTTGGTATAGGTGGGGCTCATAAACTGGTCCGCAACAATCCTCAGCTCCTGCCCCTTTCTCGCCATATCCACCACCCAGTTTACGAAGTTACCGCCCTTTCCGCTCGCCCCGGCCTTCCCGTATAGACTTGCAACCCTGATCACGTAGTGTTTTTCCGAGTAGTTTTTCGTGAGAATTTCTCCGGCATACTTGCTCGCTCCGTAAACGTTTATAGGATTTGGCTTATCTGTCTCGACATAGGGCTCTCCCTTCTCACCATCGAAAACGTAGTCTGTACTGATGTAAATGTTAACCGCATCAATTTCCGAAGAGATTCTGGCCACATTAAGCGCCCCGATGGCGTTGACCGCAAAGGCCTTTTCCGCATGATTCTCCGCATCATCAACTCTGACATAGGCAGCGGTGTTTATGATAACGTCGGGGTGGATGTCTCTCAGCACTTCAAGGCTTTCAGACACTGCAACATCAACATCCTCATGAGTAAGCGGATAAACTGTGAACTCCTCCTTAAGAACGTCAACAAGGTCCGTTCCAAGCTGGCCTTTGGCTCCTATTACCGCTACCTTCATTCTACCATCTCAGCTTCCATGGCGTGGGATGCAAAATCCTCTCATCAGCCAGAGGCCTCCACCACCACTCGTTTTGCAGGTACCACTCAACAGTCCTCCTTATCCCTTCTTCAAAGCTAATCTTTGGCCTCCATTTCAGCTCTCTCATTATCTTCCACGAGTCGAGGGAGTAGCGAACGTCATGTCCTGGTCTATCCTCAACATACTCAATCAGGCTCTCGTCTTTCCCCATGATTTCCAGAATCGTTTTTACAATCTCAAGGTTCGTTCTTTCCTCTCCGCTTGAAATGTTGTAAACTTCTCTTCTCTCCCCCTTCTCCATAACCTCCCAGACTGCTCTACAGTGGTCCTCGACGTAAATCCAGTCCCTCACGTTCATTCCGGTTCCGTAGATTGGGACGCTCAGATTCATTTTTGCCCTTATTATGGTCTTCGGAATCAGTTTTTCCGGGAATTGATAGGGCCCATAGTTGTTCGTGCACCTTGTAATGGATGCGTTTAGGTTGTAAGTCCTTGCATAGCCGAGGACCAGCATGTCTGCAGCAGCTTTACTTGCTGAGTAGGGTGAGGAAGGCATCAACCCGTCCTTTTCCGTAAAGGAGCCTTTTTCAATGTCCCCGTAAACCTCATCCGTGCTGACGTGCACCAATCTTACCTCAGGATTGCACTTTCTCACTGCTTCGAGAATCGTATACACTCCAAGAAAGTTACTCTCGATGAAGGCATAGGGACTGGATATACTCCTGTCCACATGGCTCTCTGCAGCGAAGTTCACCACCGCATCTACCTTCTTAATCAGATCAGAGACGAGTTCATAGTCGTTTATATCCCCTTTGATGAAGCTGTATCTCTCATCCTCTGCCAAGTCTTTCAGATTTTCCGGATTGGAGCCGTACTTCAGAGCATCGAGGTTCAGAATCTCTACCTGGTGGTGAGCAAGAGCGTACCTAACGAAGTTGGAGCCGATGAACCCCATTCCTCCCGTAACAAGAATTCTCATCTTCCACCTCAAAGCAGGATCTCGGAGTAATCCCCAATGGTGAATCTTAGGAACCTCTTTCTGTCGTTCTTTCTGATTCTGACTTTCCTCCCAATGAGACTCTCCTCAATTCTCTCCACACCCTCGATAATTGACTCGCTGAGAACTATGCAGTATTCAAGCGAGCTGTTTTTAATGACCGTTCTTTCACCAACGCTCGTGTAGGGCCCGATGAACGAGTTCTCGATTATGCAGTCTTCCCCGATGACCGCTGGCCCCCTTACGATGCTGTTAGTTATTTTTGCCCCTTCTCCAACCTCAACTCTTCCCTCAATTTGCGACGCCAAAACCTCTCCCTTTACACTCCTTTTTGCCCTCTCATCGAGAATCGTTGCGTTCACCTTCAGTATGTCCTCTGCCTTGCCTGTGTCGAACCACCAACCCTTCAGTTTAGCATATCCCACATTGTAACCGTTTTCAATCATTTTTTGTAGCGTGTCGGTGATTTCAAGTTCTCCTCTCCAGCTCGGTTTTAGGTCTTTGATTATGTCAAAAACAACTGGTTTGAACATATATACACCAATTACCGCGTAGTTGCTTGGAGGTTCTTTTGGCTTCTCAATGAGTCCGACCAGTCTCTCGCCCTCAAACTTGGCAACACCAAAGGCTCTTGGATCCTCAACCTCCTTGAGAAGTATGAAGGCGTCAAAATCTTCCTCGTCAAATCTCTTAACGTATTCCTTTATACCATCCTGAATCAGGTTGTCGCCGAGATAAACTACAAACTTTTCATCACCGACGAAGTCTTTGGCAAGATAGACTGCATGAGCAATACCGAGTGGCTTACCCTGATGGATGTATGTAATCTTGCATCCGAACCTCGAACCATCTCCGTAGTGCTCTTCCACCATTTCTGGATAGGTCTCCCCCAAAATTATGGCTACCTCTTTGATTCCTGCACCAATCATGTCCTCAAGGCAATACTGGGAAACCGGCTTGTTGGCTACGGGAATCAGCTGCTTTGGCCCCGTAAAGGTTAGTGGTCTTAATCGGGTGCCGGCACCACCGTGAAGCAGTACGCCCTTCACGATAAAAGAGGGAAATTGATTTATAAAATATTGTCGGTTTTAACTCTAACCTCTCCCAAAATCGTCCTCGAACCTTTCTATGTCATCCTCCTCCAGATAATCTCCAATCTGCACCTCAATTATCTCAAGAGGGATTTTTCCGGGGTTCTCTATTCTGTGCAGAGAGCCGGCAGGGACAAAAGTGCTCTCTCTCTTCCTCAGCAGTATCTCTTTCCCATCAACAACAATCCTTGCAGTACCGTTCACGACAATCCAGTGCTCGCTTCTGTGATAGTGTCTCTGCAGGCTAATTCTCTTGCCGGGTTTGACTGTAATTCGCTTAATCTTGTAGTTGTTCTCCTCCAGAACTGTGTAGCCCCCCATGGTCTGAAGGCGGTTCTGTGGATAATTGCCCTCTTGTCGTTTTTAGTTTTGAGGATGTTATAGACTTCTTTAACCTTCTCGGCGCTTCCCCTCTTTGCCACAAGCATTGCATCGTCAGTGTCTATTATAAGAAGGTTCTCCACGTCAATGAGCGTGGTTAACCTCTCCGCAACCACCAAATTTCCCTTTGAGTTGACCGCAATAACTTCACTTCCAGCCACTGCATTACTGCTCTCATCTTTATGCAGGTACTCATAAATAGCATCGAAACTGCCCATATCACTCCATTCTACATCAATTGGCACCACAGCTACTCTCTCCGATTTTTCTACAATGCCATAGTCAATCGAAATTTCCGGAACTTCAGCATATGCTCCCACACCTTTTTCGAAAATGCGCAGCATTTCCGGAGCGTGCCTTTTTAACTCCTCCTTAAAAAGAGTACTGTCAAAAAGAAACATGCCGCTGTTCCATAGGTAGCCCTCCTTTATGAGCCTCTGCCATCCTTAAATCTGGCTTCTCATGGAAATCCTCTACCCTGAACGCGCCCTCAAGGTCATTACCCGGCTTGATGTACCCGTAACCAGAATGTGCTTTTGTCGGCCTAATGCCAAAGGTAACCAGAAATCTATCGCTGAACTTTTCTGCAATTCTGAACGCTTTGATGCACTCCTCATTGACCTCTACGATATGGTCAGATGGCAGAACAGCGAAATTTCCGTCTCCTGCTTTCATCATGGCATAGCAGATTGCTGGTAATGTATTTTTGGCTTCTGGCTCAAGCAGTATGTTCTCTTCTGGAATTTTTACCCCCTAAATCGTCAAGATCATCTGAAACTCTGAATCTGTACTCTTCGTTAGTAACCACGTATATATCACTTGCATCGGAAAATATCAAGGCTCTTCTGACAGTCTTCTGAAAAAGAGATTCTCCAAATAATCGTTAAAACTGCTTGGGCATGGCTTCCCTGCTAAGCGGCCAGAGACGTGTCCCCTTCCCGCCTGCAAGTATTATGGTTTTCATTGTATCTGGTTTATTGTTCTGAACATAATTTTTTCTGATGTTGTATCTGAGTAAAAATGAAAAACCACCTTGTAAACTTATAACGTGGAAGTTGTGTTCATTTACGACGCAGTTTACCCTTGGGTAAAGGGCGGGGTTGAAAAAAGGATTTACGAGATAGGTAAAAGGCTCTCCCATTGGGGATTCAGAGTTAAATGGCTCTGTGCCGGGTGGTGGGGCAAAGAGCAGAGAAAATTAGAAGGGATTGAGCTGATACCCGTTTGCGGTCCCTTGAGGCTTTACTCGGGAGAGAGGAGAAGTATCAGCTCAGCTCTTTCATTTGCGTTGAGTCTGGCAAAGAACGCAAAAATCAATGCAGACGTTCTGGACTGCCAGGTTTTCCCATATCTTTCGGTTTTTCCCTTCTTCAGGAGAAGGAATTTGGTGCTCACGTGGCACGAGTATTGGGGGGACTACTGGAAGGAGTATCTGGGATATGCGGGATTATTTGGCAGGCAAATTGAGAGAATTGTTGCTTCACTCGACAGAAAGATGGTTGCGGTATCTGAAACAACCGCCCGAAACCTCCTGAATCTTGGTGTGAAAAATGTTGAGGTAATTCCCAACGGAATCGACTTTGAATTTATAAGGAGGGTCGAAGCGTCTGAAGAATCACTGGATGTGGTTTTTGCAGGCAGGCTGATAAAGGAGAAAGGTGCTGATTTGCTAATCAAAGCGATGAAGCTCCTCCCTGATTACAGTTGCCTTATTGTAGGTGAGGGGCCGGAAAAAGCCAGTTTAATCAAGTCAGCTCCCGAAAATGTCAAGTTTGCTGGCTTTATGAACTATGGGTATCTGATAGCGACGCTGAAAAGCGCAAAGGTTTTTGTTCTTCCCTCCAGAAGAGAGGGTTTCGGAATTGCAGCCCTCGAAGCTAACGCCTGCGGTCTGCCTGTTGTTACTATAAACCACCCAATGAATGCTGTGGTGGAGATTGCGAGAGAAACCGGGTTCATAGCCTCACCTTCTCCCCAAGACATTGCCGAAAAAATTAAAATTGCGATGGAGTCAAGGAAAAAAATGAGGAGAAGATGTGTGGATTACGCCAGAAAGTTCGACTGGAGCGTTATAGCAAAAAAGATGGCTGATTTCTATGATAACTGTGGTTCTTCCGACTAAAAACGAGGAGAAGGCGATTGAGGAAATAGTGAAAAAATGTTTGGTGGTTGGGGTTAAGGAGATAATCGTTGTAGATGACTCTACCGACTCAACGCCGGAAATTGCGGAAAAGCTTGGATGCAGGGTGATAAAGAACGTCAAAGGTTACGGCAATGCCTACTTGGAGGGTTTAAAGCATGCAAGTGGTGATATCATTGTTCTGATGGATGCAGACGGAACCTACGACCCAGCTGAGATACCTAAACTTGTTGAGCCAATTTTAAGGGATGAGGCGGATGTTGTTATCGGCAGCAGGTTTAAAGGCAAAATAATGCCCGGCGCTATGCCCTGGCACCACAAATATTTGGGAAACCCCCTCCTCACAAAGCTAACAAACTTCCTGTTCGGGACGGGATTCAGCGATGTCCACAGCGGTTTTAGGGCAATAAAAAAAAGTTCACTCTCCCAACTCGACCTCAAATGTCCGGGAATGGAGTTTGCAACGGAATTTGTTCTCAAAACAACGATGAGCGGTTTGAGACTGCTGGAGGTTCCCGTAACATACTACCCCCGGAAGGGAGATAGCAAGCTGAGGTCGTTCAGGGATGGTTGGAGGCATCTCAGGCTAATTCTCGCCACCTCTCCAGGCCATGTTTTTCTAATCCCATCCATATTTCTGACTTTAATCGGCGTTGCAGTCATGACCTACGTCCTGACCTTTGAACCGATAAGGACACATACTCTGATTCTCGGAACACTTTTAACTCTCATTGGTATCCAGACCTTCTTTTTCGGCGTTTCGGGAAAGCTGTACTCAAGGCAGATTGGATTCAGGAGAGACGATAGAATAACGTCTTTTTTCAGCAGATACTCGACCATCGAGGGGTTAATGCTTGCTGGGTTAGCAATTCTCGCACTCGGCTTTTATCTCGGTTACAGAATAGTTTCATTCTGGCTTGCTAAAGGATTTGGGTCTTTGGACGAATTTAATGATGCAATTCTTTCCATGTTGCTCATTTTTTCAGGATTTCAGATAATCCTGAGTTCTCTTTTCCTCAGCATGTTTCTGCTGAACGAGAGCAATGGAGAAAAAGTAATATTGAAATCATAATACTGCCTTCATGGACAGAAAGGTATTGATGCTGGCGGTTATACTCTTTGCCCTTGCGGTCAGATTTCAGAACTTCGGTGAGATTTTCGATTCGGGGATTTACTACACGGGTTACGACTCCTACTACCACATGAGGCTTGTGGAGGTAATGGTAAAGGAAAGTTTCCGCCCGGATTACGATTACTATATAAACTATCCCTTCGGGCTGAAAATAACCTGGCCCCCGCTCTTTGATTATATCCTTGCCTTCCCCGGCATGCTCTTCGGTTTTCATTCGTCGGAAATCTTCGCCGTCTTCCTTCCCGTCATCCTTGGCGTTTTGTCTGTTGTGCTAATTTGCCTCACAGCCCTTCAGATTGTAAACAATCAGACCTTTGCTTTAATCTCGGCCTTCATCTATGCCGCAGCACCGGTGGCAGTGTGGAAGACAGTTCTTGGGCAGGCCGACCATCACGCTTTGGTAATCTTTCTCTTTTTGCTATCAGCGTACCTTCTGCTTAAGGATGGTGTCTGGAAGATTCTAGCTGGACTTCCAATGCTTTTTATGGCTCTTGCCTGGCTCGGTTCACCGATATATGGAGCATTGCTGGCATTTTCAGCACTTGTTCACTTTGACAGAAAAGCGCTGAGACTTGTAGCAGCCTCATACCTTATTCCAGCAATCTCCTTCGTTCTGTATCCTCCAGTTGGTATATCATTTTTCGGACTTGCCGCCTTTCTTTTCGTTGGTAGTGTAGTAAAGGGTTACGAGGACAGATTTAGAAACGCCACGATCTACTACATAGCATTATCGCTTGCCACCGTTCTTATTATCTACTTTATTCCCCTCCCACACTTCGAATTCGTGAAGGGAGGCATCAACTACATCTTTGGGGCCAACATATACCTTCCAACCATAAGCGAGGCGAGGTCTCTACAAATTTTTGAAATCATATCAGCTTCAGGTTACATCTACTTCATTTTCGCTCTGATTTCGGTTTTGTTTTTTAGAAACAGGTTTGTACTCTCGATGTTCTTCCTGTCCTTCATTCTTGCTCTGATGCAGCTCAGGTTTACGGAAGTTCTTGTGGTGCCGTCGGCACTGCTATCTGCCTACTTGGTTAGCTTAGTTCTCGAAAGGCTGGAATATCCTGTTTTCGAAAAGGCTGATGAGGAGGAAAAGAGTAGAAGGAGGAAAAGAAAGGACAGAAAAGTCAAGCAGAAAAATGCGGAGGTAGAGTGGAAGGATCATGCTGTTGTTGCAGCATTCCTCGTAATCCTCGCCATACCGTGTATAGTCGTTGCCGTAGTCCCCTTCGACCTCACCGAAGACTGGAAAGAAGCTCTCGAATGGATGAGAACTTCGCTGGAAGAGCAGAACTACCTGAACCCCTACGAAAAGCCTGAGTATTCTGTAATGAGCTGGTGGGACTACGGTAACTGGATTCTCTACGTTTCAAAAAAGGCTGTGGTCTGCAACAACTTTCAGGCAGGGGCTGTTGATGCGGCTAAGTTCTTTACTGCAAAAAGCGAGGATGAAGCCATTAAAATTGCAAAGAAACGTGGTGTGAGGTACGTTGTTACCGCCGATGAGATTACGATGAAGGACGCTAACAACACTAAGTTCCCCGCAATCATGCGGATCGCTGGCTACAATGTGGATTTGATGACTGAAGGTGAAATCCTTAACTTCTTCAACCATACCGTGCTTTACAGGCTCCACATGGAGAACGCCGAAAACCTGACCCACTTCAGGCTGGTAAAGGAATTCGGCGATGTTAAGATTTTTGAGGTTGTGGGTAGCTAATACCTGATTTTCGATGCACACTCCCTGCAGAAGCTAACCGGCTTTCTGTCAACATCCTGAACTGAGTTTGAAAACCGCATAACGCAGTTGTTACTGCAGTGCTTCAAACCAAGAACGTGGCCGATCTCGTGCACAGCCTCCTTGACAACCCTCTCCCTGTAAAGCTCGCTGTCCGCTGTTGTGAGGCGGAAAACTGATAGCACGGCCCTCGCCCCTCCGAGTTCTGCCTCGCCAAAAACGAAGTTCATTCCTTTGGCGTAGATATCCTTACCCGTCACACCCAAGGTAACTTTAATCGGGGGGAGCATCCTCAGGATGCACGTTGAGTTGTACTGTCTTCTGGAGGCGTTGTAGCACTTAAGGCTAACATCTGATGCCGGAAGCACAAAAACCTCGGCGTTGAAAATTTTCGGGAGGGAGTTTGCGAGTACCTCAACCGTGTGGCTGTTCACCGAAAGAGGCTGGATGTATATCTTCATAGGAGCCCTCCTATTACCTCAACAACCCTCTCCCCCACAACCTTTGCAACGTCCACACCGAAGGTGGAGATGATGTACCACCCGCCGTAAATTGTTCCTATCATGCTCCCGACATTCGTTAAAGCGGCAACGAGGAGCACGCGGAAGAACTTGTTCTGCATCATCTCCCTAAGGCTTTCCGCCTCAACGAGCTTTGAGAAATCCTCAACCGTCGGTTTCCTAATCCATGCTTCCACTAGGCCCGAAACCCAGCCGGCAGCAACAAGCGGATTAAGGGAAGTCATCCAGGCGCACAGAAATGCCGTTACTATGGACAAAGGATGCCCCCTCGCCAGCGAAGCGCCTACTGCAGAGAGCACTCCGTTAATTAAGAACCAGTAAAGAAACGCCTGAACTAGAACTTCCGTGTTGAGCGACGTGGCTATGAGGATAAAGGTTCCAACAATCAGGGCAGTAAAGGCCCCCATGAAAATTTTGAAGTAGCTTCTACCCTTCTTCACCTCCTCAAGCTCCCTCAAATTTACGGGATTTTCCTTGAGTTTCAGCAGAGCCTCCTCGATCCCCTTCCTGTGGCCAGCACCAACAACGGCTACAATTCTGTTGTATCTGGACAGAGCGTTGAGCAGGTTGGCGGCCATGTAAACATCCCTCTCGTCGATCAGAACTTTTGCAGCGTTGGGGGATATCTTTCTGAACTCCTTTACCAGCATGTCAAGAACGTCCTCTTCAAGCATCTCATCGACCTCTATCTCATCCCCGCTGAAGGTGCTTCTTACGAGGTGAAAAATGAGCTTTATTTTCTCCACGAACGTCAGCTTCTGCCAGAAGCGCGTGAAGGTAAGGCCAATATCTCTGTCTATGAGCAGCACATCTGCTCCTGCTTCCCTTGCCTTCTCAATTGCTGCAAGCATCTCGCTGCCCGGCTTCACTCCAGTCTCCTCTCCAACCTTCCTCTGAAAGTATGCAAGAATGAGCTGAAAGAGGAGCATGAAAACGTTGCCCTTCCTTATCACATCAGCTACCGAAATCTCCTCCCTCTGCCCGTGGACGAGGGCGTGATACCTTCTCGGACAGAGCTCAACCGCAACCGCATCGGGCTTTTCCCTTTCAATAACCTCCGCGACCTCTTCAACGCTTCTCTTGGAAACGTGTGCTGTGCCTACTATGACGAGCCTCTTTTCCTCCAACCCATCACCTCCAGAGCCTCAAGAATCTCCTTGATTCTCATTAAGTCGCTCCTTGACACGATTCCGACAACTCTGCCGTGCTCAACCACCGGCAGCCTCCCGATCCCCATCTCGCTCATAATCTTGAAAGCTTCAAAGGCCGATTGGTTTGGTGAGACCGCAACAACCTCTCTGCTCATAATGTTGCCAACCCTCTCCTCGGGCTCAACCCCGATTATGTCGTGGAGAGTGATAATCCCCACAAGCCTTTCTCCTTCAACAACTGGAAATCCGAGATGCTTTGTTTTCAGAATCAAATCAATCACTTCCGAGACCGTCATCTCCGGGGTTACAGTAACAACCTCTGTGTTCATAACATCAGCCACCCTAACCCTTCCGAGCACGTTCTCAAGCAGCACGAGCCTCTCCTCCTCGTTGGCTCCGATGTAAACAAAGAGTGCTATGAGTATCAGCCACGGATTCGTGAATATCCCGAAGATTGCCATAAATATCGCCAGCGCCCTTCCGATCTCCGCGGCAATCTTTGTAGCTTCGGCGTAACTCCTCTTCTCAGCCAAAAAGCTCCTCAAAATTCTACCTCCATCCATCGGGAAGGCGGGAATCAGGTTGAAGATGGCAAGAATGAAGTTGAGGTAGCCGAAAAGCAGAAAGAAGGCGCTGAGCTCGGCAACGGGAATTGACGAGAGGAGAGCGGAGACAACGGCAATTCCGAAGCTCGTTGCGGGGCCGGATATGGCAACCACAAGCTCCTCTCGCGGCTTTTTCGGCAGCTCATCCATCATCGCAACCCCACCGAAGATGAAGAGCATTATTCCCCTTATCCTGACACCGTATCTCCTCGCAACGAGAGAGTGGCCGAGCTCATGCGCGAGAATTGAAGCGAAAAGTCCCACCGCAGCCATGCTTGATAAAATTATCCTCTCAGACAAAGGAAAATTTGCAAAGCCGTAGGGGAACGGAGAAACTGAGAAGGCGTATATGAGAAGAACAAGCAGGATTAGAAGGCTTATGTGCACCTCCACATCAATTCCGAAGACTCTGAAAATTTTGAAGGACGCTCGCATAAATAGTGATTACAGGTGCTTTTATAAATACCTAACCTCAGTTGACATTCTGTGAACTTGCTTTGGAGTTAGATTCAAAAAATCGGAAAATTTTTTATTTTTTCAAAAGTAAAGTTTGAAGGGTGGAAGGCATGATGAACGGAAAGGAGTACATTGAGAGTTTGAGAAAGCTGAAGCCAAAGGTCTATTTCATGGGGAGGAAGATCGATAGCGTTGCTGACGATCCCATCACCGCTCCGCATGTGAATGCTGCTGCAATGACCTACGAACTCGCTAACGATCCGAGATACGAGGATGTGATGACCGCTACTTCCCACCTAACTGGGGAGAAGATAAACAGGTTCACCCACATTCACCAGAGCACGGAGGATTTGGTCAAGAAGGTAAGGATGATGCGGCTGCTCGGCAGAAAGACAGGAAGCTGCTTTCAGCGCTGCGTGGGGCTTGATGCTCTCTGCGCTCTTTACATAACAACCTACGACGTTGACAGGAAATACGGAACCGACTACCACGAGAGGTTCAAGGATTACCTGATTCATGTTCAGAAAAACGATTTGATGGCGGCGGGAGCCATGACGGATGTTAAGGGCGACAGGAGCCTCAGGCCGCACCAGCAGGCAGACCCGGACGTGTATGTGAGGGTTGTTGAAAGGAGGGAAGACGGGATTGTTGTGAGAGGCGCCAAGGCGCACATTACCGGTGCGGTAAACTCTCACGAGATCATAGCACTGCCAACAAGAGCCATGGGGGAAGAGGATAAGGACTACGCCGTGGCGTTTGCCGTTCCGGTAGATGCAGAGGGAGTGGTGATGATTTTCGGAAGGCAGACAAATGACGTGCGAAGGCTGGACGGGGACATCGACTGTGGGAATGCTAAATATGCCACGGTTGGCGGAGAGGCTTTGATAATCTTCAACGACGTGTTCGTGCCGTGGGAGAGAGTTTTCATGTGCGGGGAGTACGATTTTGCGTCGGAGCTTGTTGAAACCTTCGCAACATATCACAGGCAGAACTACGGAGGCTGCAAGGTTGGAGTTGCGGATGTGCTGATCGGAGCTTCGGCAGCTATTGCCGAGTACAACGGCGTTGAAAGGGCTTCGCACATCGTGGACAAGCTGACTGAAATGGTTCATTTGGCAGAAACTTGCTGGTGCTGCTCCCTCGCGTGCTCCTACGAGGGCTTCAAAACTCCCTCTGGAGCCTACATGCCGAACCTGCTTTTGGCCAACGTCACGAAGCTCAACATAACCCGCTTCCCCTACGAGTGGTCGAGGCTGGCTCAGGACATCGTTGGCGGTTTGGTGGCGACAACACCGTCCGAGCTTGACTACAAGAATCCCGAAACAAGAGATTTGATTGAGAAGTACCTCAAAGGAAAGGCCGACGTACCGACCGAGCACAGGGTCAGGATGATAAGGCTGATCGAGAACCTGTCAATCGGGGCTGAGCTGCCGGAGTCTATGCACGGAGCAGGCTCGCCAGCCGCGCAGAAGATAATGATTGCGAGAAGGGCGAACATCGACGTGAAGAAGGAAGAGGCAAAGAGAGTTGCGGGGATTCTTCCAGATGAGGACTACTTGAGGGTGAGAGGGTTCAAGAGAGAAGGGGATGAAGGTCGGAGTTAAGTACTGCGGTGGATGCAACCCCGAGTACAGGCGGGAGGATGTTGAGGATGTGCTGAGAAAGCACTTCACAATTTTTTACTCGGAGGATGCTGACGTTCTCGTTTTGATTAACGGCTGCAAGAAAGCCTGTTTGCTTGAGGAAGTGAATCATCCAAAAGTCGTGAGCGTTGATTCTCCGGTGAGTGAGGAGGAGCTGCTGAGAAGAGTTCTCAAGGCCATGAGAGGTTAGCTCCGCACACCATTTGTGCGGAGTTAGGGAAAGGAAGCACAGGCAGCCAAGCAGAAAAAATTAAATATTAACACGTCTAAAAAAAGCTGAGATGATAGACGTCATAATGACCGGAGAGTTGTTGAAGACCGTAACGAGGGCTATAGTTGCGCTGGTCAGCGAGGCGAGAATACACTTCCTAGAAAAGGGATTGCATTCGAGAGCCGTTGACCCCGCAAACGTTGCGATGGTCATAGTTGACATCCCGAAAGACAGCTTTGAGGTTTACAACATAGATGAGGAGAAAACCATAGGAGTGGACATGGACAGGATTTTCGACATAAGCAAGTCAATCTCGACCAAAGACCTCGTTGAGCTGATCGTTGAGGATGAGAGCACGCTGAAGGTAAAGTTCGGAAGCGTGGAGTACAAGGTGGCGCTGATAGACCCCTCCGCAATAAGGAAAGAGCCGAGAATTCCCGAGCTGGAGCTGCCAGCGAAGATTGTTATGGATGCGGGGGAGTTCAAGAAGGCAATTGCGGCTGCAGACAAAATCAGCGACCAGGTGATTTTCAGGTCAGACAAGGAGGGCTTCAGGATTGAGGCGAAGGGGGATGTTGACAGCATCGTTTTCCACATGACGGAAACTGAGCTGATAGAGTTCAACGGAGGGGAAGCAAGGAGCATGTTCAGCGTTGACTACCTCAAGGAGTTCTGCAAGGTTGCGGGAAGCGGTGATTTGCTCACGATTCACCTCGGAACCAACTATCCAGTCAGGCTGGTTTTTGAGCTTGTTGGCGGCAGGGCAAAGGTCGAGTACATCCTGGCTCCGCGCATAGAGTCGGAGTGATTGATGAAATACCTACCCCTTTACCCAATTTTGGCTCGCTATCCCTTTCTGAGAATTGCCTCACGCGTTTTCTCATTCAACATCGAGGATGAGCTTAGAAAGTTTCTGGATACTGTTGAAGCCGCAAAGAGGATTGTTGACAAGGCAATTGACGGCAGGGTGGAGTACGACAGGTTCACAGATGAGTCGGAGTTCTTCTGTCTTGGCTGTGAGGAGAACTGCTATGATTGCCAGAAAAGGGGAACGCTTGAAGGTTGCGACCTTTGTATGGGCTGTTTCGAAAACTGCTCGCTCTACTACCCCCGTGAAGCGGTTGAGAGGTTCTACACAAACGCCAAGCTCTCCCTCTTGACGTACATCGCATCCAGAATGATTGTTTCGGCGATGGAGGACTGGGTGAGGATGAGGTACGCTGTTAACGAGGCGAGCTATTACTCAAGGCTGTTGAGGGAAGATGTAGAAGAGAGCGGTAAAGAGCCGATAGTCAGGCTTGTGGCGATAGACCTCGGTGCGAAGCTTAAAGGCTGGAAAATGCACGTTTCAACCTTTGTTAGAGTTTCCGCGAGAATTAAGGATGACAAGTGGAGGCTCGTGAACAGAAAGCTGAGAAACGGTTGGGTTGAGACCACCAAAGCCGAGGTTTTAAGGGGGCTGGAGGAGCTACTGAGAATGAAGCTTTTCGAGAAGGTTCCGGTGAGCGAGGCGGTGAGCGAGGCAGTGAGGGAGCTTTCAAGGAAGGCGAAGAGGGAGTCGGAGAAGTTTGCAATGGACTTGGGGGAGGTTGACCTTAACTGCCTCCCTCCCTGCATGAGGGAAATTCTCTCAGAGCTTCAGAGGGGTATGAACATCCCCCATACCGCAAGGTTTGCAATTACCTCCTTCCTCCTTAACATCGGAATGACCGTTGACGAAATAATAGCGCTGTTTAAGTCCGCACCTGACTTCGACGATGAAAAGACGAGGTATCAGGTCGAGCACATCGCCGGAGAGAGGGGGAAGGGGGCTGAGTACACCTCCCCATCGTGCGACACAATGAGAACCTACAGCAACTGCGTTGCCGATTGCAGGGTTTCGCATCCCTTAATTTATTATAAAAAATGTAAATCGAAAAGTTGAAGGTTTTAAAGCTCCCTCAGAGCAAGCTTGATGTCATCCACCTTTACCGTCTTTCTCCCAGCATGTTTTGCCAGCTCAGCAGCCTTTTTGCCAATTTGCATGGCGTATTCTTCTATGGCCTTCGCCAGTTCCACCTTTGCATCCTCACTGACCCTTGAAGCTCCAGCCTTTCTCAGAAGCCTTTCCACAGGAGCAAGTGGAAGCTCCACCCTTAACACCTCCATTCTGGTTCAGACTAACCAATGATTAATGTGCCAAAATCCTATATAAATTTTTTCATGAAATGGACTTTTCAGGAGGCAAAAATATCGTATTGGGAATCTGCTCAACACCTGATGATGGGCAAGAATGAGAGATAAAAATAGGTGTTAAATCGGAAAATGATGGTTACCAACATTAGCCCAATCTTCCCTCTAATGGTAAATTTGGCAAATTCGGCGATTCTTTTCTAAACTAACAATATTTTAGATTGCAGTGCCAAGAATGCAGTAAAATAAATTTCAGAGTTCCTCAACGCCGAGGCGCTTCATCGCCCTCTCGGGATTCACCTGGTAGGTATGTATGACCGCAGAGACGTCTTTGAACATTCTTATTCCGTTGGAGAGCATAAACTCCAGCACTCTCCTCCTCCTCTCAAGCTCCTCGTTCAGCTCCCTCACACTCCACCCTCTCTGCCTCCTTATCTCCTCCAGAGCTTTGGAAGTTCCAACCATCGCGTGCTCGTCCTTAACGCTGTCCCACTGGAATACGGTTGAGGTTCTCAGCATCTTTGTGTGCGCATCCAAACCGACAATCTCCGCAATCTCCATGTTCCTCCTAACTCTCCTGTCCCCAACGTAAGTTTGGGCCTGGATGCTTATAATGTCAAGAGCCTCGAGCATCGGCCTCGGCACTCCAATTGGCGGGTTTTCAAGCCTGTGTATCGCACCGCTTATGCTGTCAGCGTGCAGTGTTGAGTAGGTTGTGTGGCCTGTAGCCATCGCCTGGAAGAGCGTTAAAGCCTCCCTCCCTCTAACCTCACCGACTATTATGTACTCAGGCCTCTGCCTCAATGCCGCTCTGAGCAAATCGTACATGTCAACTGCTCCCTTCTCTCCGTGGAAGGCATCTCTTGTTACAGCAGGAATCCAGTTCTCGTGGGGGAGCATAAGCTCTCTTGTGTCTTCAATTGTCACTATCTTGGAGCGGCGGGGGATGAAGAGCGAGATGGCGTTCATCGAAGTGGTTTTACCGCTCGCAGTGCCGCCGGCAAAGATTAGTGACTTCTTGTTCTCGATGCAGAGCCATAGATATGCCATCTGCTCGCTGCTGAAGGTTTTCCATGCTATTAGGTCGATGGGAGTGACGGGCTCTTCGCGGAACTTTCTTATGGTGAAGGTCGAGCCGTGGTCGGTCACCTCCCTCCCCAAAGTCATCTGGATTCTGCTGCCGTCGGGCATTGTCGCGTCAACCATTGGCTCTGCGATGCTGATGTGCTTTCCGCACTTCTGGGCGAGGTTGACAACGAAGCTGTCAAGCTCATCCGGATCGTCGAAGATGACGTTGGTGCGGAGGTTTGTGTACTTGCGGTGGAAGATGTAGATGTACTTGCCGTATCCGTTGCATGAAATGTCCTCGATCATCGGGTCGTACATTATGGGTGTTATCTTGCCGTAAAGGATAGTTCGCTTGAAAATGTGGTAAAGAACTCTGAAGTAATCCGAACCTTCAAGGTTTACTCTGTAAGCCTCAAGGATGGAATCTATTTTCTTTTTGAGCGTTCCAACTTTGTCCCCAATTTCCTTGGGGTTTGCGGCATAGTACTCAAGCCTGCCGATCACATTCTTGACAATTTTCTCCTCCTCTTCACTCAGCTTGGGCTCGTTGACGTGATAAATGAACTCGTTATCTTCCTCATTATAGAGGATGTGAACGCTTGAGATTACGAATCTGCCGTAAACGGGATAACCCTCAACCTCAATCCACCCTTCAGGAGGTTCAAATTCCTGCGAAAGCCTCTTTGAGAGTGTTCTATAGGTTTCCTCACCGAGAAACTCCTCCTTTGCACCTTTTTTTATTATCTCGAAAACAGCAGTTCTTCTTGGAACTTCATCCTCCTTCTTTTTGAAGCTGAAGCGAAGAGTGGGCATCAGAAGATTTCGGTATTTAAAATTAAAAAATGTTTCGTGTAAAAGTGAAAGAATGACAAAATGAACATTGAAAAACATTTTATATTGTTCAATCATCCTCTCATCATGTGGTGGTTTGTTGTACCAAAGACAGTTTTCGGTGACGATGCCATTGAGCACCTGCAGAGCGAGAGAGCAGAGAGGGTGCTGATTGTAACTGACAAGGTTCTGAGCGAGATGAGCTACCTTGAGGAGGTAAAGAAAAATCTCAAGGCGGAGAGAATAGAGGTTTTCGACGAGGTAGAGCCGGAGCCGAGCATAGAAACTGCCCTAAAATGCTCAAAAGTGGCGAGAGAGCTTGATGCGCAGCTCATAATCGCTCTCGGTGGTGGCAGCGTTATGGACGTTGCGAAGATGGCGAGGATACTGATGGAGCTTGACGTCGATCCAGAGTTCATCACGCCCTTTACAGATCTCTATGAGCTCGGTTTTCAAAAGAAAGCAAAGCTCATCGCCATTCCGACAACCAGCGGCACGGGAGCGGATGCAACATGGGCAATGGTGCTTACCGACACCAAGGAAAAGAGAAAAGTTCTTCCTGCGAACAGAGAAGCGATACCGGATTTAACAATACTCGACTACAGGTTTGTTGAAAACCTTCCGCCCAAGCTCGTAGCCGGCACGGGAATGGATGCGCTAACCCATGCAATCGAGGGTGCTCTGGCTCCGTGGAGAAACGACTTCAGCGATGCAATGTGCGAGAAGGCAATTGAATTAATCTTCGACAACCTTGAGAAGTCTTACAACGGGGACAAGGAGGCGAGGGCTAAGATGCACCACGCCGCAACGATGGCCGGAATGGGATTCGGAAACTCTCAGGTGGGGCCGGTGCACTCCTTGGGCCATGCTTTCGGAGCCTACTTCAAGGTGCACCACGGCATTTGCGTTGCGGTGTTCCTCCCCTACGTTTTGCAGTTCTACCTTAACGATGAAGGCTCGAGGGCAATGATGGATTATCTGGCTGGTAGGGTTGGATTGGAGAGCGGAGAGTCTATGGTGGAGAAAGTAATGGACCTCATGAAGAAGATAGAGGCTCCGACAAAGGTTTCAGACATTGTTGGTGAGAAGGAGTACTTTGGGGCAATTGAGGATATATGGAGCCATGCTATCAACGATGCGTGCATGATTACCTCTCCGAGATGTCCAGACACCGAGCAAACGAGGAAGCTGCTTGAGTACGCATTCTACGGAAAGAGGGTTGACTTCTGAGGTGAGAGCATGTACGGCTACTGCGGTAAGATTTTGAGGGTTGATTTGTCCGAAAAAACGGTTTCGACTCTCATTCCAGAGGAGAAGGATTTGAGGGAGTTCATTGGTGGTGCGGGGTATGCGGTAAAGCTCCACTACGACATGAGAAGTTTTGAGGTTGACCCCCTTTCTCCGCAGAATCCCCTTGTGATTGTGACCGGCCCGCTTACGGCAACAAAAGCCCCCTCAACCAGTAGGCTTGAGTTCTGCGCCCGCAGCCCCTTCACGGGAATTTGGGGTGAGTCCAACTCAGGCGGAAGGATGGCCGCTTACCTCAAATACGCGGGCTGGGACGGCATTATTGTGGAGGGGGCGAGCGATAAGCCCGTTCTTCTCAAGGTAGATTTAACCGGTGCGGAAATCCTTGATGCCGAGCATTTGTGGGGAAAGGGATGCTACGAGACACAGGAGCAGATTGAGAAGGATTTGGGAGAGAAGAGAGTCGCAACGGCTGTGATAGGCCCAGCTGGCGAGAATCTGGTGAAGTACGCGTGCATCCAGGTTGACAACTCAAGGCATGCCGGAAGAACGGGAGTGGGGGCTGTGATGGGCTCAAAGAAGCTGAAAGGCATTGCTGTTGTTTATGATCCGTCAGAAAGGCAGAGGGTTGAGGTTGCGGACGAGGAGGGCTTTAACAGAGTCGTCGATGAGGTTTTGCAGAGAATAAAGGATGATTTCACCTGCAACATGTTCACACAGCTTGGAACTTCCGGCTACATGGAAACCGCCGAAGGCTTTGGTGACCTGCCAATCAAATACTACACTCAGGGAACATGGGATGGGGCAACTAAGATTTCCGGTGCGGCGATGGCGGCATCGGTTCTAAGGGGAAACGATGGGTGTTTGGGCTGCGTCGTTAGGTGCGGAAGGGTTGTTGAGCACAAGGGAAAGCAGATTCACGGGCCAGAATACGAGACTCTTGCGGCTTTCGGGGCTCTCCAGCTCAACGACGACCTGGAGTCGCTGATTGAGATTAACTACCTCGTCAACGACCTCGGAATGGATTCCATCTCTGCTGGAGTTAGCGTAGCCTTTGCCATGTACCTCACCGAGAAGGGAGTTGGAGACTTCAACATCAAGTGGGGTGATGCCGAGGCTGTGAAGCAGATGGTTAAGGACATCGCCTGCAGGAGAGGCAAAGGAGAGGAGCTTGCAGAGGGTGTGAGGTTCATCGGCCTGAAGTACGGCAAGGAGGCGTGGAGCGCTCATGTAAAGGGGCTTGAGATACCTATGCACGATGCAAGAGCCTTCAGCAGCCTTGCCGCGGCTTACGCAACTCATCCAAGGGGGGCGTGCCATTTGCCACATCAAATGTACCTCTACGAGATGGGAAAGACTATTAGCGAGTATGGCATAAAGAGCGACGACAGGTTCAGCAACGAGGGCAAAGGAATTCTTGCGGCAAAGGTTCAGAACTTCTCTGAGCTTTTCAACGCCATCACAATGTGCGCCTTCATGCCCGTCAAACCGAGACACATTGCAGAGATGCTGAGGGCGGTTACGGGCTACAACTACACCGTTGAGAACATCTACACTGCAGGAGAGAGGATGTTTACACTCAAGAGAGTTTACAACGTGAAGTGCGGGGTTAAGGCGGAGCACGACACCCTGCCTGAAATAGTCCTCCAGCCGCTTGAAGGCGGGAGCGCCGGAAACGTGCCTGATGTGAAAAAACAGGTCTCGGAGCTTTACGAGTTCAGAAAGTGGCCTGAGGGTGTGCCAAGCAGGGAGAAGCTGGAGGAACTCGGTTTGGAGTGGGTTGAATAAAATATCTTTCTACTTTTTGCTTTTGGCCATCCTCGTTTCCCTGTAGCTTTTTATCTCCTCAAACTGCTCCTTAGTCGCACCGCACCTTCCGCAAACTTCAGGCGGCTCATCCCCTCTGAAAACAAGCCCGCAGAGCTTACATCTCCACCTCTTCACTCTCCAATCACCTCAAACTTCTCAAAGCTCTCTCCAGGAGCGTTGCACAGCGGGCAAACGTCGGGCGTTTCGTCCTTGACAATGTATCCGCACATGGGGCATACGTATATCGCTTTGAAGTCCTCTGGAAACTCCAGCATTTCGGACATGTTCTTCTTGATTACCGCGAGGAATCTCAGATTCGTTGCAACCTTCCTGTTTTTCTCGGCCAAAGCTTCCTTCATCTTCTCCTCCATGAACCTTGCCTCATCCTCAAGCCTCTCCCCCATTTCCACTGCATCCCTGTAGGGGTCTTTTCCCAGGTTTCGGAGAAGGGAAATCAGTGCAATCTCCTCCGCCCTTGCGAGGGACTGGTAGAGCTTCTTTATCCTCTCGTCCTTGGCCATCTTTGCATAAGCCGAAAAAAGGCCGTAACGCTCAAGCTCCCTCCCAACAACATCCTCATACATAACTTAACTTGGCCAAACTCTAACTTAAGTCTTTCGAAATTTTTCTGGATTTTGAAAAATCCAAATTTACGAAATTCGAACCATTTGCCTGTCTGACCTCAGGCTAAGGAAAAGGTAAAAATTGCAAACGGTAAAGTTTAGCAGAGCTTTTCAGCCACCTCTGCCACCCTTTTTCCGAGCATTTTTGCAACCTGCAAGTCATCCTCCTTGGGAACTCCTGTTGATGCCGCCCCGTAGTAGCTTCCAGCCCTGTAGAGTTCTTTCGCCGGGGGCAGTCCGACAATAATCATCCCGTGTGCGAAGAGAGGAAGGAGCATTGAGAGCAGCGTCGCCTCCTTACCGCCGTGGGGCATCTCGTTTGAGGTGAAAACAGCCCCAACCTTGCCCTCAAGCCTCCTCTCCATCCACAACCTTCCCGTCATATCAATGAACTGCTTCATCTGCGAGGACATCACTCCAAATCTCGTCGGAGAGCCAAAAATGATTGCATCATAATCTTGAAGCTCCTCTGGCCTTGCAACCTCGAAGCTTTCAAGCTCTTCCCTTACTTTAACGTAGCCGGGGTTCTTTTCGAGGATTTCAGCCGGGATGGTTTCGGGAACTCTCTTAACAGCAACCTCCGCTCCTCCTTCCCTCGCACCATCAGCAACGGCCTTTGCGAGCTTCATCGTGTTGCCCGTGATGGAATGAAAAATAACAAGAATCCTGGCCATTCAATCACTCCAAGCTTAGCGTCGCCTCTCCCATCCAGAGGCCATGGATGTTGCAGTAGGAGAAGGCCGTAAGCTTCCCGGATTTCTCAGCTTTGAAGGCGAACACCGCAACCGGATCGGTGTAAACACCACTCGTGTTCGGGCCGTCAACTGAAGCCCCGTGGGCGGCAAACTCTGCCCTGCCAACTACGTAGGGGAACTTGCTGCCTTCAGGCTGAAATACAAGCTCTATCCACGCAATGTGGTGCTCGGTTGTGTTCGGATGCGGGATTTCCTTCCCAACGCTGACCTTTACCTCCACAACTCCGCCCTCAGCCCTTAAAACCTCAATTACTGGCACGTGCTTCTCCTTCTTCCAGTCTGCAGTCTGAAACAGTTCCATGCTATCACCTCCCTTACCTTTAAAATTTCTTCCCTAATAAACCTTTCTATGTTCGAATTTCGTATTTACGAATTAATATCGCTAAACTGGCTGTAAATCACCAAAGAGGAAGAGTTTGTAGCGGGCTGATGGAAAGTACCCTGGTTTCTGAGTCCAACAAGCTGAGCTTCCATGCCTTCGAAAAAGGTGTTAATCTGGTTGGAGATGGAAAGGCTGCTCGAAGAAAAAGCAATGATCTTCTATAGCAGCCTGTATCTAACAATAAATCCATCTTCAACCTCCTCATAGTCCAGAACCTCCGCATCCTGAGTCAAATCCTCGAAGTAGTCGTAAACTCCGCAGCTCACGCAGAAGGGGCCTGTGAACCTGACGTAAACGACCTCACCCTCCTCCTTCATGAACTCTGCAACAGCTTCGGGGGAGTGAAAGCGGTTGAACTTCTCAACAGCTTCCTTGAACTCAAGGAGCTTCGTGTATTCAACATCTCTGTCAAAGCCGTGCTTTTCAATCCAGCTTTTGATGTAGGGGCACGACACCTTTATTTTCTCGAATCCTCTGGCATAATTAAGAGCCTCACCAACAACCTTCGAGGCGTAGCCCTTTCCCTCCTCCCCCTTTGCGGTGAAGGTTGCGAGTAGCTCTATCTCCCCGCTATGCTTTCTGTATAAAACCCATGACACCCTTTTCGAGTCAGCGTAAAGGGATATCCTGTCATCCTCTACTTTGAACTCCATGCATATTATAGCCCGGCATCTAAATTAGCTTTTCCCGTCTAAGCATGATGGCTTCATCAGAGACAGAAATGCATCCCGGTGATTATTAGCGTCTATCTTGTCAAACCTTAAGCCTGCCTTTCATCTCTTTTCAAGCCGTGCAGAGTAACCTGCTCCCTCAACAGCCTCAACGAGTTTCTGCAGCTCCGCTTCCTCGTCAACCTCAACAACAGCCCTGTCCAGCCCAATTTCAACAACATTCGCTCCGGCCTCTTCAAGAGCCGCCTTTACAGCGCTAACACACCCCATGCATGTGAGACCGTCAAGCTTAATTTCCACTCTTTTAGCCGCTTTCTTCTCACCTCCAACGGGAAATCCCAGCCTCTCCAGATGCCAGTGGCAGCATCTCCCGGATGGGTTGGTAACGACGCACCATTTTCCTTTTCCTGCTCCCGTGATCTCGACAGCTTTCTCCTTTCCGAACTTTTCGGCAGCTTCCAACAGCATCTTCTCTGTAACCCTGTTGCAGTAGCAAACCGGCTTTGGTTCTTCCCGTTCCTTAACACCCACTCTCGTCTTCAGCTCACCCTTCCTAAAGACCGTTTGCTCGTTGAAGTAAACAACCTCGCAGCTCTCCAAAGAGCAGAAGTAAAAATCCCCTTTGATTTTACTCCAGAGTCCCTCCTTAACGTGTGCGCCGACGGTCAGCGGCAAAACTCTCCATCCTTCCGTGCTGCATTCTGGGCATCGCATCATTTTTCTTCACCACATTCTCCTGAAAAGCTTTTTCACTCAAAGAGTTCAACAGTCTTACAGATTGACTTCACTACAACTTTACCACACGCCATTTTTCTTTTTAATTTCAAAACCGCAAAAAACTATTAAGCTTAGAAATTAAACTGAACCACATGAGTCTGAAAGAGTTCAAGATAGGGTGGTTTGCGACGATTCTTGGGACTGGTGGAGTGGCCATAGCATCGCTGCCGTATTTTCCGGTGCTAAGCGTAGTTCTGACCTACCTTCTTACAGCAATCTTTGTTATTCTAACCGCAGTATGGCTGGCGAAAATAATCAGATATCCGAGGGTTGTGGCGGCAGAACTGGGACATTTTGTTATGGGAAACTTCTACCCTCTGCAACCCATTTCAGCGGTCATTCTCGCCATACTCTACAGGAAGCTCGGAATTCCCCTTGACCTGCCGCTTCTCGCTTACGGAGCTGGGCTCATTTTAGTCCTCACCGTCTATCTCTCCTACCATTTCTTCGCCAACGTTAAGGCTGAGATTCACCACATCCATGGTGGATGGTTCATCCCTCCCGTCTCGACCATACTTGTCACAGACGCTCTGCTGCAGTACTCACCGAACGAGACCTTTTTCGTTACCTCGCTGATTTACTTCGGAATAGGTTTGATGCTGTTTCTCTTCATTTCCACGATACTCTTTCTCAGACTCGTGAACCACGAACTTCCGGTTTTCGAACTCGCACCCACAAACTTCATACTCCTCGCTCCGATAGGCATACTGATCGTTGATTTCACGCTTATAGCAAAGCACGCAGAAGCAATATTCTCCGCAAATCTCGTTCCTCTGGCGTTGATTGCATCAATTTCGCTCTGGGGATTCGGGCTGTGGGCTCTTGCAGTTAACATTTTACTTCTTCTCAGGTACCTCAGACAAGAGATGCCCTTTTTCCTCGGCTGGTGGAGCTACGTCTTCCCCACCGCAGCCTACACACTTTCAACCATCGCGCTTTCACACTTCGTGCCAGTGTTTAGCTACGCAGCAACTGCCCTCTACGCGTTCCTCATTGCAGCGTGGGCCATTATTGGAGTTAGAACTGTTGGCATAGCGATTAGAGGAGCTTGACCGCAAACACTTTTCCTTTTTCTTTACCATTATTAGCTCCTCTTTAACAGAAAAAGCGCTGGAGACACTCTCGTTTTTCTTTGGTTTAAATTTTAAACGACAAAGGATTTATATTATTACTTTCTAAACAAAAACATGGTAGAAGGTAGTCAGGAGGCAAAGGTCGCAGAGATACTCCAAAAAATGGAGGAGATGATAGGCGAGGAGCCAAAGCCGCAGAAGCTATTCTCCAAGGTCGCTCCGGAGTGGCTGGAGAGGCAGATGGATGAGAGGCAGTTCGTGATGAGCCTTGAGAGCATTCCTGAGAAGTACAAGCACCTGATAATGATTGCCGTTGCAGCTGCAGTGGGAAGCAAGATGTGCACAGAGGTTTTCACGAAGATTGCAAAGCGGAGGGGTGTGAGCGAGAGGGAGATTGGAGAAGCTATACTGGTTGCAAGGTTCGCCTTAGCTTCGACGATCTTCGCAACCGTAACTCCAGCATTGGAATGGCTTGAGGGAGGTGATGAAGAATGAAAGTTCTCGTTCCGCTGGACTTCTCGAAGGAGGCGGAGAAGGCGCTTGAGAAGTACGACGTTGAGAAGAGGATTGTAAAGGCAGGGAAATGCTGGAAAGTAATCATCGACACAGCGGAGGAGGAAGGAGTTGACATGATAGTGATGACGGAGAGGGGAAGTGGTGCGGTTGCGGAGATCGGCGATGCGCTCGGCTCCTGTGCTGAGAAGGTTGCGAGGCATGCCAGAAACCCTGTGTTAATAGTGAGGTGATTTGAATGGACCCGATAACCGCCACGCTGCTTTTCGTTACCGGGCTGATAGCCGGAACGCTCGGCGGTCTGCTTGGCATTGGTGGCTGCGTTATAATGCTCCCTGCCCTCGCATTCCTCTTCAACTACCCGCTGCCGGTAGCGATAGGGACGACGATAACGGCTGTGATTTTAACCGCAAGCTCCGGAGCTGTAGGCCACATAAGGCTGAAGAACGTGGACTACTCAACTGCAAAGGTTGTTGCGGCAAGCGGTGCGGTTGGGGCTGCAGTTGGGAGCATAATCTTCTTCTACATCGCAAACCAGCTGTGGCTTCTGAACTTCATCCTCGGCTTTGCCTTCCTCTACGTCAGCATAGGATGATTTACGAGGGAACGATAAAGAGGGCGATGCCCGAAAAGCCCGGAAATGAGGTTCCCGGCTCAAGCACGGCGAAAGCAACCATAGGATTCGTTATAGGTATCATCACGGGAATCGTCGGGCTTGGAGGAGGATACGCTCTTGTTCCTTCATTCATATACCTCCTCGGCTCGGCCGTGAAAATAGCCGTTGGCACCTCACTGGCTGAAGTACTGCTACCTCCGTTTCTACCTCAGACCAAAGTTCATATGGAAGGAAATCAGAAAGGGTCGCTTTAAGGTTGTCCAGGAGATTGTAATGAGGGCTATAAAGGGAGGTAGGGAGAGCTAAATCATGCGGGGGGAGGGATTCGAACCCTCGAACCCCTACGGGACTGGACCCTAAATCCAGCGCCTTTGGCCGCTCGGCAACCCCCGCTTAAATTGCGTTTACGTAGCGGATAAAGAAAATTTTGGTCGCTTAAAAAATCTCCGCTTCTTCGTAAACAACTATTCCAGAATCGGTGATGATGTATGGCTTGGGCTTTCTTGAATGCTTGACTCTCCTCATTTTAACGACCTCAAGCCCCAAGGTGGGCTCATCGAGCTCGCTCTTCCTGACAACCTTCAGGCTGATCATACCATCGCAGATGTACTCCAGAATTCCGTACTTCGAGGTGTTCGGCTGGTATTTGTCCGCCTCGCTTGTAATTATTGCGGTAATGCCGTTTTCCTTGAGCATTTTTCTGAAAGCTGCGAGCATGCTGTATCTGCCTGCATCATCGAAAAGCGTCTCGAGAACGCTTATGGAATCAACCAGCATTCTACTAACTCCTAAACTTCTGACGATCTCAGGTAAATCGCTCTCCAGCTTTTCGAGGCTTTTTTTAACCTCCGACGCCTCCAGCCTGACTATGTGGACTTTGTCTCCAAAGGCCGTCAAGTCCATTCCCACGCTCTTAGCATCCCCAATTATGCTCTCCTCATCCTCGTCAAAGCTAATAATCATGCACGCCTCCCCATTCTTCAAGCCCTCGTAGATGAAGTGCAGACCCAGCGTCGTCTTGCCGGTTCCGTACTGGCCAACAACCGCAACAATATGCCCCTCGGGAATCCCCCCACCCAGAATTGCATCCAGTCCCTCAATCCCCGTCTTCAGCATCCGACCACCTCACATGACCCTCATGATCCTCGAAATCGTGAAGCCTATTACAGGATCGATTTTTACTGAGTATTTAACAATTCTCTCCTTTTCTATCTTGGGCAGCAGTCCAAGGAACTTTCTAAAGTACATCCAACGCAGTATTGTGTCTTTTTCAACTGACCACTCAAAAATGACCACTCCATCAGCCTGGTCGAGCATTTCCTCTTCCTTCCCCTTCTCGAAAACCTCCGAAGTCAGGAGAGCGGTTAGCAGAATGTTGTTCTTTATACAGTAAACCCTTATACCCTTCAGCAGGTCAACGAAGTTCTCCCAGCCAAGTCTGTTCACCGCCGCCCTGGCAAGGTCTGTGAGGGAGTCCAAAAAAACGTAGCTGTTACTCTCAAGGCCGTCAAAGAACTCAACGAGCTTCGTAAACAGATTCTTCTCACCCTTCAATAGCTCGATCGCAACTCCCCTCTCAGAAACCCACTTGAGGGGAACAAGCGTGTCCTTGAAGTAAAAGTCCGCAAGGCTCACTACTTCAATATCAGGTACGCTGCCCCTTTCGGGGATGGCGCTTTCGAGCTCCTTTTTAACGACGTCAATTGGCTTTGAGATGGACAGATACCGGATTTTGAACTTGTCCGCGTTGTTGAACATCGAAGTTACTGCAAACTCTCTGCCCCCTGCTCCGGCGTTCTCGTAGAGAATCACCAAACCCGGTGGGAAGCCCCCTATCTGCTTGTCCAGAAATTCGAGGCCTGTTGGAAAAGTCTCAGTCAACTTCAATCACCTCATCGACCATCAGGGAAATCTGGGAGTAGTAGCTCTCGTCCATTTCCTTCTCAATGGTGAAGATTGTTCCTACAAAACCCCTTAACCTCATTTTTCCTGTGAGATGCCTCAGGAACTTAACGAGGGTTTCAAAGGACTTGTAGAGAGATATCGTCGAGAGGGAGTCGAGGTAAATGAACCTATTATTTACTGTAACCAGGTCCATTGCCCTCTCTATTGTTACCTGCAACTGTACCGGATCGGGAGAGGTGAGGTAGAAGCACCTCTCCTCGTCAATAACCTGTCCACCGAGCTGAAGGGTAATGCAGTCGATGAAGTAAAGCTTGCTGATATCCACGCCCTCCTTCAGCAGCATCTTCTTCAGGCTGAAGTAGGGGCGGTTGAGGGTGACAAAGATTCCCTCCGCAAACTCCGTGAAGTGCTTGACCAGCTCTAAGCTCATCTTCACATACTTCTTCGAATCAACTTTAACCAGTATAATTTCCGCTCCGCGGTCTATAGCTTCTTTAACAAGCTCAACCGCGTTTGTATTCGTAGTCATAGCTTCTCTTCACAATGTATCCGTCCTTTATAACCACACCCTCGTCAGTAATTTCGTAAGGAATCCACTCAAGCGGCACCCTCGTTCTGTACTTCTTCAGGATTCTCATCGCCCTCTGGTAACCTTCCTGAGTTCGCAGAAGGTTTAGGAAGATTACGCTGTCAACGATGTTCTTTGTGCTGCTCCAATCGCCCTGCATGGGAGCCTCCTCTATCCAGAGGGATGTAATCTCGTAATCGTAGGAGAGGTCCGACATGTAGGTCAAAGCCCTCCTGTAAAGCACCGGATCCGCCAGTGCGAGTTCGAGGTCTGTGCAGGAATCAAAAACGACTCTATCAATATCCTTACCGTCCATTCCGAAAGTTGCCCTTAGCCCTTCAACAATTTTCTCCCTCGTCAGCGGAAGAACGAACTTGGGGTCGACCCGTATGAACCTCCACTTTATTTTGTCGTAAACATCCTCCATGAACGGGAACCTGCCGAGATAGGCTTTGCAGTTTTTCTTGTTCATGGTGGTTGAGAGATACACAACAGTCTCATCATTTCTAGCCCCCTCCGCCGCCCAGTGTGCAGCAAGAATTGTTTTTCCAATTCCGCTCCTTCCAATGATCAGATTTTCGGTGTATCTGTCGAGTCCGCCGCCAAGCAACTCGTCCAGTCTGCTAATGCCGAACTTGGCAACATCGGTCATAAAATAAATTGCGAATAATAGTAAATAAATTTTACTTGCAAAGTTGAAATAATGCGAAGCTGTTTAATACTTTCAGCCCCTCTTTCTTTCATGCCTGCTGTGGTTGATGCTTCGCTGTGTGATGGCTGCGGCACTTGTGTAGATGAGTGCCCTGTTGGGGCTATAGAGCTCAACGACTACGCTCATGTGGATGAAGAGATATGCACTGAATGCGGAGCTTGTGTAGACGTGTGCCCAACTGAGGCGATTAGCCTTGAGTAGCGCAATAGGCTTCGGAGCTCTTAACCTCGACAAGATTTACACCGTTGACAAAATCCCAAGGGAGGATGAAGAAGGCTTCGTCATCGATTTGAAGCTCTCTCCTGGTGGTAGTGCGGCAAACACAATTGTGGGGCTTTCGAGACTAGGCATTGAGACAGCATACATAGGTAAGGTCGGAAGCGATGAAGAAGGCAGAATTCTCCTCGCTGATTTTGAAAGAGAGGGCGTGAGCACGGATTTCGTAATCAGGGCGGAGGGGAGAAGCGGAACTGCCATGATTTTCGTTGACGAGAAGGGAAACAGGGCCATCCTCGTCGATCCTGGTGTGAACGACACAATAGCCTACGATGAAATCGACGTCGATTCAGCGAGAAAGTACGACCTCATCCACCTAACTTCCTTCATATGCAAGAACGGTCTGGATTCGCTGAACTCGCAAAAAAGGATAGTTGAGGAGTTTGATAGTGTCAGCTTCGACCCCGGAATGCCCTACGCTGAGAGGGGACTGGGGGACATGGAGAAAATTCTGAAAAACACCACGATATTCCTCCCAAACAGGCAGGAAATCGAGATGCTCTTTTCGGAGGATTACAGGACTGCAGCGGAACGCTGCATTGAAATGGGTATTGAAATAGTTGCGGTCAAGCTCGGCTCGGAGGGATGCTGGATAAAAAAGGGAGACAGGGAAGTTACCGTAAAGCCCGTGAGCACAAAGGTTGTTGACACAACGGGTGCGGGAGATGCTTTCAACGCCGGATTCCTATATGGATACCTGAAAGGAAAGGACATAGAGGAGTGCGGAAGGCTCGGAAACTTTGTTGCGGCGAAGTGCATAGAAAAGTACGGTGCAAGAGAGGGCCTTCCTAGAAGTGTGGATTAATCAGTCCTTTCAATCACAGCCTCTCCGAGACCTATCCACCTTACTCTGTAGCCGAAAGCCCGGATAGCGCTCTCTCCGAGACCGTACTTTTTAAGAATGGCTTTGATATCTTCGAGAGTTGATGGGTTCGAAACCTCAATCTCCCTTTTTATCTCCTCGAAAATCTCCCTCCTCACAGCATATTTCCCCGCGATCACGTACTCTGAAGGAACTTCCGCAAAGTTTTCCAGCTCCACAACGTCCCCCTCAACTTTCTTTTCCGGTTTATACCTCTTCAGCGCTTTAATAACCTCCCCGTAAGGGATTTTTCTGCTGAAGAGTATTACGTCTTTCACATTAGCTCCGCCGTCTCCAAAGTCCTCCCTTGCAATCAGAATCAGCGGAATTGAAGAGCTTTTAATCTTCTCAGCCTTCTTCCTGAGATACTCGTCCGTCCAGAAACCTGCTATTTCAATGTAAACCTTCTTATCTCCCAAATTTACCGCAAAATCCGGTATAAATGCGTACTTTCCCGCTTTAACCACATCAGGCTCCCTCTCCACTTCGTAACCTAGCATCTGCATCTTCCTTGCAAACTCCTCCTCGAGCGTTGAGTCGTAGGATAAGCGCTCCTCAACATCTGGAAAGAGGTCCCTTATCCTGTCGTCGATTTCCATGATGTATAGCCTGTCGAAGTCCGAAATCTCAGCCCTGATGAACCAGTTTTTCGCCCGCAGTATCCACGGAATGAGCTTTGCAAAGGAGACGCCGTACTTTCGAGTCATCTTCAAGAGTGTTGCCGCTCCCGTAACCTCAACCATTAGCCTGCCAGAATCCTCATAAAGTTCGTACATCAACCCCAAACGCTTTATCGACCTGAATATTTCCTTATGTCTGTCGGATGCCCAGAACGTCAGCCTCAGAGCGTTGAAAAGGGTCGTCTGAAGAAGAGAAAGGTTGTAGAGCTTTATGAGGTTGTCGGGAGTCAAGGGTCTAAATTTCGTTAGAATCAACTCCTCTTCCCTGTCGGCATACATCGCCCTCTCAACCGTCTCAGGAGTAGTGCTGAAGTATCTCGCGACATACTCCAGAACCCTGTCCCTCTCCTTCTTAGACGTAACAAAGCCGTGTTCGAAGAGCAGCATTCTGACCTTTCTCGGCTCAAGCTCGCTGTCGACATCGAAGGCGCAGCTTTTCTCGATGCAGTGGTTCTCAAGCACCCTGATGAATCCCCTGACCTTCTTGAAGTTCTTCGCATTCTCAAGCTTTCTCGCCTGCTTCATCAGATTGCCGTATTTCTTTCCCAATCCCTTCTTGAAAATCTCAATTACCTTTTCCGCCAGTTCGTAGTCCCTCTCATCCGCAAATTTCGGAAAAATTCTTCCCTTTGCCCTTCTGACGTCAAGCAGCTCCTTTGGCAGCATTCTTTCTCCTCCTCGCTGTGTTCACCTCTCCTGTCCCTCTGGAAATCAGCTCATACAGCACGGCTTCCTTTTTCCCCTTGGACGGTCTGAGAATTCTCCCGAGTCGCTGGATGTACTCCCTCGCGCTACCGCTACCGCTCATTATCACACCGACGTTGGCATCAGGCACGTCAATCCCCTCGTCGAGAACCTGGCTGCTCACAATTGCCCTGAATCTGCCCGTCCTGAAGCCCTCAAGTATCTCCTCCCTCTCCTCCCTGCTGGTTCGATGCGTTATTGCCGGAATCAGAAAAACTTTCGAAATCCTGTAGACGAGCTCGTTGTGGCGGGTGAAGATTATGATTTTGTCTTTCCTGTGCCTCTCGAGTATCTCCCTCAGCTTCCTGATTTTGTTTTTGGAGTTAAAGGCTATCCTCCTCGCCTCTTCCCACGCCCTCAACGCCTCATAAGCCCTTTCATCGTATCCAGAGGCCATAACTATCTTGTTGAAGTCCTCCGCCCTTCTCAGCGTTATTCCCCTTGCCCTGAGAAACTGCTTGTACACTTTCTCCCTTTTCTCGTACTCCACCCTCTCGTCCTCAGCAAGAGGGACAAAAATTCTTTTTATCGTGTATTTCGCAAGGTGCTTTCCCGCCAGGCTGTCTGGAAAAAGCTCGAAAACCTTCCCACCAACCACTTCCTTTAGAATTTCATGCCTTCCATCCTCCCTTTCGAAAGTTGCCGTCAGTCCCAGCCTGAAGGGAGCAATAGACATCTGAGCTATCTGGACGTAGGACTCGGCTGGAAGGTGGTGCACCTCATCGAAAATGAGAAGCATAAACCTGTTTCCCAGCTTTTCAGCGTTTACGTATGCGGAGTCGTAGGTTGAGACGGTGAGGGGTTTCAGCTCTTTTATTCTGCCACTGAACTCTCCAACGTACTCCTCACCGAAAATTCCCAGCCTCTCCTTCCACTGTTCAGCGAGGGCAAGAGTTGGGACCACAATAAGAGTTGGGGTTGAAAGCTCGTTAATAGCAGCCATTGCAACGTGAGTTTTTCCTGAGCCTGTTGGAAGGACAATACAACCTCTTTTATCAACAAGCCACCTCTCCAGCGCCTTTTCCTGATAATCTCTCAGGCTGATTTCAGCATCGAAGTAGGGTGTGGGAATTGGGTCCGCTGCGTTGTCAACAAACTCAATGCCGTTACTTTCAAAGTACTCGATTATGTCCCTATATCTGAAGGCAAGCGCCCTGTAAGTTCCGCTTCGAGAATCGAACTTAGCATGAGGAACGTGAGCATCACCTTTAACAACAATTGTTCCCCGTTCATAATATATTTCAGCAATCATTTGCATACCTCCGTTTTCATACCTTTAAGCTTTGCTGGCAGGTGAATAACACTTTACTTCCTTCACAACGTTCTGCATCTTCAGCAGCCGCAACAACGGGAAAAATTTATATGGATGGATTGAAAATTTAGTTCATGTACGTTCCTGCGAGAAGTCTGGCGAGAAAGTCGGTCGTGCTCACGGATGGGACTGTTGTCGGAACTCTTTACAACATTACGGTTGACTTCAAAACCGGAACGATAGTCAATCTTCTTGTAAAGCCCGAAAATGAAATTCCCGATTTCAAGAAGGAAGAGGGGCTTTACATAATCCCCTTCGAGTGTGTGAGGTCTCTAAAAGACTTCATAGTTGTCGACAGAAGAAGAGTTAGATGAGGGACTACATTTTCCCGCCTTTAATATTACCCCTTTTTCTGCTCCTTATTTTCCTCCCTCTCCTGCTTCTGATGTTTATCTTCACGGGCACTGCCGTCTTTCAGCTTGTTTTTGGTGTGAGTGCAAAAACAGCAATGCTTATCTTCTTCTTCATACTGGTTGGGAGCTTCATCAACATCCCAATCTACGAGAGGGAGGGCGTGGAATACGAAACGACCTACAGAATTTTCGGCCTGATGTATGTGGTCAAGAGAAGGCAGAAGATGGTGGTGGCGGTTAACCTGGGTGGTTGCGTTTTCCCATCAATTCTCGCTGTTAAGGCGATGCTGGACCTCCTCCACTACATCCCCCTATCAGCATGGCTCACGACGTTTCTGCTGACCTCTGCGGTAATATACTACTTCGCCAAGCCCGTTCCCAATGTTGGGATTGTTGTGCCAATGCTAATCCCACCGCTAACAGCGGCATTTTTCAGCTTCCTGACTCTCGCAATGATTGACGCCCACATGGCTCTGCTACCAAAGCTCTCGTTCTCAACAGGAGTTCTCTCAGCCCTCTTCGGAGCGGACATCCTTCATCTGAAGGATTTAAACAAAATAGGTTCGGGAGTCGTGAGCATTGGCGGTGCTGGAACCTTTGACGGCATCTTCCTTACCGGAATATTTGCGGTAATCTTCTCAGTTCTGTTCGTCTAAATCTTCAACGAGGTCTCTCACGGCCATTCTCACAGCTTCCTCGCTGTTGTATCTTGGCTTCCATCCCAGCCTTTTCAGCTTTTCAATGCTGAGGAGCATTACCGGCACGTCTCCCTTCCACCCCCTATCTCCTCCCGTGAATCTGAATCTGGGAGACAGTCCAAGCTCCTCGCAGACTATTTCGGCAATTCTCTTCACCTTAATCTGATCCTCGCTGCCTATGTTGAATATGTTGACTCTCTCATCGCCCCTCAGACCGAAAAGCATCGCATCAACGCAGTCGGAAATGTAGATGTAGGATTTGTTCTGCTCTCCATTACCGAGAATTTCAAGCTCCTCCGGATTCCTTTTCAGCTTCATTATGAAGTCGTATATCACGCCGTGTGTGCTCCTCCTCCCGATGACATTGGCGAATCTGTAAATCCACGCCTGCATGTCAAAGGTATGGCAGTAGGACTCGATCAGAGCTTCGCAGGCAAGCTTCGAAGCACCGTAAAGGCTTATTGGGTGCGTGGGGTAGTCCTCGGGAGTTGGAATCACCTTAGCCTCACCGTAAACGGTCGAAGTGGAGGTGAAAACTATCCTTGACACCCCCGCTTTTCTCATGGCCTCGAGCAGTCTGTAAGTTGCGAGAACGTTGTTTCTGTAAATTTCATCGGGATTTTCAGCCCCAATTCTCACATCTGGGTTCGCGGCGATGTGCCAGACCTCTTCAGCACCTTTCAGGTAATCCTTGATGTCATCAGCAGCCAAATCAGCTTTAACGAGCCTTGCCGCCTCGTTGACAAACTCCTCGTTTCCGCTGGAGAGGTTGTCAATAACTACTATTTCGTTTGATTCTGACAGTTTATCGACGACATGGCTGCCTATAAATCCTGCTCCTCCCGTCACCACAATCATTGGGAAAGATTTTAAAATGAGTTGTTATATACTTTTTCTGCACAGGTCAGCGAGGTGATATGGTGCTTCCAAATCAGATGGTAAAGTCAATGGTGGGAAAGATAATAAGGGTCGAAATGAAGGGCGAGGAGAACCAGTTAGTCGGGAAACTTGAGGGTGTGGACGACTACATGAACCTATACTTGACAAACGCGATGGAGTGCAAGGGGGAGGAGAAGGTAAGGAGCCTGGGAGAAATAGTGCTCAGAGGTAATAACGTCGTTCTAATCCAGCCGCAAGAAGAATGACGGAATTTCAGATTACCGACACAAGAGAAGAAATATTAAAGATTCTCGAGGAGAGAGGAGCTGTTCTCCAGAAGGACCTTTGGAAGGAGCTCAACATAGACAGCAGCAAGTGCTCAAGGATACTCAGGAAACTGGAGAAGGAGGGGCTGATAAAGAGAGTAGAGGTTGTCGTTGATGGAGTAAAGACCTTCAAGATTATCCCCGCGGGTGCGGAGGAGGAGGTGGAAGAGGAGGAAGAGCTGGACCTGAAGGCGGTTCTCGACAGAATGGAAGAGGTTGCAGGCTATCCGCCATGCTTTGCCTGCACAGAGATAGATTGCGATGCCAAGGAGTGCATAAAACTCGAGGTGTGGTTTCTGGGTAAGTGTAGAATGCTGGGCTAAGTTATTTTAACACGTTTGTCCAATTTGTGAGAGGATGAATGAGGAAGTAAGGGAAATCCTTGGCGGGCTGGACTTTGAATCCACAAAGGACGTTGCTGTTCCAGAGAGGTTGATAGACCAGGTTATAGGTCAGGATCATGCGGTTGAGGCCATAAAGAAGGCAGCTGTTCAGAAAAGGCATGTAATGCTCATCGGCTCACCAGGAACCGGAAAGTCCATGCTCGCCAAGGCGATGGCAGAGCTTTTGCCGAAGGAGGAGCTTGAGGACATCTTAGTTTACCCCAACCCTCAAGACCCAAATCAGCCAAAAATAAGGCTCGTTCCCGCAGGGAAGGGAAGGGAGATTGTAGAGGCCTACAAAGAGGAGGCGATGAAGAAGGCCCAGGCGAGGAACTTCCTGATCTTCACCCTCGTCTTCCTCGTCATAGGCTACACCGTGCTGACAAATCCGGGAAATCTGATCTGGGGAATCATTGCAGCAGTGCTGATTCTAATGATGTCCCGCTACTTCATACCAAGAGAGGACAGAAACGTTCCGAAGCTGCTGGTTGACAACTCGGACAAGGTTACCGCTCCCTTCGAAGATGCGACTGGAGCACATGCCGGAGCACTGTTTGGTGACGTTCGCCACGACCCCTTCCAGAGCGGCGGTCTTGAAACTCCAGCCCACGAGAGGGTTGAGGCGGGTGCAATCCACAGGGCCCACAAGGGAGTTCTCTACATTGACGAGATAAACACACTGACAATCGAATCCCAGCAGAAGCTTCTCACAGCCCTTCAGGACAAGAAGTTCCCAATCACTGGGCAGAGTGAGAGGAGCAGCGGTGCAATGGTGAGAACCGAGCCGGTGCCATGCGACTTCATTCTGGTTGCTGCCGGCAACCTCGACGCCTTGATGGGGATGCATCCAGCTCTGAGAAGCAGAATCGAGGGCTACGGTTACGAGGTGTACATGAACGATACGATGCCCGACACTCCCGAAAACAGGCAGAAACTGGTAAGATTTGTTGCCCAGGAAGTTGTCAAGGACGGCAAGATTCCGCACTTCGACAAGTATGCTGTGGCGGAAATAATCAAAGAAGCCAGGAGGAGGGCTGGAAGAAGGAACCACCTCACCCTGAGACTGAGAGAGCTTGGAGGTCTTGTGAGGACTGCTGGCGATATTGCGAAAAGCGAGGGGTCGGATATCGTGAGGCTGGAGCACGTTTTGAAGGCAAAGAAGATTGCAAAAACAATCGAGGAGCAGCTTGCAGACAAATACATTGAAAGAAGAAAGGACTATAAGCTCTTCATCACGGAAGGATACGAAGTTGGAAGGGTTAACGGCCTGGCGGTTATAGGAGAGTCGGCAGGAATAGTTCTGCCAATTATTGCTGAAGTAACTCCTTCAATGAGCAAATCTGAGGGAAGGGTTATTGCCACCGGCAGGCTACAGGAAATTGCGAGAGAAGCTGTGATGAACGTCTCGGCAATCATCAAAAAGTACACAGGCAGAGACATTTCAAACATGGACGTTCACATCCAGTTCGTCGGAACCTACGAGGGTGTTGAGGGCGACTCTGCAAGCATAAGCATTGCAACAGCAGTGATTTCGGCAATTGAAGGAATACCCGTCGACCAGTCGGTGGCGATGACCGGAAGCCTTTCTGTTAAGGGTGAAGTGCTTCCAGTGGGTGGTGTAACGCAGAAAATCGAGGCGGCGATTCAGGCAGGTCTGAAGAAGGTAATCATACCGAAGGACAACATAGACGATGTGCTGTTGGATGCGGAGCACGAGGGCAAAATAGAGGTGATTCCGGTTTCGAGAATCAACGAAGTTCTTGAGCACGTGCTTGAGGACGGTAAAAAGAAAAACAGGCTGATGAGCAAGTTCAAGGAGCTTGAGCTTGCCGCAGTCTGACTATTTTTCGACTACAATCAGCTTTCCAAATCCCTCTTTTATCTCCGCCTTCAAATTCTGACCTTCAAAGACCTTTTCAAGAAAAGTTTTGACGAACCTCTTGATTTTCAGGTCGTTGAGGATGAGCGTGTAAACACCGTTTCCTTCATCCTTTATCTCATACCAGTTGGCCTTCTCCACGTACCTCAGAATTTTTTCAACGGTGTCAAGACCCTTCATCTTGTACTGCACTGCGTGGCTTAACCCAATTTCCTCCATCTGCCTCCAGAACTCAGAGTTGTTCACCCCCTCAATTTCATTGAAAATTACCCTCCAGTGCTCGATGTCAAGAATCATGTGCTGCCTCTTCGCCAGATAGTCAACCCAAGCCTCAAGCGAGTCTGTATCGACTCCTAACTGATAAATATCGTACCCGAGGTCGATGAGGTCGCGAATAAGCTCGCTTGTGCTTTTACCAGTCATCTTCCTCATTTTCTCCAACTTTTCCTTGGATTTGTCATCGAGAGAAACACTCAATCTTTCTGCCATTGTTCCTTTTTAATATCGCTGATTAATTACTCTTTCGATGGTACAACAAGGTACATTGTTGTGCACTGCAGTGCAATTGTGAGCAAATTTGCGCAAAAGTGTTTTAATTTTCGCAAAAATTTTCATTTTTAATCGTTAATCCCAAATAAAGTTAAATATCAATAATTTAACCTATTTTTGGTGATGAATAGATGACGGACTTTAAGGGGGGAGTTTAGATGGCAGACCCGATGGAAGCTATGAAAAAAGAGTTTGAGAACCGCATCATTCCACCAAGCTGGAAGGACAGGGTTTGGGAAATAGAAGATTACAGGAAGTTCCACGAGGACACCATCAAGGACAAGGAATCGATAGAGAAGTGGTGGGAGAAGTGGGCAAACGAGATTTTCTGGTTCAGGAAGTGGGACAGGGCTCTTGACGATAGCAACCCGCCCTTCTACAGGTGGTTTGTTGGCGGAGAGACGAATCTCGCTTACCTCTGTACCGACTGGCAGATTGAGCAGGGAAGGAAGAACAAGGTGGCGATTATCTGGGAAGGAGAGCCGGTTAAGGAAAATGGAGAGCCGGTTGAAGTGAGAAAGCTAACTTACTACGACCTTTACAGGGAATCGAACAGGATTGCCGCGATGCTGAAGGACAAGCTTGGAGTTAAGAAGGACGAGATCCTGACCTTCTACCTGCCAATGATTCCTGAACTGCCGCTTTTCATGCTTGGAGTGCAGAGAATAGGGGCGAAGCACAGCATAGTGTTCAGCGGATTCAGTGCTCAGGCTCTGGCGGTTAGAATAATGGATGCTGGTGCGAGGTATGTTGTCACTGCAGATGGCGTTTACAGGAGAGGGAAGGTGCTGAACCTCAAAGCGATTGTAGATGACGCCGTTAAGATTTGCGAGCAGGAGGGTCACAAGGTTGAGAAGGTTATCGTGGTCAAGAGAGCAGGAAATGAAATCCCGTGGAACGATAGCAGAGATGTTTGGTTTGAGGACCTGATGGCAGACATTGGAAAGAACGTGAAGGTTGAGTGCGAGAAAATGGGTTCTGAGGACTTCAGCTTCATCCTATATACCTCGGGAACCACAGGAAGGCCGAAAGGAGCGCAGCACTCCGTCGGAGGCTATGCGGTTCACCTCTACACTACAATGAAGCTCATTTTCGATATCAAGGATGACGACATATTCTGGTGCACTGCCGACATCGGCTGGATTACGGGACACAGCTACATTGTTTACGGTCCACTGATGTGCGGTGCGACGACCATGATGTATGAAGGCGCCCCAGACTTCCCTGACGTGAGCAGATGGGCAGCGATGATTGAGCGCTACGGAGTGACGATATTCTACACCGCCCCGACGGCAATAAGAATGCTCATGCGCTTCCCTGAGGAGAACTACACCAAGTACGACATGTCAACGCTGAGAATAATCCACAGCGTTGGAGAGCCGATTAACCCCGAAGCTTGGAGATGGTACTACAGGGTTTTCGGTAGAGAAGATGTTGTCTGCTCAAGCACATGGTGGATGACGGAAACTGGGGGTATGCTGACGGACCACTTCCCAGGATTGGGGAAGATAATTCCACTTAAGCCGGGCACAAATGGCTATCCAATTCCTGGAGTTAGGATGGAGGTTCTTGATGATGAGGGCAATTCTGTGAAACCGGGAGAAAGAGGCTACCTCGTTATCTCCACACCATGGCCCGGAATGCTCATGACGCTGTTCAAAGACCCAAACAGGTTCATTGACGTTTACTTCGGCAAGTACAAGAGCAAGGGTTGGTATTACTACACAGGCGACTTTGCCATGTTCGATGAGGACGGCTACGTCTGGGTTCTTGGAAGGGCTGATGATATACTGAAGGTTGCTGGGCACAGAATTGGAACTGCTGAAATTGAATCGGCAATGGTCTCTCATCCGGATGTTGCTGAAGCAGCCTGCGTTGGCAAATCCGACCCGGTAAAGGGAGAGATTCCGATAATCTACGTGGTGCTGAGAGAAGGTGTTGAACCCTCACCGGATATGGTGAACGAGCTCAAGAAGCACCTCAGAGCCACTCTCGGCCCTGTTGTTGCCAGCGATGCTGTGATAACCTTCGTTAACACTCTACCCAAAACAAGAAGCGGTAAAATCATGAGGAGGCTGCTTAGGGCTGTTGCAGAGGGCAAAGAGCTCGGTGACGTCACAACCCTTGAGAGCGAGGTTGCGGTTGAGGAGGCGAAGAAGGCCTACGAGATGGTTAAGGCGGCCCTTGAGGGGTCCAAATCCTAATTTTTTGGTGGTAGTATGGCTTCAAAGTGGCTCGTTATATTTGCAGGCTTTCTGCTCAATCTCATGCTCGGAATAGTTTACGCATGGAGCGTCTTTGTTAACCCGCTAATGAATACCTTCGGCTGGAGCAAAACCATCGCTTCACTGCCTTTCTCAATATTCCTGCTGATTTTCGCACTCATGATGGTTCCCGCAGGAAGAACGCAGGACAGGATAGGGCCGAGAAAGGTTGCAATGCTGGGTGGTGTGCTGCTTGGTGTCGGCTTTCTGCTATCGGGGTTAATTGAGTCCATCCAGTCACCCTACTGGCTCATTTTCAGCTACGGCGTCATAGCTGGAGCTGGATGTGGACTCGGCTACGCATGCCCCATCCCAGTGGCAAGAAAATGGTTCCCCGAAAGGGTTGGTCTCGCCACTGGACTGGTGGTCATGGGTTTCGGAATGAGCGCCCTCATCTTTGCCCCCCTTGAGAGGATTTTAATCGATACATACGGCATAAGCACCACCTTTTACATTCTTGGAGTCATTTTGCTCATCGTCGCAGTTTTTGCCGCATCTCTGCTTTCCAACCCTCCAGAACTGCCTGCTGTCCAAGCATCAAATCCTGCCAAGGTTGAGGTTGTAACAGGTAAGCCTGAGCTCGGGCCGTCAGAAATGCTTAGGGATTACAGGTTCTACGTCCTCTGGCTGAGCTTCTTCTTCATGGCTCTGGCAGGATTAATGGTCATCGGCCACATCGCTCCCTACGCTCAGGAGAGGGGCTTGGAGCCTCTGGCCGCTGCATTCGCCGTGAGCATTCTGTCAGTAGCAAACGCTGTCGGGAGACCGGGGGCTGGAGCACTTTCTGACAAAATCGGCAGGGCAATGACAATGTTCGTCCTCTTTCTGATTCAGGGAATTACACTCATTGCCTTCCCGCACGTTGCCCTTACACTGATAACCATCTACATCTGCGCTGCAATAATAGGTTTTAACTACGGAGCGAACTTCTCGCTATTCCCTTCCGCCACAGGAGACTTTTTCGGCACGAAAAACCTCGGTGTGAACTACGGCCTTGTCTTTACGTCCTACGGAGTCGGAGGGCTGGTTGGACCAATAATGGCTGGTTACGTCTTTGACGTTACGGGAAGCTACGAAATTGCCTTTCTCGTTGCAGGAGTGTTAGCTTTAATTGCAGCCTTTATGAGCTTCCTCCTCAGGAGGAAGTGAATTTTATTTTTTTAAACAAAAGTGGTGGGTAATAGCACATATTCTCAAGAGAGACTTAAAAACAAAGCGAAAAATTAAAACATCAGTGATTAATTTATTTTAATATGGAGAGGGCTTACGAACTCTTCCAAAAGCTTCCAGATGACCTGAAGAGAGAAGTTATAGACTACATGGAATTCCTGCTCGAAAGAAAGGTAAAGAAAAAAGGTGATAAGCTCAAGCTTTCATGGAAAGGTGCTCTGAAAGAGCTGAGAGACAAATACACCTCTGTGGAGCAATAATCCTGTAGCTTATCCTCCTCAGGAGGAGGCGAATTTTAAACAAAAGTGTCCACAATCACGCTCTCAGATTGAGGTGTAGAGTTTTGGGCAATGCCCCCGGTCCTGTGGGTGTCTCACCGTCTTTGAAAACCCACATTGCCCCTACTGGTGGCTCAGAAGAGAGGTTTACGTATTCTTCACCGTTGCTGCTGTGATAAAATTGAAAACAACTGCGACTAAGGCAAAGGTGATAAGAACTGCCATTAAAGTCCCCACGACCTCGCTAACACCCTTGGCATTCATTACCATTATTGCAACAATCACAATTATAAGGTTAACTGACAAAAGTAGAATTAAAACTTGAGAACCTTCGGAACGTTAACCTCGTAAGGCGGGTATATCACCCCGTATTCGGTTATGAGGGCCGTTACGTTTTCAAGAGGCGTTGGGTCGAAGGCGGGATTGTAAACTTTAACGTTTAGAGGGGCAATCTGCCTTTTTCCACAGAAAATCAGCTCCTCCCTCGGCCTTTCCTCAATCACAACGTCCTTGGCTGTTCTCTCCCAATCAAAGGTCGCCTTTGGGGCGGCAACGTAGAAGGGAATGTTGTGATGCTTTGCCACTACCGAGACCGTGTAGGTGCCGATTTTGTTAAACACAGCATCCCTCACTATCCTGTCAGCCCCCACTATGACCTTGTCCACCATCCCCTTCTGCATAACTATGCCCACCATTGAATCAGTTATGAGCGTAACATCAATGCCATCCTCCATAAGCTCCCAGCAGGTCAGCCTTGACCCCTGATTGAGGGGGCGGGTTTCGCAGGCAATAACCCTAATCTCCTTCCCCTGCTCCACAGCACTCCTCACAACTCCCAATGCGGTCCCCCAGTCCACTGTCGCAAGTCTTCCAGCGTTGCAGTAGGTCAGGACAACATCTCCATCCTCAAGCAGCTCCGCTCCATACTCACCCATCTTCCTGTTCCTCTCCACGTCCTCCTCTGCCAGCTTCTCTGCCTCCCTTAGCGCAAGTTCCTTCACTTCCTCAACGCTCTCCCCCTTCAGAGCTGCGTTGAGTGCCCTCTCTATACCAACAAAGAGGTTCACGGCAGTGGGACGAGTTGAGGCGAGAAAATCTGCCGCCTTTTTGAGGTGTTCCTTCAACTCATCAACATCAGCAAACTCCCTCTCCCTCGCAGCCAAGGCAATGCCGTAAGCTCCAGCAGCCTCAAGCGCCGGAGCTCCCCTTACGGCAAGCTTTTTTATCGCATCCGCCAGCTCCTCAACGTTTCTGCACTCAATTACCTCCAGCTTCTCGGGAAGCTTCGTCTGGTCAATCAGCTTCAACCCATCATCCCAGAATATCGACCTCATTTCAACACCTCACTTCAAGACCTTACCCGTCATCTCGGCCCAGATTCTCAAATCCATTTCTGCAAGACTCTCTCCCCTCTCCTCCGAAATTTCCATAAGAATTTTCTCAACTTCGAGATACTTCTTCGCCGTCATCGTGCCGGGAACTTCGTAGCCCTGCCTTTCAAGCCACCTCAGAATGTGCCTGTCTATTATAGCAACATCCTCTCTCCCGACATTCCTGAGAAAGTGGCTTGCCTCCTTCATTCCCAGCCCCTTTATCTTGAGAAGAATCTCCCTAGCCTTACTGCTTTCAGCCTCCAGAGCCTTCTCCACCAGCTTGAAGCTTTTAAAAGCCTCCCTGATGTACTCAGCCTTTCTGTTGTGGAATCTCACTCCAGCCAAGGTGAGCGCCTCCTTGACCCCCACTCCCTGTCCTAAAAGCCTCTGGAACTTCAAGCCTGCTGTGGCGGAGGAGTTGGCTGTTGATATGCAGAAGGCAAGCTCAGTTCTGATGGTTGCCTTCACACTGAAATCAAGAAAGGGCCTGAAGTCGAACTCCACCTCCCCTTTTTCTCCAAGCTGCCTGAACTCTTTAATGCGCCTTGAAATTGCTTTCTCAATCATAGCAGAAGCGCCTCTCCCTCAACAGCGATGTTTGTGGCGAAGGAGACTGCTGCAATCCCGCTCTTCTCACAGACCTCTATGGCTGAATCGAGAATTGCTGCTTTCGACGCAATTAAAGGTATCCCAACCCTTGCACACTTCATCGCCATTCCTCTCGAAATTCTACCTGAGAGGAGAAGGAAAGTTTTGCTCAGCTCAGCACCTTTTAGCAAAGCTGAGCCAATTGCCTTGTCAACGGCATTGTGCCTGCCCACGTCATACATCCTCGACACAACACCGTCTTTACCCACTATAACTGCAGTATGATAGCCCCTCGTTTTCCTGTACTCCTCCGTCTCAATGTAATTCAAAGCCTCCCTGACTTCCTCAAGCGTGAACCTCTCTCCAGCTTTAACCCTCGGTATCTCCTCCCTCTCCCTGAAAACTCCGATGCATCCTGAGGACCTTATTGTTGTGGAGCTATGCTCCCCGTCCATCTTAACGTAGATAATGTCATCCTCAATTTTGCTCACCTCAACTTCATCGAGAGACTTGGCAATCCCCTCTGAAATTACAAATCCGACCGCAAGCTCTATGAGGTTTTTGGGAGTGCACATCAGGTGGTATTGAGTTCTTCCAGCGATTACTGTAACTCTGCTCTCCCTGGCCAGTTCAAGAGTCTTTCCGAGTTTTCTGATCACGTCGGCAGTTTTGGCACAGGTGTTAAAAAAGTTTGGCGACTAAGAGTGATATGCTAAGAAACTCCTCGGCGGTTTTCATCACCGCCATGATTCTTGGGCTACTTTTCCCCCTGGCGCAATTAGCCTGAAAGAGGGGTCGATCACGAACGTTCTTCTCAACTACCTTTATCTCAGCGGCCTGATTCTGCTTCTCGGTTACATTCTAGCTATTGGTTGGTTTCGTTGTGATGGCTTCTGCCCCTCGTTTCCTGCGCTGTTGCCTACGTTTTATCCCTAATCATCACTCCCGCGATTATAATCTGCCTAACCGAAAAGGGTGTTGACACTGCGGAGATTTTCAGAACTCTCCATTTTTGAGGTTCTCGCTTTTACCTACTTCTCAATCGTGATTAACAAAATAAATCAAAGTTAAGAGGGATGGCAAAGGTATTTATATGGTATATAAGTCTTTAAAAATGGTGGTGTTATGCAGGATTACAAGATAAAAATCGAGAATGTTGTGGCATCAACCCAGATTGGAGAAAATATAGATTTGAACAAGATTTCTAGGGAAATTAAGGACTCAGAATACAAACCAAAGCAGTTTCCCGGACTGGTTTTGAGAACGAAGGAGCCAAAGGCTGCCGCTCTGGTTTTCAGGAGTGGGAAGGTCGTGTGCACAGGCTCCAAGAGCGTGGAGGACGCAAGAAGGGCGGTAAAGCAAATCGTGAAGATGCTGAAGGAAATCGGCATTTCGGTAATCGACGAGCCTGAGGTGAAGGTTCAGAACATCGTAGCTTCTGCGGACCTCGGAGTTGATTTGAACCTCAACGCAATAGCTATCGGTCTGGGACTTGAGAACATTGAGTACGAGCCGGAGCAGTTTCCGGGTCTAGTTTACAGGCTTGACAATCCGAGAGTTGTCGTGCTGATTTTCGGTTCCGGCAAGATGGTTGTTACAGGCGGTAAAAGCCCTGAAGATGCTAGAAAGGCTGTTGAAAGGATTTCTGAGGAGCTCAGAACTCTGGGACTGATGTAAGATGATGCCGGATAAGAAGGGCTACATAATTGACATAGATGGGGTCATCGGCAAGAGCGTTACACCGATTCCAGAGGGCGTTGAAGGTGTAAAAAAGCTCAAAGAGCTCGGCAAGAAAATAATTTTCGTTTCGAACAACTCAACGAGGAGCAGGAGAATTCTGCTTGAGAGGTTGAGGAGCTTCGGTCTTGAAGTCGGTGAAGATGAAATACTAGTGGCAACCTACGCAACTGCCAGGTTTATTGCAAGAGAGAAGCCAAATGCGAAGGTTTTCACAACTGGAGAGGAGGGCCTGATAGAGGAACTGAGGCTAGCTGGGCTGGAGATTGTTGACTACGATGAGGCAGAGTACCTGGTTGTTGGCTCAAACAGGAAAATAAACTTCGAGCTCATGACCAAAGCCCTGAGGGCCTGTCTGAGGGGGATAAGGTACATCGCAACCAACCCCGACAGAATTTTTCCCGCCGAGGACGGCCCAATTCCCGGAACAGGTATGATTATCGGCGCTCTCTACTGGATGACCGGCAGGGAGCCTGATGTCGTCGTTGGAAAGCCTTCGGAAGTTATAATGCGCGAGGCTCTTGACATTCTCGGCCTTGACGCTAAGGACGTTGCGGTTGTCGGAGACCAGATAGACGTCGATGTAGCTGCTGGAAAAGCTATTGGGGCAGAGACTGTACTCGTTCTCACCGGTGTGACAACAAGAGAGAACCTGGACCAGATGATTGAAAGGCACGGATTAAAGCCCGACTACGTCTTCAACTCTCTGAAGGATATGGTTGAGGCTCTGGAGGGGTAAGATGGACACGGCAAACGACTTTCGAATCCTGCTGGCTGAGAAGGGTGTGGAGGAGCTTATCAGAGTGTCGCAGTCGTTGCAGGTGCAGGGGAGAAAAAAGTTCGTTGAAGCGCTGAAATCAATCTCGTCTGAGCTTCAGAACGTTAAGTACTGCTACCTGAGCGTTGATGAGCTCTTGGAGTTCGAGAGCTTTCTGAAGGTCGTTGATACCGCAAGCAGTTTAAGAAAAATGCTTCCCGACTCGAAGGACTACAGTACCGCCATAGCAGATTACTGGCTTGAGTACCTGGCGCATCTTCCAGAACTGATGAAGAGGGGAGAAATAGAGAGGATCGGAGAGGCAATAAGGTACTTTGCTGGAGAAATCACCTCGAGAAGCGGTCTGGACGGGCTCTGGCTGTGCGTCTTCGACTGTGGGGGGAGGCTTGAGGTCGTAACGAACAGCGAGGAGTACAGGCAGGGGAAGAAGGCTGTAGTAGCGTATCTCCCGCCAAGAAGGTTTGGGAAGGAAATCAGCAGAGGAATGTTTGTTTTGCAGCACGACAGGATAGCGAAGAAGGGTGAATTGAACTTGCGGACATTAAAAGCATCAGAAAGTGGCTCGGGGAAGTTGAGTCTATTTTAACTGATTTAATAAAAAGGTAAAAAATTACTCTTTGGGTGGCCAGTTCTTTTCGAGCCACCCCTTAATTCTTCCAGAGTCCATTGGTCCTACAAGCACCTTCCAGCCGGTTTCGTCCTCAATCGCTCCCTGCAGCCTTGCAGCAAGACCCGGTATCACAAGGTAGCGGTGGTTAACCTTCTCCTCAATCTTCGTTTCCTCTATGAGCTCCTTGACCTTTGATGCCGTGAACTGCCCGCCAGCAACGCTAACCTCGACACCCAATCCTTCTGTGTTGAGGACGAGCAACCATCCCTTGATTCCACCGCTTGTCAGGTCGCTCTCGACTGTGTAGTACGTCAGGGCGAAGTTGGTCGTGATGAACACTGGATCGTCCGGACCTGGGTCGTTGATTGCCCTCAATCCGGGCTCAACCTGCACAGGCGTTCTTGGATCGGTGTAGATGTTGAACCTGAGCGTTATCGTAGGCATAACCACGTGCTGGTCAATGCTCCTGAAAATCATGACATCTCCGTACTTAACAATGAAAATGCTCGCTATCACAGCCTCCCAGTAGGATTTTGTAACGTCATCTCCCTCAATCAGCCATGCCGCGATCGGAGTTATCATGATCGGATATGCAACATCCTTGTCCTGGCCTGCTATTGCCGTTCTGCGAAGCTGTATGACCCTCTCAAACGTCCCCTTAAGTCCCTCTCCAAGGGGCTCAGTGACAGGGTCGAGGACGATGTCCTTAACCCCTGCCTGCTTGAACGTTACCGCCATGCTTTTCAGCAGGTCCAAGTCCTTAGCTCTCAGCGTTACCGGCACCTTGTACTCCAGAGCCAATTTGAGGAACTCCTTCCAGTTACCCTCGGTTGCTGCGTACATCAGCGGTCTCTGGTCGGCAACCTCCTCCAACGCTGCCTTCATGCATTCAGAATCGAGAGCAACGAGGATGAGCGGCTTGCCGTATGATGCAACCTTCTTAACAACCTCTCTGTACCTCTTCGGGTCTCCAGAGGTGCACCTCACAGCAAAGCCGTCGAGCGTGAGGAAGTTTCCGACGTAGAACTTCTTGTAGCTTACTACCCTATCACATCTCTCTTCCAGAGCCTTGTCGTCCATCGTGTCCCAGACGTCGTAGAAGAAGCCGGTTGGGTTGAAGAATGTGAGCTCGTGCCTGTGAAGCACCTCTTCGCCACCAATCTTTACCGCGTTCTCTCCAACGCCTATTACGACTTCAGCTATTTCCGGAGCGGTAAGCTCAAGAAGCTCTTCAAGCTTCTTTTTGACCTTCGGGTCCTTTTCCGCATCTCTCACAAGCGGCTTGCAGTCGAGAGGTGTTACTGATCTATCAAGGATGTGGGCTGCAAAGCTCATGCAGGTGTCGAAGCCGCATTCTCCGCAGTTAGTTCTCGGCAGGTAGTTGTAAACCTCAAGGGGGCTCTTTACCTTCATTCATTACACCTCCATGAAAATCCACTCGCCAGGGTCAGCCACTCCTCCGCTAACCTTACCGCCGAGTGTGTTGAAGACCTCCTTGAGGACGGCAACTGCTACTGGATGCATCATCATGAAGAGATCGACTCCGGCAAGGGAGAGTGTCAGACCAGTTATAATCTCCCAGATTGGGCCTCTGAGCTCTCTTGGCCCCCAGGGCGTGTCCTCTTCAATCGGTGAGTCCACCATCCAGGCCTCTCTCGCTCCCCACGCGTTGGTCGTACCGCTTGATATCGGGAAGTTCAGGTCTGTGTCTCCCTTCAAACCGCTGATTCTGATTCTCTCCATGTTCGTGAAGGCATAGTCAAGGCCATAACCGAGGGCTGCGGTCGTTGGGTCCATGACGATGCTGTCTCTCGGCATCTCGACCCTCTTCAGCAGGTACCTGTTGAGCGTCTTCTGGTTGTTTATGTCCATCTGGGTCCAGCTCAAAACGACATGGCCGTACTTCTTGGCTGCGTTGGCAATCCTTTCCCAGTCCATGTCGAGAGTTGCTGAGGCAAGCATGATTCTCTCTCCCTCAGCTACCTCCGCGGCCTTCTCAAGAACCTCGGGGTCCTTCTCCTTGTTTCCGCTACCTCCAACGATTATGGGGCACTTCACCGCCTGCAGAACGTCCTCAAGAACCTTCACGGCCTCGCTTGCAGGTGTGTCGTCCAGCAGGGGGTCCGTGCTGATGAGGTGGAGCGTTACTAGGTCAGCACCGAACTTCTTAACACACTTCCTCGCCCACTCTGCAGGGTTGTCCAGCACATCCTCGTAGTGCATCCTCACCGCCTTTGCGAGCATGGGCCTTCTGTCGAAGACGTCAATGGCTATTGCGGGAAGGTGGGGCTGTGGGGCGTCGAAGGTGTAGAAAGCGAGACTCCTCTCTCCACCAAGCGTGACAGTGTACTCCCTGGTTCCCCCATCAGCCTTGGTTGCGCCAAGAACAACCTCCTCTATCTTGCCCGGATACTCCTCCTTGTATGGCTCAAACTTTGCCCTTACAAGCTCTGCTGGAATCTTCAGCTCCTCGACTGCCGGAACCTCAGCCGGTGCAGCAGGAGCCGCAGGGGCAAGCTGAGGCTGTGCAGCGAAGGGTGTTGGGATGCCAAGGGCTGCAGAAAGCCTCTGCAGATAGCCGAGTGCCATGTTTGCGTGATACAGGAAGTTACCGAATTCGGAAAGCATTGAGTAAAGAGGGGCAATTGCTGATAGGTCTATCGACGATCCCTCGAACTCTATTTCGAGGTCGCCCTCAATTTTCACCCCTTCTATCTCCTCTACATTATACTTTTTCAGCAAATCCAAAAACTCCTCAAGCGTGAACTTTTTCAAATTAATCACCTCGCTTTGGCTGACAAATTGAGCATTAAATTAGCTACATCCTTCATTTTCCTATAGACTTCAGAATTCTTGTCTATCTTGCTTACAGGTTCTCCTCTAAGGTCGATTTCTGCTACACTGCTGTCGTAGGGCAGCACGGCAAGAAGCTCCAAACCCTCCTCTTTCGCAAACTCTCTAATCGTTTTCTCTGCATCCTCGGAAGCGATTCTGTTGGCAATCAGGAAAATCTTCTTGAAGTTCAGCTTGAGCTCACTGGCAAGCTCTTTGATCCTCTTTGCAGTTGCCAGTCCCTTTCTCGACATGTCAGTTACGATTATTATGTAATCAGCAGAGTCGATGGTTTTTCTGCTGAAGTGCTCCAGACCAGCTTCGGTGTCGATTATTATGTACTCGTAGTGTCTCATCAGCCTCTTCAGCACACCTCGAAGCAGAGAATTGGCAAAGCAGTAGCACCCCTCTCCTTCCGGCCTTCCCATCACCAGAAGGTCGTATCTGGGGCACTCGCATATTGCTTCAGCGTAAATCTTGCCTTCCAACCACTGCTCCTTGTTCATTGAACCCATTTCATCCCTGCTAACCTGAAAGAGCTCCCTGATTTCGCCAAGAGTTTTTCTTACCTGCTTCTCCACACCGAGAGCTTCTGGGAGGTTGCTGTCTGGGTCGGCATCAACTGCCAGAACGCTTGTAGTGTGCTCTGAAATAAAATTAATGAGGAGGGCGGAAACCAGCGTTTTTCCGGTCCCACCCTTGCCTGCCACCGCGATTACTGTCATTCTTCTTCCTCTATTATCAGCTCTGGGATATGAATCTGAGCTCCTTTAAGGATGAGTTTAACCTTCTTCACTTCCTCCTCCATTACTTCCCACCCTTCTTCTCCTTCTCTGCCTTCTTGATGATGACCTTTTCGATGGTAATCTTCGCGTCCTTGATTACAAGCTTGACACCTGCCGGAGCTGCTGACGCTGCAGGCATCTGAAGGGCGGGGAGCTGGAATCCTGGCATCTGCATCGGCATTGGCTGCATTGCCATCGGCTGAGCTGCTTGTGCTGGCTGAGCTGCTGGTGCTGCCTCAGCAGCAGCCTCCTCAGCGACCTCTTCAGCCTCTTCTTCCTCTTCCTCAACCCATCCGTTGGTAATCTTCTTGCCGTCAACCGGCCTTACAACACCCTTGACAACGGGGTGGTCAACTTTCTTGAGGAACTCCCTCAGCTCATCAAGGGTCTTGGCATCCTCCTCGGTTGCAATCTTGTCCCTGATGTCGTCCGGGATGTACTTTGCCACTCTCTCTTTCAGCTCCTTCGGCATCCAGACCGTCCTGTACCACCCACCATCGGCCTGAATGAACTTCTTGCTTCTGAAGTAGGCTATACCGATGCCAAGGAACCCAACGACCTGCTTTCCACCACCAGTCTGACCGGCCATTGTTGAGAACGTCAAACCGTTGGGTGCGGGTTCAGCGTAGCCTCTGTGCACCCAGCCAATTCCGTCAACTTCGGGCATGTAGAAACCTATAACCTCAAAGCAACCACAGCTTGTGTGCGGATACTCGAAGAAGCTGTGCAGCTTTATCCTCTCGTACTCTCCACCGCTCTCCTGCTTTGCAAACTCGTTAACACCGCTGTACTCACCGCCGATCGGGTCAAGCAGCTCTCCCTTCGGCACCGCTCTGTTTGGCCCCTCGGGGTCAACCTTTGCTGCCGCTCTACCATCGAACCAGGTTATAGCTCCGCAGAGCGAGGGTCTGTCTGGGCTGACAATGCAGACGTTTGTTGGGGCGAAGCTCTGGCAGAGGGTGCATGAGTAGAACTCGTCAACGTCCTCATCGCTCAAAGCCTCAACTCTCGCGTCTCTCTCCTCGAAAATCGGCATTGCAAGCTCGTTGAGCAGCTTTTCAACCAGATCCTTGTCGGTGATGTAAACAGCCTCAATCTTCTCGATGAAGGGGAGCTCGTTCTTGTAGAGCATCATTGTGGCTTTTGCAATCTGAATCAGGCTTTTCAGTCCCTTCTTGATCGCATTCTTTCCGATTCTGATCCAGATGTCGTATCTCTGGTTGAGGTGCATGTACCCCTCGATGTAGTTCTGGAAGTCGTGGTTTCTTCTCTCGATAACAGGCTCAAGATCAGTCTCTACCATCTCACCGGCGATGTAGTAAATCATCGCGTAGGGATATGCCTGTCCTTCCTCCATCTCGTCCAGATCCGGGCCGATGAGCGTGACCTTCATGTCCTCTACCTGATCCATCGGCAGAGCCATGACAAGCTCGAACCCAGGCTGCGTTGGACCTCCAAGCTCAACGTACATGTCTCCCTTCCTGATTCTCTCTCCCTCGTACATCGGAGAGATGTCAAATGGAAACTCTGCTTCCTCTCCAACGCTCTCCTTGACTTTAACACCCTCCGGAATCTCTATTCTTTTTCTTTCAACCATATCTTGCTCACCTCCAAATTAAACTAAACTCTCCAGCTATACCCAAACAACAATTTTTGTTTATTTGTATTTATCGCTTTTCACCTTTCCGCCAACCTACACGATTCCTCACTGAGCCTGATTTTCTCAGGCTTCCTTTACGATTTTGGAGTCATTAGAATTTAAATTAATCGAAAAATATTCCATGTAGCAATTTTTTGAATCATAATTACAACAAGTGCTAACAATAAAAAAAGAAGTAACACTTTACAGATCAAGCTGAATGATTTCTCCATTCTGAACCTGACTCTCGTAAATGGTTATCTCCTTTACGACATTTCCTGCCTTTATGTGGTACGGCGTAATCGGCTTGACGGGATAATCCGAGTTATGGGAGTACGGGAGTACAACTGTGTATGTGCCGTTTTTAACCTCGACCGTCTGCCAGTACTCGAATGTTCTGTTCTGGTTCGTTTTGATTGTTGCGTTTACGCTAACCTCAGTAACGTTGGCAGAAACTTTGCCGGTAACCACAGCCCCCTTCACTCTCTCGAAAATCTTCACATACCCTGAAGGCGCAATCTTTACGGGAATTCCCATCTTCTTTTCGTAAAGCTGGGTGTAGGCGTACTTGTAGAGAACTTCCTGCGTTCCCATTGTTGGAGAAACACCGTATCTCGCTCTCATCACCGCCTCGTAGAGCGCAGTCTGAAGAACCTGGCTCTCGTTGTTCAGGTTGACCTGAGAGGAGTAGGACTTCCACTCAGCGGGATAGTCGCTCTCGTAAATCATCCTGTAGTGGGACAGACCGCTACCGTCAAACAGATGGAGCTTTGCCTCCATAGTGCTGTAGTAAAGCTCGCTTGGGATTCTCAGTGGGATGATGATGGAGTTCAGCGGGATGTCCCACTGGGAATTCGCATAGCCGAATGTGCCCGTGGGTGAGTAGTAGAAGTATCCGCCGTAGTATTTCTCGGCAAGAGGTAAATCTCCTTCAGCCCAAACGGCCATTGCGTAGTACTTCCCCGTTTCCATCTCAATGTCGCTAACAACGTATTTCACGTTCAGCTTCTCTGCAACAAACTCCGCATAGCTCTCGTTCTCGGCCGTGAAGAATGATGATGCACCAGGAACATTGTTGTACTTGTTCCCTATTCCCGCTTGGAATGGGTTGGCGATGGGCATGCGGTGGGCTACGGCCTCAATCCAGTGCCCGTAATCCCACCAGCTTATTACCCCATAGGTTTCGAAGGGGTAGCTGAAGGGCTCCTTATTGCTCTGGGGTGTTGGGTAAAGCTGCAGGTAGTACTCGTCGTACTTTTCTCCATCAGGCGTGTTTTCTCTCATCCACGTCAGAGCATCGTACCACTGCTTGTTCGGCCCTCCTGCATAGGAGCTCTGCGCATCCGCGAGGATGTAGGTGGGGTAGATTGCGGCCAAGGCTATCAGAAGGGCAAATGCAACCCTGAAGTAGCTCAGCTTATTTCTCGCCCCAATAGCGTTCTCCAACGCCCTGTAAAGGTGAAGTTTATCGAAAACCACGGAGAGTGCCAGTGCCGAGTAAACAGCAGAAACTGCGGCGAAATAATACGCGAACCTGTTCTGCCCCCAGAGAGCGATGAACATGGCGATGGCCCAGATCAGAAGAGCCATTTCTGGAAAGCTTCTCCTCTTAAGAAATCTGTAAGCAGAGTACAGAATTCCAGCCATGCCGAAGAAAAATAAAGCGCCAAAGTGCAATACGGCATTGGTGAGAGTAAACTCCCCATTGTGAGTGAAGAAGAAAGGATACACTTCAGCAATTGTTAACGCTCCTCCCTTCGGCTGAACAACGCGTACTACCGAAAGCAAATTTCTTGCAAAATCAGGGGAAATTACGAAGAAGAGCCCCATTATGAGGGCGGTTAGAACAATAACGGCCAGTGGCATACCTTTTCTTCCCAAACCCACTCTTTCGAAAAATCCGACATCGTTCCACTTTTCAATCTGGTAAAATGCGGCAGCTATTACCGCCGAGCCGAGAAGGACGAGAAGCTGGAAGGGAGAGTAGAAGATGGTACTAAATCCGGGATAGTTGAAGGCAAAGGGAAGGTAAATTAATGCCGAAACTGCGAACGTTACAACTGCAACAAGAGAGAGGTTTTTCCTGTCCGCATTGACGAATCCGGCAAGAACGAAAGCGAAGAACATGAACGCCAGAATAATTGGGGCTATAATAAATCCAGCTCCCCACGAAAGCACGTACAGCCCAATGGTTATTCCTGCAATTACTGGGTATGCCATCTGCCTCGCCGTTAGATTGTGGCTCAAGTCGTGCCCTTTCCACCTGTTGTAAGCAAGCAGGAATGTTCCTAGAGCGGAGACCTGCCAGAAAGCTTCCCAAATGTGGTGATCGTTGAAGCCGAGAATGCTCCTTTGCAAGAACTGTCCGGGTACTATCGCAATGAGGAATGCCGCGATAACGGCTGCTCTCTTGTCAAAAACCTCCCTAGTCAACAGATATACCGGGAGTATAGCCAGAACACCTCCAATTGCTGGTATAAATGCCAGAACTGCTCTTAAGCTTTCACCGCTCGTAGCGGAAAAAATGATTCCCGCAATAGATCCAAGATAAACCAAGAATGGCCCAAAGTGTGTGTATGAGCCGTAGGGGTAGTAAGTGAACGGATCAAACCAAATTCTGTGCGGAAAGTTGTGAATTGTGTTCTCAATCAGCCTGTAGTAATACCACGGATCGTTTCCACCAAGCCTGACCGTCCAGGTAAATACGCTATTCCACGGGTTCAGAATTCTAAGCTTTACTGAAATCAGTGCTGCGATGACAAGAACTGATAAGTGCCAGTATTTTTTAAACCAACTCTCAGCATTCTGCATGGCAGAAAAAGTAAAATGCTTAATTTAAACTTTCTGATAGATGCTGACCTTCGTTGGACTCGGACTTTGGGACGTCAAAGACATTTCAGTCAAGGGACTGGAGGCCGTAAGGGAGGCTGATGAGGTTTACGTGGAGTATTATACGTCGAAGCTTTTGAGCAGCATTGAGGAAATGGAAGAATTCTTCGGTAAGAGAGTTGTTGAGCTGGAGAGGAGCGACCTTGAGGAAAACAGCTTCAGGTTGATAGAGAGAGCAAAGAGTAAAAGTGTTGTGCTGCTTGTCCCCGGAGACCCAATGGTTGCAACCACGCACTCCGCAATTAAGCTTGAGGCGGAGAGGAAAGGCGTCAAAACGAGAATCATCCACGGGGCAAGCATTTCTACCGCTGTTTGCGGACTAACGGGTTTGCACAACTATAGATTCGGAAAATCCGCGACTGTAAGCTGGCACAGGTCGCAGACGCCGGTTAATGTTATTAAGGCTAATCGAAGCATCGACGCACACACGCTGCTGTTTTTAGACCTCCATCCGGAGCCAATGACGATAGGGCATGCCGTAGAAAACCTAATCGCCGAAGATGCCCAAATGAAAGACCTTTACGCAGTGGGGATAGCCAGAGCGGGGAGTGGAGAGGAAGTGGTTAAGTGCGACAGGCTCGAAAATCTGAAGAAAATTGACTTTGGCAAACCCCTCCACGTGATGGTTGTCCTTGCAAAAACTCTGCACTTCATGGAGTTTGAGTGCCTGAGAGAGTTTGCCGACGCTCCTGCAGAGCTTGAGAGGTTGGTAGCATGATAATTCCTGAAAGGGAAAAGTGGGGGCTGTTTCTGCTTTTTCTTGGGCTTCTTCTGGCAGGCTACATGCACTGGAGGTTTTCGTTATGAAGATTCCAAAAACGTATGATGAGATAATGGAGCATTTCGGCGGGCTTATTGATGAGGTGACCGCGGAACTGCTCGAAAGCTACGCAAAGGGAGAAACTGTGAGGGTGAGTGAGGCGTTGGCCAAAAGCGGCAGAGTTGCCGTTGAAGGCGTGGTTTTGAGGGTTTTTCCCGTAAGGCATTTCAGCAAAAACGGCAGGAGCGGAAAGGTTGGAAGCGTTGTAATTCAGGACGACTGCACGGTTAGAGTTAACTTCTGGAATGAGGCGGCAGAGATAATAGAGGCTGGGGATATTGTGGAAGGAGCGAGGATAAAAGTAAGGGGCTATGCGAGGGGGGAGGAGATACACGTCAACAGCCTCTCGGAGGTGGAGGTTTTTGTCGACTTTGTAAATATCTCTGAGCTTGATGAGAAGGTTGGGGAGAGGGTAAACGTAAAGGGCTTTGTATCCGGACTGGGTGAGCCGGAAAAGGCCAATGAAATATACATTTCAGATGAGACTGGCAGAGTGAAGGTTTTACTGGAAAATGAGAGCCTCTACTATGCCGTTGACATTGGGTCCTACGTTGAGATATACAACGCTCTGGCCGGAGAGGATGGCATTTACGTCGATAGAAATTCGAGGTTCAGTGTTGGGGAGTAGAAGAGGTGGGATTCGCAATCGCAGTCGGAGCATCCGAATCCCCTAATTCTTTCAAAACTCTCGAACCTTTGTGCAAGCCCGCATTCCGGCTCTTTAGAAAGTATAGCTCCCACCACCTCCATTTTAGCTGAGATATAGTCGATGTGCCACCTCTTCTTCTTTTTGATGGAAAAGTGCCGCTTTACTCTGTGAACACCGCTATTGGCACTGCCGACATAGTAGTAATAGCCCCTCCTGAACGCTATGACCCCCAGCGCTCCCACCCTCACCTGAAAATATTCACAACAGCGGAGCACCAAGACGTAGGAGGTCACGCCGAAAGTAGAGCCAAGACTTATAAATGGACACCTTACTTAGCCCATGAGATGGTCGATCATCTTTACAGCCTTGCTTCTAACCCTTTGCATATCTCCGCCGGCAGAAGAGCTTTCGCGGGAGGAGTACTGCAGCAAGGTCTGGAGATACGACTACGAATGCGCGCTAAATTACATTCTGAACGATGAAGAAGTTCAGAAAGTTGCGGCCGTTGCGGAGAAGCTGAAAGGAGTTGACTGCAAGGACACAGCGTGGAAAATACTTGAGTGGGAGGATGAGAATCTCGTTTACGATGTTGAGAAGGCAAGTCTCCCACCTCCGCAGATTGTGGTCAGAGGCAAGGAAGTTGAGGTGTACGACACGGGTAGATACATTCAAACGCCATCCGAAACGATAATGCTTCGAAAGGGCATCTGCACGGATTACGCTTTTCTTACACTCGCTCTTCTCAAGTACAACGGTTGTAAAGGTTATCTGGTTAATGTGACCTTTGAGAACGATGATGTCGGGCATGTTGCTGCAGCCATAGCCGTCAACGGAACTTACTTCATTCTCGACCAGCACCTCCCGCCCTTCGACCCTCAGGGATACTTCATCAAATGGTTAAGGGATGGGAAGAGGATTGAGAAGGCAGAGATCATTGATAACAACACCACCATACCGCTCAACCTTTCCATCGGGTATGTGGCAAGCGATAGAGATGCGAAATCGCTCGAATCAAGAATCCGTCAGTACTTTAAAGGCACTGGAATAAGAGAAGATCCAAGACTGAACGGTGAGAAACTACCTTTAGGATACAGGGAAGGCTACACGCTCAAATTGAGCCTTGAGATGGCAGAATACTACCATCCTGAATTTGAAAGGCAGTATGCGGAGCACATCTACAAACTCCTTGAAGAGAGCATCGAAGGAAGGTTTAAGGCGTTCAACCTTCACTTGTCTATTAAGGGAGATGTGATGGAGATCGTTCTTTACCTCGCAAGGTGAGGGTAAGAGTTATTTATAATGCATCCAAATGAAATGTGTGGAAGTGCACGTCATAGACTCCAGTGCGATCTTCCAGAGAAAGGCCGTTTACAGGAACATGGTTACCGTGCCAGAGGTAGTGGCAGAGATCCTCGACGAGGCTTCGGCACTGTACTTCAGCGTAAAAAACTTCAGGGTGGAGGAGGCGAGTCCTGAGAGCGTTGAAGAGGTGAAGGAGGCTGCGAGAAAAACCGGTGACATCCACAAGCTCTCAGATACGGACATAAAGGTACTGGCAAAGGCTCTGGATGAAATAAAGAAGGGGAACGAGGTCGTTCTTGTAACCGACGATTACGCTATCCAGAATGTGGCAATGAGCCTTGGAATAAGGTTCGACGGCATTCTCCACAGACAGATATCAAAAGAATTTAAATGGGTGAAGGTGTGTAGAGGATGTGGTAGAAGAATTGAGTCTGAAATTTGCCCCGTGTGTGGGAGTGAGGCTATAATTAGGAGGGTTAAAAATGACAAAAATCGAAACTCTGGTTGAGAGGGCTAGAAGGCTTAAGGAGAAGGGCTTAACGACTGAAGAGATTGCTGATGAGCTCAACGTTTCAAGAGAAACTGCATTATGGTTGATTACGAGAGTGGGCGAGACACCGCCTTCTGACATTTACGTGGAGTGGAGGGAGCTGACTAAGCCTTCGAGGCTTAGACTTGTTGCGATGGCTATGGCAGACATGATAGTGAGCGAGGTGAAGGAGGATATAGAGGTGGTTGTGGGTATTGCCACCAGCGGAATACCCCTCGCCGCAATGGTTGCGGAAGAGCTTGGATGCGAGTTCACAATCTACTACCCAAGAAAGTTCAAGACGGATGAGGAGAAGCCTAAAGGCGGAATTCTCAGCGAGAACTTTGCGAGAGTTTCGGGGAAGAAGTGCGCAATTGTAGATGACATAACTTCAACCGGGAGGTCGATAAAGGAGGCTATAGAGGTGATAGAGGCTAACGATGGGAAAGCCGTCTGCGCGGCGGTCATAGTGAACAAGAGGGGAGGAAACGAAATAGAAGGCATCCCCCTGCTTAGCATGCTCAAGATTCTGAGGATATAATGGATGTAACGGTCGTTATCCCAACGCTGAACGAGGAGGAGGCCATTGGAGAGGTCGTTGAGGGATTCGCCAAAAGAGGATTTAGAGTTCTTGTAATCGACGGAAACAGCAAGGACAGGACAAGGGAAATTGCAAGGGAAAAAGGCGCTGAGGTAGTAATTCAGAGCGGGAAGGGGAAGGGGCAGGCTGTTGCGGAAGCTTTCGAGATTGTTGATAGCGACATACTGGTTCTCGTGGACGGAGATGGAACTTACCTTCCGGAAGAGGTTTACAGGCTTCTTGAACCAATAAAGGAAGGCGGGGCTGATCACGTGATTGGAAACAGGTTTGCCAGCTTTGAGAAGGGGGCATTCACTAGACTGAACTTAATTGGGAACAAGCTTCTCAACATGTTTTTCCGGCTGGCGTACGGAGTGGAGCTGAGAGATATTCTCTCAGGCTACAGAGCGCTAAAAAAAGAGGTTTACAAATCTGTAGAGCTTACAAAACCCGGTTTTGAGGTTGAAACCGAGCTAACGGTAGAGACGCTTGCAAAGGGCTTCAGAATTGTTGAAGTGCCCATCACCTACAGAAAAAGGGGAGGAAAGACGAAGCTGAATCCTTTAAGAGACGGATTCAGGATTGGGAAAACAATTTATGAGTTGATGAGCAGGTACAGCCCTGCAAGATACCTCTACATTTTCGGCCTGATTTTCATCATCGCCGGGCTGATTTCAGGAGCCTTTGTCGTTTACGAGTGGTTTTTGAGGATTACGCATTATTTGCTGGCAATTCTTACAGCACTTTTCATAATCACGGGAGTTCAGCTAATCATGTTCGGCCTTATAGCTGATTTTATATTCAGAAGCAACGTCGAGTTCAGAAAAGAACTCAGAAGGCTCAGAGAGGCGATGGAGGTTGAAGGTAAGGGAGATTGAGGAGCTGTTTCATCAAAATCTACATGAGCTGGGAGAGAGGGCTGATGCGCTGAACGACAGAGTGATGTTCGTCGTAAACAGGCACATAAACTACACCGACATCTGCGTTGCCAAATGCCCTCTCTGCGCCTTCAACAACAGAGAAGGTTATCTGCTATCTCCGGAAGAAATTCTGAGGAAGGTGAGGGAGGTTGATGGCATAACGGAAGTACACATTGTTGGGGGGCACAATCCCGAAGTTGGGGTGGAATACTTCGAGGAGGTTTTCAGGAGAATCAAGAGAGAGAAGCCAGAGGTTGTGATTAAAGCCTTGACTGCAACTGAAGTTTACTACTACGCCAAGAAGGAGAAAATGAGCATCAGGGAGTTTCTCAGCAGGCTTAAGGATGCGGGTCTTCAAGCGATGCCGGGCGGTGGGGCTGAGATTCTCGTTGATTCTGTAAGGAGAAAAATCAGCCCAAACAAGTGCTCAAGCGATGAGTGGTTGAGGGTTATGAAGATTGCCCACGAGCTTGGAATCAAGAGCAACGCCACGATGCTTTTCGGTCATGTTGAGGAAATAAGGCACAGAGCCATCCACCTCTACAGGCTGAGGAAGCTTCAGGAGAAGACTGGAGGCTTTGTCTCCTTCATACCTCTCGTTTACCATCCAGAGAACAACCCCCTCGGCAAAATCGTGAGGGAGAAAACCAACCCCGTTGACATTCTGAAAACAATAGCTGTTTCAAGAATCGCTTTGGACAACTTCAGGAGCGTGAGGGCTTACTGGGTCATGCTGGGGGAGAAGCTGACAGAGGTTGCTCTGAGGTTCGGGGCGAACGATATAGATGGGACGGTTGTTGAGGAGAAAGTAACGCATGCTGCAGGCGCTGAAACGCCCGCAGGATTGACAGTTGAGAGGCTCGTGGAGATTTGCAGGAGTGCTGGCAAGAGAGTCGGGCAGAGGGATACCTTCTGCAACATCCTGAAGTGGTACGCATGAGGGTTGGCAAATTCGACTACCTCAACAATTTTCTGCCCTACTACTTTCTCAACGAGAAGGTTGAGATTGTTGAGGCAAATCCGAGGGAAATGGCTTCAATGCTCCTATCTGGCAGAATTGACTACGCTCCAGTGCCAGCATTCTTCTACCTCAAAAACAGGGAAAGGCTGAGACACTACGAGTTCTGTGTTGCCTCCGAAGGCAAAGTGCTCAGCGTAGTGGTGGTTTCGAGAAAAAAGGAGCTGGATGATGGGTCAATTGCCGTAACTCCCCACTCCCTAACCTCCGTCAACCTCCTAAAAATTCTGCTTGCTGAGAGGGGAATGAAGAACATGCTTGTAGAGGTTAACACTGCAAAAGCCTCGGAAATGCTCGAACTCTGCCCTCATGCGCTCGTTATTGGGGATGAGGCAATTAAGGCGAGGATGATTTACAAAGTCGTTATGGATCTGGGGGAGGAGTGGTACGAGCTTACTTCTCTGCCCGCAGTTTTTGGAATATCAGCCTCTCTGAAAGAAACAAATGCGGAGGAAATGGACAGGAAGATTTTGATGGCAACTGAGGAAGGCTACAGGAGGTTCGATGAAGTTGTTAGAGCGGCAGAGAAAGCCTTTAAGATGCCGAGGGAGTTCCTTGAGGAGTACTTCAGAACGCTTAAGTTCAGGTTGAGCAGCAAGGAAAGGAGGGGGCTTGATGAATTCGAGAAGTACTGCAGAGATTACGGACTACTTGAATGAGAAAATTACAAAGAAGGATGCTCTGGAGCTTTTTTCCCTCCCAATTCACGCTGTGGGGAGAATTGCCGACGAAATCAGGAAAGTGAAGTGCGGAGACCTCGTAACCTTCGTCAATGACACAAACATCAACTACACGAACATCTGCCTTTCAAAATGCAGGTTCTGCGCCTTCTACGCAAGGGAAAAAGGCTATGTCCTCTCTCATGAAGAGATTCTGAGGAAAGTAGGCTATGCTGTCAAAATGGGAGCAACTCAAATAATGCTTCAGGGCGGAATGAATCCTGATCTGGGATTGGAGTGGTTTGAGGAGCTTTTCAGGAAAATTAAGGCCAGATTTTCCAGTGTTCACATACACAGCCTCTCCCCGCCAGAAATCGTCTTTCTGGCAAAGCTTGAGAGGAGCAGCATAAGGGAGGTTCTTGATAGATTGAAGGCTGCCGGATTAGACTCTCTGCCGGGTGGTGGGGCTGAGATTCTTGTTGATTCTGTAAGGAGAAAAATCAGCCCGAACAAGTGCTCAAGCGATGAGTGGTTGAGGGTTATGGAGACAGCCCACAGCCTGAACATGCCCACGACTGCAACAATGATGTTCGGGCATGTGGAGAGCGACGGTGACATAGTGGAGCACCTCATAAAAATCAGGGAGCTTCAGGAAAAAACCGGCGGTTTCACAGCCTTCATCCCATGGACCTTCCAGCCGGGAAACACGGAGCTTTACGCTGAAATCAAACGCCCTGTCTCTCCCCTCAGATACCTGCAGGTTTTAGCCATTTCAAGAATAGTCCTGAACAACTTCAGAAACATTCAGGCTTCATGGCTCACTCAGGGATTTGAGATCGCTACACTAAGCCTCTTCTTCGGGGCAAATGACTTTGGTGGGACGATGCTGGAGGAGAATGTTGTAAGAGCTACGGGGAAAGACTTCAGGCCTGCAAAAATTGAGGAGATTGTGAAAGCCGTTAAGGCCGTGGGGAGGCCAGTTGCATTGCGTGATACCTACTACAACATTCTGGAGTGGTTCTGATGTCCGGCAAGAAATTTAAGGAGATTGCGGAAAAGCTTGGAGTTGAGGTGGAGTTTGAGGAAGTTGAGCCTGCAAAAATCAAGCTTGATCCAAGGGCGAGATGGAAGTGCATGTTCGGCTGCGAAAGTTACGGAATGCCCTCCTGCCCTCCAAACGTTCCCGATTTTGAGGAATGCGAGAGGTTCGTGAGGGCTTACAGAAGGGCCTACCTGTTCAGGTTCAAAGTTAAAAGTAAAGAAGATGTGAGAAGGGCTCAGGAGTTCATGCTTGAGGCCGAGCTTAGCCTGAAAAAGCCCTTTGCCTTTGCAACCTTTCCCGGCAGTTGCATGCTATGCAATGAATGCAGCGGTAGGTGCAGCAGAGTCAGACCATCACTCTCCGCCCTCTGCGTTGACGCTTCCAGCCTTGCAGTCAAAGACGAAATGGTAGCTTTGCTTTTCGTCGATTGAGCAATGCAAATACTGCTAACACTGCAAGAGTTTCGGCAAGGGAGACTGGAAAGGCATAGCTCGAAAATGGAGCTTTTAAAATCAGAACTGCAACACCTCCCACTGCAGCAGGAACTAAAACGATGAAGAAGGAGATTAGCGTGGCGATTACTGCCTCTACATTTACCGGCTCGCTCGTCAGTCGGCGGGAAAACTGCACTGCAACGAGAACCACGGCAAAGCCTGTGGGAAAGAGGGACAGAGAGTTAATCAAATTTCCCCCTTTGTAAATCACCACTGCTGCAACAATGCCCATGGAGACGAAGTAAATCAGCAGCCCCTCCAGAATTTTCGAGAATTTCATTTCCAAGTCCGTCAGAGGGAGGGCGGTGATGTAGCTGCTCCTTTCGAGGCTCATGAAGCTTGAGACAGTAATGGCGAGGAAGATCTGCAGATACAGAACGCTCGCCACTTCTGAAAGTTTTATGTAGAATACAAGCTGCATTAAGGCGCCGTATATTGGAAGCAATGCAATAACGAAAAGCTGCGGATTTCTGAAAAGCTGCTTGAAGTCCTTTATTACCATAGCGGTCATTTTCCCTCTCCTTTTTATTTTCCATCCCTTCAAGCTGCCGTAGTGCTTCGCAATCTCCTCCTTGGAAAGTTCCCTGACAGCATAGAAAAAGAGAAGAGTGATGAGGGCGAAATAAAAGAGGCTAAGGGCTGCGTATTTAGCACTAAAGGGCTGAGAAATCCAGAGTCCGTATGAGATGGGGAAAAGAGAGTCGTAGGCCTCGTAATTTTTGAAAGTCATCAGGTATATGGCAAGCTGGTTTATGAGATAAAGCCCGTAGATTGAAACCAGCCAGGCAATTAAGCCAAAAATTCGGAAAAATGCGGCCCTTAAAGACCTGCCCGTCTGAACGCTCCCCAGCCTTTTGCCGAGAAGTATCACAATGCTCAAAGCCCCCATTATCACTGCAAGAAATCCCAGAAGCGCTGGAAGAAGTCCGGCAGGATTCCTCATTCCCACGAGAACTAGAAGGGAGAGGAGAGCAATGACAGCAGGCCAGTCGAACAGCCTGAAAAATCCGTAAAACCTAACCTTTGAAATATCACTGCGAGAATAAAAGGTGTGCATGTAGCTCAAATCGACCTGAAAGTAGCCATGAGCATAAGCGGTGCCGAACATCAGGAAAAAGAAGAACAGAGAAAGCAGGGAAGATGCGTAGCTGACCTTGTCGTCAAAAAAGGCGGGCCCTACTGAAAATAGGGCGGCAAAGGTGAACATTATCTTCAGGAGGAGGGCATTGTACCTGATCCACTTGGTAACTCTCGATAGGTCGTGATAGACTGCTGCAGCGTTCCTCACCGCAGCCTCCACGAAGATTAGGTCCGAAAGCTCATAAAGCGGAGATAACCTCCTCAAGACTTTCATGCTGACCGGTGATTTTCAAAAAGGCCTCCTCCAATGTCCCGTAGGACTTAAGCTCCTCCAGAGTGCCTTCAGCAATTTTCAATCCCCTGTTGAGAATTATCACTCTGTCTGCAAGCCTCTCAGCTATCTCCATTATGTGCGTGGAAAGCAGTATTCCACCGCTCTCAGTTTTTCTGGCCATCACCTCTTTCAGAACTCTGGCAGAGAAAGCATCGAGGCCGTTTAAGGGCTCATCGAGCAGAAGGTAGGGAGGATCGTGAAGCAATGCCGCAACCACAGCAACCTTCTTCTTGTTCCCCATAGAGAGCGAGATTATCGGCTTGTCCATCTGCTCCTCCAGCCTGAAAATCCTGACGTACTTCTCAACTCTCTTTGCTGCCTCCTCACCGAGCTTCCTTACCGATACCAGAAAGCTGAAGAACTCCTCAGGCGTGAGGTGGTCTATCAGTCTTATCTCCTCTGGTACGTAGCCAAAGAGGTTCTTGGCTACCTTTGTGTTCGCATTCATTCCATCAATCTTTATCTCCCCCTCGAAATCCACTATACCGACAATGGACTTCATTATGGAGCTCTTTCCAGCTCCGTTTGGCCCGAGAATGGCAACAACCTCTCCCCTCTCAACTGTGAATCCAACATTGCTGACAGCCGTCGTTTTTCCATACCTCACCGTCAGGTTGTTAACCTCTATCACGTCAAGTGGTGTGCTGTAGCATATTTATAGTTTGCGAACAACCTTGCCGGGGTTGAGGATGTTTTTTGGGTCGAAGAGGAGCTTGATTTGTCTCATCAGCTCGAACTGCTCTGGAAACAGCTCCTCTAGCTCCGAAAGCTTAACCGCCCCTATACCGTGCTCGCCGCTGATCACACCGCCAAGGCTGACAGCGAGGCTGAGGAGGGACTTTCTGAACTCAAAGTAGCTTTTCTCCCATCCCTCGTAAACCAGCGGGTGCTGGTGGACGTTGCCATCTCCAGCATGGCCGTAGGTTATTAGCTCGATGCCATATTCTTCAGCAAGCTCGTTGCTCCTTCTCCAGTACTCGGCAATTTTAGCTGGAGGAACGCAGGCGTCGAGAACCTCAATGACCTCCTTTCTCAGCCCCTCGTAAATCATTCCCCTCACTTTCAGCAGCCTGTCCTGATCCTTCTTTGTGGTTGCTGCGTAAACGTCAATCGCTCCAAGCGACTGGGCAATTTTTGCAGCCTCCTCGGCCTCATCAAAGCTCTCGAAGACCATCAGGAGGTGTGCCTCCCCCTCCCTGCTCACCCACCTCTCCCCGCTAACCTTCTCCCCAATCTCAACTGCCCTCTTTTCCATGAATTCGAGGGCCATGGGGAGCATTTTTCTCGCAACCTCAACAACGCAGTTCATAGCATCCTCCATCGTCGGAAAGGGGATGGCGAGGACAGTCATGTCCCTCATCTGCGGGAAAAGGCGAATTGTTGCCTTAGTTATCACTGCAAGCGTCCCCTCACTCCCCACAAGAAGGTGAAGGAGAGAGTAGCCCGAGGAGTTCTTTATCGTTTTCCCGCCAACATTGATTATCCTGCCGTCGGCAAGAACAGCTTCGAGGCTGAGAACGTAGTTCCTCATGGTTCCGTACTTCAAAGCCCTCACTCCCCCAGCGTTGGTTGCAATCATCCCTCCGACTGTTGCGGTTTCAGCTCCGGGATGGGGCGGGAAGCTCAAGCCGTGCCTGAAGGCTGCATCGTCAAGCTGCTTCAAAGTAACTCCCGCACCGCAAATAGCAACTCTGTTGTCGGCATCAACCTCAAGCTCTGTCATTTTTTCAGTTGAGAGTACAATGCCCTCCTCAGTCGGCACAGCCCCGCCGCTAAGCCCAGTCCCACCGCCCCTCATGAAAACTGGTATACTTTTTTCGTTGGCGAACTTCAAAATCGCCGAGACCTCCTCGCTGTTGCTGGGCTTCACCACAACGAAATTTTCAGCTGCTCTGGGAGCAACGAGAGGTGGAGTTTCATCGAAGCGATAAGCGTCCGATGGTGGAAAGACCTCAACAATTTTTGAAAGCTCATCAATCCAGCTCATGAAAAAAATAGTTTAGAATTTAAGAATTCTTGCCGAAACAACAATCGGGTCCCAGATGGGTGTGAATGGAGGAGCATAGCCGAGGTCGGCGAAGAAAACATCCTTCGTCGTGAAGCCGCCCTGTATCATCGCAGCAAAGACGTTAACCCTCATCGCCACATCCGCCCCGAGAACCTGCGCTCCCAGAATTCTCTTTGTGCTTGCATCCGCCACAACCTTTAGGAAGGTGTCCTTGGCCCCGGGGTAGTAGTGAACTCTGGTTTTTGCTTTCACGACAGCTGTTTTAACCTCAAATCCCTCAGCTTTCGCAGCCTTCTCCGTCAGCCCCGTGGCGCCAATTTCAAGGTCGAAGAACTTCGTAAGCTGAGTTCCAAGCACTCCGGGAAACTCAATGTTGCCGCCAGCGGCGTTAACTCCCGCAACGTAGCCCATCTTGTTGCCCGGCGGGGCTAAGGGAATCCAGACTCTCTTTTTCGTCAGCATGTGGGTTGTTTCAGCGCAATCTCCAGCAGCAAAAACATTCTCAACGCTTGTCTGCATCCTGCTGTCCGTCCAGATTGCTCCAGTCTCTCCAATCTTGCAGCCAATCTGCTCGGCAATGGCAGTGTTGGCCTTCACGCCCGTTGCAACTATAACCACATCTGCAGGATACTCTCCTTTGTCAGTCACCACTTTCCTCACCGCTCCATCGCCCTCAAAAGCCTCTACCTTCTCCCCCAGCCTCAGGTTGACCTTCTCCTCAAGCTTATGCTTCACCAAGTCCGCAACATCCCTGTCGAGGTTTGGGAGTGGTTGATCAAGAAACTCCACAACCGTTACTTTCTTCCCTCTCGCTGCCGCAGCTTCGGCCATCTCAACTCCTACGTAGCCAGCACCAACGATTACAACGTTCTCCGCCTTCTCAACCGCCTCTCTCAGCTCAGCCGCCTGTACAGGATGTCTGACGGTGAAAACGTTTTCCAGCTCAAGGCCCTCGAAGGGTGGGGTTTTTGGAAGTGCTCCGGTGGCGATTACAAGCTTATCCCACTCGTAGGTTTTCTCCTGACCGTCCTCTATGACTCTCACAAAGCCGTCTCCAGCCTCAACTACCTTCGCGTTGATGTGCAAATCAATGCCCCTTTTCTCCCTGAAAAATTCCGGCGGGTAGTACATCAGGTGTGAGGGGTCGCTCAAGCCTTCAACAACGTACGGAATCCCGCATGGAGCGTGGCTGACAAAGTTGGTCTCCTCAAAAACCGTAACCTCCCACTCAGGCTGCAAAGCCTTAACTCTCGAAGCAGCGCTCATTCCCGCTGCCCCACCGCCGATAACAACTACCCTCATGCTTTATCATTGTTCAAGACTAATTTATGCTTTTCGCGGTTTTGGGAAGTTGAGTAATCTGTGGTTTTGTAGGAGCGAAAAGGCTCTGAGTTTCAAAATGGCCGTAAAGCTCACAACCCCATTTAATAGCGCTGTCTTCGTAGCTTACCAGCCCTCTTTTTAAGTCGTACTCTCCCTTTTTATTAAACAAACCAAGGCAGAGCCCCTCACTGCAAGCAATGCAAACCAGTTTTATTTCCCCACACGACATCAGCTTCCCACTGAATGAATTAACCTCCTCTGAGTACTCCTTAAGCCTCGGTAAAACACTCCTGCCAATAACAATGGAAATATCAACTTCCTGTGAAAGTTTGGAAAGAAAAGCGGGATATTCGGGGAGAAAGAATCCGAAAACAGCCCTGATCCACTTTGATTTGCTTACCATATTCATAAAAACTTCTTTGTGCTTCAAAACCTCATTCTCTCCGCTCTCTATTATCGTGTAATCTCCAAGCTCTCCAAGTCTTAGGAGAAGATGTGGAGGGATTGCTGCTAAATCGTGCTGATTCCAGAACTCGAAGTCTCTTTCGATTAAAGAATAAGTTTTCTTTAGAGTTTCGCCAGAATGGAGAGTAATGAGCCCCTTCAAGGTGATGGCAAATCGTCTTCCATTTTTTTCAATCAATCTTTCTTCCAGAAGATTTTTAAGGTGGTCAGAAACTGCTGCTGGACTCAATCTAAGATTGCAAGAAATTTCAGAGTTGGTAAGTGAGTTTTTGGCAAGTAACATCAGGATTTCTCTCTTTCTTTTAGGTAATATCATTGTGAGCAAGTGGCAATATTGCAATATAAATTTTCCGACGTACAGAAAAATTCAAGCTACAAACTTAAAAAGCAAATTAGTTTTAAGTTTTTATCTTAAAGAAAAATTTAAATATCGTCAGTGAGAGGCACAGTAGCAGTGCGGAGGGGATAGGATGAACAGAATTGTGGGGATATTGATATCGATACTGATGTTAGCATGTATTGGCGTGACAATGGCTGCTGAAACACCAGTCGAGGCAACCATCGAACCTAAAAATACGTTCTCAGAGCCACTTGCAACCCAGATGGTACTTTTAAAAGGAATCTTTGATCCTAAGGTTGAACCGATGGATCCAGCTAATGATGCCATTGAAATTACTGGTGTCCTTAAACTGAACCACAATGAGGTAAGGGGAGTAGTAAACATTAACAACAAAAAAGGCGAATTTGCGGGGAAGTGTACACCATTCAAATCTAGCAATTTCGAAGGAGTAGTGTTGAAATGCGGGTCCGAGGGGTCCATAAAGGTTCTGCAGATCAACATTGGCGATGGAAAACTTGAGCTTTTTGGTAAGTACGGCGATGGAATCGTGTTCTTAGAGGGGAAAATTCCAGAAATGAGCTATAAATCTCTTGCTTCAAGTGCATCTGCACCCACATCAGTTCGACCTGAAGCATGGATGGTGGATATTTTACTTTGAGAACCACATAGAGTTTTGTGCTGCTCTCTCGGGTTCAATGGAGATAATTGATGGCACGATGGAGCCGTACAGCCTTAGTATTTGGATTGATAAGGAATGGTGGGTTGACGGCGATGGTAAAAGGCATGATGGGGACACGCAATTATTGATCGGTAAGGCCGACATTTGGAGCAAGACAATAAAGGCTGAAGTAATTACTGGTGAAACTACGACAACTGGGGGTTGATATTCGATGTTTATAGCAACTACTACTCCAGACACATTAGCAGACCGAGCATTGGATTAGGAATAGGTCTGGTTAGCAGCATAACTTCACCAATAGACTTCGGCTTCAGTGCTTCCGCATCGGCTGAGAACACAGTCAAATGCTCGTGGTACAAGGAAACCGAACAAGGATTCGCAAAAGGGCTTAGACTCGAATATAATGACATTTACGCTATGAAACCCGGAGACAGGATCGCAACCTACTTCCACGTGTATACAGAAGAGGACTTAAACAGCGCAAATCCCGTTTGGTATCCTATGAAAGCAAAAATTCTGAGAATACCCGTTTATGAGTACAGCTCAACCAGTCCAAATGCACACATCACTGATGTAGGGTCGGACTACCCGATCTACGCTTGGATAGAACACGTGGATGACGAACACAGATAACATGTCTCCTAATTTTTTGAGAAATGCATTTAGAAGGTTAACGATAACAGCAATCGCCCCTATCGTAATGACGTTCGAGCCTTTTTTCATTTTTCCCGTAGTGCTGATAACTCTCGCAAGAAGGGGTTTTGTCTACATCCTTTTACCCATAACAGCCGCTTTGATTTTAAGGGCCACAAAGGTGAACTACGGGCCTCTCACAGTCTCACCTACTATGCACTTCAACACACCTTCCATCGCAGTTTTCGCAGTCTTGCTGGTTGCAACCACCATTGCCTCAGTGTTCAAACCGAAATTGTGGAGGGCATTTCTCGTAGCCATCGTCGTGATATCGATTCTGCACGCAGCCACACCCATCGAATCGCCGGTGAAGGGCGAGGGTTGCAACAAGATTTCGATCGAACTGCTCGACTCAGAAACCAACTTCTGTTTCTACATCTCCTCTGCGAAAACCGGTAAAATGTGGTATTATCACGCCACTCTGCACTTTATGGATTCTGAGGGGTTGGTGGTCAATCGCGTCCATTTGCTTACCGCTGCCCTCACCTTCAGCAGCGAGGTTGTGGAATTTCGCAATGAACAGGGCAAATTCCACGCAATCTTCTACAGCGAAGTGCCGATTGACAGTTTAAAGCTCAAACTCTGCTACTTCCCGGAAACGGTGATAGGCTCTCTGCCGGTTGTTTTCTGCAGCTCTGTTGATTTGGAGGTTCGATGATTGCGTTGAGGTCTTTTATTCAGATATAAAGTAAAAAATTAAAACTCAAAACCAGAAGGCCATTCCACCCTCTAAAATTTTCACCTTTTCGAAGCCAGCGTGTTTGAGAATTCTTGACGCCTCAAAGCTTCTGAGACCAATGGCGCAGACGACAACTATCTCTTTATCCCTGGGTATCTCGTCAAGCCTTTCCCTCAGCTCAAGGATGGGAATGTGGATGACCTTTTCCGACTCTATTCTTCTGGTTTTGAACTCCTCCTCACTTCTTACGTCAAGAATCACAATGTCTTCTTTCTCAAGCTTCTCCTTCAGCTCGAAGACGTTAATCCCCTCGAATAGACCATCTCTCTTATTCATTGCGACATTTGCGATAGTAATCACCGGGTCGAGAGCGGGGGAGTATGGTGGGGCGTAAGCAAGGTCAAGGTTTGCAAGCTGGTCGATGGTCATTCCGGCCTGAATTGCCGTGCTTAAAACGTCAATTCTCTTTGCAACCTCCCCCATTCCAACGCCCTGGGCACCGATGACTCTCCATGAGCCCTTTTCGACGATGAGCTTTAACCTGATGTAGTTGGCCTGTGGGTAGTAGTGGGCTCTGTCGGGAGAGGGGGCGATGACGGTAAAGTAGTCTAAGCCCGCCTCCTTTGCCATTTGCTCGTTCACTCCGGCTGAAGCGGCTGTGAAGTCGAATACTTTGAAAATGGCCGTTCTAATCACACCCGGGAAAACGGCCCTCCCTCCCGTTATGTTCTCTCCTATAACTCTTCCTTGCTTGTTCGCCACGTCACCAAAGGGAGCTATTATTTTCTTGCCCGTAACAAGACACGTGGTCTCGACACAATCCCCACCAGCGTATATGCTTTCGTCGCTCGTTCTCATGTACTCGTCAACCCATATAGCCCCCGTTTCACCTATTTTCAGCCCAGCCTTCTCAGCGAGTTCGCTGTTTGGTTTGATACCAGTGGCGACAACAACGACGTCTGCAGGGTACTCCTTTCCGTTCGCAATGACTGCTCTGACTTTATCGTCTTGAGAAACTATCTTCTCCACTCTCGTTGACGTTACAACGTTCACTCCCTTTTCCCTCAGGTGGTTCTCCACAAGAACTGCCATTTCTCTGTCAAGCATAGCAGGCGCAACTCTATCCATCATCTCAATTACGGTAACCTCCATGTCCAGATTTTTCAGAGCCTCGGCGGATTCAAGCCCTATGAACCCTGCTCCGATGACCACAGCCTTCTCCGCCCCCTCTTCCCACATTTCGATGATTTTCTCCGCTTCCTCGGCACTCGTAAGTGTTACAACGCCCTCTGCCTCAATCCCCTCAATCGGCGGCTTAGCTGGTCTGGCTCCTGTGGCAATCACCAGATAATCGTAGTTGAGCTCGTCCTCACTGCCGTTCCTCACAATTTTCACGGTCTTCCTGCTCCTGTCTATTTCGGTTGCCACCGTTTCAGTCAGCACGTCGATGTTTTTCAGCTTCTTGAAGTAAGCCTCGTCTCTCACCGCCCCGTAGGTAGTTTCCCTCAGATTGTCAACTTCGTGAACAAGTCCGCCAACGTAGTAGGGCAGCCCGCATCTCCCTAAAGAGACGTATTTTCCAGCTTCAACAACGGTGATGCTTGCATCTCCATCCTTTCTTCTGATTCTGGAGGCAGCCTTCAGTCCAGCAGCCCCTCCGCCGATTACAACAACGTTCATGGACCCCCGACTGCAGCGCTTATTATATGGCTTGCTATTTTCAGCTTACCCAAAAATGTTAAGTTTTCGAGCCGTACTTCCCACATGTTCTCAGCACACGCTCCTGCGCTTGTGGATTATATCTATCTCATCGACAGGTATCCACAAAGGGGCGGGCACAGCATAATCCTCTCCACCCGGAAATCGCCGGGTGGTGCAGGTGCGAACGTGGCCCACAACCTTGCCAGCCTGGGTGTTGAATCAACGCTCTTCACGACACTGGGAAGGGACGAGGACGGAATTTACTTCGTCGAGAACACCTTGGCGAAGGTGAAAGCCGAGATAACTGATGAGAAAACGGGCAAAGTTCACGTTTTCGTCGATGGGGAGGGAGAGAGAACGTTTTTTGTAGAGCCAAATGCCGCTGGAAAGCCATTTGTTGAGGTGGATGGCGGGGATTACCTCTACCTCGACCCCTTCCCTTCCGAGCACAGCTTTGAAGTTCAGAGAAAGGAGGCTGAGAGATTTGATGGCTTTGTAATACTCAATCCCGGTTTTCCCTATTCAAGCCTCGGATTTGAAAGGCTCAAGCAGATTCTTCAGCACGTGGACATGCTCATAATGTCCGCTGACGAGTTCAGCCTTCTTGGTGTTGAGACCGCAGACGTGCTGAGATTCGTGGACTACCTGATTGTCACCCAGGGGAAGCTAGGCAGCGCTTGCTACACCAAGAAGGGCAGCTTTCAGTCCCCAGCATTTCCAGCCAAGGTTGCTGACACCACTGGAGCGGGGGATGCCTTCGCTGCTGGCTTCATCTATGGCTTTATCAAAAATTACCCCCTCGAAGTCTGCCTTACGCTGGGAAACTTCTGCGGAGCTTACAACGTCGAAAGGGTTGGAGCGAGAAACTTTCCATCAAAGAGCACCATCGATGAATTTCTCGCAAGAGTTTTAAGATGAAAGGGGGATAATTTAATAATGGACATTAGAATAATGGCCGAAAAGCTTGGATTTAAAAGAGTGTATAAGGAGGATTGTGAACTCTGCATCATGGGTTACACGGGCAAAAGGTGCAAGTATCTTAGAAAGATTGGTAAGGAGTTTTATTGCGTAAGAGATGCTGCAAAAAAGGACCCAAGGCTGAGGTTCTGAACCTAAAGATTTATAATTTGGCCATGGAGTGAATTCTCAATGCGATGGAGAAAGTGGAGACACATCACAAAGCTCGACCCTGACAGGACAAACACCGATGAAATCATAAAGGCTGTAGCGGATAGTGGAACTGATGCCGTGATGATTTCGGGGACGCAGAACGTAACTTACGAGAAGGCCAGAACATTAATCGAAAAAGTTTCCCAGTACGGCCTCCCAATAGTTGTTGAGCCCTCAGACCCGTCAAACGTGGTCTATGACGTTGACTACCTCTTTGTTCCAACAGTTCTGAACTCTGCAGATGGGGACTGGATTACGGGAAAGCATGCGCAGTGGGTCAGAATGCATTACGAGAATCTGCAGAAATTCACTGAAATAATCGAATCCGAGTTCATTCAGATTGAGGGTTACATCGTGCTAAATCCCGATTCCGCCGTTGCAAGAGTGACGAAGGCCCTTTGCAACATAGACAAGGAGCTTGCCGCAAGCTACGCCTTGGTTGGAGAGAAGCTGTTCAATCTGCCCATTATTTACATCGAGTACAGCGGCACCTACGGCAATCCAGAGCTTGTGGCTGAGGTGAAGAAAGTTCTCGACAAGGCGAGACTTTTCTACGGAGGAGGGATTGACAGCAGGGAAAAGGCGAGGGAGATGCTCAGGTATGCAGACACCATAATAGTTGGAAACGTAATCTATGAGAAGGGTATCGATGCGTTCCTTGAAACGCTACCTTAAGGCAATCTGGGACCTTTTACGGCTTGAACACGGACTGATGTACGGATTTGGGGTTGTGATAGGTATCTACGTTTCCGACCCCTTCTTCTCAGATTTGTGGAAGCTTCTGCTCGGATATCTCACTGCCGTTTTCCTCCAGGCTTCAACGTTTGCCCTTAACGACTACTTCGACTACGAGGTTGATTTGGTCAACAACAGAACGGACAGACCCCTCGTAAGGGGCGATTTGAGCAGGAGGATAGCTTTGGCTCTCGCGATAGCGCTCATGCCACCCGGTTTCGTTGCAGCATATCTCATCTCCCCCCTGGCGTTCATATTTGCCTTTGCTGTCTCAGTACTGGCATGCCTTTACGACTACAAGCTGAAGGAGCTTGGATTTGCCGGAAATGTGTACATAGCCTTCACCATGGCAGCCCCATTCCTTTTTGGTAGCATAATCTCGTCAGGCTGGATAACGGAAAAAACAGCGCTCCTGGCCTCAATGGCCTTTCTCACCGGCGTTGGAAGGGAGATAATGAAGGGAATAGAGGATGTTGAAGGTGATGCCCTCAGAGATGTGAGGTCTCTTGCCAGAACGATGGGAGAAAGGAAAGCAGCATCAATTGCATCTCTTTTTTATCTCACTGCGGTCTCAATCAGCCCTATTCCTCTGTTTCTCCTTCCAGAATTTTTGTTCGACCTCAAATATGCAGTTCCGGTTTCCGTAACTGATGTTTTGCTGATTTATGTGGCCTTAAGGCTGGTTGGGGATTACGAGAGGGAATCAATAAGGAAGTACAGAAAGGTCACGCTGGTAGCAATGGTGCTCGGTCTGGTCGGATTTTTTGCAGGGGCGTTTTAGAGCAAGATTTATAATACCAGCAATCGTGCTTGGAAAGAGGACCCGTAGCCTAGCAGGACAGGGCGTGGGCCTCCTAAGCCCAAGGTCGCGGGTTCGAATCCCGCCGGGTCCGCTTCTGTTCTCAATCCTTCTGGCGCTTGTGGGTTTAGAGACCAACACAAACTTTAAATCTGAGAAAGTTGCACATCCAAAATATGGCGGTCAAGCTTATCAGATGCCCGTCCTGCGGAGAGGAGATTGAAATCACCGATTTGTATGAGGGTGTTGAGATTCAGTGCTCGCTCTGCAACTCAATAATGGTTTACCAGGAGGGGAAGTTACTCCTGCTCGATACAAACGAGGAGTTTGATTTGGATGAGCTCGAAAGCGTTGAGGAAGAGGAAGAATTTGAGGATTACGATGAGTTCGAGGAGGAAGAGGAGTACTACTACGACGACGAGTACTGATTAAATACAATCTGTCTTTTTATATATTTTGCCGGTATCTCTTCTGCGAGTGCAATAAGGTCGTTCGCCTTGATAATTCTTATTCCGTCTTCTCTAGCCTTTTTGGCGTCTATTTCTAGAACAATTGGTGTATCAGTCCTGATGCTCGCCACCTCCTTGCTCTTCTCGATTGTTGTTGACAGGTGAACGTATCTCTGGTTCACGGGCTTTATCCCGATTTCAAGCATTCTGTGAGCTTCCTCCTCGCTTGTTCCGTAATACAGAACGTCCTCTTTTGCCTCAGGAAAGTCGCTGAGCTTTACATCAATGCTGTGCCCGTATCGCGCCCTTATTTTGTCGCCCTTCAGCTCGTACCTCTGCTTTTCGTCGCTGTAAACGAGAGCTTTAATCAGCCAGATGTTCGCCCACTTGTACCTCCTTTTCACAACTCTTGCAAGAGATTCAAGGTTCACCCAGCCGTTCTCGTCCATATTGAGACCGAACTTGTCGGGGAAGTGCCTCAGAACTCCGGAAATGAATTTTCCAAGCTTTTCAACCTTCTCCTTGGGCAGAATCAGTTCTCCCTCCGCACCGCACCTGCACTTCTCCCCTCTGTAAAACCCGTGCTCTGGGCAGAATCTTATTTCCTCCATTCTCCCACCACCTTTACAGCCAGCAACATCGCAATCGCCCCAATGGCGCTGCAGGTTTCAAGGCTTACCCCTTTGCGTGTCACGTCGAGGTGGTATTTTGCGGACTTTAACATTTCCCGTGGCAAACCCCTTCTTCCGAGACCTATTAAAAAAGTTGCCGATTTGAACGCTGCTAAAGTATCGGGATTGACTACTTTGTCCGGGTCAGGCTTGGACGTTGTGGCAACCACCTCTCCGAAATGAGCCGGAATCTTATCTATTAGGTGAAGTTTCCCGGATTCTGCGAGATATAGCAGGTATTTCCCGCCTTCTCCGATGGTCGTGTAGTTGGCAACCTCCTCAGCCACCTCCTTCTCACTCCTCCAGAAGGGAAAGTCGAGCAAAGCGAGGTGAAAGTTGAAGGCGTAGCAGAGCGGTGCTGCCCGTGCAATGCTCCGCAAGTGAATTTCGTGTTTTTTCAGCTTGTCGTAGGTGTTGACAAGGCAGATGGAGATCATTTTCTCAGCTTTACCTTTCTTCCCGAAACCCGGACAATTCCTGCTTTTTCAAGGCTCTTCAGTATCGCCTCGTAAACCTCCTCCGCATCCACGTAAAGCTCTCCGTCAAGATTGTCTGCATCCTCTATGATGCCTGAGGTGTACTCCCTCAGCTTTTCAATGTCGTTGGTGTCCTCAAGCCCCGCAATGACGTTCATCACAATTCTAGCAGCGGCATCAATCACAACGCCATCCAGACCCTCCAACTCAACATCCTTGGTCAGGACGCTCAAAATGTCCACGTTCACGTCCCATGCAGGGGTAAGCTGGAGAAAATAGCCCTTCTCGCACCCCTCAACCTCCTCGTCAAGCTCTATTATGATCGTGGGGTCTTCAGGTAGCTCTCCTTCAATGTAATCCTCCCCAACCTCAATTCCGTTTGCCTTCAAAAAGGAGTAGACAGAGGACATGAGAAGGCTGACTCTAAAGGCAGCTTCCATCGCATCCAGAAACTCCTTATCACCCAGACTCTCATCCTTGAGCTTTACGACCTTCTCATAATTTTCAGGGGAAGCTCTTTTGAGAAACTCCCTTTCGAATTCGGAAACCTCCATCCTGCCCTTCAGTATTTCACGAATAATTTCGGAGTAGTTTTTCCAATCCTGAGCCTCCTCGTACTCCTCAAGCTCGCTTAAATTTCCCCTCAGAAAGTACCTTTCCTCAAAATCCCACTCAACAATTTCCCTTACTTCAACTCTCGCTCCTGAATTTCTCAATTTTGATGCAATCTCCATTGCCATTTCCTTGTCGGGGAAAGTGGTAACCCTTAGCCACATGCAAGAACCTCAAGCTTCTGATATTTACGTTATTCGGGTAAAAGTTGATATATTCGAAAGCTCCAACAAATCGCATGTTTAAGTTGGCGGACAGACTGGAAAAGATTCCCCCGTATCTTTTCGCAGAGATCGATGCAATGAAAAGGAAAAAGTTGCAGGAAGGAGTTAAGGTAATCGATTTCGGAGTGGGCGACCCGGACCTACCAACGCCTGAGCACATCGTTGAGGCGCTGAAAAACGCCGCTGAGAAGGTTGAGAGGCAGAAGTATCCAAGCTACGAGGGGATGCTTAGCTTCAGAGAGAGTGTGGCAAGGTTCTACAGGAGAAGAAAGGGAGTGAATCTTGACCCCGAATCGGAGGTAATCTCTCTCATCGGCTCCAAAGAGGGGATAGCGCACCTTCCGCTCGCCTTCGTGAACGACGGAGACTATGTTCTCGTACCAGAGCCGGGGTATCCTGTGTACTACTCCTCCACATTGCTTGCCGACGGCGTACCTTATGAAATGCCGCTAAAGGAAGAAAACAAATTCCTGCCCGATTTTCAGTTGATTCCCGATGAAATTGCCAGAAAGGCCAAAATAATGTTTCTGAACTACCCAAACAACCCCACTGCAGCCGTGGCTCCAAAGGAGTTTATCAAGGAGGCAATAGACTTCTGCATAGACAACAAAATTATTCTAGCCCACGATGCAGCCTACAGCGAGATTACCTTCGATGGCTACAAGGCTCCCAGCTTCCTTGAGTTTGAGGATGCCTTTGAAGTCTGCGTGGAGTTCAACTCCCTCTCCAAAACCTACAACATGACCGGCTGGAGGATAGGATTCGCCTGTGGTAACAGAGATATTCTTGCCGGCCTTTTAAAGGTGAAGACCAACGTTGACAGCGGGGTTTTTGAGGCGATACAGGAGGCTGCCATAGCCGCGATGGATGGCCCTGACAGAGTTATAGAGGAAAACTGCAAGGTGTACCAGAGGAGAAGGGACCTGCTGGTTGAAGGGTTGAGGGATGTTGGAATTGACGCCGAAAAACCGAAAGCTACCTTCTACGTCTGGGCAAAGGTGGGCGGGAGCAGCATCGAGTTCGTAAAGCAGTTAATAGATAAGGCAGGAATAGTGGCAACTCCGGGGATTGGGTTCGGCAAGTCTGGAGAAGGGTTCGTCAGGTTTGCCTTAACCAGAGGAGAGGGTGTTATAGAGGAGGCAATAGATAGGCTGAAAACAATATTACATAAATAATTTTTATTTAACTGAACAGCAAAGTTTATATTCATCGTCCAGAAAAGTCAGCATAAATGTTAAAGCTAGGCGATAGCAGTCAGTACACCTTTAAGCTTTCTAAGAATGGGGAAATTATAGACGCCGACAGAGGCTTTGTTGAAAAAATGGGTTACGATCTTGATTCTATTCTCTCTGCGACGATTTACGACTTAACGGAAGATTCCGGCATCAAAGAAAGGCTTGAAAGTGGTGGTGAGGTAGAGGTTGTCGGAGTTGACGGGGAGTCTTACCATCTGCATTTGTACAGCGACGGTGAATACGTCTACGCATACGACGTCAGCAAATTTTGTGAAGTGCTGAGGAGCATATATGCTGGGGTTTGGGACTTTTACTACGGTCTTCTGTTCGTTGATGAGCAAAAGAGGATTCTGGCCGCCAATAACACCTTTTACAGCTTCACAGGTCTGGAGAGGGTGGAGGGCAAGAAGCTGCATGACGTTTTTCCTGAACTCTCTCAGTCGGTTGACGAGATTCTTAAGAGGGGAGAAGGAGAAGTTTCTGTGAAAATCAACAATAGACTGTTTCATGTGAGAGTTAAAGTGAGGGAGGTCAGCGTCCTCGGAAAGAGAGTTTACGAGGTTCTTGCAAGGACGCTGACGGAGGAGAAGGTGAGGAATTTAAGGTCGATTTTCGATGATTTCAGGTATCCTGTCGTTGCATTGTTTGCGGACGAAATCGTGTATCACAACAAGGCCGCGGAAAATCTCCTTTCAGAGGTTGACTTGAAGAGCGTTAAGGGGAAAAATCTCGGGAGTGTCAGGGTTGGGGACAAGGAGTACCTTTTCTTTAAAATTGCAAAGGATGGTGTTTACCTCTTTGTCGAGGATTTGGACAGGGTTCTCAGGGGGCTTGAAGAGGAGCTTGTCCAGTACAAGCTCTCCTTTGAAAACTCCGTTGATGCAATCATAATCGTTGACCGCGAGGGGACTATTATCCACACGAATCCCGCAGTGAAGCTCCACGGATACACTCCGGAAGAGCTCATCGGGAGGAATGTGTTTGAGTTTATCCATCCAAGTCACCTTGAGGAAGTGAACAAGGCCGTCGAGGAGGGCAGAGGTGGGAAGTTCAGAAGAATGGAGCTGAGAATTAGGGATAAGTCTGGCAGTTTGAGATGGGTTGAGGTTGTCGGTGTTCCAATAAGGACCTCTGATGGAGAAGTTACAGGCGGAATTCTGGTTTTGAGGGACGTCACAACAAGAAAGGAGCTTCAGCAAAAACTCGTGGAAAGCGAGGAGCTTTACAGAACTCTTACTGAGAACTCCCACTCGGGTATTTACGTCATTCAGGATGGTGAACTCGTTTACATGAACAAAGCCACGCAGGACTACACCGGATACACTCTGGATGAGCTGAGAAAGGAATGGAAAAAGGTCTTCGACCGCAGAATATGGGATGAGGTGGAAAGGGCTGTAAACGACGCACTCTCAGGAAAAGTCATTCAGACCTTCTCGAAGTACTACACGAAAAGCGGGGAAGGGAGGTACGCAAGCTTTGTGCTCTCCCCCATAACCTTCAGGGGGAAGCCAGCAGTTCTTGGAAACTTCATCGACGTGACATCTCAAGTGCTGGCGGAGAAAAAGTTAAGGGAGAGCGAAGAACTCTACAGAACTCTCGCAGAGCACTCCCACACGGGCATCTTCATAATTCAGAACGACAAAGTAGTTTACGGCAACGAAAAGCTCAGAGAGATACTCGGCTATACTATTGAGGAGGTAAACTCCCTCGAACACCCCTACAAGGTACTTCATCCCGACTTTTATGATAAGGTGGTGGAAAGATACAGGGCCAGAGAGAGGGGAGAGGAGGTTCCGAATAGCTATGAGGTGAAAGTCCTAACGAAAGACGGAAAGGAGAAGTGGCTGAAAGTTCTTGCGAGCAGAATTTCGTACAGAGGGAAGCCTGCGGTTATGGCAAACATTGCCGACATCACGGATTTAAAGGAAAGGGAGGAAATGCTGAAAAGGCTGAACCTTTTGTTGAGAGTTACGAGTGTTTGCAGCAGGGAGATATCGCAGGAGAAAACTGAGTTTAAAATTCTCAGCACGGTCAGAAAACACCTTGAAAGGGCCGGACTTGAGGTTGCGGTCTACCTCTATGAGGATGGCTTAATACTGGCAGGCATTTCGAGGGGGCTTGATGAGGAGAAATGCGAGAAAATGGCGATGGAGCACATTGATTCAGATGAGATAAAGGTTGAGAAGGTTGACGGCAAGGAGGTTTTGATTCTGCCCATCTCGAACGGCAGAATTTCGGGTGTGATAATGGTATTCTCCGAAAAAGGGTTCTCGGAGGAAGAAATCAGCGTTCTTGAGGCAATCGGAAAGGACGTAAAATTCGCTTTCAAATCGCTGAAGATAGAGAGGGAAAAGGAGGCGGCTTTGAAGGTGATTATGGAGAACCTCTCCCAGTTTGAGCATCTGGCAGACAGGCTGAGAAATCCACTGGCGATAATAAAGGGCTACTTGGAAATCAGGGAGAACTTTTCCTTCGATGAGTTTGCCAAGAGAGTCGAGGAGCAGGTTTGCAGAATTGAAAACATTCTCGACGAGCTTAGGGCGAGGGAAATTGTTACTTACGAGATAAAAAAGCTTCTTGAGGGTTGAAATTTTTAAACCCATGACCGTTCTCTAAATATGGAAGTTTACAATACCCTCTCGAGAAAAATCGAGAAGCTTGAGGATATTGTGGATGGCAAAAGGGTGAAGATGTACGTTTGCGGTATCACAGCTTACGATTACTCCCACATCGGCCACGCGAGGAGTGCCGTGTTTTTCGACGTTTTCAGGAGGTATTTGGAGTATCTCGGATATGAGGTAGTATATGTTCAGAACTTCACGGATGTGGATGACAAGATCATCAACAGGGCCGTTAAGGAGGGCAAGACGCAGAAAGAAGTGGCGGAAAAGTTCATTGAGGAATATCTGAAGGACATGGAGGCTTTAAACGTAAAAAAGCCAACGTATCAGCCTAAGGTTACGGAGCACATCCCCGACATAATTGAGTTTATCCAGAATTTGATTGAAAAGGGCTACGCATACGTAATTGATGGGGATGTTTACTTCCACGTGCCAGCCTTTGAGCACTACGGCGAGCTATCGAAGCAAAGTCTTGAAGAGCTAAACAGGCACAGAATAGAGCCGGATGAGAGGAAAAGGGACGTGAAGGATTTTGCCCTCTGGAAGTCCGCGAAAGAGGCTGATTTAAAGGCTCAGGCTGTTTTCGACTCTCCTTGGGGCAGAGGAAGGCCGGGGTGGCACATAGAGTGCAGCGTCATGTCGGCCAAGTATCTGGGAGTGCCTTTCGACATCCACGGCGGGGGGAAGGACTTGATATTCCCCCACCACGAAAACGAGAGGGCTCAGAGCTTTGCGAGATTCGGGGTGGAGCCTGTTAAAATCTGGGTGCACAACGACTTCATAAGGATAAAAGGGGAAAAGATGAGCAAAAGCCTGGGAAACATAGTCAGGATTAGGGATGTGCTTCAGAGGTACGAAGGAGAGGTGCTCAGATACTTTCTGCTCACAGCCCACTACCGCAGCCCTCTCGACTACACCGAAGAGGCACTTGAGAGGGCGAAGAGGGCTTACGAGTATCTTAGGTCAGCTTTAATAAACCTCGATATGGAGATTGCATATCTGAAAACCTTCGGAGACAGGAAAGAGGGTAATCAGGTTGATGTTGAGGATTACATCAGGAGGTTCGAGGAGGCGATGAACAGAGACCTGCACACACCCGATGCGATTGCGGTTCTTCACGAATTTGCCGGCTTGATCAACAAATCCCTTTACGAGTTAAGCCTTAACCAAGCAGAAGAGCTTTACGAAGCTTTTAAGAGATTGTGTGGAGTTCTCGGGTTGTTCGAGAAGATGGAGAGAGTGCCCGCTCTTAGCAGAGAAGATGCAGAAAAGGTTGTTGAAAGGGAAAGGGCAAGGAAGGAGAGAAACTTCGAGCTTGCCGATGCCATAAGAGATGAATTCGCGAAGAGAGGAATCAGGCTGATTGACACACCCAAGGGAACGAGGTGGAGGGTGGAATGAACCGTCCCGGACACATGGGAGCGACGCTCTTAGCTCTTTCCCCCTTTATCCCCAAACTGGGTGTGGAGTTCGTCGCATTGGCGGCAATTTTCTCCATGCTGCCCGATGTGGACTTGGTTTTGAAAATCAGGCACAGGGAGTACACGCACAACTTCACCTTTGCTGCAATCTCAACCCTGCTGTTCTTCTTCCTTTTCAGGTATGCGGGAATTCCTGAAATGCTTGCCCTCTCAGTCTTTGCTGCGGTGTCAATCCACATAGCCGTTGATGTGTTCACGATGCAGAAATTTCCGCCATTCTTCCCTTTTTCCAGGAAAAGGGTGGCATTCAAGGTTTTCAGGAGCGATAACAGCGCGGTTAATGCCGGATCTTTTATACTCGGCTCGATAGCGTTCGTTTACTTCGCGGGTGGTGGAAATGCTTGGTGGTGAGAGCGTTTTTACCTTGGACGTCGGTTCCGGAACTCAGGACTTCATGCTGTTTGCTGAGGAGAACGAGAGAAACTGTCCGAAGCGATTCTGCCGTCACCAACGAGAATTCTGGCTAAGAAGATTGAAAGGGTAGAGGGAGACGTTTTCCTCCGCGGCTACACGATGGGTGGGGGAGCGATAACCTTTGCAGTTAGAAGACACCTTCAGAGATACAGGGTTTACGCAACAGAGAGGGCAGCGCTGACCTTTGCCGATAACCTCGAAAGGGTTAGGGAGATGGGGATAATCATTGGCGAGCCTGAGGGCGATGCGGTGGAGCTTGAAACGAAAGACGTGGACATGCCATTCTTTTCTGATTTCATCGAAAAAATGGGCTATGAAATGCCGAGATATTATGTGGTAGCGGTGCAGGACCACGGCTTTTCACCGCAAATCAGCAACAGGGTTTTCAGGTTCAGAATGTTTGAGTCACTTTTGAGAAAAAACCCCGGCATTGAGGGATTTCTCTTTCACCATAGAGAGATACCGCCGGAGTTCAACAGGATGAGGGATGCTGCGAGCAGCGTTCTGGATTACGTCAGGGCTGAGGTTTACGTTGTCGATACCGTCTTCGCAGCGATTGCCGGATGCGCCCTGCAGGTGAAGGAATTCCCCGCATTGCTGGTTAATTTCGGCAACTCCCATCTAACAGCAGCGATAGTCGATGAGGATTACAGGATTAAGGCTCTACTGGAGCACCACACTCCTGTTTTAAGGAGGAGAGGTGTGGATGAGATAAAATCGCTCCTTGAGAGGTTTGAGAGGGGTGAGCTGAGCAACGAGTACGTTTTGAGCGACGAAGGGCACGGCTGCTACTACGATGAGGTCGTTGATGTTAGGGAGAGGCTCTGCACAGGCCCCAACGCCCACCTTTCACCCTTTAAAGAGGTTGGCGGGGACCCGATGGTTGTGGGAAATCTGGGGATGATGTTTCTGCTGAGGAAAAAAGTTACTTGACGATTTTCTGTCCGTCTATGGTCTCGAACTGCTGAAGGCTTTTGCCAACAATTTTCATTTTCATCTTTGAAATTGCACCTGAGAGCTTCGAAAGCTTTTCCTCGTCAAAGGAAACGATTACCTCCCCACCGTCCTTAACTTCGTCAACAGCAAAGTTAAGCTCAAGCTCCATCTCGGAAATCTCGAATCCGGGAAGAGGAAAGTTCCTGAGAAACTCGTCCTTCTCGTACTCCTTTCGAATTTTTGAGAGCTCCATGTCAATCAGCTTTTTGGCTGAGAGGGCTGAGAGCGTTATCGATGCCGCGAGCTCTCTTAGGGGTGCTTTTTTGACTGCAATTTCCGGCTTGTCAACCGGCTTAACCGGCTCGACAAAATCCGGCTTTTTAACGTCACGGGCAACGTCTTTGCGAACTCTTCTTCCCGGCATTATCCCTCCCCTACCGTAATCGAGTTGCTGAGAACTGTTATCATCCTTGCGATGCCCTCTGGAATCTCAGTCCGCTTTACCTTTATCTTGATGTTAAGCTCTCCGTTGAGGTCTGTCTTTGTTTCAGCTTTTGGTGCGTAGACGCATACAGCGGCACGAACTTCCCCTTCTGCTGCTTTGACGTTGCAACAATCTTCGCGCTGAAGTCTATCTCCGCCTCGTCGATGCTGAGGTAGGGAACGGGAACCAATGTGAGAAGCGGGATTTTTACCCTGTTCTTCTCACTCACAGCCCCCTTTCTGGATCGAAAACCGTTTGCTCGTAAGCCAGCTCAATGCCCTTGGGCTTTCCGTTCTCGTCGATCAGACTTGTTAGAAACTCCACGGTTGCGTTAGCTGACTCCTGCTGGGCCTCCACCATCGACCTGAGTGGGGTTGCGATAATCTGATCCAGCAGTAAAGCTACGTTGACCAATCAAAGCACCTCTTTACCCTGTTCCCCCACCTGAAGCTCCAGCAGGAGCTATGCTCTCCTTCAGCAGGCTGAGCAGAGTTCTCATACCTTCAGGCATTTCATCCTGCACAGCATTGACGGTGATGTCAAGCTCCGAGCTTCTGTCAACCTGGGACCTGCTCTCCTTCTTGAATCCGTAAGAGGCTGTGAGCTTCACGCTTCCCCAGCCCCATCCTGCTTTTGCTGTAAGCTTGCTGGCGAAGTCGTGCTGAGTTTTGTCCTGCGCAGAGGTCTTTATGGTGAAGTTGAAGTGGACCGTCATGTCCTTTATCCTGATGAAGGGCACGGGAAGAATCGTCAGCAAGGGTGCCTCAACTGTCGTGTCAACGTCCGTAACGTCTCCCGTTTCCGGGTCGAGCTCCTTTCTCTTGAATTTGAATGTTACCGTCTTAACATTCCCGTCGTCGTCAAGCCCAACCTCCTGAACGAATCGTGCTGTGGTCATCGCTGCAAAGGCCTGAGCCCTCACAGCGGCCTCAAGCGGTTTGCCAATCAAACTCTCTATCGGCAGAGCGGCAAGCTCTGCTGGTATATTTGCGCCAACCATACAATCACCTCCGGTCAATTAAAGTGCCAATTGCTGGCAAATAATTCTTAATTCTGAGTTATTTAAGTTTTTCCACCACACTATGTAAAATCCTGCTGAAGTTTTCGCAATTCACCGAGGTCTTGTAATCTTTAAGCAAAGTTTTTTCAATTTCAATTCCAAATCTTCTCAAGTACATGCAAAACTGTGTGAGGTTGGATGGGCGGTCCTTGAACCTCGCCCTCTCGAAGTCGATGAGGTAAACATCATCCCCAACTATTATGTGCTTGTCCGGATGGTTCATCTCCTGCTTTTCAACCCCCATTACATCCATAATGAAGCAGGCCTCAAGAGCTCTCTCGACAGCCTTTCTGATGAAAGCTTCGTCAAACCTTCTACCCCTCAGCCTCTCCATCACTATTCTGAGATTTGCAAAATCGACGAAGTAAAGCTTAGGGGTGAAGAAGAAAGGCTGGAGGAGCGTGAGGAACTTAACCTCCTTCAGAAAGTTGTACCTGAACCTCTCGTGAAACTGCTTTATCGCGTATTTTTCCGTCAAATAGACGACTGAATGCCTACCCTTTCGCAGCTCTAACGATTCTCCTAACTCTCTCGGCATCAACCAATCCGCCCCGCTTTATGTAGGTGCCAACAATAACTCCGTCGCACCACTTCAAAATTCTGGCAGCATTCTCCGCGTTAACACCGCTTCCGGCGAGAACAGGCATTTTCAAAGTTTTTTTGGCGTATTTCAGCTCTTCCAAAGAAACTTCTCCACCTGTCGTTTTTCCCGTCAAAATCACCGCGTCCGCAAGACTCCTCTCGGCATTTAGGCAGTAATCCTCAAGTGAGGCGAAGTGTACAGCGTGTTTCACTGCAATGTCCGCAAAAATCATCGCCCTGCAGTCAACCAGCTTTTTGTACCTCATCACCTCTCCGGCCTTCCCCTCAAGAATTCCTTCAGGGGAGACGGAAGTGAAGAAAAGCTGGTTAACTCTAACAAAGTCGGCGTTTACGGCTTTGGCAATGGCTAATGCCGCAACGGCGTCGTTTCTGAGCACATTTATCCCCAGCCCGATGGAAACATCCCTCTTAACCTCGCAGGCTATTACAGTCATCGCAGCGACGGTTTCCTTGCCAACTTCCTTCAAAAAAGGTTTATCGCCGTAGTTTTCGAGTATTAGCGCGTCCGCACCACCCTCCTCAATTGCCCTGGCATCCTTTACGGCTTTGTCTATTACCGCACTCAGGTCAGTGTGCTCGGGTGAGCCCGGAAGGGGAAGGAGGTGAACCACGCCGATTACGGTCTTCTCCATACTACCTCCTCTCCGTACCTTATTTCCACAATCCTGTGGTGGGGAATGGCTGCGCCGCTGTAAAGGTAGATAAACATGTGGCCTATCTCCTTTATGTCATCACCGCTTACCTCGCTGTAGCCCTTTGGCCTGTCTATGTATCGAATTCTAACTTTGGAAAAATCAAATTCGGGATGCCACCTGAATTTATCCAAAATTTCTTTGATGCTATATCTCCTCATCCTTCGCTAGCTCAATAAGCTGCCCCTTCAGGTTCAGCTTGAGGGAGCGCTTGGCTATAGCCCTCAGAAACAGAGGGTCGAGGTTCAAATCCTTGGTGATGTACGTCACCGACGTTCTTCCAGCCTCAATTTCCTTGATTATTTCTCTGACGTACTCCTCAACTTCATCATCGCTCATGAATACGACTTCGAGAACTTTGTTGAGGTCTTTCAGCGAAATGTAGAAGTTCGCGCTCACGTGGGTGTAGCTCACGTGGTACTCCTTCTCCGGCTTTCCTCCGGGATCAGATGGCATTCTCCACTTCGCCTCAAGCATCCCTGCATTCTTCAGTATCCTAAGGGCGTCCCTGTATCCCTCACCTATCATCTCCTCAAGCTCTCTCGCCGTGTACCATCCCTCAAGAAGTGCGTTGTAAACCTTCCTGTAAGTTTCGGTTGAGAGGAGATGAAATATCGGGATTAGCTCCACCACATCGTTAATCAACTTGGCTCTCTTTACCATCTGTTTTTTCTTAACCTCAGGTCAATTATATTTTTCTATCCTCATGGTTTTGGCAAACTCTTGCGAACCTTACAACATCCCCAACGACGATTAGCGCAGGGCTATCAAAATTAAAATCTCTCTCAACAAGCTCAGAAAGCTTTGTAATAGTAACCCTCTGGTTTTTCATGCTCCCTCTCTCGATTACCGCCACGTCTCTATCTGCATCCACCCCTGATTCAATCAGGTTTCTGGCAACATCCTTGGCCGTGCAGCCCCCCATCAGAATCACGAGCGTCCCCTTCTCGTGCAGTTCTCTTATTCTCCCAGAGTCACTTCCGCTCACAACAAGAAAGCCGAATGCGTTTTCTGCTTCGGTAAGGGGAATTCCTGAGCAAACCGGCGCACCGTTTACGGAGCTAACGCCCGGAACAACCTCAAAGGGGATTCTATTCTCAACCAAAAATTCAATCTCCTCAGCCATTCTGCCGAAAATTCCCGGATCTCCTCCTTTCAGTCTCACGATCTTCTTTCCTTCTTCAAAGTACTTCTTCATCAGCCTGTTTATCTCTTTCTGCCTTTTTTCTCCTTTCTCCCCTCTCTCCTTGCCAACATAGACAACCTCTTTGCCAAGGGTTTTAAGGAAGGACTCAATTTCCTCCCCAACTAGCCTGTCGTACAGAATTACATCAGCCTCCTGAAGCAGCCTGTATGCTTTCAGAGTTAAAAGCTCGAAGTTTCCGGGACCAGCTCCAACTATGTAAACCTTTCCACCCACAAGGGGGAGTTGTGGGAAGGTTAAAAAACTTCTCGATTGCAGATATTTTTAGGTAAGCTTAAACCAGAAAGCGCAAATTTCGAAATTCTTATATATTGCCTAAAAAGAGGGGGACTTGCAATTACAGGAGGTGAACGAATGTCAGAAACTCCTTTGCTTGATGAATTAGAAAAGGGGCCTTGGCCAAGTTTTGTAAAGGAAATCAAGAAGACAGCAGAATTGATGGAAAAGGCTGCTGCCGAGGGTAAGGATGTGAAAATGCCGAAGGGCGCAAGAGGCTTGCTCAAGCAGCTTGAAATCTCCTATAAAGACAAGAAGACGCACTGGAAGCACGGAGGTATTGTCTCGGTTGTAGGCTACGGTGGAGGTGTTATCGGCAGGTACTCCGACCTCGGAGAGCAGATTCCAGAAGTTGAGCACTTCCACACAATGCGTATAAACCAGCCCTCAGGATGGTTCTATTCGACAAAGGCCCTCAGAGGACTTTGTGACGTATGGGAGAAGTGGGGAAGCGGTCTGACCAACTTCCACGGCTCGACTGGAGATATCATCTTCCTCGGAACGAGGAGTGAGTACCTCCAGCCGTGCTTTGAGGACTTGGGTAACCTCGAAATCCCCTTCGACATTGGAGGAAGCGGCTCCGATCTCAGAACACCCTCAGCCTGTATGGGTCCAGCACTCTGTGAGTTTGCCTGCTACGATACGCTGGAGCTCTGCTACGACCTCACAATGACCTATCAGGATGAGCTTCACAGGCCCATGTGGCCCTACAAGTTCAAGATAAAGTGCGCCGGCTGTCCGAACGACTGTGTTGCCTCAAAGGCGAGGTCAGACTTCGCCATTATCGGAACCTGGAAGGATGACATCAAGGTTGACCAGGAGGCAGTTAAGGAGTATGCATCCTGGATGGACATCGAGAATGAGGTCGTAAAGCTCTGCCCAACTGGAGCCATCAAGTGGGATGGGAAGGAGCTCACGATCGACAACAGAGAATGTGTCAGATGTATGCACTGTATAAACAAGATGCCAAAAGCTCTCAAGCCAGGTGATGAGAGAGGAGCAACAATCCTCATCGGTGGTAAGGCACCTTTCGTTGAGGGTGCTGTCATTGGATGGGTTGCAGTTCCATTCGTAGAGGTTGAGAAACCCTACGATGAAATCAAGGAGATTCTTGAAGCCATCTGGGACTGGTGGGACGAGGAAGGCAAGTTCAGAGAAAGAATCGGGGAGTTAATCTGGAGAAAGGGAATGAGGGAGTTCCTCAAGGTCATCGGCAGAGAAGCAGATGTGAGAATGGTGAAGGCACCAAGAAACAACCCGTTCATGTTCTTCGAGAAGGACGAGTTGAAGCCGTCGGCATATACTGAAGAATTGAAGAAGAGGGGGATGTGGTAATGGTAGTTGAGGGTGTTAAAACGGATTTTGGTCCACCATACTTCAGGGACCTTCTCCACCCGGTTATAGCCAAAAACTACGGCAAGTGGAAGTATCATGAAGTAGTAAAGCCGGGTGTCATTAAGAGAGTTGCTGAGAGCGGAGATGTCATTTACGTTGTAAGGTTCGGAACTCCAAGACTTCTGAGCATATACACGGTAAGAGAACTCTGTGACATTGCCGACAAATACTCTGACGGCTATTTGAGATGGACGAGCAGAAACAACGTCGAGTTTTTCGTAACTGACGAGAGCAAGATTGATGATTTGATTAACGAGGTGCAGGAGAGAGTTGGCTTCCCATGTGGTGGAACATGGGATGCTGTTAAGGGAGAATACGGGCTGAGCAACATTGTCCACACTCAGGGCTGGATTCACTGCCACACTCCAGCCATTGACGCTTCTGGTATTGTAAAGGCTGTGATGGATGAGCTTTACGAGTACTTCACCGACCACAAGCTGCCTGCAATGTGCAGAATCAGCCTTGCCTGCTGTGCAAACATGTGTGGTGCTGTCCACGCTTCAGATATTGCAATTGTCGGTATCCACAGAACACCTCCAATACCCAACGACGAGGCCATCAGAAAGACCTGTGAGATTCCGTCAACAGTGGCTGCATGTCCAACAGGAGCCCTCAAGCCGGACATGAAGAACAAGACCATCAAGGTTGACGTGGAGAAGTGCATGTACTGCGGTAACTGCTACACGATGTGCCCCGGCATGCCACTCTTCGACCCTGAGAACGATGGAGCTGCAATCATGGTCGGAGGTAAACTCTCTGAAGCAAGGAGAATGCCAGAGCTTTCAAAGGTCGTGGTGCCGTGGGTGCCCAACGAGCCACCGAGATGGCCCACTCTGGTTAAGTACGTAAAGCAGATTCTTGAAGCGTGGGCAGCCAATGCAAACAAGCACGAAAGGCTGATAGAGTGGGTTGACAGAATCGGCTGGGAGAGGTTCTTCGAGCTCACAGGCCTCGAATTCACACAGCACCTCATCGACGACTACAGAATCACTCCATACTTCTACAGCGAGTTCAGAGCTTCAACGCAGTTCAAGTGGTAAATTTATAAACACTTCCACCAATTTTTTTAAGGTGACCTAAAATGGCGGATTATACGGAAGAGGATAAGCAAAAGGTTCTGGCGCAGCTCAGCAAGAAGACTTGGAAGATTCCTGAACTGGCAAAAATCCTCAAAATGGACAAGAAAGTCGTTAAGAAGATCGTGCAGGATTTGATTAATGAAGGGGTTGCCGGATACTGGAGCTCCGGCTCAACAACCTACGTCGCTACCAAAGAGTACATCGAGGAGCTTGAGAAGAAGAGAGCTGAAGGTTAATTCTTCTTTTATTTTATGTTTTTTGAGTTTAAAAAGCATTTCTGGAAAAATCCTGTCCTGTCCCTCGAAATTTCGAGAATTCTGTGCAATGCATCATCCTACGTCCTGCCGCAGGGGATTCTTAAGGTTGAGGAGGGTGCCTTTGATGCCATAAACCGAAAATTTGACGATTTTATGGAAGGCAAAGCTGAGGTTGACGAGCTGATGGCCGAGGCTGATAGGCTGGAGGAGAAGCTCAATGAGCAACTAAACAGAAATTTCGGTTACTTGCACGAACTGGGACTTGAGCCACACGCAAAAGTCGCCTTTGTAAGCAGAATTCTCAGCAGGGGATTTGTTTATCCGGACGTTCAGATTTTTGTGGGTAAAAGAGCTTGCAAAAAACTGAGAGAGCTTTCAAAGGTTGAGAGAAGGATTCTCGAAGGTAGAATTGAGCTGGGAAAGGGCAGAGAGAAGCTTTTGCGGCTGGAAGGTAAGCTGCTCGGCTACCCTGATTGCTGCGTTGGAAGCTACATAGAGAGCAAGAGGGGTTTTCCGGCTGAGAGCAGGTTTATCATGGAGTGTGCTGAAAAGGGTGTTTTCGTCAAGTCATTAAAGGCGTTAAAGTCCTCGAAGCTCATTTCTATCCCCTATCTCTTCACATCCAACTTTTACCCGTGCAGCATTGAGTGCAGCAAAGCGGTAAAAGTCGGGCTCAAAATCCAAGAATGGCTTGATGAGTTTGAGGACGCTTTTAAGCTGAGAAGCATGCTTATAGCACTATTTTATGCTGCAACTGCGCTGAGAGCTTCTAAAGCTGCTGGCAATTACGGAGAGAAGCTTAGAAGCTTTTTCTCAAGTCTTTCACCAGGTGATATTGGTTTGATAGAAACGCTTGAAAGACACAGCGGTAACCAGGCGGAGTTTACAAACCTATTCATAGCTCGCATACTAGGCGGTTTTTCAAAAGGGTGAAAAATCGGGGAAAATCAAAAAAATTAAATACTTCTTTCTGACTTCTCATTGGAATTCTGGAGGTGATGTTAAATGGCTGAAATAAACGTTGATCAGGACAAGTGCAGCGGATGTGGAGAGTGCATTTCCGTTTGCCCCGGAGGAGTGTTTGAGTTCAACGACGACGGGAAGAGCTACCCGGCAAACCCGGACGAGTGTCAGGAGTGCTGCTCCTGCGTTGAGGTCTGCCCTGAGGGGGCAATCACCGTAGACGTCTGCGAGTGAATTTTTACCATTTTTTCTATTTCTTTGATTAGCTCGTCAATTCCCTCGCCTGTAACGGCTGAGTAAGCTTGTCTATCCCTTCTGTCGTGCATGTCAGCCTTGCTGTACACCTCTACTGTTGGCTTGGCGAAGTAGCCCTTTATCTCCTCGAGAAGGGAAAGCTGCTTTTCCAGAGAGTATCCGCAGGTTTCTGTTGGGTCAATGACGAAAAGGATTATGTCAGCGAGGTGCTTTAAAGCGAGAACCGCCCTCCTCTCAATTCTGTTTCTCTTGCTCAACGGCCTGTCAAGAAGACCGGGCGTGTCAATGATTTGGACTCTCTTTCCAGCAAATTCAGCAAAGCCGAGGTTGATTTTCTTGGTGGTGAAGGGGTAGCTGGCAACCTCTGGCTTTACCGTTGAGATTCTTGCAACGAGCGAAGATTTTCCTACATTGGGGTAGCCTGCAACGACGATTGTGGGCAAATCCTGAAGAATGGGTATCTCCCTCATCCTGTTTTTGGCATCGTTCAGGAACCTAAGCTCATCATCAATCTGCTCGATGATTGATGCAACTCTGCCGTAGGCAGATTTAACCACAGCAGAGGGATTTTTACCGCCCTTAACTTCCCTCACAGCTCTGCTCACAACCTTCTGAATCATCCCGTCCGCCCACTTCAGCGCTACGAGGGACTTCTTGAGCTGCCTTATTCCCACAACCACGTCAACCATTTCCCTGTAAAAGTCGGGAAGGTTTTCGTAGCTCGGATGGGCTCCGATAATCTTGCCGAAGTAGTCCCTTGAAACGTTGGAGATTGTTGCAAGCTTGTTCAAGGCTTTCTCCTTTGGATTTCTCCCCTCAACTCTCGCAGCTCTCCTGAAAATCTTGTCTATCAGCTCCTCTGCCGTTAGCACAGTCGGCAGCTTCTTGAAGTCCTGCATCTGCTGAAGTTTTGCTCAGGGCTTATTTTGTTTTCCTTGCCACTATCATTTTTTGGTCCCCATAGCTGTGGATGCCGAGAATCTCAAAGTCATGTTTTTCGAGTTCTTTCAGGTATTCATCGAGGCTGAGGTCTCCTTTGAATGTAAATCTTTTCTCCCCCTTTTCAATGCCGAAATTCCAGAGGTTCCACTCAAGGTCGAGCAAATCCAAGCTGCAATCATCCCAGAAAAACTGCTTGTTTGCGTAAATGCCTCCAGAATTGAGTGCATTGCAAATTTTTGGAAACATTGCCGAATTTTTGCCCGCCGGATTGCATGATGAGAATATAAAATCGTACCCTCCCCCAATTTCGTCTTTGAAGAAATCGCCCGACATGAAGCGAACTCTCGCAGAGCTTTTGCAGTAATGCTTTGCCTTCTCAACAACTTCTGGAAGGTCGAAGACGACAGCCTCAAGATTCGGATTTAGCTGTGTGAAAGCAACAGAGTAAAGACCGTGACCTCCGCCGAGGTCAAGCATCTTCCTCGCCCTCCTGAATTCTTCGTACTGCGCAACAGTTTCAACAGCCCACTGAAGCTCTCCCATCATCGCATGCTCCGCCATCGCGTGAATAACGAGTTTGGAAAAGAGGTTTTCCCTTTTTACCTCAACAGCTCCCTTCTTTGCTATCTCCGCAAGGTTTAGCCAGATTTCCAGATCATAAAAGTGCTTTTTCAGGAAGTTCAGCATGGGGAGGCTGGAGTTCTTGCAGAGGTGCGTTTGGGCTATTCTTGAGTTGACGTACCTTTCTCCTTTTTTCTCCAGCAACCCCTCCTTGGCAAGGCACTCCAGCATGATTCCTGTAATCTTCCTGTCCCCTCCGATTTTTTTGGCAACCTCGTCCGCATCAGCCTCATTCCGCAAAGCCTCAAAGATTCCGAGCTCAAGGGCTGCTTTGAGCAGAAGAATTTTCCTGTATCCCTGGCTCCACTCCTGTACTAAGGCCAAGAAGTCACTGCGGGACAATAAGAACCCTCCCGTTGTGCCTGAGAACTTCCACCTCTATGCCGTAAACCTCCTTTATGTTCTCCTGCGTAAGAACCTCCTTACCGCCTGAAGCGAATATCCTGCCGTTTTTCAGCATTACTATTTTGTCTGCGAAGATGGCAGCAAGATTCAAGTCGTGCATGGTGGATATAACTGAAATCTCCTTCTCGTCGGCTATTTTCCGAAGAAGCTTCATTATCTCAATCTGGTTCTTCACGTCAAGGTTGTTCGTGGGCTCGTCCAGAAGGAGTATTTTCGGTTTCTGGGCTAAGGCTCTGGCAATCATTACTTTCTGAAGCTCTCCACCGCTTAGCTCGTTGATTCTTCTGTAGGAGAACTTCTTGAGGTCGAGCAGCGAAAGCACGTCCTCCACAATCCTGTAATCCTCATCGGATGGTGAAAAGCCCATGTAGGGCCTTCTGCCAAGCAGAACGACATCATAAACAGTTAAAAATCCTGAATCGCTTCTTTGGGGGACGTAAGCAAGCTTTCTGGCCAGATCTCTCCCCGAAAGCCTATCAATGCTAACCTTTTCAACGAGCACCGCTCCCTTTGGTTTCAGAATGCCGGCCATGCACTTCAGCAGAGTTGTCTTTCCGCTCCCATTGGGGCCGAGAATGAAAACGAATTCGCCCCTCTCAGCCTCAAACTCCAAATCCTGAATAACGGGTTTGGAGTTGTAGGAGTAGTATAAGCTCCTGACTTCAATCATTCTTTCACCTCCAGCCTCTCAAGAGGAGGAAAATGAACATGGGCGCACCGACGAAGGCCGTCACTATGCCAACTGGAATCATCACGGGGCTGATCACAGTCCTTCCGAAGGTGTCCGCAATTAGGAGAAGCGTTGCACCAAAAACCGTGCTGAGCGGAATAAGGAACCTGTGGTCCCCACTAACAGCAATTCTTATGGAGTGCGGGGCTACAAGCCCAACAAACCCAACAATTCCTGTAAATGAAACGCAGACGGCTGTGAGAAGGGATGAGATTACAAGTCCTTCGAGTCTGACTCTCTGCGGATTCACACCGAGCGAGATTGCAGTCTCATCGTTGAGAGTGAGGGCGTTGTAGTCCATCCGCCTGAAGATAAAGTAGAGCAGCGATACGGCAAAAATTGCGCCCATCAGGTAGATTTCATTCCAGTTAGTTCTCCCCATATCTCCAAACGTCCAGAAAACGACCGAGGCGACCATTACGTCCTCAGCGAAGTACTGCATGAGCATTGTTGCCGCCTGAAAGAGGGAGGCCATCGCAACGCCGGTGAGAATCATCGCCTCCGGAGTGAAGCTTCTGATTCTTGAGAGCGTTAGTATTACAAAAACGCTGATGAGTGATCCAAGAAAGGCGAAAAAGGGGACGAGGTAGGGGTTGAGAATTGTTATGCTCTCCCCCGTTCTGTGGAGCATTCCCGCGCCGAGGTAGATTATGGCAAAAGCCGCACCAAAGGCTGCTCCGTGCGAAACGCCGAGCGTGAAGGGTGAAGCGAGCGGATTTCTGAGTATGCACTGCATCACTGCCCCGCTTACAGCAAGGCTTGCACCTACAATCAGGGCTGTGACTATGCGGGGGAGCCTTATGTTGGTGATGACGGGGGAGTTTAGGCTGAAAATCTTTGCTGGAGAAAGGCTGTATGAGCCTGCGAGAAGGGATGCAGTAACTGAAAAAATTAGCAAGCTCAGGAGCAGCAGTTCAGCAACTCTTATTCTCCTTCTGTATTCGGTCATTTCTCGAACACGTCTGCAATGTTCTTGAAACCGCCGTAGTGCTCTGCCATCTGCTCGTAAAGCTTTTTGCCAACGAGGAACTCGAAGATTTTGTCCGCCTTCTTTCCGGGGTCGATGTCTGCAAACTTATCGGGATAGAGAACCTTGCCGATGAAGTAGGAGTCGGCAATTGCAGTTTCTATGTTGGTGGTGTAGTAGTTGAAGGGCAGAATTCCGTAGATTTTCCCGTTCTTAAAGGCTTTGAGTGACTGGTAGATTTCGGGATTCTTCTCGTAGTCGTTAAGGACAAGGTGGAGGTTGTTCTCGTCGAGAAATATGATGTCCGGATCCCACTCAAGCAGCTTTTCCTTGTCGATGAAGAAAGCCCCGCTCACGTTCGCCTCGCAGGCAACGTTCTTTGCCCTGACAACCATGAACGGAGGGAAGTTGCACTGCGTTGATTCTATGCCGTGACCTCCCTTGAAACCGAGCGCTCCAACGTAAACTGATAGCTTGTTTTCCTCAGGAACCCCCTCAACTCTTCCCGTTAAATCTTTGTAAGCGTTTTCGATGAAGCTTATTATCTCCTTAGCCCTCTCCTCCCTGCCAAGGATTTTCCCTGCAAGCCTTAGAGAGGTGTAGATTTCCTCAGCCCTGAAGTTTCCAAGCTCTCCGTAGCTGAGCACAACAACCGGCACTCCTGTTTGCTGCTGCAGAGTGTCTGCCTGCGTTGCATCAATGTAGCAGGCGAAGATGACGTCCGGCTTCACCGCAACGATGGCCTCAGCATTCGGTGACGGATTCGGGCCACCTTTGCCTATAGTCGGCAGATTGGCAAATTCGGGATGGGCCATTCTGTAAGGTCTTCCCATTTCAGGCCAGTTGGTCTCTGCATCCTCCACTCCTACGACCTTGTCGGATGCGTTGAGGTAAACGACCAGCCTCAAAGCTCCGGGGCCAATTGCAACAACCCTCTCAACTTTTTCAGGAACCTCAACTGTTCTGCCGAGCATGTCCGTAACCGTAACCTTCCCGCCCTCCTTAACTTGAGCAGGCTGCTGAGCACAGCCGGCAATCAGAATCGCCAGAGCCAGAGCAAGGAGCGAAACCTTCCTCATTCAGACCACCTCCCTCATCTCTCCATCGAACTTCACAATCCCCCTACCAACAACGGCGTAGTAGCTGCCCGCACACCTCAAGCAGAGACCATCCTTAACGCGTGTGGCCATTGCAAGCTCTCCGCACTTCTCACACCTTTTGTTTTCAAAAATCGGTGCCCTCTCTATAGGCTGAACCTCTACAAACTCAACCTTGAACTCCTCTTCCGGAATCTCAAGCATCTTCCAGCCAGTCTCCTCCCAGAACTCGGAGAGCCTCTTTGCATCCTCCTCACTGCCCTCTCTCCTCACTATAACCTTGTTAAAGAGCTCAAGAGCCTCTTTGCTGAAGTACTTCCTCACGTTCTCAGCATTTACGTAAACTCTCACGCCCTTCCAGTCTTTTCTTCTGACTATAGTAAGAGCATTCTTTCCAAGGTCGAGGTAAATCAGAGAGTTGTTTCCGAGCGTGCATCCGGTTGCAACCTGCACGCCGTCAGTAAGGCAGTTGTTGCACTCCACTATTGCGAGAATATCCTCTCCAACACTCGCCATTGCATCTTCTTCAACTCCGAGCTTTTCCATTGCTATGACGGACATTCTAACTCCGAGCGCAACGAAGGGGCAGATGTGACCGTGAAACTCCTTTGCCCTCAAAAGCAGCCTTGTCAGCTTTGATTGAGGATTTGCCTCCTCAAACCATCCGATTTTCGCGTTTCCTACTGAATCTATCGTAGAAGAGTACGGCTTTATATCCACAACTGGTGTGCCGTCGAGAGCATCGAGTCCTTTAACCTTCAGAACTCTCCCATCCCTTTCAAGCAGCTCAACAACTGCGAAACCAATCGGATTCGGGCGATGGGGAGAGCGGGTCGCAAAGACTCCATGTTCTCTGCTGTCGTGAGGAGGAACAACAAGCAAAGCGTCCCTGTTTGCTCTGTCAAGCCAGTAGAGGACAATAAGATGAGTGCAGGTTTCAATATCCTTCAAACCGTCCTCAAACTCCGGGAAAATCTCGATTTCTACTGTTTCCTTGGAGAACCTTCCCTGATGTGGAGCTTTGCTAAAGTTTTTGTAGGGAGACCTTATCACACCTACCTGCCTTAGCTGCACGAGCATCACCTTTTTGTGTGGTGTTACTAACAACTGTGCTAATGGCAGACTGAAGATTAAAATTTTGGTTTTTGGTGTTACCAAAGGTTACAAAGAACAGTAAATTTATGAGAAGAAAAATTGAAAGAAAATCACTTACGAACCCCCAACCTCCTCAGCACCTCAGTAGCCCTCTCCTGCCCGAAGTACTCGTAAACACCTCCCTTGCTGCCCGGCTTTAACGATGGGTCGCCCAGATAGCCAGCATCCACAAGCTGGACGAGTAGCTTTGGAGGTGCCCACTTGGGGTCTTTCGTTGCCTCGAACATCGCCTCGTAGATTCTGAGCCTCGTGTCGAGGCCGACCAAATCTCCCGTCTCAATGGGGCCCATAGAGTAGCCGTAGCCGAGCATCATGCCGATGTCGATGTCCTGCGGTGTCGCAACACCTTCCTGAACCATCAGCAAGGCCTCCTTGCCAAGAACAAGGCCAAGGCGGGAGGTAGCAAAGCCGGGGGAGTCATTGACGACGATGGGCACTTTTCCCAGCTTGAGGAACCAGTCTCTGATGCCGTTAACAAGCTTCTCGTCGCTCAGCAAGCCCTTTACAAGCTCAACAAGCTTCTGAATCTGCGCTGGGTTGAAGAAGTGAATGCCCAGAAACCTCTCTGGGTTGCTGACGGCGGAGGAGAGCTTGGTTATGCTTATTGAGGAGGTGTTTGAGCCTATGACCGCATCCGTAACAGCATCAATCTCCCTCAGAACCTTCAGCTTCAGGTTAACGTCCTCGAAAACGGCCTCTATTACCAGATCACAGTCCTTTAAAGCGCTGTGAGATGTGCTGGTGGATATTCTGCTCAGCACAGCGTTCATCTCCTCCTCCGTGATTTTTCCTTTTTCCACAAGCCTCTGCAGTCCAAATCTGCCGGCTTTTATCGCCTCCATTCCCTTCCTCAGCCTTTCCTCGCTAACGTCAATCGCAACAACCTCCAAACCCTGCTGGGCAAAAAATTGGGTTATCTGGGTGCCCATCAGGCCGAATCCGACAACTCCAATCTTCTCGAACATGCCATCACCTTCCCCTAAACTCAGGCTTCCTCTTCTCCAGAAACGCCCTCATCCCCTCCTTAGCATCCTCGCTGGAGAAGAGCAGGGCGAAGAGGCTTGCCTCATACCTCAGCCCCTCCTTCAGGGGCATGTTGATTGATGCGTTCAAAGCTTTCTTCGCCACCTTTACAGCGAGAGGCGATTTCTCGATTATTTTAGCGGCAACCTCCTTTGCCCTCTCCATCAGCCTTTCGTGCTCCACAACCTCCTCAACCAGCCCTATTCTTAAAGCAGTCTGAGCATCGATTATCTCCCCCGTAAGAACAAGCTTTTTCGCCATCCCCAGCCCCACGAGCCTCGGCAGCCTCTGCGTCCCTCCCGCTCCGGGAATTATGGCGAGGTTTATCTCTGGCTGCCCGAACTTTGCCTTTTCACTGGCAATTCTTATGTCGCACGCCATCGCCAGCTCACAACCCCCACCGAGGGTGTATCCGTTAACTGCGGCAATCACCGGAATCTCAAGCTCCTCAATTCTCGAAAAGAGATCCGTTCCGAGCTTTGTTGCCTCAAAAGCCTTAATTGCATCCCTCTGAAGAAGCTCGTTGATGTCAGCGCCGGCAGCAAAGGCCTTGCCGCTGCCGGTAATGATTAAAACTCTTGCCACTTCCTCGATGCCCTCAATAACCTCAGCCAGCTCCATCCTCGTTTTGGTGTCAAGAGCGTTTAGCTTCTCTGGTCTGTTGAGGGTTGCAACAGCAATTTCACCATCAAGCTCAAGCTTGACTCTCTCTCCCATTCTCCCACCTCAAAGCTTTCCTATCAACCTTCTCGCAATTATCTGCTTCTGAACCTCTTTCGTTCCCTCGTAAATCTCCATCAGCTTCGCATCCCTGTAGTAGCGCTCTGCCGGATACTCGCCGATGTACCCGTAGCCACCATGAAGCTGCACGCACCAGTCTGCGACGTAAACAGCTGTCTCCCCTGCAAACCACTTGGCCATCGAGGAAAGCTCAGGCCTTGACTGCCCGATGCTGCACTGCCAAGCAGCCTGCCACGTCAGCAGCCTTGCAGCCTGAATGCGCGTCGCCATCTCGGCAATCTTGAATTGCGTGTGCTGAAATGCAGCAATCGGCTGCCCGAACTGCTTCCTCTGCTTAACGTAGTTCAAAGCAAGCTCAAAAGCCCCCTGAGCTATCCCCACAGCCTGAGCCGCCACCCTCGGTCTCGTGTGGTTGAAGAACTCCATGAGGTAGTAGAAGCCCTTTCCCGGCTCGCCCAGAATGTTCTCCTCCGGCACCTTTACATCTTTCAGCACAATCTCAGCTGTATCACTCGCCCTGAGGCCGAGCTTGTTCTTTATCTTCGTAGCCTTAAACCCCTTACTCTTGCTCTCCACAATGGCGAAGGTGAGGCCGTGGTGCCTCTTCTCCCCCTCGTAGGTTCTACCCAGAACCAAAACGAAATCGCAGACAGTGCCGTTGGTGATGAACATCTTGGTGCCGTTTATGACCCACTCGTCCCCCTCCTTGACGATTTTGGTCTTAACGTTAGCCACATCACTTCCCGCCTCTGGCTCGGTTGTCGCCATTGCCGAAATCCCGTGCCTCTCAGTCACCCATCTAAGATACTTCTCCTTCTGCTCCTCACTGCCGAACAGGATGAGAAGCTCAGTGCCGAAGGTTGAGCTAAGGCAAGCATTCCCTATCCCCGGACTAACCCTGTAGAACTCCTCCGTAACCAGAGCTTCCTCAAAAAGACTTAACCCCATACCCCCATACTCCTCAGGAATCTTCACTGTCGAGAAGCCAAGGTCTCTCGCCTTCCTGACGATTTCCATTGGATACTTTTCCTCTCTATCGCACTCCTCTATAACTTCGGGGGTGAACTCCTTCTCAGCAAACTCTCTCGCAGCCCTCCTTATGTCCTCCTGCTCAGGAGTTAGCTTAAAATCCATTCAAACCACCTCGAAGTAAACTTTCCAGACTCCAGTTTCGTCCTTGCCCGGCTTTAACCTCACAACGTCGCCAACCCTGACCTCTTTCGCCCATCCCATCACCCTCACTTCCCCAAATCTGGCGATGGCGATGGTGTAGGGCTCCCTGTGCCACTCAAAACCTGCGGGAATTGTGTGAACTGTGGTGAAAGCTTCAACAACCCCCTCTCCTGTAATCTCAACCCACTCAACCTCTCCACCGCAAAGGCATTCGGCCCTTGGCGGGTGGTGTTCTTTCCCGCAGCTTTTGCAGACGGTCTTGAAAACCTTCCCCTCTTCAAGCCCCTTCCAGTACCTTTCTGTCTTTGCCACGGGAATGCGGTGCTTCATCACGAGCTCACGACTCTCGATAAACATCCTCTCACCTCCCGAAAATCATGACAAAGGCAAAATGTCCCGTCCCGCCCACATTGTGCAGCAAAGCCCTGTTGTTCCTCAGTTCAACCTGCAACTCCCCAGCCTCTCCACGCAGCTGCTTTACGATTTCGTAAACCATCGCAACTCCTGTTGCTGCCAACGGATGACCTTTCGCCTTTAAACCGCCGAAGGTATTTACAGGAAGCTTTCCGCCCAGCTCTGTCTCCCCGCTCTCCACAAGCTTCCCTCCCTCGCCCTTCCTGCAGAAGCCGAGGTCTTCGTAGGCCATAATCTCGGCGATGGTAAAGCAGTCGTGCACAGTAGCAAAATCAAGCTGCTTTACCGGCTCCTCTATGCCAGCCTTCCTGTAAGCCATCTCCCTCGCCAGAACCGTAGCTTTAAGGCCGACAAAGCTCTCCCTGTTGGTCATATTTGAGGTGTCTGATGCGTAGCCAACCGAGTCAATCCACACGACATCGTCAATGCCGAGCTCCCTTATCTTCTCCTCACTCGCCAGAATTGCTGCTGCCGAGCCATCGCTTATCGGGGAGCAGTCGTAGAGCTTCAGTGGATAGGTGATGTACCTCGAATTCAGCACGTCCTCAACGGCAATCTCCTTCTGGAAGTGCGCCTTCGGGTTTCTGGCAGCGTTTCTGTGAGCCTTAACCGCAACCTTTGCCATCTGCTCCTCAGTAGTTCCATACTTCGCCATGTGGGCGGTTGCGTGCATTGCGTAGTAAGCGGGAAAGGTCGTGCCGTACTGGTGGAACTCCCACAGATAATTCCCCGCCCTGCCGCCGATAGCGAGGGAGGTGGCAGTGTCAACCTCAGTCATCTTCTCCACGCCAATGGCTATGGCCACGTCAGCCATGCCTGAAGCGATTGATGTGTACGCTGTATAAACCGCAGCAGCTCCTGTTGCACAGGCAGCCTCCACCCTCAGAGGCCCCTTACCCGCAAAACCGCAATACTCGTTTACAGGAACAGCAGGCATCAGCTCGTATCCCCTCGTATTTACTGATCCAACAACGCTCAGCTCAACCTCATCCTGAGTTATCCCTGCATCGTCAAGCGCCTCCTTAACAGCCTCATAGGCAAGCTCCTGAATTACAGCATCATCTCTTCTCCCAAACCTTGAACATCCAACGCCGATAACTCCAACTCTCATTGAAAAAAGTAGTCGTGTAATATTTAATGTTTTCGTGAAATATGAATTTTGCCTTGCAGCTCTATGCGTAGAGTTGGAACTATGTTTTGGTTCTGATGGTCGTTCTACGATGATCTTTGTGCGTTTTAGAGGATATGTAGGTTGCAAGGTGATTAATCTTTATTCCCTTCTTAACGAACCACTCCATGAACTTCCTGCGCTCCTCGTTGAACTCCTCAATGTCTCTGTACCTTACTACGAAGCAGAGGTCGTAGGCGGAGCCAACGAGTTCAAGAACGTTCTCCACGTAGTCGAGCTTGTTGAAGTGCTCTATAATCTCGTCTATCCTCGTCTTCGACTCAATGTCGAGGTCGACGAAGGTTACAGTGAGCATGCTAAGCCCGAGCTTCTGGTAATTTGCCTTCCAGTAACCCTCCTTAATTTTTATTAGATATCCGTTGTCTTCAAGGGCTCTGACTCTGTTCTGAACAGTCCTGAGCGTTATTCCGAGCATCTCGGCAATCTCGCTCTGAGTTTTACCCCTTAAAATGTTCTCGATAATGGCCATATCGATATCGTCAAGCTGGCCTTTTCGCATAGTATGAAAGTAAACTAAAAATATAAAAATTTTATGTTTGCCATTAAATGGCAATTTTAATTGCAATTAAAGTGTAAGTATCTCACCTTCGAATTTCCGCCCATTTGTCTTCATTTTCAGCAACTCTCACTCTGCGAACGTTAAGTCCCTTTTCCGCAAGTTCGCTGAATATTCTCAGGCAGATGTTCTCCGAGGTTGGAATTTCGATCTGCTCGTTGAGCAGTGTGTGGTCGAACTTAGCCACCACCTCGTTGACAATTCTCTTTAGGTCGAAGAAGTCCATGACCATCCCGTTCTCCTTTACTTTGCCCGATATCTCCACTTCAACCTTGAAGTTGTGGCCGTGAACTTTTCCACACTTTTTGTGGCCCGGGATGCTGTGTGCTGCGCTGAAGGATGTGGATATGCCAATTATCATCTCCTCTTCCATCATCTCACCCCCAGATACTTGTGAACCTGCGGAATCACCCTCGTGTCGGCGAAGTCAATCATACGCTTCTGCAGCTTAAGAATTTTTTCCACCCTGCTGCCGAAGACAGGCTGAAGGACAAATCCGAAAACGTAATTTTTGATCTCGTACGCCGAGTTAAGAACTTCATCAGCATCAAATTTATCGGGAAGGACTATTTTGCAGAAAGTCTTTCTCCTTCTGGTGTTTCTCAATACTTTAAAGCATTTTACAGTTTTTTGGAATACTTCATCGTAGTTTTTCAGCCCTGCTTCCCTTACCTTCAAATCTCCTGCAACGTAATCGCAGAATTTGAGCTTTTTAGCCTTTTCAGGCAGAGTCATATTCGATTCAAGGTAAAAGGGGTGCGTTTTGCTCAGAGATGCTATAAACTCAGCCTGCAGCATGGGCTCACCACCGGTAAAGCACACTGAGTGGACTTTGCTGGAGTCTATCCGCCCCTGAACGTACTCGGCAGAAACTGGATTCTTAAGGGTTCTGTTTGCAGTCAAATCCAAACAGTTTTCAGACGTTTTTGGTGTGTCGCAGTAGTAGCAGTTAAGATTGCATCCCGCAAATCTCACGAAAAGCTGCCTGACGCCAATGTAAAACCCCTCTCCCTGAATCGACTCGAAAATTTCAATCAGATTTGCCCTCATTCCTCGCCCTCATCTCCTCGTAAATTTTCACCGCATTTTTCCATTCCTCATCGCTGAGGAGAGGGTCCTTCACTCCGTTGGCAAGGAAGGCTTCAGTGCGCTCAAGGCACGTCCCGCAGCTCAAGCAAGGCCTATCGCCCCCTTCATAGCAGCTCCAGGTAAGCTCGTAGGGAACTCCCAGCTTTAAACCAAGCCTCACGATGTCCGCCTTGGTCATGTCCACGAAGGGCGCCCTAACCTCCACAGGCGTCCAGATGTTTGCAAGATAAACTGCAGTATCAAGAGCTTTAACGAACTCCTTCCTGCAGTCTGGGTAGATGCTGTAGTCGCTGAGGTGTGCTGCATAGTGCACTTCCTTCGCTCCGATTTTTACCGCATAGCCTGCTGCTATTGACAGCAGAATCATGTTTCTGTTTGGAACGATTGTTCTCCGCTGAACTTCCTCGCTGTAAAATGCCTTTGGAACCTCCTCTTCCCCCGTCAAGGCCCCGTAAGAGATGAGGTCGTGAATTGTAGAGATGTCGACCTTGAGATGTCGAACTTTAGCAGCCTTTGCAACTTTTTCGGCGCTTTCGATTTCCTTGGAATGCTTTTGGCCGTAGAAGAACGTTAGAGCGTGAACCTCGTAACCTCCGTCGAGCAAGTAGTAAAGGAGTGTTGAGGAATCAATCCCACCACTCAGGAGCATTACGGCTTTCATGTAGAAGGTGGATTTCAAAGTTATATGAAGTCATCGCCCTTTAAACCACAATATTCATAAATCCTATGCAGAATTTTTCATCTGAGCGGGGGTTGCCGAGCGGACAAAGGCGCAGGATTGAGGGTCCTGTCCCGTAGGGGTTCGAGGGTTCGAATCCCTCCCCCCGCATTTAGTTCTGTTCGTTGAGTTTGGGAGGTTCAAGAAGCATGTCCAAGTAAAAGATATCTCTGATGACGAAAAGAAGATTTACACGTCCACTTTCAATCCCATTTTGGTCTGATTTCAACTTACTGTGTTCCGAGCTTTCAGAGGCAGGCCAAGAGCTCTTTTAATCCCATTTTGGTCTGATTTCAACCTTCATGTGCTCTCAACCAGTAGTATATTGTCCTAACTGCTTTCAATCCCATTTTGGTCTGATTTCAACAGGCCCGGAATCAACAGGAACACCTGATACACGAATACTTTCAATCCCATTTTGGTCTGATTTCAACATGCGGAATTAACAGCATTATCAGGAAAGCGATTATGACTTTCAATCCCATTTTGGTCTGATTTCAACGGGGGGAGGATGAGAGCTCTGTTTGCCGTTCTGGTGTCTTTCAATCCCATTTTGGTCTGATTTCAACTTTCTGGCATGGGGAGTTAGCAGGAACGTGGCAGGCTACTTTCAATCCCATTTTGGTCTGATTTCAACGTTAAGCTCTCGGTCGGGCTCTTTGCTCGGTAGAACCCTTTCAATCCCATTTTGGTCTGATTTCAACGACTGTAATCTCAACTCCTCCGCCATCTTCTGAAACTCCTTTCAATCCCATTTTGGTCTGATTTCAACCACATTGACGTGGCGGATTAAGCGCTTGTGGAAAGTGTTTTCTTTCAATCCCATTTTGGTCTGATTTCAACGATGAAGCCATATTTGTCGCATTATTCCACGACGTCCTTTCAATCCCATTTTGGTCTGATTTCAACCTTCTCAACTATCGGTTGTTTGACATTTGTATCCTTTCCTTTCAATCCCATTTTGGTCTGATTTCAACGAAGTTCCACATTCCCGTGACTTTCAAGAAGATTATGCTTTCAATCCCATTTTGGTCTGATTTCAACACAATCTGATCGAACAGATTACCAGTCAAAGCAACTCCCTTTCAATCCCATTTTGGTCTGATTTCAACTTGCTGAGCTCAGAGGCTTTACCGCTAACACTCGCCTTAACGCTTTCAATCCCATTTTGGTCTGATTTCAACTTGTCAGTTCTCTTCTGATCGATTCGGCCAGAGTGGTATATTCTTTCAATCCCATTTTGGTCTGATTTCAACCTGAGTCTGCTTACTCCAAGATTTATGTCTCTGTATGTCTCTTTCAATCCCATTTTGGTCTGATTTCAACCCGGCAAAACAAGATACCACGATTTCTTCCCATGCCACTTTCAATCCCATTTTGGTCTGATTTCAACCTCCGACTATCACCCAGTCAAACCCCTCGAAGTCCGACTTTCAATCCCATTTTGGTCTGATTTCAACAGGTGCCTTGTAACCTTTCTATTTTTTGATTGCTCTCTTTCAATCCCATTTTGGTCTGATTTCAACTACCGAGCTGCTCAGCGTTGGGATGGAGTATTTCACGCTTTCAATCCCATTTTGGTCTGATTTCAACCTGCGGGGGAGCAGCCCATCGCCGAATACGACAACCTTTCAATCCCATTTTGGTCTGATTTCAACTACTCCCCTGAAACCTCCTCAGAGCCTTCGTGTCCTCTTTCAATCCCATTTTGGTCTGATTTCAACCGTTCGGCGTCGTAGAGGAAGAGAAGAGGGAGTCCAGACTTTCAATCCCATTTTGGTCTGATTTCAACGAGGCGTTCATCAAGGAGGCTTACCGAGTTCTAAAAAAAGACTTTCAATCCCATTTTGGTCTGATTTCAACAGTCGTTTTGAAAACCACCGAGCCGTCAGCGGTTGCGACCCCTTTCAATCCCATTTTGGTCTGATTTCAACTAAGATCCTGAAGCCAGATCCAGACCTCAAAGAAGGCCTTTCAATCCCATTTTGGTCTGATTTCAACCAATCTCGTCGTCAGCAATCGAGATATTAGCAGTTCCCGACTTTCAATCCCATTTTGGTCTGATTTCAACTATTTAGCCCTCTTAACGACCCGTTCTTCGCTGTTTATCTTTCAATCCCATTTTGGTCTGATTTCAACTTTAAGAACCTTGAATGTCTTACCTGCTGGAAGTCTAAACCCTTTCAATCCCATTTTGGTCTGATTTCAACTCAGCCACGTCGTTGAACCGATGCTCGCAGACTTCAACGGCTCCCTTTCAATCCCATTTTGGTCTGATTTCAACTCCGTAACTATGCTATTGTTCTCAAGCAAATTATACTCTTTCAATCCCATTTTGGTCTGATTTCAACCAGGAGGAATGATATGTTTATTGGACAAAGACAGGTCTTTCAATCCCATTTTGGTCTGATTTCAACATCGCCAATTGCCTCAACACTCACTTTGCCATAGCAATACAACTTTCAATCCCATTTTGGTCTGATTTCAACTTCGGGGGATTTGATGAGTTGCTTCTCCTCTTGCCCTTCTTTCAATCCCATTTTGGTCTGATTTCAACTCCCCTCTGGAGTTCGTGAGGTATGCCTCCTTTATCTTTCAATCCCATTTTGGTCTGATTTCAACGGCCGAGCTGAAGCTGCTCTATGTCGGAGAGTTCCACTTTCAATCCCATTTTGGTCTGATTTCAACTAACGAATCTCAAAGCCCTCGCATTGGAAAGGGTCGCTTTCAATCCCATTTTGGTCTGATTTCAACCAAGTACAGACTCTCGAAGCCGCCCGTAAAATCGCTCTTTCAATCCCATTTTGGTCTGATTTCAACAAACCCCCCTCTTGGTGGAGTTGGCAAAGATTATGTCCTTTCAATCCCATTTTGGTCTGATTTCAACTCACGACGCTCCCTAACGGTAAGGCAATAGTTAAAAGCTTTCAATCCCATTTTGGTCTGATTTCAACTAGGGCAACAGTTGTTCGATCTCCTCTCTCGTTAAGCTTTCAATCCCATTTTGGTCTGATTTCAACTGTTCAATCAAGTCAAAACGTATTACTCTCAAAGCGCTTTCAATCCCATTTTGGTCTGATTTCAACCATTAACAGCTCTCAGAACGATTTGGGACAGAACAATCTTTCAATCCCATTTTGGTCTGATTTCAACTTGAACTCCACCTCTGGCAACAGCGGCTGCTATTACTGCTTTCAATCCCATTTTGGTCTGATTTCAACCCTTGATCGAGGGAGAGAAGAACCCTCGAGTCGTCGTCCTTTCAATCCCATTTTGGTCTGATTTCAACTCAAAAACGTTTTGGAGAGTAGTTCTCGCACTTGCTGCTTTCAATCCCATTTTGGTCTGATTTCAACCGCCTTGCTGAAAGCTCTAAGCACCACTTCGGCAATCTTTCAATCCCATTTTGGTCTGATTTCAACCATCAGTAATTTTCCCTCTATTTCCAATTTAAAGTTTTCTGAGGGATTTTTTCATTTATATACCTCCGCGAGGTGTCGAAAGTGCATCTCATTTATAACGGCGTGCGACTTTTATCCTGCTACTCAATTTCCTACTAAACCATTTTCCGGAACTTATTTCTACTTTAAAATCTTTTCCTCAAGCTTATCCTGCCAAAAAATAATCAAAACAATCCATTTCCAAAAATAACCAAATATAAAACATAATTCTACCCAATTAAAACTCAAGATAAATTACTGTGACAAGCACTCTGAGATGATTTTTCGCAGAATAACGGTCTAAAACTGGCCAAAATCTAAACTCAATTTATTTCCTCTTGCTTTGCAATCACACTGACTCTCAATAAAACCCTTAATCTTAATTACCCACACCCCAAACAGGAATCATGTTCAAACCAAAGGCCATCGCAGTTGACATAGATGGCACCCTCACCGACAGAAAGAGGGCTCTGAACTGCAGGGCTGTTGAAGCTCTCCGCAAGGTAAAAATTCCCGTGATTTTGGCCACTGGTAACATATCTTGTTTTGCGAGGGCTGCAGCAAAGCTGATTGGAGTCTCAGACGTGGTAATCTGCGAGAATGGGGGCGTGGTGAGGTTCGAGTACGATGGGGAGGATATTGTTTTAGGAGATAAAGAGAAATGCGTTGAGGCTGTGAGGGTGCTTGAGAAACACTATGAGGTTGAGCTGCTGGACTTCGAATACAGGAAGTCGGAAGTGTGCATGAGGAGGAGCTTTGACATCAACGAGGCGAGAAAGCTCATTGAGGGGATGGGGGTTAAGCTTGTGGATTCAGGCTTTGCCTACCACATTATGGATGCTGATGTTAGCAAGGGAAAAGCTTTGAAGTTCGTTGCCGAGAGGCTTGGTATCAGTTCAGCGGAGTTTGCAGTTATCGGCGACTCAGAGAACGACATAGACATGTTCAGAGTTGCTGGATTCGGAATTGCTGTTGCCAATGCCGATGAGAGGCTGAAGGAGTATGCTGATTTAGTTACGCCATCACCAGACGGCGAGGGGGTTGTTGAGGCTTTGCAGTTTCTGGGATTGTTGCGGTGAGCCTGCTTAACCTTCCTCGACCTGTGAAGAGCATTACCGCTTCTCTCACCAGTTCTGCAACAGCTGGCCTCCTATCCCGTTTTATTTTCAGGTTGGGGCAGAAGGTGTCGGCATAAACGTAAAACTCATCCCCATTAAGCTCAAACAGCCCCTCCTCTTCTCCCTTCCTCCTCACCACGAACGGGAAGGTTTTGCATGCGAGTGGCTTTAGGTCGTTTTGCAGTGAGCAGAGCCTGCCACTCTGGAAGGGGCACTTCCCTCCAATTTTGCGAATGTAAAATCTTCCTGCCTTCTCAATCACAAAGCCGGTGCCTCTGAGCTTCAGGTACTCGTAGGCTGTAAGCCTTGGCGTGTAAACTCTGCAGCACATCCCGCAGGCGTTGCAGTGCCAGGAAGCAACACGCCTCCATGGCACGTGCATGTTTGAAAGTTAGCCTCACTGCTGATTTGGGTTTTGGTTCGCCATGCTTGAAGTGTGGAAGTTTGCCGGAGTTGAAGTATCGCCGGTCAGAACCGTGGGAGTGTATATGCGCCTACTCGTAGAAAGAGCTGCTCAGGTGGACAGGATTTAAGAGCAGTTTCGAGAACCTGTTCGGAACCCGTCCAGTGCCAGTAGTGATTATAATTTAACTCAGGAGTTTCGTCGTAAACTCAGACTCCCTCAGGAACACGGGAACTTCAACGTCTCTGCCCCCTACTTCAATGGTTGGTTTAATAGCGACTCTGATTTTCGTCTTCTCCCCATTCGCGATGTGCGTCACCCACCATTCTCGAATAAAACTGTTGTTTAGCCTTAAAGAAAACTTAAGTGTGGTCTTCGATTTTGGTTTTACGGTTACTGGAGAATTTTCATAACCATCGGCAACCTTCACGCCGTTCATCTCAATGGTGTAGTGGTATCCGCTTACTACAATAGGAACGACATCCTCGTTCCTGACTTTAGCGAGAGCCACAATTTCTGTTTGGCTGTCTGTTACAACTCCCCACATCGCCTTAACGGACTCCACAGTGACAGGGAAGCCATCGACCTTTCAGGAACGTTTGTGCAGAATCCGGAAAGAATATCTGTTTTAAACCGGTTTGTAATTTCAAATGGAACTTTGAAGTCAATAAATCTTAGATCAAAGACCATGTATCCCCTAATGCTAACCGTTGACTCCTCCCCGTTTGTGATGTGGCTTCTCCACCATTGGGGAATTTTGCTGTTGTCGACATACGTGGTGATTATCACAGTTGATTCAGAGTTTGGTTCGATATGGGCGCTTAATGCCGATCCCTCACCCATTTTGATTCCGTTGATGTAAACTTCCGTCAGAATGTCCTTTAACGGTAGCGGAAACGGGTTTGGATTGTAAACTTTGACCGTTGTTATGATTTCTGTCGTAGACTCTGTCACTTTTCCCCACTTGCTGTTGATTTCCTTCAACTGGGGTTTCCCTACCACCTGTAAGCATCCAGTTATGGCAAGGGCAACGAGGGCGATTACAGTAATTCTCATAATTACAATCATGGTATTAGACACAAAAGCTTTCTCCTTAATCTCACAGGTGTTTTCATGGTCTTGCGAAAGGTTGATATTTTTTTAGGATAAATTTAAACAAGTTACCCTCCGAGCAGGGATAGGATATGGATAGTGAGTCAATTGAAAAAATTTGGGAGGAGTGGTTTAAGGAAGTATCCAAAGAATTTTCTCCTGAGCTGAGAGTAGTGGTTAAGGAGAGAATTAAAGGATACATCTACGCCCTTCTCTCAGGTGAGGACTCCGAAAAAATAGTGGAACAAATCGATGATGAACTGATTGAGAGGATAATCAGGAGTGGAAGCAAACCGGAAGATGTAGTCAGAAGAATGGAACTCTTCGCAAATAAACTTTCTGAATACGAAGAGTTCGAGAAGGTTGCGAAGAACTTTGCAAGGTTTGTTCCAGCACTTCTGAGGAAAATGTTGGGTGTTTATGAGAGAATTTTGCAGGAAGAGCAAGAAAGAAGGAAAAGGGCTGAGAGAGCTTTAAGGGTCTTGAGCAAGGTTAACGAAGCTGTAACCAGAGCAAGCGATGAGGAAGAGCTGCTAAAGGAAGTCTGCAGGATAATTGTTGAGGAAGGCGGTTACGCCTACGCCTGGGTTGGGTATGCTGAGAAGGATAAGACTGTAAAGCCAGTTGCCGCTTCAGGCAATGACGACTATGCATGGGTAATAAAGGTTACCTGGAACGATAGCGAGACCGGTCGGGGACCTGTTGGCAGCTCAATCAGGCTTAGAAAAACTGTGGTGGTAAGGGAAACCGACGCAGACGAGTCCTTCAAACCCTGGAGAGAAGAAGCTTTAAAAAGAGGTTTTAGATCTGTAGCAGCCATTCCTCTTCACGTTGAGAACGAGGTAATTGGCTCTTTAGCCATCTACGCTCCAGAGCCAGACGCTTTTGACGAGGAAGAGCTCTCCCTGCTTGAAGAGCTTGCCGAAAGTCTCTCTAATGCAATCGCCTCCCTGAGAGAGAAAAAGGAAAAGGAGATGCTGGAGAAGCTGTACGAGCTTGTAGTAGAGAACACAGGAACAGCAATACTCGTAATCGAAAACGGAAAGATCGTTTTCGCAAACAAAGAGGTGGAAAAATTATCAGGATACAGCAGAGAAGAGCTTGTAGGAAAGCCTTTCACCATTCTGCTTCCTGAAGAAGATCGCAAAGAGATTCTAAGAATTCACAAACTAAGGCTTGCAGACCCCGAATCGGCTCCAAGACAGTACGAGATAAAGTATGTTGACAAAGAAGGCAGAATAAGGTATGCAATTATCACGGCTACGGTTATTCCCGGAACTAAAAGGGTTGTTGTCTCCTTAATGGATATTACCGAAGCTAAGGAGATGGAGAGAAAGCTAAAAGAAAGCGAGGAAAGGTACAGGGCTGTATTTGAAAACTCCCCTCTGGGAATAGTTCTTGCGTCAGTGGACACAACGATCCTTGACTGCAATAATGCAGCTTTAAGAATGTTCGGAATGAGAAGAGAAGACGTCATAGGGAAAAAATGGACCGAACTTGGCCTTTTTGATGACGCCAAGCTGCCCGAGATAATGAAGGAGTTTTACCGTGGACTGAGCGAAGAGTTCAGGGAGCTGGACTTGGAGGTAAACATTGGTGGGAAATTAAAAATCCTAAAAGTGTTTCCGGTTTTGCTTAAAAAAGAGGGGGTTCCCTACACATTTCTTAACATAATTGAGGATATCACCGAAAAGATGATTGCGGAGAGAAAGCTAAGAGACGCTCTCGAAAGCCTTCAGATTCTGAGATCAGTCGATTTGGGAATTATAGAGGGCAAAAACCTTCGAGATATGCTTCTTGAAGTGGCAAAGGTTGTAAGGCGAAAGATTGGCTGTGATGTTATTGCTATCAGGGTTTTCGGTGAAAATGGCTTTGTTGTTTCAGATCCTGAGATTGGAAGATCTGTTTTAGAGAAAATAGACGCTGAGAAAGAGGTCGTGGTAAATATTCTGGAAAAAGATGATTTAAATGAACTGGAGGTAGAGCTGCTCAAAGGCGGATTTGCTCGCTATGTCTCGATACCCTTAATAGCAAGAGATGAGAAAGTAGGAGTGATATTTGCAGCAAGCAAGGGAATTGAGGGGAAGGATATCGATTTCCTCAAAACAACAGCGGGACAGCTTGCTATAGCCATACACGAAGCGTTACTGTTTGAGGCTAAGATGAAAGCATACGAGCAGATAGAGAAGAACATAGAGCAGTTTGCAATTTTAGTTGACCACATCCGCAATCCTTTGGCTGCTGCACAGGGATACGTTGAGATATTCGTCGAGAACGAGGAAGCGAAGAAAAAAATTAAAGAGCAGCTTGACAGAGTGGTGGAGCTGGTTGAGCAGCTCGAGAGGGGGTGGGTTGAGTCTGAGGCAATAAGAGACTATTTAAGAAGAGAGCGTGAAGAAAGGAGGTGATGCTGTGAACAAACGTAGAGTTATGGTTGTGGAGGATGATTCAGCAGTTCTCGAAACCGTGCAGATTATGCTGGGTGATAAGTACGAAATTATACCCGCAACGAACGGTGAGGAGGCAGTAAAGAAGTACAAGATGTTCAAACCAGATGTCGTGCTAATGGACGTCATGATGCCCGTAATGGACGGTGTTGAGGCAACTAAGGAGATAAAGAAAATAGACCCTCAGGCAAAGATAATAGGCCTCACTGCCTATGCCAGAAAGAAGGGGAAGGAGCTGCTTGATGCAGGAGCGCTTGAAGTTGTTGAAAAGCCCTTTACGAGGAGGCAGCTGATTGAAGTCATAGAGAAATACTTGGAATGAGTAATATGCAAGATGTATTTCGGGAAGTTGTGGAAATTGCCCCATTCCCTGCTTTACTACACAATGAGATAGGGGTTATTGTTTACGCAAATAAGGCCTTTGAGAGAGTTTTTGGCTACTCTCGGGAGGAGGTTTTGCAGAGAATTTTTGTCGAGCTTGTCCACCCCAGAGACAGAGAAAAAGCGGAAAATGCGATGAGGAGAAGACTTGCGGGGGAAACGGTAGAACCTTTTTTGATAAAAGTTAGAGGAAAGGACGGAAACTACAGAACAGTTCAGGTTTTTGGGAGCAGAGCACGTTTTATGGGTGAGATTTTGGGGATTATTGCTTTATCTGACGTCACAAAGCTTGAAGAGCAGAAGGTAATGCTAACATTGATAACCCGCGCACTAAGGCACGATGTGCTGAACGCCCTCACAACCGCCATGTCGTACTTTGAGATTAGCAGAGAAATTTGTAAAAACTGCGAGAATTCCAACTATTTGGAGAAACTGGGATTGTCTATTGAGAGAGCAGTCAAAATCATAAAAGATTTGAGGGAGTTTGAGGAGGCCGTAGTTAAGGGAGAGCTGGAAAGAATAAATGTCAGAGAAATCGTTGAAGACGTTGCAGACCACTTTAACGTGCCCATAACAATAGAGGGTGAGTGTGAGGTTGTGGCCGACAGAGGATTGAGAGCAGTCTTTGAGAATTTATTCCAGAATGCCATCCAGCATGGCAAGACGGACAGAATTGAGGTCACAATGAAAAACGTTGGAGACTTCTGCGAGATAAGGGTAATTGACTACGGCAAGGGGATACCGGAGGAGATAAAGGATAATATTTTCGAAGAAGGATTTACTTATGGCGAAGCTGCATCAACCGGACAGGGGCTCTACCTCGTTAAGAAGCTTGTTGAGAGATACGGTGGGGAAATCCGGGTTGAGGATAACAGTCCGAGGGGAGCGGTCTTTGTTGTCAGGTTGAGGGCGTGGGTTGGGGAGTGAAGATACCAAAAAGCTATATATATTGGGAACCATATTAACCAAGGGATCCAAAATGACAATGATAATGAGGAGTATCATTGATTCTTTAGAAGCTCTGTTTTCAAGTTTCTTTTCGAGCATAGCCCCAAACTTGTATGAAGTTTTGAACTTTCACTGCAAGAAGCATACAGGAATGAATTTTGCTGAAGCCACTCTTAAAAATCCCAAGCTCACCTACGAGTTTCTCGTGAAGTTCTTCGATTCGGAGATGGCAGTTGACGTTCTTGACTACCTGCTCAGCAATTTTCTGAAGAAGTATAGCATTCGAGCCTACGGAATCCTGAAAAGCTTTAAAAGTGGGGATAATAAAAAATTGATTGAGGTGGCTAAGTTATACAGCAAGGTGATGCAGAATGGAGGCGGTAAAGACAGGGATTGAGGGTTTTGATGATATTTTTGGAGGATTCTACAGGGGCCAGATAATACTTATTGCCGGTAATCCCGGCTCCGGAAAAACGACTTTTTGTGCTAAGTTTCTTTATGAAGGGGCCAGAAGATTCGGTGAAAATGGACTTTACATAAGCATTGGCGAGTCGAAGGAGGAGTTTTACGAGTACATGAAAAAACTTGGGATGGACTTTGAGAAACTGGAGAAGACGGGCTCATTCAAATATGTGGAAATGCTCGCACCCACCTCGGAAGATGCGCTAATGCAGCTATCGAGAGAGCTAACTAAAAATGCCCTCGAATTGAAAGCGACGAGAATCGTCATCGACTCAATTTCTCCCATACTGTCGATGAATCCCGAGACGGCAAGGGCAATTCTGCACAACGCCCTCAAAACCATTAGCAGGGAGCTGAAGTCGGTTGTGCTGATGACAGAAGAGATGCCAATAGGCGAGACGAGAATCGGTCAGGGGATAGAGGAGTTCGTTGTTGATGGAGTTATAGTTCTCAGGCTTGAAGTTCCAGAGGCTGGGGCTCCTGTTAGAACGATGAGTGTGCTGAAGCTCAGGGGAAAGCCGCTGGACAGGGCTGTGTACAACTTTGAAATAGGACCTCCTTCAGGTGTGAGAGTGCTGATGCACGGAATAGAGGAGCTCGAGTCGAACATAGATTTTAATAACAAAATAGCCACCGGCATTGATGGTTTTGATGAACTTTTGGGTGGTGGCATCATCAGGGGAACTGCGACGGCATTCGTTGGACCTTCCGGAGGGGGAAAAACAGTGCTCATGCTTAGCGCAGCAGCCAATGTTGCCATTAACGGTGAGAATGTTACCTATATCTCCTTTGAAGAGCCAAGGCAGCAGATTGAAGAAACCTTAAAATTCCTTGGCTACGGAGAAGTAGAAGGTCTCGAGATTTTGAGCCTAAATCCGAGGATGATATCTTTAAGGGCGCTATACGACATACTATCTAAGACTGTTCTGGACCACCGCACAATGCTTTTCATCGACGGGCTGAACGCAATCAGGAGGGAGTTTGGAGAGGCTTTTCACAGAGTGGTTAGGGATGTGGTGTTTCAGATGAAAAAGAACGGGATAACAGTTGTTATCAGCCTAATTGGCGGTACTATCAAGGAGACTCTTTTAAGCACCATCGTTGATAATGTAGTTGAGCTGAGGGTGGTGGAGAAAGATGGCGAACTTAGGAGGGAGATCGCAGTTCGTAAAGCGAGGATGTCCAGAGCTTCTAACGAAGTGAAAAGACTCGTCTTCGACGGAAAGCCTGCGGTGAGATGATGGATGCAGCCAGAAAAATCTTAGAGAGGCTTGAAAAAAGAGGATACAAAATCATAGAAAGAGAGAAAGTGAGAGGTGAGTCTGGGATAGAGCATACCTTCGATGCAGTAATACTAGGGCCTCAGGGAAAAAGAATTGCAGTGACAATTCTTGAGAGGCTTGGATTCGAACACGTAATTCCCCTTCTTGCCTTCAGAAATGATCACAGAATGCCCCACATCGTATTTGCAAAGGAGATCGAAGTGGGAGTTGAAAAAATCCTGAAAAATTCCAATATTGTTGTAATACATCTGAAAGACCTTTCCGTAGCTTATGATCATCCAGAGTTAAGGGAAGAACAAGTGCTTGAAAAGGTTCTGAAACTACTCGAGGACACGACCTAAAAAGTTTTAAATATTAAGTTCTAAAATAATACATGGATTACATGGAACTTGTTCTGGAGAACATTCGAGACGGTATTTTCGTCATTCAGAATGATGTAATCGTTTTCGCGACCCCTTCGGTAAAAGAGGCCGGATACGATATTTCAGAAGTTGTTGGTAAAAAATTTATTGAGTTCATCTGGGAGGGGAACAGAGAGGATGTTCTCAAAATCATCAGGTCCTTAACGGATGGGGCTGAATGTGAAATCAGAGCTCTGGCTAAGAAAAAAGATGGTAGGGCATGGATAGACGCCAGGTGCAAAAAGGTTGGAGAATACCTGATTGTTGTAGCTAGAGACGTTTCCAGGCTGGTCTCTCTTGAAACTCTGCTTAGAGCCACCTTGGACATGCTTAGGCATTCACCAAGCGAAATTGACGAAGTTGAGAACATTCTGCGTGAGTATTTTGATGATGCAAGCTTTTCAGAAAAAATTCAGGACTTCAAGATTAAAGTAGGTGAGGTCACAGTTCCCGTTAGGTTTCAGGACAGAGTGTTGGGGAGCCTCAAAATCCAGCTGCCAGACTGGTTTGAGGTCACCGCCGAGGACATGGAACTTTTCAACGTTTTAGGGGAGTGTGTAGCGAAAAACATGATCATGCTGGAGTCAAGGAGAATCATAAGAAGCTCTCTTGTAGCTATTAAGGCAGCTTCAGAGAACCTTGCTCTTCTTGTCGATAGGATAAGAAATCCCCTTGCCGCCATTAACGGTTTTGTGGAGGTAAAAGTAGGAGGAGACGTTTACGAAAAGGTTCATGAACAGGTTATGGCAATTGAGGAGATTGTGAAGACTCTCGATGACGAGTGGGAGAAGGTGGACAGGCTTGCAGATAAGCTCAGCGAAGCCTTTTCTGTTTTAGAAAAACTCGGAACGACTGAATCTCAGAAAATAAATAAAAAACGAAAAACCTAAACCTTCAAAGCCAGATCAGCTCCCTCCCTTGTTGCATCGAGAGCCTTTCTGGGCTTAACGCAGTCTCCAATCTTGTAGAGCTCGCTAACCTTGCCCTGAAGCTCGTCATACAGCCCATTGTTCGGCTTTGTACCGACAGCTATAACAGCAGTGTCACACTGCAACTCTTTCCTCTCACCATTCTGCTCCACAACCACTGCATTGGGCTTGATTTCAACAGCCTTCGTGTTGGTGAGCATCTCCACTCCCTTCTCTTTCAGGTACATCAATACGGTCCATCTTGTCGAGATGCCTATATCCTGGCCAATCTTCGGCAACATCTCCACAATTGTAACCTTCTTCCCCTCATTTGCAAGCTCTGCTGCAACATCGCATCCAACTCCTCCTCCGCCTATAACCACCACACTGTTTCCAACCTCTGCCCTTCCTGCGAGGACATCGAAGGCTGTTACAGCATTCTCAACTCCCGGAATTGGTGGGATCAAAGGAGAAGCTCCAACGGCTATTACCGCAACATCAGGGTTCTCTGCTAAAACTTTGCCCGCATCAGCCTCCGTGTTGTATCTCACCTCTACCCCAAGCTTTGGCAGGACGTTCATGAAGTACTTGCCCACTTCTGCAAATTCATAGCCCAAAGGTGACTTCGCAGCCAAGTTGAGCTGCCCTCCCAATTTGTCAGTTTTCTCGAATAAAACTACCTTATGCCCCTTTCTTGCAAGCATCTCTGCAGCCATGCATCCTCCCGGTCCACCTCCGACAATAACAACCTTCTTTGGTTTTTCTGCTTTCAGATTTTCAAACTCAGCCTCCCTTCCAACTATGGGGTTAACGAGGCATGTAACTGGCTGAGCCTGCATAACCATGTCCATGCAGCCCTGGTTGCAGGCCACGCAATACCTTATCTCATCAAACCTTCCCTCCTTGGCCTTCTTCGGCAGTTCAGGGTCGGCAATCAAAGCTCTCAGCATTGCAACCATATCTGCCTTGCCCTCCTGCAGTATCTTTTCAGCCACAATCGGATCATTGATGCGGTGAGATGCGATAACGGGAACGCTTACAGCGCTCTTTATCTCTGCTGCAAGGTAAGCAAAACCTCCTCTGGGAACGAGCATTGTTGTCAAAGGCTTTCTGGACTCGTGCCAGCCCGCCATTACGTTGATTGCTACAACTCCTGCATCCTCCAATATTTTGGCAATCTGCTTCATTTCTCTGACTGTGTTCCCTCCCTCGATGAACTCGTCTCCGGGGATTCGTATCATTACTGGATAGCTCTCTCCGCACTTTTCCTTGATTTTTTGAATTATCTCAACCGCAAACCTCGTGCGGTTTTCCAAGCTGCCCCCATACTCGTCCGTTCTTTTGTTCGTTGCGGGGCTGAAGAACTGGGAAATGAGGTAGCCTGCTGAACCAATAAGCTCGACAGCATCGAAGCCAGCTTTCTTCGCCCTCACAGCTGCATCAGCAAACTCCTCCTCGATTTGAAGGATTTCTTCTTTGGTGAGCTCTTTGGGAGTGCGCTTGGTGAAGATTGGTGGTGGTATGGGGGATGGGGCGACTGGTTGGCGGTTGGGGTCGAAGGAGATTTCGTATCTGCCTGGGTGCCATAGCTGTAAAGCGCATTTCACGTCGTACTTGTGGAAGACGTCGGCTATCTTCTTGAGGTCTGGAATAAATTCGTCGGAGTGTGCTGCTATTCCACCAAAGAAGTGGGGTTCGATTTTGGCAATCCCTACAACCGCAAAACCTATCCCTCCCTTCGCCCTCTCTTCGTAGAATCTCAAAAGCCTGTCAGTAGGTCTTCCATCGGGAGTGTGGTAGTTGAGTTCAGCAGCAGGCATTACAATGCGGTTCTTTACCTTCATTCCTCCAAACTCGATTGGCTCGAAAAGCTTCATGCTGTATGGCTTGCGGGATTAGCTATAAACCTTTCGAATCCGTGTAGGATTTTACGTATATTTTCCAAAAAATAGTAGCTTAAGGGCTAATATGTAAACCAAAATTCCAAAAACTTTATTACTGAAAAATATTACTGAAAAATACATTGTTCAGCATGGAAGAGGCTGAGAAAGCGAAGAGAAGGTCGATAGAGCTTCTCAACGAAACGAGGAACTGTGCCTATTCTTCCTTTGTTGCCCTTGCCGAAGCTCTGAATATCAGTCTCAACGAGGACATGAAAAACATGGCTATCGGCTTCGCCGGTGGAATCTCGGGGTCGGGACACATCTGCGGGGCCTTGTGGGGCTCCATAGCAGCAGCAAGTCTTTACACTATGAAAATGATGGGGGACAGAAGGAAAATCCAGAACCCGCTGGAAAGGTACATGCCCGTCTATGCCAAATGCGCTGGAATTTACAGAAAGTTTGTTGAGTTAAATGGAAGCCCAAATTGCGGGGATTTAAATCCGAACCTCGACCTCGTGTCTGTGGAGCAGAGAAGGAAATGCATGGAAATAGTCAGCAGGGCGGTTGAAATCACGCTCTCCTCCCTCAAGGACCAAAAAACTTAATTAAGTTTTAAACTAAACAACAATAGCTCCGCCCCTCACGCCCGGGTGAGAAGCATGATCCCGGGTCGGTTGGCGGAGCTACACCAGCATGGAAACTATTTTGCAACAACAATCCCCAATACTGATACCCTTCTACTCTGGCTGGAAATAACATAGAAAACTTTAAAAAATCATCATCATCAATCCGTATATGAAGTGGGGTTCAGCGTTCAGGCTTGCGGTTAAGGCCTTTCTGTTCGGACTGCTGTGGGTTGTTATAGGAGCCCTGCTGGTTACTGGTGGAGTATTCATGTTCCTCACAGGCGTCAGGATTCTCGCATTCCTTGCAGGGTTTGCAGGTCTGTTTATCATGTTCTTCGGCTTCTTTGCAGCGGTGTTCAAGGTTGGAAGCGACGCGTTCCTTGAGAAGTACGAAGCTTCACTTCAGCCTGTGGAGGTTACCTACGAGAACCAGGGCTTTGCGATGATACTCGGACAGCTCATCGACCAGGCTCTCACAAAAAACCCCTCCAAAGGAAACCTTGTGAGGGATTTGGAGGGCAATCTGGTTGTTGAGGTTACAGACATGAACGCAGCGGCAACGGTTGAGTTTAATAAGGGCAGGATAACGGTTTACAACGGAATGCCCGCAAAAGGGAAATTCTCTATCATCTCTTCCGACTTTGAGACCATCAACTCCCTCGCAACGGGAAAGGCGGGAATGCTGAAAACTCTAAAGCTTTTAGCCACCGGAAAGCTAAAAATAAAGGGCATAAGGATGGCAAGAAAGTTCCAGAGCCTCTTAGCCTAAAATCTTTTTTATCGCCCTCAATCCCAGCTCGTAAAGCTCCCTCGCCCTATCCTCAGTTTTTGCTTCCGCATAAACCCTTGCAATGGGCTCAGTCCCTGAGGGGCGAATTAAAACCCACCCGTCCTCGAAGTCAATCCTCGCTCCATCGATGTGATTGGCTTCGGGAAACTCCTCCTTCAGCCCTTCAAGCAGTCTCTTCTTCTCCCTGCACTCCACTTTGCCTTTTACAATGTGGTATCTTGGAATCTCAGCCGCAAGCTCGCTCAACCTCTTTCTTTTCTCATCAAGAAGCTCCAGAACCTTTGCAACGCTCATCCCCCCATCTCTCGCAATGAGATGCTCTGGGAAAATCAGCCCACCATTTCCCTCTCCGCCGAAAACAGCTTCCTTTTCAATCATCACCTTTGCAACCACTGGCGAGCCTACGGCGGTGTAAATAATCTCTCCACCAGCCATCTTAACCGCATCTTCAACGCATTTTGAGGATGAGACTGGAGTTACCACCAACCCCCCTCCATTCTTCTCAACGTAGTGCTTTGCCATGAGAGCGAGCATCACATCCTCATTGACGAAGTTTCCCTTCTCGTCAACAAAAACCGCTCTATCAGCATCTCCATCGTGAGCAACGCCGAAATCTGCCCTGAAGTCAACAACAGCCTTCTTCAGCAAATCCAGCGAAGCCTCTACAGGCTCGGGATTTCTTGCGGGGAATCTGCCGTCGGGGTTGCAGTTTATTCCATAAACGTCGCAGCCAAGCTCCTTCAGAATTTCGGGAGTGGTGAAGCAGCCAGCTCCGTTTCCACAGTCAACGGCAACCCTGTAGGATTTGTCAAGCTCAACTGAGTTGATGATGGCCTCTATGTACTTCCTCAGCCCCGAATTGTCTTGGTAAAGCTGCCCCACCTCGCTCCATTCTGCGATCCTGAACTTCTTGCTCATGTAAACTCTCTCGCTCTCCTCGTCCATCTCCCTGTAGAACTCCACCCCATTCTCCTGAACGAACTTGATGCCGTTATACTCTCTCGGATTGTGGCTTGCAGTCACTATAACCCCTGCTGAGCAGTCCGTCTCCTTCACGTAATACTGAAGGGCCGGTGTGGGGGCAATGCCGATGTCAACAACATCACTGCCAGTGGACATTATTCCAGCCGAAACTGCAGATTTGAGCATTGAGCTTGAAATTCTCGTGTCGCATGCGATGGCTATCTTGCCCTGCCTTAGCGTTCCAATGGTCCTGCCAAGGTTTAGAGCCATATCGGCTGTAAGCTCGGAATTTGCAATCCCTCTAACTCCATTGGTTCCAAAAAGCTCTCCGGCTCCTCCTGCTCTCATGGCAGCAATTCAGAATGAATGTTCAAAAAGTTTTTTACCGAGATTCCGAATCACTTTTGATGCTCCCTGTCGAACGCCCGCTCCTTACGATCCTTCTAATCTCGTCTGTAATCGCTTTCTTTATCTTCTCAGCCCAAAACCTTGAATTTGGATCTGCTGACTATGCAGACAGCTTTCCTCCATGGGATGCGATTTACAGGCAGTATGAGCTTTACTACAAGGATTTTGGCTATACTCCCGAAAACGTTTACATCATCGTGAAGGCTGAGGACGTTTTGAGCAGAGATGTTATGGAGTACATGCTCTCCCTCCAGAAGGTTCTTGAGGGGAGGGATGGCGTTGTTTCTACCTCTTCTCCCGCCTCCATCCTTCGTGATGTGCTTGGAGATATTCCTGACAGCGAAGAACTCGTTGGGGAAACTGCTGAAAGGCTCGCCAAGTCCCTTTTGCCTGAAAGGAGCTTTGCTCTGATTTCTGTTCAAATTGAAAGCATGGAGAATGACAGGCTAATGGAGCTTGCTGAGGAGATTGAGAGGATTCTGCAATTCGTCTCTCCTCCGCCCGGAGTTGTTGTTGACGTTACGGGCGGGGCTGTGCTGATGTACCAGATTGCTAAGGCCGTTGAGGAGGATGTTTACCGCACATTTTTCATAGCATCAGTGACGATGATTGCAGTCCTAGTTGCCGTTTTCAGCGGGGTCGTGAGGAGCAAGCTCACGGTTTTGTTTCCCTTAATTGTTTCTCTGATGTCCGTTGCAGTTATGGCTGGATTGCTGCCCCTTCTGGGGCTTCAGATGACAGAGTACAACTCCGCAACAATCCCCATTCTAATCGGTCTTGCCATTGACTACGCTGCCCAGCTTCAGAACCGCTATGAGGAAGAGAGGAGGGGAGGGAGAGAGGTTGATGAGGCCTTAGAGGAGGCATTAAACCACACTAGGTTCCCCCTTTTCATGGCCATGGCCACAACAGTAATTGGCTTCGCATCGATGTGTGCTCCGGGAATTCCTTCGCTCTTCTGGTTCAGCTTCCTCCTTTCAGTTGGTCTTATTACCGCTTTTTTGCTTTCGAACACCTTCTTGCCTTCACTGCTAAAGCTTTCCGACAGAGGAGGGAGAGAGGAATCCATTTCCCCCGGAATTCTTGAAAAGCTTCTCACGACAATAGCCAAGGTTACAATAGCCAATTCGAGAAAAATTCTTGCTTTAACTCTGATTCTGATTGTTGTCGGAGCTTATGCCAGCACACACGTTGAGCTTGAAACGAACAGGAGGAAGTATGCTCCTCCAGACCTTCCAGCTTTGGTTAAGTTCGAGGAGATTGAGAGAAAGGTTTCCCCGCAGTACGTCTACGCTCTGGTTCTTTCTACAGAGAGAATTGATGCGGAAAGTGTTGTGAAAGCTGAAGAGCTGGCCAAGTACATTTCCTCAAGGGAGGAGATTTACGACTACGACTCCCTCGGGAAGACCTTGGAGGAGTATTACGGTGCCATCCCTGCAGAGAGTTTTTCGAAGGCTATTGATGCTCTTCCCAAAAGCATTTACAGCAGGTTTATTTCTGGGAACCAGCTGGCAGTCTACTTCTACACCAACACGCAGACGGAGGAGGAAGTTGAGAAGATGATGCGGAGCATCGAAAATGACTTGAGATTTCTGGAGTGGGATGGGGATTACTACATAACGGGCTTCCCCGTCATCCTCGGCCATCTCAGTGAGGTTCTATTCAGCAGCCTCAACCTCATGACGTTGGTGGCGTATCTGCTCATCGTAACTTTCCTTCTCCTCGCCTACCGCTCTGTTGTGAGGGCCATCATACCGCTCATCAGCATTTCTGTGGCTGTAGCTTCGATGAACGTCTGCATGCTTTTGATGGGGATTAAGCAGACGACCATTTCAATAGCCCTCAACTCAATTGTGCTGGGAATGGGTATTGATTACTCCATCCACATCACGGAAAGGTACTTCGAGGAGAGGGGGAAGTTTGGTGTGGAGGAGTCCGTTAAGAGAACAGTTGAGAGAACGGGAAAAGCTGTCCTCACCTCAGCCCTAACAACTGCGGGCGGGTTTGGGGCCCTTTACTTCTCCACCTTCCCCGTTTTGAGCAACTTCGGAATTCTCGCATTCATAGCTATAATCTTCAGCCTTCTGGCAGCGACCTCAGCAGTCCCTGCGCTGCTGATTCTCTACGAGAAAAACTACTTCAGGGAAATCCTGAAAATGACCTGACTTGCCGTTCTCAGCTTACGGCGTATTTGCGGAAGCTCGTACATGTAGAGTGTCAGTATTCCGTTGAGAACTCTGTCAAAGCCGAAGGCTCTTTTAATGAACTCTGCATGAAGCTTATCTCTGACGTAAATAACCCTCTCCCCTCCAATGTCGTTCATCTCAAGGATTACGGGAATTCTGAACCTCGGCCAGTCAAGCTCGTCCACGTGCTGGGCTATGAACTCAAGCTCTCTCTTCTCAATGTAGTATTCATTTCCATCCTTCGCTCTGATGGTTGGGTCCTTTTCCTTCAGCATCTCCGCTAAGCTTCTCGTCTTTTCGGGCATGTGCTTGTTCACGGCTTCAATCATCTTGGCAAGAGTTTTCTCATCCATTTACAAAACCTCCAGCTCTATCCAGCCCCCTCCCCTCTTAATTCCAAGCATCTCGGCAGCGCTGCCCTCCCTTACGCTCAGCTCAAGGGTGCCAAAGCTTCCGATCAGCGAGAGAGGTTTCCCAACATCAACATCAGAGTACGTTTTCACAAAGGGAAACTCAACACCTCTGAAGTAAAATCCTTTCCCCTTCACTTCCCTGAGATTTGTCACCACATTCCCGAATCTGTCGACATAAACAACTCTGCACCTAACTTTATTGCCCTGTATTGAGCAATCGAAGAGTTCAAGCTTTTCCAGCTCCTCTTTGTTAATTTCCTCAAAGTAGGTGTAATCTCCCCTCACCACCATCGCTGCTGCTGGAGCGAAGATGTCCCTGCCGTGGAAGGTGGAGGAAAGCTCTCCAACGAGCTCTGAAATCTCCTCTTTGATGGAGTAAGCAGCCTTAATTCCATCTTCAACTGCTGAAGGATAGAGAATTCCGTTATCGGGGCCTACGAAGAAGTGGTTTTTCCCCTCAATCACCAAAGCCCTTCTTTCGCTACCAACTCCGGGGTCAACCACTGCTACATGCACAGCATTCCTGAAATACCTGAAAGAGTGGTAGAGGAGGAAGGCCCCCTGCAGGATGTTCTGCGGCTCCACAGAATGAGTAATATCAACGATTCTCGCTTCCGGGGCGAGGCTGAGGATGACTCCCTTCATCACTCCCGGATAGAAGTCCCCGAAGTCCGTGAGCAGCGAAACGACCTTCATGTTCCGAACATCATCCTTATTCCGTCTCTAAGCCCCGGAGCTAAGCCAAGAACAACCAGAACAAACTTCACGTAGTTTCTAAGCTTCTTATCCTCCTCTGACGTGTCAAGAAGGTAAAGGATGGCGTAAAAAACCAGAAACTTAGCTGCAGGCAGAGATATTGGCCCGAACTTATCAATCAGATACCTCGGAAGGACGTGGAGCTCCCAGTAACCGAGGTAGCTGATTCCGAAGAAGGTTTCAAAGCCATCAAGCATGTGAGAGAACATCGTAAGCAGGCTTAGCTCGTTTTTCATCGGCTTTAAGGAGATTGCGTAGAAAACCGCTGTAAAAGCTGCCGCAAGACCAACTCCTGCAGGAATAACCCACCAGTTAACGACCGGCAGATTTGCGAAGAGCAGGATGAGAACTCCGACAGCAGGGACGAGGCCTACGACAGCATAAACCCTGTAGTACTTCTCACCGTAAAATCTCAGCGACAGCAAGAGGGTGGGAAAGGCGATGGCAAAAATCAGGATGTAGATGAAGGGAGTCATGAAAATGTACGAGATGGGCGGTGTGAGAAATCCTGCATCCTCAACAACCCTCACGGAAGAGCCAAGGAGAATGTAGGGGATATTTGCGTAAACAAACTTCTCATCAAAATCGAGCCTTTTTCCGAGGAACCTGTAGAGAGCGTAGACAGCAACAATCAGAATTGCAGCCCACGTGAGCGTATTCACGATGTTATAACCTTCCTTGTAAACAATCGAGTCGATGTAGTACTCTTTTATGAATTCCCACAAATCCATGGGGAAAATCAGGAGTTGGTTAAATAACTTTACCATACAAACCAATATGTATCAATACTATCACAGCTAAATCAACCAAAATGCTTATAAAACCATTAACTTCATCAGCAAAAAAGGAGGTGGTAGCATCATAGAGGTTGCAAGAGATGAAGAGAGGGGGAATTACCTGTATTTCAGCGCAGAGAGATGCGTTGGATGCGGAATGTGCGAGTCAGTTTGCCCCAAGTCAGCCATTAGCGTATATAGAAACGGAAAGGACTTCGAAGTGGAAATCAACGAGAACTGTGCCGTCTGCGGAACCTGCAGCGACTTCTGTCAGTTCGGGGCTCTTAAATTCTACAGAAACGGTAAAGAAGGTGGAGTGTATACAGAAATTTTGAAAGAAGAGTTGGGATTTAAGAAAGTAGATGTAAATCCTCAAGATTGTATTTTATGCTCACTCTGCATGAAAACCTGCCCAAGAGATGCAATCAAGGTTATCAGGTCTGTTGACCTCAAGAAGCTGAGGAGAGGAGAGATAAGCATAGGTTAGGGGTGCATAGAGTGCAGACTTTGCGTTGAGAACTGCCCCACTAAGGCAGTCAAAATCTACCACGGTAAGCCAGTCATCGACGAAAGCAAGTGTATATACTGTGAAATATGTTCAAAGGTTTGCCCGATGGACGTCATAACAGTGAGATGCGACTCCTGCAGGATATTCGAGCAGAGGAAGGAGGCTGTCATAGGAACTGTGATAGTTGACGAAGGTTCATGCTCAACCTGCAAAATGTGCACCGAGGTTTGCCCAACTGGCGCAATAAAGGTTGAAAGAATCTTTGAAGGGGAGCAGAAGTGGAGCAAAGAAAAGTGCATCGAGGACTGCACGGTTTGCAGAGACATCTGCCCCAACAACGCAATATCCTATGCCTATGATCCGGAGAAGAGGGTTGTTTTCAGCGACAGGTGCAACTTCTGCGGGACGTGCGAGAGGTACTGTCCCGGCAACGCCATCGAAATAGACAGAAGGCTTAGGGAGGACATAGAGATTGAGTTCAAGAGGGCTGAAAGGAGTAAAAAGAAGGAAATCAGAGTGGGTGAGATCTGCATCGGCTGCGGTATCTGCGAAAGCATCTGTCCGGTCAGTCAAAACGGCAACACTATTGAGATTGTCAACGGTAAAGCTGTCGGAAGGGTGAGTGAAGCTTGCACCGCATGCGGTCTCTGCGTGGTTAACTGTCCGGTGGAGACGATAGAGGTTAGGGAGATTAAGGAAGAGTCCTAACGAAAAGCAAATATATTTGCATTTTTTCCTTTTTCCATGGCAAGGAAGGCTATCGTTGACAGAAGAAAATGCGCTTACTGCGGGGCCTGCGTTGCCGTCTGTCCTGCAGATGCAAATGAGCTTGTTGAAACCTTTCTCGAGATTTACGATGACAGGTGCACCGGCTGCGGAATCTGCGTGAAGATGTGTCCGATGGGAGCCTTGGCCATGGTGGAGGTGGACTAATGTACGACGTTGTGGTTGTTGGAGCCGGGCCAGCGGGAAGCATGGCAGCGAAAACCGCTGCGGAGCAGGGTTTGAAGGTTCTTCTGGTGGAAAAGAGGCAGGAGATTGGCACGCCTGTTAGATGCGCCGAGGGAATTAGCAGGGAGAGCATTGAGAAATTCTTCGAAGTGGACAAGAAGTGGATTGCGGCCGAGGTAACCGGAGCGAAAATCTATGCCCCGAACAAAACCGAAATCGTGATGTCAGAGGAGATGGCTGGCAATGAGGTTGGTTACGTTCTTGAGAGGAAAATTTTCGACCGCCACGTTGCCAGACTTGCCGCAAAGGCTGGGGCGGAGGTTTATGTTAAGACGGCAATGGTCGATTTTGAGAGAAAAGATGGAAAGGTGAAGGTAAAGCTCAGGAGGCTCGGAGAAGACTGGGAAGTTGAGACGAAAATTTTGATCGGAGCTGACGGCGTGGAGAGCAAGATTGGCAGAAAGGCTGGGATAATCAAGACCCTCAAGCTTAATGAGGTAGAGAGCTGTGCTCAGTACCTCATGACCGGTCTCGATATCGATGAGAGCTACACGTACTTCTACCTCGGGAGAGAGCTTGCTCCCGGCGGCTATGCCTGGATTTTCCCCAAGGGAAACGGTTCGGCAAATGTGGGTATAGGAGTTCTGCCGAAAATGGCCGAAAGGACTGCAAAGGAGTACCTTGACGCATTCATCGAGAAAGAGGGTATTGAGGGAAAGATAGTTGAGTTTGTTGCCGGAGCTGTGCCGGTTTACGGAGAAATCGAGACAGCTGTGGCGGACAACATAATGCTCGCTGGAGATGCTGCGTATCATGCGGACCCCATTACGGGAGGTGGGATTGCGAACGCCCTGTCTGCTGGCTACTACGCCGGAAAGGTTGCGGCAGAGGCTGTTCAGAAAAACGATTTCTCGGCAGATTTCCTGAGAAGATATGATGAGCTCTGGAAAAACGACTTCGGTAAAAAGCTGAGAAGAAACAAGAAGCTGCAGCTCAAGTTCATCGACATGGATGATGCGCTCCTCAACAAGCTTGCAGGGGCGATTGCGGGCAAAAATTTAAGGGAGATGAGCGTTGCCGCGATAGTCAAGGAGCTTCTAAAGGCGCATCCGAAGCTCCTCTGGGACCTCAAGGACCTTTTCTAACCTTTTTTAATGCAACTCTCTTCACACCCTTTCTCGCAACCACGACTCCTGAGGAGTATCTGCCCTGCACTGGAATTGTGGAGGAGTCAATTCTTATGCAGTAGCCGTCCTCACTCATGATAAACACTTCCTCACCATTGCATGCAGAAATGAACGCCAATTTACCGGTTTTTTCCGAAATTCTGTAACCAATCATTCCCATAGAGCCTCTGCCGATGAACCTGAACTCGTTAACATCGCATCTCTTTCCGTATCCTCTTTCTGTCAGCATCAGCAAGTACTCTCCTTCAGAAGCGCTCATCCACGCTATCCTATCCCCATCTCTGAGCCTGACCGCAATAACGCCCTTTGCATTTCTTCCATACTCGGGCACGTCAGTCTCTCTCAGCCTCACAACATTCCCGTTGGCTGTGGCGATGAAAATGCTGTCCCCCTCAAGAAGCTCGACCTGCTGGATTTCCCCGGCTGAAGCCTTAACTCCTGCCCTCTTGGCGTTCTCGAACTCAATCAGCGGGACCTTCTTAATGTAGCCATCAGGTGAGAGGATAACTGCAATCTTGCCGTTGAAATCTTTAACACCTAAGGCGGATACAACCTTCTCACCGTTTTCGAGCCTTATCAACCTCTTTAAGGTGGTGCCTCTGGCCGTTCTGTCCATTTTAGGAATTTCGTAGGCGTTAATCCAGAATGCCCTGCCGGTGTTGGTGAAAATCAGGAGCCTGTCGGTTGAGTTGCATATTCTAAAGACGGCTATTTCATCTCCAGGAGAGACGCTCGCTCCAATAACGCCAACTCCACCTCTGGACTGCACCCTGAACTCTTCCAGAGACATGCGCTTCGCGTAGCCTTCTGCTGTAATCAGCACAGCGTTCTCTTCCTCCTCTATGAGGTCGGTCGTTGATATTTCATCCACCTGGCCGATAATCTCAGTTCTTCTCTCATCCCCGTACTTTTCCCTGATTTCCCTAACCTCGTCTGCAATTATGGCATCTATTTTCTCGGGACTGGCAAGAATTGACTCGTACTCCGCGATTTTCTCTTTCAAGCTCTCGTACTCTTTAAGGAGAGCGTCAATTTCCATTGCCGTCAACTTCTGCAGGCGCATTTGCAGCACGGCATCCGCCTGCTTTTCGGAGAGGGAGTATGTCTCAATCAGCTTTCCTTTCGCCTCGGATGGTGAAGATGAGGATTTAATCAGGTTTATGGCGTTGTCAATGTCTTCAACAACAACCTTCAAACCCTCAACAATGTGGAGCCTCTCCTGTGCCTTTTCGAGGTCATAGGTCGTTCTTCTCCTAATAATCTCCCTTCTGTGGTCAACGAACAGTGCTATGAGCTCCTTCAGGTTGAGAATTCTCGGCTCGTTATCAACAAGGGCGAGGTTTATGATTCCGAATGTAGTCTGGAGGTTTGAGTAGGCATACAGCTTCTTTATCACCGTTTCCGGATTTGAGCCGGATTTGAGCTCGATTACAACTCTGATTCCCTCCCTATCCGATTCATCCCTTATCGTCCTTATCTCATCTATTCTGTCCTTCGCAAGCTCAGCTATGCTTTCCACCAGCTTGGCCTTGTTGACCATGTAGGGAACCTCTCTGATTATGATTGCGTTCTTTTCAACCTCAACCTTCCCTCTCACCGTTATCTTTCCCCTGCCGGTGAGGTAGGCTTCTTTAATCCCATCCACGCCAACAATCACGCCGCCAGTCGGAAAGTCGGGACCTTTGACGTATTTCATCAGCTCCTCAACGGAAATTTCGGGATTCTGGATGTAGGCAATAATGCCCTCACACACCTCAGCCAAATTGTGGGGCGGCATGTTCGTGGCCATTCCCACCGCGATACCGCTTGATCCATTAATGAGAAGGTTTGGGATTTTTGAGGGCAGAACTACAGGCTCTTTGAGAGTGGCATCAAAGTTCGGCATGAAATCAACGGTGTTTTTGCCTATGTCGGCCAGCATCTCCTCCGCAATCTTGGTGAGCCTCGCCTCGGTGTACCTCATCGCTGCTGGGGAATCGCCGTCTATGCTTCCGAAGTTGCCCTGTCCATCCACAAGAGGATAGCGCATGACGAAGTCCTGAGCCATTCTGACGAGAGCATCGTAAACCGCCGAGTCGCCGTGAGGATGGTACTTACCGAGAACCTCTCCGACTATTCTCGCTGACTTCCTGTAGGGGCGGTTGCTGAACAGCCCCATTTCGTACATGGCATAGAGAATGCGTCGCTGAACGGGTTTAAGGCCGTCCCTGACGTCTGGCAATGCCCTGCCAACAATAACGCTCATGGCATAGTCAATGTACGAGCTTTTCAACTCCTCGCTGATGTCTCTGAGCAGCTCCATTTTTAACAGTCTGAGGGAGTGTTTAAAACTTTGAGCACTTGAGCTTTGAGCGAAAGAGTTTTAATTCAAGTTGGGCTAAATGGCATTGAGCCGAGGTAGCCTAGCTGGTTGGGGCGCCTGACTCATAATCAGGAGGTCGGGGGTTCGAATCCCCCCCTCGGCATGGTTGAAAAGGTAAAATGCTTTTTTTATGCAGGTTCGAACCACGAGTGCAGCAACCTTCTGGCTGTTAAATGCGTTTGATGGGAAAAAATTGATGCTTTAAAATTTTGCTTTATTTATTACCTCTAAAAGATTTAAGAGTTACCGGGTTCAGCAAAGCGAGGATGAGTGCTGATACTAAAATTAAGTACTCTGTATAAAATAGGGAAATCAAAAGTAAAATCAATGCTATCGCAAAAGAAACTCTTTGCATAGCATTTAGATGACCGAAGAGATAGCCTGATATGACTCCACCAGACAAAAGAGCTGCCAAGACTGATGCAAACACTCCAAATACCACATTAGAGATAGCAGATAAATCTAGAGATTCAATCGGTAGAATCAGCATCTCCGGTCTTGAGATGAAAGAAAAGGCGATAAACCACCCTATCAAGGCCATTCTGAAAGCTTCGATACCAGTCTTCCAGAAGTCCGCCTTTGCGACCGCCGCACCAGCATATGCGGTTATTGCAACAGGAGGTGTTAGTGGTGCAAGGATTCCGAAATAGAATATGAAAAAGTGCGCAGCTATTGGTGGAATTCCCATTTCAACGAGAGCAGGAGCAACTGAGGTTGCACACAACACGTAGACGGCTGGCGTTGGCATCCCCATTCCAAGAAGAATCGTTATTCCAACAACCAGAATTAGCAAAATTACAATATTACCCCCTGAAATTTCGACAAGAAATTGACTGAGAGTTAATGCGAGTCCGGTGTACGCAAGAACTCCCGCAATAACTCCGGCAAGAGCACACGCTATTGCTACTGGGGTAACTGATTTGAAGCTACTTGCAAGACTTCTGACTATAATTGATGTCATCTCTCTTGCTCCTTTGAGTACTAACCCTATCCCCATTGTGATGAAGAGTGATATTGCCCCCACGACGACGAGAATGCTGAAAATATCCAGTCCTGAGGAGGCAAGCGTAAATCCAAGGCCGAATATTATTACTGTAAAGATTACTCCAAATAATTTTCTAATTCCCGCTCTCGTGAACCATTCAATAAACAGCGCCGCCATTATCGATGCAACTGCGGCATGTTCTACTGAGTAACCTGACGACAAGACTGAAACCAAAACTACCAGTGGGAGGAGATAGTACAGCTTCAAAAGCAATGGTCTCAGCGGTGGTAGCTGCTCTCTTGGCACCCCAAAGGCTTTCTGCTTCGATGCTTCCTGGTCAACAAAGATGTAAAGGGCAAAGTAGTACAGCAGCGCTGGAATTACGGAAGCTACCACAACATCCCAGTATCTGATACCTAAAAACAGCGGCATTATGAAGGCCGCCGACCCAAGGACCGGGGGCATCAGCTGTCCACCCGTAGAGGCGCTGGCCTCTATTGCTCCAGCAGTTTCTGGTTTATATCCCGCTCTCTTCATCAGTGGTATTGTAAAAGTGCCAGTGGTGACCACATTTCCCGTTGCAGAGCCGCTCATCGTTCCGAGCAGTGAGCTGGCAACAACTGCAACCTTTGCAGGTCCACCTTTTCTCGCTCCGGTTAACGCAAATGCCAAATCTGTGAAGAATTTGCCCACACCAATTTCTGACAACAAAGCTCCAAAAAACATGAAGATGAAAATCATAAATGTGGCTACCTGAAATGGGGTTGAGAATATTCCCACATTGTAAAGGTATATTCTCGTAACCAAGGACGAAATATCAAATCCCGCATCATACAGACCAATCAGAATGAAAACCATGGTTAATACGGCAAGGGCAGCACCAGTCGTCCTTCTACCAGCTTCGAGAAGGAAAATAATTGTTATTAGCCCAAATACCACGTCTATTGTCGTTGTAATGCCCATTCTTAGCATTAATTCCGGATACACAAAGAAAATGTACAAACCGCCCGAAGCTCCTACAATACCCATCAACCAGTCGTACCATTTTGCCCCATTTTTACGTAGAGGGTGTGTTACAAAGCTTATTAGTATAATCCCAGACAAAAACATGCCCATGTGCTGCATAGGCGTTAGAATCAGATAGGAGGGGACTGAAAAGCCAAAAAAGTTGCTTAACAGCATAACAACAACGAGGAAAAAACCAAGTGCAAATACGATCATGTAAAGGGCGTATGCAGCGGAAATGAGATTCGTCACTCTGTCACTGACATTTGAGTGGTCCATAATTGGTCACCCCATAAAAAAATTTAAAAAATTACGGTTTTAATTTTTCTGGAACTTCCACGCCTATTTCGGTCCAGTACTTATAGGCCCCAGGATGCAGCGGAATTGAGATTCCAGCCATAGGATTATCTCTATTTACAGTCTCCAGGAACGGGGCAGATTTTTTAACCTCGTCAAAATGCTCCCAGTACGTCTTTGTGAACTTGTAAACTAAGTCTTCTGGAACATCCTCGTTCGTTATCAAAATCACGGGTGCTGCAAGAACCTTGACATCCGAGTCCATTCCATTGTAGCTGTCCTTTTTGCCCACATACTTTGAGAAGTACGGATACTTTTCTGTGATCTTATCTGCCAACTCATCGGGAATCTCCAAGAGTCTAATCGGAGTGCTCATAGACTCCTCGTAGAGGTTTGGATTTGGCAACGAAGTGTGGTGGATAGCTGCGTCAACCGTTCCGAGCTTAACCATGTTCCATGATTCTGGATCTCCAACATTAACTTTTATAATGTCATCCCATATCCCCGCTTCTTTCAGAACGACCTCGGCAGCAACTGCATCACCACTTCCTGCCTCACCTATTGCCACTCTCTTTCCTTTTAGGTCGTAGATGGTTTTCATATCGCTGTCCGCTTTAACTATGAAGCTAACGATTAAGGGGTGAGCCGGGGCCATAGCTCTAAGTTTGGGATATTTTTCTCCCTCAAAAGTTCCAGTTCCAGTGTATGCGAAGTAGGCCACCATTGAAGTTGACAAGGATATTGGAACCTCACCGCTACCCACGCCTCTTGCATTGGCGGCAGAACCACCACCGGGAATTGCAGTTGCGTAAATATCTGGGTTGTATTTAGACACAACACTCGCAATGGACGTGAGTGCTATGTAATAAGTTCCCGTAGGTGAACCAGTGGTCATTTTTATTTTGTACTCAACCTTTTCTGGAGGTTGAGTAGTTGGGGTCGTAGCTGCTGTTTCCGTAGGTTTTTCGGTTTGTGTACATCCGCTAAAGGCGATTGAGATCGCCAAGAACAATAGCGCTAATACTTTCCACAACCTAGCTTTTTTCATGATTTGTTGTTGGAAACAAAAATATTTAAACATTTTCTTTGTTTTCTCCTTTTCTCACGTACATCCTGAGTTTCTCTATTTTTTCACAAAACTCCTCCATCACCTCCTTTTTGAAAACGCCAATATCAGTGGGCTGAATTTCATCCAGAGAGACGTTGTCCCTCCTTCTGAAGTTCTCCTTCAGATGTTTCAGCAAATCCGCAGGCTTTATACGCTGATGAGTCGGGCAGCCAGTAACCACCTCAACCACACTGAAGCCGTGATGCTGCATGGCCTCAAAAATGGCCTTTTCTATCCATCTTGGCTGATAGGCCGTGAACCTCGCAACGTAACTTGCTCCCGCTGCAATCGCAAGCTTTGCAATGTCGAAGGGTCTTTCAACGTTCCCGTAGGGAGAGGTTTTAGTTTTTGCACCTTCCGGAGTTGTCGGGGCAAGCTGCCCACCAGTCATTCCGTAGAGGGAGTTGTTTATGACAACTGCAGTGAGGTCTATGTTCCTCCTGCAGGCGTGGATGAAGTGGTTACCTCCAATCGCCACCGCATCACCATCTCCCATAAAAACCACCACGTTTAGCTCTGGTTTGGCGAGCTTGATCCCTGTAGCAAAGGCCAGAGCCCTGCCGTGAGTGGTGTGGACCGTCTCAAAATCAAGGTACTGCGTTATTCTCCCACTGCAGCCAATTCCGCTCACAACCACTGTCTTATCCCTCTCAAAACCCCTCTTCACGGCCCTGATGAATGAGGCGAGGACTATGCCGTTGGGGCAGCCTGCACACCATATCGTCGGCAGCATCTCAGTTCTCAGGTAATCAGCATACTCTGCCTTCATAGCTCCCCCTCCACTATCTCTACAAGCTTCTCCGGAAGAATCAGAGAGCCGAAGTACGAGACACCTTTAACCCTGCAGCAGCAAACCCTCTCAACCTCCTTAACAACCTGCCCAGCATTCATCTCCGGCACAACCACAAGGTCTGCTTTTTTGGAGTATCTTCTGACAGCATCCTCCGGGAAGGGAAAGAGGCTCTCAAGCTTCAGGATTCCTGCAGATACACCTTTCTCCGCAAGAAGCTTCGCTGAGCTTTTAGCAAGCCTGTAGGAGGAGCCGTAGGCCACAAACAAAACTCCCTCCTCCCCCTCAAACCTTACCATTGGCCTGAAATCATCAAATTTCGCAAACAACAGCCTCAACAGCTTCTCATACTCCTCAAGGTCAGTTGTGGGAAGGCCGTTTTCGGTGTGAACCAGTCCTGTCCTGTGCCTTCTCCTCCCATCAATCAGGTTCTTCGCCCTCTTCTCGTAGCTCTCAATCTCGCCGAGAGGTGGTAGGGCAACGCTCTCCCTCATGTGCCCAACAATCTCATCGCTCAGCACGATGACTGGAGTGGAAAACCTGAAGGCGATTTTGAAGGCCTCCACAGTGAGGTAGTACATGTCCTTCACAGATGCTGGAGCCAGAACCACGATGGGGTAGTCTCCGTGACTTCCATACCTCGCCTGCATCGCGTCCCCCTGAGAGGGGGCTGTTGGAATCCCCGTTGACGGGCCAGCTCTCATGACGTTGAAAATCACAACCGGTGACTCTGTTATGGCAGCGTAGCCCATGCCTTCCTGCATCAGGCTGAATCCCGGCCCAGAGGTGGCGGTCATCGCAACTGCACCCGCCATTGAGGCACCGATTACCGCAGAGATGCTCGCAATCTCATCCTCCATCTGAATGAAAACTCCACCAAATTTTGGTAGCAGCTCAGCCATTCCGTGGGCTATTTCCGATGAGGGGGTTATTGGATAACCTGCAAAAAAGTTGCAGCCGGCGTTGATTGCTCCCCTCACCGCAGCCTCATTCCCCTGAATCAGCTCCATCTCCACCCACCCTGAAAACCTCTATCGCAAAATCAGGACAGTAAAGCTCGCAGAGTCTGCATCCGGAACACTTTCTCCCGTTCAAAACGCTACCACCCTCACCAAAAACTCCCTTCGGACAAATTTCACTGCATATCCCGCACTTCTTGCAGAGATTTAAGTCAACTACAACGGCGTACATCTAAAACCAAGAAGTCATGAAAGAATATATGGTTTAACCACATGCGAAACAACCTTGGGTTTGGTAACCCTCCTTCCCATCTCGAATCCGATTCTGAAAGCCTTTACGTTCTCCTCCGCCTTCCTCATTCTCTTCTGAATAACCACCTCCACTTTCTCGGGCTGCAATCCGAGCATAGCTGTCAGAGCTCCTATGGCAATCATGTTGGCAAATAAAGGAGTTCCGAACTCCCGAATGGATGTTTCGGTGAAGGGAAAGCCGAGCCCCCTCCTTGCATTCACAAGAGAGGAGTCGTAAATCACGTGGGTTTCTCCATCAACCTGAGGATAGTATTTTCTGTAAGCTGAATCGTGAAGAACTAAGAGATAATCAACTCTCCTCAATCCGGGAAAGTCAATTTCATCATCACTTACAATGATATCGGCCCTCGAAGCCCCACCTCTCGCTTCAGGGCCGTAACTCTGAGTTTGAACAACGTTTTTACCTTCAAGGGCGAAAGCTTCAGCTAAAACCAATCCGGCCTTAATCACACCCTGCCCCCCTGTTCCCGCAATCCTGATGTTTACCTCACGGGGCATGTTTAAATATTCCGCATGAAATTTTATAAATCTTTCCTATATATTACTCCCAACCCTTCAGATGAATACATCAACTATTGAGGCATACGTATTGTTTAAATACAACAAAAACAAATAGTTTATCAATGAAAATAAGGAAACTTCAACTCGTCGGCGGCTCAAGCTACGCTATCTCCCTGCCAAAAGAGTGGATTTCAAAGCACAACCTCAAGCAGGGAGATGAAGTTGTGCTGAGGGAGTTTGATGAGTTTATAGTTGTGCAGCCTCAAACAGTCGAAAAGGAGGTTAAAGTCGTCGTAAGGGACATTCCAAGCTTTGAAAAGAGGTTCCTTAGGAGGTTTTTGGGCTCAATCTACTCTCTCGGAGTTGACAGAATCGTTCTGGAGAAGGGAGGGATTGACAGGCACATTACAGACATTTCTGAAATTTCTCACCACTTTATCGGAATGGAGGTGCTCGACTGCACTTCAAACAGTGTTGTTTTGCAGATTTTCACAATTCCTGATTTTGACATTGTCACAATACTGAAAAGGATGCTTCAGATTCTTTCCGGACTGATGGGCGAGATGGAAAGGAGTTTGCCACTCGAAAGTCCAAATGTGAAGGAAATTCTCGAAAGGATTCAGAGGTATGAGGAGGATTTTGACAGGCTATATCTGCTTGCGGTCAGAATCGTCAACAGAGGAATGAAAAAGATTGCAGTGTCGAACTGGGATGAGCTGAGGTTTTTGCTTGGCTCAAGAATTATAGCAAAGTTCTACGAGGAGATTGCGGATACACTGCTAATCTTCTCACGGTACATATGGGATTACAGTTTGGATGTTAGAAGGGAAGTTCAGAAGTTTTTCTTTGACCTCCAGGAAGCTTTGGAGAAGAGTTTTAAGGCCTTCACGCAGTCGGAGATGTCTGTAATCGAGGATTACATTTCCTTTGTTGGAGAACTTTCACAAAAGATTCAGCAGTCGATAAGCAGCAATCCAGAGGGCATGATTGTCAAGGAGCTCCTCCTCCAGACGTGCAGAATGCTCGAGTCCATTGGCGAAATAGAGTTCAACAAAACTGTAAGGGAGATGCTGAAGCAGGAATAAAAAATTGAATTAGCTTCTGAGCTTTGCCTGGTATCCTGCTGCTTCAACTGCCTTTATGTATTTATCCACATCCTCTTTGTTTCCAGCAACAACAGCCTCGTTCAAATCGACCTTTTCAACCTTCGCTCCTGCTTCCTCCAAAGCCTTCTTCACCCTGGCCACGCAGTGGTGGCATGACAGTCCTGAAAGCTCCAATACAATCTTCTCCACACTATCACCTCCCCTCCTTATCGGAGGAACGTAATTTCTCAAGAGCAGGGAGTTTGCCACAACACTCACGCTGCTCATCGCCATAGCCAAACCTGCAAATTCGGGGCGGAAGACAACGCCAAAGATGGGATAAAGCAAGCCCGCCGCGGCGGGAATTAAGATTACGTTGTAAATCAAGGCCCAGAAAATGTTCTGCTTGATTTTGCTCATGGTCTTTCTGCTGAGCTGAATTGCCGCTACGACGTCCCTAAGGTCGTCCCTTATAAGCACAATGTCTCCGCTTTCAACAGCCACATCCGACCCGCTCCCTACGGCAATGCCGAGGTCTGCCTGAGCCAGTGCCGGGGCATCGTTTATGCCGTCCCCCACAAAGGCTACAACCTCCTTAGCCTGCAGCTTTTTGACCTCCTCGGACTTCTGATGTGGCAGAACCTCCGCAATGACGAGGTCGAGGTTCAGCTCTCTGGAAATGGCTTCGGCGCTCCTCCAGTTATCCCCTGTAATCATTCCAACCTTTATCCCCATTCTTTTAAGCTCCTGCACAGCAGGTTTCGCAGATTCCTTGAGCGTGTCAGAAACCGCTATAATCCCCTCAACTCTGCCGTTCCTTGCAACAATTACGGCGGTCTTGGCTTCCCTTTCCAGCTTCTCCAGCGCTAGCTCAACTTCATTGCTAACAGCAACCCCAAAGTCCTCCATCAACCTTTTGTTCCCCACCAAAATGCCGTCTGCCACAACACCTTCGCCAGCAATGACCTCAACCTTCTCGGGCTCGCCAAGCTCAATGCCATGCTCTAAAGCCTTTTTAACGATGGCCTCAGCAATGGGATGCTCACTCCTCCTCTCGGCTATCGCAGCCAACCTCAAAAGTTCCCTTTCATCCCCGTTGAGGGGAACTAAATCCGTAACCTCCGGTTTTCCTTTGGTGAGAGTGCCCGTTTTATCAAAAATTACAGCTGTGACCTTTTCAGCCACTTCGAGAGCGTCGGCATTTTTTATAAGAATTCCGAGCTCGGCCCCCTTTCCCATTCCAACAGTTAATGCTGTCGGTGTGGCAAGGCCGAAAGCGCAGGGGCAGGCAACCACCAGAACCGCGATGAGCGTTGTGAAGGCAAAGAGCAACGGAGCGTGGGCGATGAAGTACCAGTAAATGAAAGCTGAGATCGCAACGAGAAGCACTGTGGGGATGAAATATGCAACGACTTTGTCTGCCAGCCTTTGAATCGGAGGTTTGCTGCCCATCGCGTCCTCGACCAGCTTTACAATCTGGGCAAGAAGAGTTTCACCCCCAACCCTCGTGGCCCTTATTTTCAAAACACCCGTGTTGTTGATTGTTGCCCCGAAAACCTCATCACCTTTGCTCTTCAACACTGGCACAGGCTCACCTGAAATCATCGACTCGTCAACGTAGCTCTCCCCCTCCACCACCACACCGTCAACCGGTATCTTCTCCCCAGGCCTAACAATCACGATGTCTCCAACAGCAACCTCCTCAACCGGAACCGCTATTTCCTTTCCATCCCTGATTACAACCGCTGTTTTCGCCTGAAGCCCTACGAGCTTCTTTATGGCCTCCCCGGTTCTGCTCTTCGCCCTCGCCTCAAGCGTTCTGCCAAGGAGAAGAAAGGCAAGCAGCAAAACCGACGTCTCGTAAAAAGAGTATTCTCTTGGAAGGACTCCGGCGGTTGATAGAACGCTTGCAAGGAAAGCCGCCCCAACTCCCATTGAGTACATTACATCCATGTTAAGCGTTCTGCGCCTCAAAGCGGAGAATGCAGCCTTGAAAATCGAGCTCCCCGAATAAAAGATAGCGGGCAAGGCTATCAAGAGCTGAACGAAGTCCTCGTAAGGTAAGCTGATAAAGTGCGCAAGAAAGAGCAGCAATACTCCGGCAAAGGCTGCCACGTAGAGCTTCCTTTTCATTCTTGAAAGGTGCTCAACCTCCGCACTAACAGCAGCTTGCTCATCCACCACACCATAACCGAGGTCCTCAATCACCCTCTTTATCGTTTCAAAATCGATCCTTTTCTCGTCAAACCTTATAAAAGCCGTCTCGGTGGCGAGATTTACCCTAACCTCTTCAACACCCTCCAGGCTTCCAACAGCCGTCTCAATCGACTTGACGCACATGGCGCACGTCATTCCGGTAACTCTGACGGTTCTTTCCATTGGCGGAGTCTTGCTGGCTGAAGAGATATAAGTATCCTTTACCACTACGTAAAAATTGGATAAGCTTTTTTAACAATTTGTCAAATTTTTAGCATGAAACTCGACGAAGTTGACCTTAAAATTATCAACATTCTTAAAGCTAACTCCAGAGTCAGCATAACGGAGATTGCCAAGGCCCTCAACCTCAGCAGGCAGACTGTCAAGGCGAGAATCGAGAGGCTCGAGAATGAAGGAGTTATTGAGGGCTACACCATAAAGCTTGCCAGCAGCTTCGAGAATCTCGGAAGTTCTGCATATCTGCTTGCCAACACAGAGGACGCTGAAAAGATACTCGAGATGGAGGAGGTTGTTGAGGTCAATAGGATTGCCAGCAAAAAGTACCTCATCAGAGTTCAGCTGAACAGTCTCGAGGATTTGTCGAGAGTAATGGACAAAGCCGAGATTCTCGAGGTCTTTCCTGTTACTGAGAGAATAGCAAAAGAAGTGCCGTTCAAAGCCAAAGTAAACTACAGATGCGACTACTGCGGAAAGGAGATGTGCGATGAACCGATTGTTTACAGGCTAAAAAACAAAGTCTACGTTTTGTGCTGTAAGACTTGCCTCAGGGAGTTTAAAGAAATACAAAAAGAGAATTAGGCTTTGTAAAGCTTATCTCTCAGCTTAAGAGCAACGTTGACCAGCATAATCAAAACCGGAACCTCTATGAGCGGTCCAATCACTGTGGCAAAGGCCTGATTGCTGTGTATCCCCCAGATGGCAACAGCTACTGCAATTGCCAGCTCAAAGTCGTTGCTTGCAGCGGTGAATGAAACAGCGGTGGTTTTCGGATAGTCAACACCCAGCTTGTAGGCTATGAAGAAGGTTATGAACCACATGATGAGGAAGTATAGCGTCAGCGGGATTGCAACTCTAACAACCTGCATCGGCAGCTCGACGATGTACTCGCCCTTCAGTGAGAACATCACGACGATGGTGAAGAGCAGTGCTGCGGGCGTGATGAGGCTTATTTTCGGAGCCAGAACGTTTTCAAACCACTCTCTTCCCTTAAGCCTGAAGCTGCCGTACCTTGTGGCAACGCCCATGATGAAGGGAATTCCGAGGTAGATGAAGACAGTCTTTGCTGCCTCGACTATGCTCACGTTGGCCTCAACTCCCTCAACCAGCCCGAGGGCGTTCAGAGCGAAGGTGATGAAGATGTAGATGTAAACCGCATAGAAGAGAATCTGGAAGATGGCGTTAAAGGCCACAAGCCCAACCGCAAGCTCTCTGTCACCCTCAGCAAGCTCGTTCCATACTATGACCATTGCAATGCATCTCGCCAGCCCAACGAGGATAACACCAATCATGAACTCCGGCATGTCCCTCAGAAGAGCGATGGCAAGCAAAAACATCACCACTGGCCCCACAATCCAGTTCTGCGTTAGAGAGAAGGCGAGAAGCTTGAGGTTGCTGAATACCTTTCCCATCTCCTCATACCTGACCTTGGCGAGAGGTGGGTACATCATCAGAATAAGGCCAATGGCAATGGGAATGGATGTTGTGCCAATGCTGAGAGAGCCGATGATGTTCGCAATGTCAGGATAGACATAGCCGAGGGCAACTCCCCCAATTATTGCGAGAAAGATCCACAGAGTCAGAAATTTCTCGATTATTGAGAGCTCCTTCTTCTCCTCAAGCGTTACGTAGTGTTCCACCACCTTTTCAGCCTTCTTGATGTCCCTTTCTATGTCATCAATTCTGCTCACCCTACCACCCCCTTAAGCATAGGTGCGATAATGCTCCTCATCTCCTCGTCCACCAACTCCGCCTTAACGAGAATAAGGCAGCAAACCTCTTCGTTCTCATCACAGCCAGCAATTGCAACAAGCCTGTCTCCCGCTTTCAGTCCGGCTCTCTCCCTTAGCTCTTTGGGCAGCAAAATCTGGCCCTTTGAGTCCATTGTGAGCACGGCTTCAATTTTCGTAGCTTTACAACTTTTCATGATTTTCCTAAAAATCGGATTTGATAAAGTTTTCTGAATCAGCTTGTAACTTTAAACCTAAAACTTAACCAAAAACGAAGTCAGGCAGAACTCCCAAAAAATTTAAATCACGATTCGGTGATTTGTAGGAAGTGTCCCAGATGAGCGCTGTTAAGCTTGTGGAACTTCTGCTAACTGCAGAAATATTCAACAGGTATGAGGAGCTAACTGAAGATGACATACCGAAGGAAATCAGGAAACTGCTCTACAACAAGGGAGGTATAAAAAGACCGGTAGTGATCAGGGAGGATACTGTAATGAGATATGCGGGGAAAGTTGAGCAGAAGCCACCTTTTGTTGACCTTAACTCCTTCTCAAGACAGTACATTCTCACATCCTTTGATTTAGCTGTCAAATGGTTTGCAAGCAGGGGAGTTGAGTTGATAAAGAAAAACCCCGCACTCGCTTACTTCTACCAGAATTACGACTCCCTCGATGTATCCTACGAGGAGGCGAAGAAGGCCAACCTTCCGAAGCACGGAGACAAGGAGTGGCTCAAAGGCTTGATAGAGGAACTTGAGAAGAAGGACGAGACAAGGGAGATGCTGTCCCTTGTGAGAGTGCTGTCCCCCGAAGAAATTCCAGTTGACTTCAGGGAGGTGGCCCTAAGCGAGGAGCAGCTTGAAGAGGTCAGGAAGATTGAGATTGCATTGGAAGAGAGAAGTTTTCTGAGGAAAATTGGCCTTTCGGACATTGGTAAGCTTCTGTTCATAGGCCCGCCCGGCACGGGAAAAACCACCACTGCGAGGGCCTTGAGCAAAAAGCTTTACCTTCCACTGCTTGAAGTGAAGCTCTCAATGATTACAAGCCAGTATCTTGGCGAGACTTCGAAGAACATCGAGAAAATCTTCGACATAGCGAGAATGATGTCTCCCTGCATTCTGTTCATTGACGAGTTTGATTATGTTGCCAAAATGAGGACGAGCGACGAGCATGCTGCCATTAAAAGGGCCGTTAACACCCTCCTTAAATCCATCGACGACATAAACCTCGTTGAGGATGGAGTTCTGCTTATAGCTGCAACAAACCACCCCTCCCTGCTCGACCCTGCAGTCTGGAGGAGGTTCGACAAGGTTATTGAGTTCCCTGAGCCTGCTGAAGCCATCAGGAAGAGAATCTTTGAAATATTTCTGGCAAGAATTGATGGCAATTTCAACATTGACGAGCTTGTGAGGGAGACCGATGGGTTTACGGGAGCGGACATAAAGCTCGTTGTTAGGGAAGCTGTTCTCGATGCCCTCCTTCAGGGGAGAAGAGAGCTCACTCAGGAAGACCTTCTGAATGCGATAAGGGAAGTCAGGGAGAGGCTCAAGCTTAAGAAATCCTACTGACCATGATAGTCACTCTGCTTGGAACAGGTGACTCTCCCGGCACCCCTATTCTCAACTGTCACTGCAGAACTTGCGAGGATGCGAGGAGGAAGGGATGGGAGAGGAAGAGGTTCTCGGTGATGGTTCAGAACAACGGCAAGACTGTGCTGATTGACACCTCTCCCGATTTGCGGAGGCAGCTTCTCGACTGCGGGGTGGAGAAGGTTGATGCGGTGATATGGACTCACTGCCACTTCGACCACTTTGGAGGTTTTGGCGAGTTTTACAGGGTCCAGAACAACGTTAAGGTTTACTCCACCCCTCAAATTCACGAAGATATAGGCCACTTCATGAAGTTCATGTCCTACAAGCCTGTAGAGGTGGAGGCGTTCGAGAATTTTACCATTGCCGGTATGGACTTCACACTCCTGCCGGTAAACCACCCGCCTGTGAGCGCTGTGGGAGTCAAGGTGGAGTGGAAGGGCTACAAGGTTGTCGTCAGCGGGGATACCAACGTGAGGATTCCTGAAGCAACTCTGAGAGAAATGCAGAATCCCGATTTGCTCATCGTAGAGGCTTTGGCCCCAACTGGGAGGTTCAGGAAACACATGAATGCGAAAGAGGCTTTAGAACTCGCCAAAAGGCTGAATGCCGGCAAAGTCGTCCTCACGCACCTCGGCCACTTCTTCCCGCCGCACCATCTTGCGATTAAAAGTTATCCCGTGGGAGAGGATTATCAGTCCTTTTCCTTCGGAGAGGGGAGGCTCGATGAGTTCTTTGGGGATTGATATCGGCGGAGCGAACCTTAAAGTTGCTTCGAAGGATGGATGGGAGATAATATATTTCCCAATGTGGAGGGAGGCGGAGAGGCTAGAGGGCAAGCTGAGGGAGATTGCAGAGAAATATTCAACTGCTAAAGCAGGAGTTGTGATGACCGCAGAGCTTGCGGACTTTTTCAAGTCAAGGGCAGAGGGTGTTGAGTTTATAGCAAAGGCCTGCAAAAAGGCCTTCGAAGATGTGAGATTTCTGGACGTTGAAGGCAACTTAAAATCAGACATAGACAATCCCGAAAACTTTGCAGCCAGCAACTGGGTGGCTTCTTGCAGATTTCTGCTGGAGGAGGCTTACAGAAACTTTCTCTTCGTTGACATGGGCTCTACAACCACAGATATAATCCCTGTCACTTCTAAAATTGAGGCTGCAAAAACGGACTTTGAAAGGCTTAAGAGGGGCGAATTAATTTACTTCGGTGTTTTGAGGACACCGGTTTTTTACGTCCTTAAAGAATTTGAAGGAGCCCCCCTCTGCCCTGAGTTCTTTGCCATAACTGCGGACGTTTTTGTTACCACGGGAGATATTAAAGAAGAGGACTACAGCTGCGACACTCCCGATGGAAAAGGCAGAAGCAGAGAGGAGTGCATGAGAAGGCTTGCAAGGACAGTTTGCAGTGATCTGGAGGAGCTTGGAGAGGAAAAGGTTAAAGAGCTTGCTCTGGAAGCGAAATGGGCCATGATTGACAGGCTGTCTGAAGTTATCGAGCATAAGTCAAAGATTTACGGCTTAAAGACTGTCTTCGCATGCGGCATTGGAGAGTTTTTGATTGCTGAAGCCTGTGAGGAGGCAGGTGCGGAGTGCAGATTGATTTCGGAGCTATATGGGGATTATTCAAAGCTTTTCCCCGCTTACGCAATGCTAAAGCTTGTTGAGCAGCATTGAGCGGTAAAGGATTTCACAGGAGTGTTCAACGTAGCTTGCTTTGTTGTAAGCATCCCTCAAGCTCTTTCCTGCTGCGTAGATTCCGTGATTTCTTACAACAGCCACACCTTTCCTTTTCACTACCTCAGCTATCCCTTCAGCGAGCTCTGGAGAGCCGAACTGCCCTTCAACAACCTCAACTTCGCCAAAGTAAAGCTTGCCTTCCAGATCAAGGGGCTCAATCCTGTCCATTTTGTTCCCCAAAACCACGTTGAAAACACCATGACAGTGCAGGACAGCGTTGTAGTCAGTTTTCTCGTAAATCTTGAGGTGGATTAGCTGGTCAACTGATGCTTCCTTCACAAACTCTCCCGGCTTGATTTTGACGAAGGATGAATCGGTTAGGTCATCAAGATTCTCACCGGAGCGGGTTATGTAAATTGAATCAGCCATTTTGAAGCTCATATTACCGCTCGCCCCGTCAATTAGCCTAGCTGCAGCGAGAAGTTTTCCAACCTTTATCGCCTCTTCGAACATGATTTCAAAAGAACGAAACATTTAAAAATCTTTTTTCTCTATTGAAGGTTGCCTTAGGGCTATTTTAAAAAGCAAAAACAAAGTGATGAGCATGATAGAGGAGAAGATATATAAGGGAACCACGACGGTGGGCTTGGTTTGTAAGGACGGAGTAGTCATGGCTACCGAAAAGAGAGCCACGATGGGAAACTTCATTGCCAGCAAAGCTGCAAAGAAAATCTACCAGATTGCCGACAGAATGGCCATGACCACCGCGGGCAGTGTTGGTGACGCTCAGTTCCTCGCAAGGATCATTAAAATCGAGGCAAACCTGTACGAGATAAGGAGGGAAAGAAAACCGACCGTCAGGGCGATAGCAACCCTAACGTCCAACCTTCTCAACTCCTATCGCTATTTCCCCTACCTGGTGCAGCTTCTCATAGGCGGAATTGACTCAGAGGGGAAGAGCATATACTCCATCGACCCAATCGGTGGTGCAATAGAGGAGAAGGATATCGTTGCCACTGGCAGTGGTAGCCTTACCGCCTACGGTGTGCTTGAGGACAGATTCACACCGGAAATTGGAGTCGACGAGGCGGTTGAGCTTGCGGTGAGGGCCATATACTCCGCAATGAAAAGAGACTCTGCTTCGGGAGATGGAATTGACGTGGTGAAGATAACTGAGGATGAGTTTTACCAGTACAGTCCCGAAGAGGTTGAGCAGATACTGGCCAAGTTCAGGAAATAAGGATGACGAAGTATCTGGATGAAATACGGGAGAAGGTAAAGGAGTACCTACCGCCGAAGGTTAGGGTAAAGAGCATAGAATTCGAGGGGCCTCAGCTTGTAATATACGTTGAGAACCCGCAGGAGCTGGCAGAGGTCGATATAGTCAAGAAACTCGCAAAGGACCTGAGAAAGAGAATTATCATTCGAGCTGATCCGAAATCCCTGAAACCTCCTGAGAAGGCAAGGCAGATAATAATGCAAATCGTTCCCGAGGATGCAAGGATTTCCAACATCTTTTTTGACGAAGAGAACGGCGAGGTAATAATAGAAGCGGAGAAGCCGGGAGTTGTCATCGGAAAGCAGGGCTCCACATTCAGAGAGATAATGCGAGCCGTTGGCTGGAGCCCGAGAGTCGTTCGAACTCCACCCATAAAGTCCAAGATTATCGACAACATCAGAAACTACCTGCTGAGCGTGAGAGAGGAGAGGAGCGAAATTCTGAAGAGAATTGGGGAAAGGATACACAGAACCTCGCTCATAGACGAAAAGTGGGTGAGGGTAACTTTCCTCGGCGGTAGCAGAGAGGTGGGGAGAAGCTGCTACTTGCTCCAGACACCTGAGAGCAGAATTCTGATTGACTGCGGAGTGAATGTGAGCAATCTCTCAAGCACACCTTACCTGTATGTTCCAGAAGTGCAGCCACTCGACGCCCTTGATGCTGTTGTGATAACTCACGCTCACCTCGACCACTGCGGGCTCGTGCCGTTGCTTTACAAATTCGGCTACAGAGGGCCGATTTACCTCACACCCCCAACGAGGGACCTGATGGTTTTGCTTCAGCTTGATTTTCTTGAAGTGGCGGGTAGAGAGGGGACAAACCCTCCCTACAGCTCAAATCTCATCAGGGAGGCTTTGAAGCACACAATAACTCTTGATTACGGAGTTGTTACGGATATCAGCCCCGACGTGAGGCTGACCTTCTACAACGCCGGCCACATTCTCGGGTCCGCCATCGCTCACTTCCACATCGGGGAGGGGCACTACAACATTGCATTTACGGGAGACTTCAAGTTCGAGAAGACAAGGCTGTTCGACAGGGCTGCGACCAATTTTCCCAGGCTTGAAGCGCTAGTGATGGAAGCAACCTACGGTGGTCCAAACGACTTCCAGCCTTCAAGGAAGGAAGCTGAGGAGAGGCTGATAGAGGTCATCAACAGAACTCTCGACAGGGGAGGAAAGGTGCTGATTCCAACTTTCGCAGTGGGAAGGAGCCAAGAAGTAATGATCGTTCTTGAGGAAGCTATGAGAGAGAAGAGGCTGAGGGAAACATACGTTTACCTCGACGGAATGATTTACGAGGCAACGGCAATCCATACAGCGTATCCAGAGTACCTTAACGCACAACTCCGAGACCTGATTTTCTACCACGGGATAAATCCCTTCATAAGCGAAAATTTCGTTAGGGTCGATTCCTCCTCAAAGAGGGAGGAAGTTATAAGCGACCCATCACCGAGCATCATAATAGCCACCTCAGGTATGCTAAACGGTGGGCCTGTGATGGAGTACTTCAGGCATCTTGCTGAGGACGAGAGAAACACCATCGTCTTTGTTGGCTATCAGGCTGAAGGGACGCTGGGGAGGAAAATCCAAAAGGGTTGGAAGGAGGTACCTTTCCCAGTTGATGGTAGAAGAGAGGTTGTTGAGGTAAAGATGGAAGTTGAGACCGTTGACGGATTCTCGGGCCACTCCGACAGGAAGCAGCTTATGAACTACATACGCTACCTCAACTCCAAGCCAGAGAAGGTTGCAACAGTGCACGGAGACGAGTCGAAGTGCATAGATTTAGCCTCAAGCATATACAAGACCTACAGAATCGAAACGAGAGCTCCGATGAATCTGGAGACGATTAGGTTTGTTTGAGGTTTTATTTCAAGTACAAAAACGTTTGTAAGGGAACTCTATTTCAACTCGAAAAATGCAGGTTTGGATACTTTTATTACACCTGAAATCAAACTCCCACCATGAAGAGGATTCTCGTCTGTCCGGTTTGCAAATCAAAGGAAGTGGAGCTTGATGCTGGCGGTTATACGGGGAAGTACTACTGCAAAAACTGTGGATACGTGGGAAGCTTCATATTGGAGATGACCGAGGGAGAATACAGAGAAATGATGGAGAAGGAGAAGTTTGAAAGGAAAGAAGATGAGAAATCAAAGCCGAAAGGTGTGAGGGAGGATTAAATTAAGTTTATATTCCCCCGACCAACTTTTTTCATGGAAGAGGTTTCATCTCACGTAAAATCCGGAAAGCCTGTAATGATTCTTGATTCGGAAAAAAGCGCCATCTGCATTCCCGCAGAGGTTGTCAGCGGAGAAATACTCAACTTCATGATGAAGAACTGCGATGAGATTCGTTTGGCCTTAACCTGGAAGCAGATTCTTAACCTCGGCCTTAACAGGTTCAGGTTCCAGAACGGGAACTTAATTCCAATCGACCCAAATCTTGAGAAAATTTCGGCAGAGGAAAGGGCAAAATTCATCAGAGAGTTGGTTAGCGGTAATGCTGGCGACATCAAGTATCCCGGCAGAATATTCGTAGAAGAGACCAAGGAGATGGGAGTGCTGGAGAGGCCGGGGATAGCCGAAGCTTGCGTTGATCTGGCGAGGATGGCAGGGTTCGCCCCCTCTGCCGTTTACGCTCCTCTCATGACGGCAGAAGGTGGCGTTGCTGGGGAGGATTATGCTCTAAAATTTGCCAAAGAGCACTCAATGCCCGTTTTCAGGATAAAAGACATGATTGAGTTCAGGATAAAGTCAGAAAAGATTGTTGAGAGGGTTATTGAAGCCACTCTCCCGACAAAGTTCTACGGCACCTTCAGGGCTGTGGGCTACAAAACACCTTTGGGGGAGATAGTCGCCCTCGTTAAGGGTAGGGTTGATGAGGGAGACGTTCTGGTTAGAATCCACTCGGAGTGCCTGACGGGCGACGTTTTTCACTCACTGCGGTGTGATTGCGGAGACCAGCTTGAGAACGCTCTGAAAATGATTGACAGAGAGGGTAAGGGCGTGGCAATCTACATGAGGGGCCATGAGGGCAGAGGGATAGGGCTCATAAACAAGCTTATGGCCTACAAGCTTCAGGAAGAGGGAAAGGATACCGTAGATGCAAACATCGAGCTCGGATTTCCTCCCGACATGAGGAGCTACGGAATCGCCGCCCAGATTCTCATGGATTTGAAGGTCAAGAGCATCAGGCTGCTCACCAACAATCCCCTCAAAATAGAGGAGCTTAAGAAGTACGGATTCAAAATCGTTAGAGAGCCGATTGAGGTAGAACCCTGCGAGGTCAATCTGCCCTATCTTAAAGCGAAGAAGGACAAGATGGGACACTTGATATGCTTCAACGACTGATTTGTGAGTGTGGAGCTGAGCTGAGCAGCTGCGCGGCCTTCTGCCTTAACTGTGGGAGGAGACACGCTGTTGGTTGCGGAGTTTACGTTTCTGAAAGCAGGGTTTTCGTCAGAATTTTTGGAGAGAGGGATTTTGAGGAGTTTTCAATTAAGAGGTACGATGAGGATGTTTCGATAAGAAACCTCTACGAGATTCTTGCAGAGAGAATTTACTCCTACAGAGTGGAGAGCATTGTGGTTTCAGGAGAGAGCGAGGAGCTTATTGATGAGGCGCTAGAGGGGTTGAGGAGCACGCTTTACCCCTTTGACGTTTCGGTGAGCGACGCATTTGATTCGCCACAAAGCTTCTTTGAGAGGTTGGAGCGTGTTTTGAGGCTGGAAAAGGAGCTGAAAACCGTAAAAATACCTCCGGAAGAAAAGATACACGGCAGCCACTCCACCATAATCGGCGGGAGGGAGGGTTATAAGCTGATACTCTCCCTTGCCAAATCACCCTACGTGAAAAAGGTCGTTCCGGGTGTTATTGAGGGAAATGCGACGAGCATAGGTGGAGGAGTTAAGCTCAAGCTCACGAGAAGCGACGAAAAGGGGAACGTTAGAGCCTTGCTTATCGACGGCTCCTCCGTGCAGCAGGTTTACGTTATAACCACAGCTTCCAGCAGGGAAGAGGGAGAGGAGGTTTTAAAACTTCTTAGCGGGTATGTACGCGATTTACAGGAGTGAGGGCATAGAGGTTGCCATACCTTTTGAGTGCAGAATGTGCGGGAAGTGCTGCGAGAAGCTAAGCCAGTGCGTTTACGACCCCAGTAAGGGCAAGATTATTGCAGAGGCGGATTTGGGGCTATTTGAGTACGTTGAGCTGAATGACGTTGAGTTGAAAAGCCCTATTCTGATCAAACCGTGTCCTTTCCTCAAAGATAACAGATGCGCAATTCATGAAATCAGACCGAAAAGCTGCAGGGAGTTTCCCTTAACGGAGAGGGGAGACATGGGTGTGGGCTGTGAAGGCTACAGGGAAATTCGAGCGAAGGCTAAGGCTGTGGAAAAAGCGCTGGGAAAGCTTGAGTTTGCCGGAAGGCTGGACTGACGGAGGCTGGATTAGTCAAAACATAAAAATTAAATAATTTCAAATTTCATCGAAGCTATGAAGAAATTGTATGCGGCCATCCCGTTGGCAGTTCTGGTTTTGCTCGTCCTTCTTGCCCACAGCTACTTGAACCTGCTTGCCCCCTTCAGCGGCAGCTTGTGGGAAATTGATATATCAAAGGAAATTCCCAACCCCTACGGGTGGGCGGAGGTTTACTTTGACGAATACGGTGTGCCGCACATAGTTGCGGAGAACGAAAAAGCTCTTGCTTTTGCTGTCGGCTACGTTCATGCCAAAGACAGGCTTTTCCAGATGGACCTGCACCGCAGGATGATGAAGGGGCAGCTTAGCGAGGTTTTCGGTGAAGACTTCTTCGATTCAGACGAATTCCATGTTAAAATGGACTTTTTGGGGGCTGCGGAGGCTTCTTGGAGTGTTCTCAAGGATTCTGAAATTGGCGATTTGCTCGTTGCCTACAGCGAGGGTGTTAATTACTACATCAAAAATCGCCCACTTCCGATGGAGTTCAAGCTTGCAGGATACAAGCCTAAGGAGTGGACACCAGTTGACTCACTTCTCCTCGGAAAGGAGATATCCTGGAGTCTGACGGGCAGGTTCTGGGATCTGGAAAGGTCCTTTATTGTTGAAAAGCTTGGTGAAAAAGCTCTGGAGCTTTATCCGGACTACTTGAACCACTCTTACCCGATAATCAGAACGGGAATGGTGAACAAATCTCTGCTCGAATGGCTAAAGCCTTTTGAGGCTAAAGACGGTTTTGGCTCGAACAACTGGGTTGTTTCCGGCAAGCTCACAGCAAACGGAAAGCCGATGCTTGCCAACGACCCCCATCTGCTCCTAATGGCTCCTCCCGTTTGGTATGAAATGCACCTGAAAGTGAACGGAGAGAATGTGAGAGGTGTCTCCCTTCCCGGTGTGCCAGTTATTCTGATAGGAATGAACGATTACGTTGCCTGGGGCTTCACCAACGTAGGGGCGGATGTAATAGACTTCTACTACTACGTGTGGAACGGAGATAAGTATCTCTACAAGGGAGAGTGGCTCGAACCGGAAAAATCGATTAAAGTTGTGAAGGTTAAGACCAAAAAGGGCATTGAGGAGAGGCAGGTGGTTGTGGAGAAAACCGTTCACGGGCCCGTGTTGGAGAAGTACGGCAGGAAGATTGCCGTTGCGTGGACGGGCTTAACGGCAACGACCGAGGCGCTTGCGGTTTACAAGTACAACCACGCGCACAACATCTCGGAATTCATGGAGGGGCTGAAGCTCTTCGACGTACCAGCACAAAACGTCGTCTATGCGGATATTTACGGAAACGTGATGTACTACCCCGCAGGAAAGTTCCCTATAAGGCTGGTCAACGGAACAGAGGTTCCGGGAAACGTTATCTTCAACGGCTCGGCGGGAGAGGGGGAGTGGAGAGGCTTCAAACCTTACGGCATCTCCAGCTGGGACGGCTTCATCCCATTTGAGGAGATTCCCCACCTGATAAACCCTGACTACGTTGGAACGGCGAACCAGAGGGTGGTGTTCGGCTATCAGCACTACCTCGGCGATTCGATGTACTTCGCAGACCCCTACAGAGGGATGAGGATTTACGAGATGCTTGATGAAGCCGCCAACTCAGGCGAGAAGATTACCCCCGAATACTTCATGAAAATGCAGAGAGACGTTTACTCCAAACCGGCTGAGTTCTTCACACCCTTCATCTTCGAGGCTGAGGAAAAAATGAGTGATAAGGCGAGGAGTTATGCGGAAAAGCTGAGAAACTGGGACTTCAGAATGCAGAAGGACAGCGAAGCGGCGCTGATATTCTCCATCTGGCTTGATGAGTTCGTTAACGAGACCTTTGGGGATGAGTTCTACTCTGCAGGATTGGAAAGCAGCTTCTATCCTCACCTCTACGTCCTCCAGAACTTGCCCTCTAACAGCATATGGTATGATGACATCAGAACCGAGCAGAGGGAGCAGAGAGATGATATTGCGGCAAGAGCGATGGAGAAGGCTGTTGAAATCATAGAAACCAAGGGATATAGAGTTTATGGGGACTACAACAGGCTTGAAATCAAGCATGCCTTCAGCAGCTTCGTGAAATTCTTCGACTATCCATCCATGCCGATGAATGGCTCCACCTACACCGTTTTCAACTTCAGAAGGGCCGTTGACTGGGGAACGGGATTATCGCAGGCAGGAAGCAGCTGGAGGATGATAGTCAACTTTGACGAGAACTACTGCGTAATTCCGGGTGGGAATTCGGGCAACTACTTCTCTCCCCACTACTACGATCAGCTCGAAATGTGGGCGAATGGGCAGTACAAGAGCTTTGATTTCAACGTGAGGGGTGAAAAGATAGTTTTCAGGGAGGTGAGCTCATGAAGAGACTTATTTTTGTAATAGGTGTTTTCATCGTAGCTCTTGCGCTCTCCGCTTTCCACTGGGTTGGCATCATAATCGGAGGGCTGATTGTGGGGTACTTCTCTAAGAATTTGAAGGAAGCGGTTGCTGCTGGCTTAGCGCTGAGCCTGTTCATCTTCGGAGCCTTTCTTGCCTACTTGGCCTACATGGGAATGCTTGAGAAGTTTCTTACCCTCTCACCACTGCCTTACATAAGCATTCTGCTGTGCATGGCTCTCGCGGTAATTTCCGCAACCATCACAAACTTTTTTTCACCTTTCGCAGTAAAGCAATCGTGAAGGGTTTGCCACCATCACTGAGAAGCAGAAAAAGATATATTGCCTTCAGGATTATAGCTGAAAAAAAGATCGACGAGAGGTCACTTTCCCGCGCTCTCTCAGAGAAAATGCTGAGCCTGTTCGGAGAGTGCTTTGCAGCCAGCGGACTCAGGCTGGAAGCATTCGACGGAGAGAGGGGGATAGTAAGGTGCTACAGGGAAGCGCTCGATAAGGTGATGGTGGCTCTCACGTTAATGACGCACGTGGGAGGTGTGAGGGTAATCCCGCTGACATTGGGTGTCAGCGGTACAATAAAAAGGTGTAAAAGAAAGTATTTGGAGGTGTGAACATGCATTTACCGCAAATGGGATATGATAGGGCAATAACGGTATTCAGCCCTGATGGAAGACTGTTCCAGGTGGAATACGCCAGAGAGGCTGTAAAAAGAGGAGCAACGGCTATAGGCATTAAGTGCAAAGAGGGTGTCATCCTGATAGCTGATAAGAGGGTAGGCAGCAAGCTTCTCGAGGCGGACACGATTGAGAAGATATACAAGATTGACGAGCACATCTGTGCCGCAACATCTGGACTAGTGGCGGATGCAAGGGTGCTTATCGACAGGGCGAGAATAGAGGCCCAGATTAACAGGCTTACCTACGATGAGCCTATAACGGTGAAGGAGCTTGCAAAGAAAATCTGCGACTTCAAGCAGCAGTACACTCAGTACGGAGGTGTAAGGCCCTTTGGCGTTTCGCTTCTCATCGCCGGTGTCGATGAGGTTCCGAAGCTATACGAAACTGACCCAAGCGGTGCCCTGCTGGAGTACAAGGCAACGGCCATAGGTATGGGCAGAAATGCAGTTACCGAGTTCTTCGAAAAGGAGTACCGCGATGACCTCAGCTTCGATGACGCCATGGTTCTCGGACTCGTTGCAATGGGACTTTCCATTGAATCGGAGCTCGTCCCGGAGAACATCGAGGTTGGCTACGTTAAAGTTGACGACAGAACCTTCAAGGAAGTGTCTCCTGAGGAGCTCAAGCCTTACGTGGAGAGAGCGAACGAGAGGATTAGGGAGCTGCTGAAGAAGTGAAGTATGGTATCCCTCGATAAGGCAGTAATCGCAAGGCTCAGAAAGGGCGGAGAGGAGTTTGAGGTCCTCGTTGACCCCTACTTAGCCAGAGACCTCAAGGAAGGAAAGGAGGTCAACTTCGAGGACCTCCTCGCCGCAGAGGAAGTGTTCAAAGACGCGAAAAAGGGCGAGAGGGCCTCGGTGGACGAGCTGAGGAAGATATTTGGCACAGACGACGTTTTCGAGATTGCCAGGAAAATCATACTCGAAGGAGAGGTTCAGATAACCGCCGAGCAGAGAAGGGAAATGCTCGAGGCGAAAAGAAAGCAGATCATCAACTTCATAAGCAGAAATACGATTGATCCGAGAACGAACGCTCCACACCCTCCCTCAAGGATCGAGAGGGCCTTAGAGGAGGCGAAGGTTCACATCGACATTTTCAAGTCCGTTGAAGCTCAGGTAAAGGATATCGTAAAAGCTCTAAAGCCAATTCTTCCGCTGAAGTTTGAGGAAATGGAAATTGCCATTAAAATACCGCCTGAACACACTGGAAGGGCTATCTCCGCCCTGTATAACTTTGGAGGCGTGACAAGGGAGGAATGGCAGAGGGATGGAAGCTGGATTTGCGTGATGCGCATACCATCCGGAATGTACGGTGACCTGATGGACCTGCTTGGAAAAGTCGCGAAAGGAGAGGCTCTGACAAAGGTTTTGAGGAGGATAGGATAATGAGGAAGATAGTACTGCCAGGAGATTTGCTTTCCACAAATCCACGTGCCGCAGGTTACGGAACGTACGTGGAAGGTGGGAAAGTTTACGCAAAGATAATAGGCCTTTTTGATCAAACCGAGACTCACGTTAGGGTAATCCCTCTGAAGGGGAGGTACACACCTTCCGTTGGGGATGTTGTGATCGGCATAATAAGGGAGGTTGCCGCCAACGGCTGGGCTGTTGACATTTACTCACCCTATCAGGCCTTTTTGCCTGTAAGCGAGAATCCGGAAATGAAGCCGAACAAGAAACCGAATGAAGTTTTGGATATAGGTGATGCGATCATAGCAAAGGTTCTGAACATTGACCCAAAAATGAAGGTCACTCTGACCATGAAAGACAGAATCTGCAGGCCGATAAGGTTCGGCAGGATCGTTGCCATCAACCCTGCAAGGGTTCCGAGAGTCATCGGCAAAAAGGGGAGCATGATAAAGCTGCTGAAGAGCGAGCTCGACGTTCAGATCGTCGTTGGGCAGAACGGTCTGATATGGGTGAACGGAGACCGCAGAAAAGTTTCCATCGCCGAGGAGGCAATCTACCTTATCGAGCAGGAGGCTCATACGGAAGGTTTAACAGATAGGGTTGCAGAATTTATAAAGAGGAGGAAGGCAGATGTCGGAATTCAATGAAAAACCAGAAAAGTTAATTGTAGATGGTTTAAGGCTCGATGGAAGGAAATTCGACGAGCTCAGACCAATTAAAATTGAGGCAAGCGTTTTAAAAAGGGCTGACGGGTCTTGCTACCTTGAAATGGGGAAGAACAAGGTAATTGCAGCGGTTTTCGGGCCGAGAGAAGTGCATCCAAGACACCTTCAGGATCCGAGCAAGGCCATCATAAGATACAGATACAACATGGCTCCTTTCAGCGTTGAAGAGCGAAAGAGGCCGGGGCCTGACAGAAGGAGCATTGAAATCTCCAAGGTCAGCAAGGAGGCCTTTGAGGCGGTGATTATGAAAGAACTCTTTCCTAGAAGTGCGATTGACATTTTTGTCGAGGTTTTGCAGGCTGATGCGGGAAGCAGGACAGCCTGCCTGAATGCTGCAAGCGTTGCGCTCGTCGATGCCGGAGTGCCTATGAAGGGAATGATCACGTCCGTTGCGGTGGGGAAGGCTGACGGACAGCTCGTCCTCGACCCAATGAAAGAGGAGGACAATTTTGGTGAGGCCGACATGCCCTTCGCATTCCTCATCAGAAACGGAAAGATTGAGTCCATTGCACTTCTCCAGATGGACGGCAGAATGACGAGGGATGAGGTAAAGCAGGCGATTGAGCTTGCGAAGAAGGGAGCACTGCAGATTTACGAGATGCAGAGGGAGGCGATACTCAGGAGGTACATAGAGGTAGGAGAGGAGATGGACGAGATAACAGAGGGTGGTGAAGATGCCTGAAGACATCCTTGTGGACATTAAAAGGGACTACGTTCTGTCGAAGCTGAGGGACAACGAGAGGATAGACGGCAGAGGTTTCGACGAGTTCAGAAAGGTAGAGATAATACCGAATGTCATAGAGAAGGCTGAAGGTTCGGCGCTTGTCAAGCTGGGTGACACGCAGGTAGTGGTTGGAGTTAAAATGCAGCCGGGCGAGCCCTATCCGGACACCCCCGACAGGGGGGTTATAATCGTCAACGCCGAGCTCGTTCCTCTTGCATCGCCAACCTTCGAGCCGGGACCACCCGACGAGAACTCCATCGAACTGGCAAGAGTTGTTGACAGAGGTATCAGGGAGAGCGAGGCTGTGGACCTCTCAAAGCTCGTGATTGAAGAGGGAGAGAAGGTTTGGATCGTTTTTGTGGACATCCACGCTCTTGACGATGACGGAAACCTCCTGGATGCTTCGGCCTTAGCTGCAATCGCCGCTCTGATGAACACCAAGGTTCCGGCAGAGAGGTTCGACCTTGGAGAGGACTACCTGCTGCCCGTCAGAGACCTTCCGGTGTCTGTGACGTCGCTGATTGTGGGTAACAAGTATCTCGTCGACCCCAGCAGGGAGGAAATGAGCGTTGGAGATACGACTCTTACAATCACAACCGACAAGGATGATAACGTCGTTGCGATGCAGAAAAGCGGTGGTTACCTGCTAGATGAAAAGCTTTTCGATGAGCTTCTGGATGTGAGCATAAACTGCGCGAGGAAGCTGAGGGAGAAATTTAAGGAAATTTAATTTTCTTTATTATTTTGTTGTTGTTTATGAAAATTTTTTTAGTCCAAAATTGTTGTAAAGGAAACGCAATTGTATCCATGTATGGATGCAAACACCACGAAGATTACAGAAATACTAAGAACTACGCAGCGTACTTTGCTATTTGCCCCGTTAATCTGCTCCAAACTATAATAAGCAGTCCCAGCAAAAAACCATATTTCATGATATAGGTTACCTTCTTGTCAAATTCTTCTTTGCGTTCATGTTTTCCCACGCGTAGAATAATATGCGTAGACGCTGTTGCATCTCCTACCTGATCAACAGCCGTCCCAACCACGCCAAGCAAATTGTCACTGCAAGCCACTTCATAACCTCTTCATTCCAACCCCTTACAACCATGACTTGTTTCATCAAACCATTGACACTTAATGTATTTAACCTTTACTCATTAGTAGCAAATAGCAAATATTATAAAATCGATGCCGTCCCGTGCAAGCATGAAGCTAATAACAAACCCCGACGAATTCTTCCGGTTGATGATCAGCCAAAACACCAACCTTAAAAAACCAGCATTGATCGTTCTCGCAATTTCGCTCCTTGCAGCCCTCTACCAGTACAGATGACACTGAAGCTCTCCCAAGCCCTTCCGGAAAGCCTTAAATCCTTCTTCATAGCGGGAGCGTACATACAGCTTGTTTCAACCTTTCTCGGTTTCTTTGCTACCTGGCTGATAATCGCTGCAGTCATGCACGGTCTTTCAGCATTTTTTGATGGCAGAGGAGAGTTCAGAAGAACCTTTGAGTTCGCAGGCTACGGCTTTATGCTCTCTTTGCTTGGCTCTGCTGTAACTATCCCGGTGTCTCTGAAGTATGTTGAGGAAGCAACAATCCCTACAATTGACCTGCAGGAGCTGTCGGCAAATCCGGAAATTCTTGTCAAATCACTTGTAAGCCACTTCCCCGACAGCTACGTTTATTCTGCCATCTTCCTGAACCTCGCCGTTACTGCTTGGAGCTTCTTAATCTGGACCTTCGCCCTTAAAAACGCTCGCAATGTTGAATTAAAGCAGGCAGCAGTTTGTGCGGCAATTCCAACGGCGATTTTTGGCGTTTATCAGGTTATGGCTCTGGTGAGGCTGCTGCAATAGCGCTGTATTGTTAATTGAGATGGGAGCAGATGAGCGAGAGGGACTGCAAGATCACATTATCTTAATTTTAGTTGCGAAGAAGATACAGCCAATCACACCAAACTTTAAATCCTTTTAAGCATAATTGGTTCAATGGAAAGAGTTGAGGGCTGGCTCATCGATGCAGATTACGAGACAATCGGTGGTAAGGCCGTAGTAAGGCTGTGGTGCAAGGATGATCAGGGGATTTTCGTCGCATACGACTACAACTTCGACCCGTACTTCTACGTTATCGGCGTTGATGAGGATATTCTGAAAAACGCTGCAACTTCTACGAGAAGAGAGGTTATTAAATTAAAGTCCTTCGAAAAAGCTCAGCTGAAGACTCTAGGAAGGGAAGTTGAGGGATACATCGTTTACGCTCACCACCCTCAGCATGTTCCCAAATTGAGGGACTACCTGTCTCAATTCGGCGATGTTAGGGAAGCAGATATTCCTTTCGCGTACCGCTACCTAATTGACAAAGACTTGGCTTGCATGGACGGCATAGCGATCGAGGGGGAAAAGCAGGGAGGGGTTATCAGGAGCTACAAAATTGAGAAAGTGGAGAGAATTCCGAGAATGGAGTTTCCAGAGCTTAAAATGCTCGTTTTCGATTGTGAAATGCTATCTTCATTTGGTATGCCCGAGCCGGAGAAGGACCCAATCATAGTCATATCGGTAAAAACCAACGACGATGATGAGATAATCCTCACCGGAGATGAGAGAAAAATCATCTCGGATTTTGTCAAGCTTATAAAGAGCTACGATCCCGACATAATCGTCGGATACAATCAGGATGCCTTCGACTGGCCCTATTTGAGGAAGAGGGCGGAGAGATGGAACATCCCGCTTGACGTTGGAAGGGACGGTTCAAACGTCGTTTTCAGGGGGGGAAGGCCAAAGATAACTGGAAGGCTGAACGTTGACCTTTACGACATCGCCATGAGAATCTCGGACATCAAAATAAAAAAGCTCGAGAACGTTGCGGAGTTTCTCGGCACGAAAATAGAGATTGCCGACATTGAGGCGAAGGACATTTACCGCTACTGGAGCAGAGGGGAAAAGGAGAAGGTGCTCAACTACGCCAGACAGGACGCTATAAACACCTATCTCATCGCCAAAGAGCTATTACCGATGCACTACGAGCTTTCGAAAATGATACGTCTGCCAGTGGATGACGTAACGAGGATGGGAAGGGGAAAGCAGGTAGACTGGCTGCTGCTCAGCGAGGCAAAGAAGATTGGGGAAATAGCTCCAAACCCACCTGAACACGCGGAGAGTTATGAGGGTGCTTTCGTCCTTGAGCCCGAGAGGGGGCTTCATGAGAACGTCGCCTGCTTAGACTTTGCAAGCATGTATCCTTCCATAATGATAGCCTTCAACATCAGCCCAGACACATACGGCTGCAGAGATGACTGCTACGAAGCCCCCGAGGTTGGGCATAAGTTCCGCAAGTCACCTGACGGATTTTTCAAGAGAATTCTTAGAATGCTCATAGAGAAGAGGAGAGAGCTCAAAGTTGAGCTTAAAAACCTCAGTCCTGAAAGTTCTGAGTACAAACTTCTCGACATAAAGCAACAAACTCTGAAGGTTCTCACCAACTCGTTCTACGGCTACATGGGCTGGAACCTCGCAAGGTGGTACTGCCATCCCTGCGCTGAGGCAACAACAGCTTGGGGAAGACACTTCATCAGGACCTCGGCAAAAATAGCAGAAAGCATGGGATTCAAAGTTCTTTATGGGGATACGGACAGCATTTTCGTCACCAAGGCAGGAATGACCAAAGAGGACGTGGATAGGTTGATAGATAAGCTCCACGAGGAGCTGCCGATACAGATTGAGGTGGATGAGTATTACTCAGCCATATTCTTCGTTGAAAAGAAGCGCTATGCGGGGCTTACTGAAGATGGAAGGCTGGTGGTGAAGGGGCTTGAGGTAAGAAGGGGAGACTGGTGCGAGCTGGCCAAGAAGGTGCAGAGGGAAGTTATTGAGGTTATACTCAAAGAAAAGAACCCCGAAAAGGCTTTGTCTCTGGTTAAAGACGTTATTTTGAGAATCAAAGAGGGAAAAGTGTCTTTAGAAGAGGTGGTGATTTACAAAGGTCTAACGAAGAAGCCGTCAAAGTACGAGTCCATGCAGGCCCACGTTAAGGCCGCTCTAAAGGCAAGAGAAATGGGAATCATTTATCCTGTCTCGTCAAAGATTGGCTATGTGATAGTCAAGGGCTCCGGGAACATAGGGGACAGAGCCTACCCCATAGACCTGATTGAGGACTTCGACGGGGAAAATCTGAGGATAAAAACGAAGAGCGGAATAGAGATAAAGAAGCTTGACAAGGACTACTACATTGACAACCAGATCATCCCGTCGGTTCTGAGAATACTTGAAAGGTTCGGCTACACCGAAGCCTCCTTGAAGGGTTCATCGCAGATGAGCCTGGATTCATTCTTCAGCTAACTCTCACGAACGAATTTTCCAATTCGAATTCTGGAATATTCGCATAACTTTGAACTTCCATCAACTTGCAATTTCATTCTCCAACATTGCCACTGCAGTAGAACTATGTGGCTATATCTGATTCTTAAAATTTTAAAGATAAAATTTGTTTTGACAACATTAAGTAAAGGTTATATACCAAATCTAGAACCTGTGCTATGGACTTGCTGAACCCGAAGAAGTATAACGGAGACCATCTGGATGAGAAGAGCAGAGAAATAATGCTGAAAACCATCGAGTTTTTCGAGAACATGGGAAAGGCCAAGCTGAAGGAGAAGGCGAGCAAGAGGGAGTGGTATGCTGACTTTCTGGAGTTCATAAAGGAGAACAAAATCTTCTACACCCTCATGACCCCGCCGGAATACGCAGACGGCGACCCCAACGTGAGGTGGGACACATGGAGAATCTGCGACTTCAGCGAGCTCCTGGCCTTCTACAGCCTCGACTACTGGTACACGTGGCAGGTTACGGTTCTCGGCCTCGGGCCAATCTGGATGAGCAAGAACGAGAAGATAAAGAAGGAGGTTGCCGAGCTTCTCAAGAACGGTGCAGTCTTTGCGTTCGGTTTGTCTGAAAGGGAGCACGGGGCTGATATTTATGCTACCGAAACCAAGCTCGTCCCTCAGCCTGATGGCACCTACAAGGCCTACGGAAGGAAGTACTACATTGGCAACTCCAACGTCGCTGCGATAATCTCAACCTTTGCGAGGATCGCCGACCCAGACGGCAGTTTGCCTGACAAGCCCGACAAGAGCAGGTTTGCCTTCTTCGCACTCAGAAGGGATGAGAAATACTACGAGCTTATAAAGAACATCGTGGATGCGCAGATGTTTGTCGGAGATTTCCTCATTCACGATTATCCCGTAACTGAGGACGACATACTTGAGAAGGGAGAGGAGGCTTGGGACGCTGCTTTGAACACCGTAAACGTTGGAAAGTTCAACCTCGGCTGGGCCTCAATCGGAATCTGCACCCACGCCTTCTACGAGGCTATAAACCACGCCTCAAAGAGGAGACTCTACGGAATGTACGTAACAGACTTCCCGCACATCAAAAGGCTGTTCGTTGACGCCTATGCAAGGCTCATGGCTATGAAGCTCTTTGCAAGAAGAGCCTGCGACTACATGAGAGTTGCTTCGAGGGAGGACAGGAGATACCTGCTCTACAGCGCCATGGTGAAGTCGAAGGTGACGAGGGAGGGCGAGGAGGTAATCAACCTGCTCTGGGACGTTATAGCAGCCAAAGGATTCGAGAAGGACACCTACTTCGAGATGGCGGCAAGGCACATCCGAGCATTGCCCAAGCTTGAGGGGACTGTTCACGTGAACATGGCTCTGATACTGAAATTCCTTCCGAAGTACCTCTTCGAGCCAGCAGAATTCCCAGAAGTGCCGAAGATGGATGTTCCGAAGCACGATGAGTTTCTGTTCAACCAGGGCCCCTCTGGAGGGCTGAGTCAGGTTAGATTCCACGACTATCAAAAGGTCTACGACAGCTTCGACTTCCCCAACATCAACGTCTTCAAAGAGCAGATTGCCACCTTCAAGGAGATGTGCATGGCTGCTCCTCCCTCACCAGAGCAGATGAGGGACTTCGACTTCATGGTAACGTGGGGCGAGATGTTCGCCCTCCTCGTCTACGGCCACCTGATTCTTGAGGCAGCTAAAATCTACGATGTCGACAAAGATTTGCTGGAAGAGATTTTCGACTTCATGATCAGGGACTTCTCAAAGTTTGCGGTTGAGCTGATGGCAAAGCCCTCAGCTACGGACAAGCAGATTGAGTACGCAAAGAAGATGATAAAGAGACCTGTTCCAGACAAGGAGCGCTTCGAGAGGGTTGTGAAGAAAGTTTACTCCTATGCAGATGCCTACGAGATGAACCCTTAATTTTTTCTTTTATACCAACCAATTTGGTTTAAAAGCAGGAATACCGAAAAATTAAGTCATCTGAAGCTGGAGTAGCAGCAAAGCTAATGCTCCTACAGAGAGGACAATTAAATCTTTAATCTCAATTACAGGTCTTATCTCCATACTCATCACCAGATTATACTTATCCCCCATTATATTTAAAGTTTTCCTCTATACATAAGCCAAAATCTTATAATAACCATTATTATGAGGTCAAAAATCATCATTTTTCGATATATTTTGGCTCTCCTAAGTCCGCAGACGGCTCAGAATCGAATAAAAAAGCAAAAGGTTAATATAAGCTAAATATACAGCAGACAGAGAATTTGAAGTTTACAGAAAAGCCGTAATCGGAGGAATAAACATGATGTCGAGAAGAAAATTTCTGTTGCTAACGGGAGCAGCAGCAGCGGGAGCTATTTTAACTCCGCAAATCTCAGCAAAAACACAGTTCATCGAATCTCCTGAGGAGGTCAGAGAGAAGAGAAGATGGGCCATGGCCGTTGACGTTGAAAGGTGCACGCAGTGCATGGAGGAGCTTATCGCAAAAACTGGCGACGAGAAGATAAAGCCACCGTGCGTTGTTGCATGCGACAAAGAAAACAACGTTCCAGAGTTTGAGGAAGAGAGATTTGACCCTCAGTGGATGAGGATAGCGAAACTGAAGCTCGATAAGCCTGAAGTGAATCCTAAAGAGTACTACATCCCTCTGCTCTGCAACCACTGCGAGCACCCACCATGTGTTCAGGTCTGCCTTACAAAGGCGAGCTTCAAGAGACCCGATGGCATTGTTGAGATAGACATGCACCGTTGCATCGGCTGCAGATACTGCATGATTGCCTGTCCCTACGGGGCGAGATGCTTCAACTTCATTGATCCAAGAGAGGGGCTGAAGGAGGTAAATCCGAACGTCCAGATGAGAACAGAAGGTGTGGTGGAGAAGTGTACTTTCTGCGTCCACAGGATTGATGAGGCTGTGAAGAAGGGTGAGGAGCCGATTCCGGCATGCGTTGAGGCCTGCCACAAGTACGGGAAAGGAGCGCTGGTGTTTGGAAATATTAAAGATCCAAACAGCGAGATTTCAAAGATTCTCAGGGAAAATATCGTCGTTCAGCTCAGGGCAAATCTTGGCACAGATCCGCACGTTTTCTACGCCAAGCTGGGGGGTGAGTAAATGGCGGTGGAGTTTAAGAAAATTGAGGGTGACTCAATCCAGTACTTCGCTCTCGTGATAATACTGGCAGCAGTTACAGCCTTGGGCTTTTACGCTTACGTTCTCGACCACAAAATGGGCCTTAACGGGCTGAGCAACCGTGTGCCTTGGGGCATTGTCAACGCTGGAATCCCCTACTTCATCGGTTTAAGTGCGGGCTCGCTCATAGTCTCGGCTCTCGCCGGAGTGTTCAACATAAAGAAGTACAAGGTTTTCAGCAGAATTGCCGCATATATGGCAGCTGCGTGGATTATCGCAGCAATTCTCAGCATTGCTCTCGACATAGGAAAGCTCTACCACTTCATGAACGCTGTGAGGTACTTCAACCCGACGTCGATCTTCTCGTGGAACGCGTTTTTGTATTCAAGCTACTTTGTCATCTGTTCCATTTACCTGCTTGTGCAGTTTGAGGAGATGGAAAAGGCAACAAGGTTCATGGCCGGATTGGCAGTTTTCTGGGCTGTCCTCGTTCACAGCGGTACCGGAGCCATCTACAGCTTTGTTTATTCAAAAGAACTTTACCACTCAGCTCTAACGCCACCAATGTTCATCGTGTGTGCTATCACCTCAGGTTTGGGATTGCTCCTTGCGAACCTCTACTTCACCTTCCGCTTTACCAAGAGGGAGCTTGATCCAAAGCTGATCAGAGGGTTGGCTCTGATTTTCGCCGGGCTGATGATGGTTCTTGGCTACTTCCTTGCAGTTGAGGGGCTTGAAAAGGGGTACATCCCAGCGCTGCATGAAGCGGTTCAGTTTGTGTTCCTGACACCCACATCAGGCGTATTCTGGAGCTTCTGGCTGCTGGTAATCTTCGGCATAGCGATACCGATAATAATTGTCCTGAACCCAAAGACTGGATACGACCTCAGATGGATAACCTTTGCCGGAATCCTGCACGCTGCACTGGTCTTTGCAGAGCGTTTCTACCTGATCATCCCTGGACAGGTGTTCCCTGAGGAATATTTGCCCGGATACGAGCTTGAGTCACTGCACACCCTCGAAGGTTACATTGTTTCCTATACACCATCAGTCTTCGAGTGGCTGCAGGTAATAGGGCTGATTGCCATGGTCTACCTGATTTTCGTGGTTGGAGTTAAGCTGTTCGCACTGATTCCCGAAAGGGCAGTGGAGGAGGTGGTGGAAGAATGATCGGAGTGATTTTCGGCGTAATAGTGCCCTACATTGCCGTAGCGATATTCGTTATCGGAGTGATTTACAGAATCGTTAACTGGGCCAACAGTGCTGTTCCTCTTAAGATCCCCACGACTGGTGGGCAGCAGAAGTCCTTCCCCTTCATCAAAAGAACGATTTACGACCGCTTTGACTCTCCCTACACATGGTGGGAGACTGCAGGAAGAATGCTCCTTGAGATATTCTTCTTCCGCAGCCTGCTGAAGAACACCCGCTACTACCTCGACAGAGTCTCGCAGAAGGATGCCCGCTGGCTCTGGCTCTTCGGAATACTGTTCCACTACTCATTGCTGCTCGTCCTCATCAGGCACTCAAGGTTCTTCCTCGACCCAGTTCCAAGCTTTGTTGAGACTCTTAGCGAGATTGAGGCCTTCAAGGGTGTCTTCATTCCATCCGTCTATATGTCAGGACTGGCGATTGTTGCAGCCCTCTTCCTGCTCTGGCTAAGGAGAATTTTCCTTTCCAGAGAGAGGACACTCAGCCTTCCGAGCGACCACTTTGCCCTGATTCTTCTCCTTGCGATTACAATCAGCGGCAACGTAATGAGGTACTTCGTCAAGGCCGACCTGTTTGCGGTTAAGGAGCTTCTCATGAGCCTGATGACCTTCAACATCGGCCACGCCGTTGAGGTTGCAAACACAATAGAGCCAATATTCTACGTTCACTTCGCCCTTGCAAGCTTCCTGCTTGCGTACTTCCCCTTCAGCAAGCTGATGCACGCTGGCGGAGTTTTCTTCTCACCCACGAGGAACATGCCCAACGACAACAGAGCAAGGAGGCACGTCAACCCATGGGACCCGGCAGACGTTCCGCTGCTTGCTAAGGGAATCACCGTTGCTGGAAGAGTTTACAAGTCAAAGAAGCTCGACTGGGATACCTATTACAGCATGTACACTGATCAGCTGCAGGAGATTGAAGAGGCGGACTACAAGATTGTTCCCGAGGAGTTGTGAGGTGGTATAAATGGAAGAGATGCCCGAAAGAATAGAGATAAAGCAAAAATTCCCAAGCTGGAGAGAGATGCTAAAACCAGTTAAGGAGTTCGAGGAGGGAAGGCTAAGCTACCTGTCATTGCCCAAGCAGGTTGATTCAGAATGGTTCAAAATGCCATTCGGTGACGTTGAGAGAGATTTTCACGACCTCAAGCTTCCGGAAAACTGGAAGGAGATCTTCCTTGAGGCGATGAAGGATACACTGGAAAAGAACAGGTCGTTCAAGCTGTTCATGGACATCTGTGTAAGGTGTGGGGCCTGTGCAGATAAATGCCACTACTACATTGGCACAGGCGACCCCAAGAACATGCCTGTTGCAAGAGCAGAGCTAATCAGGTCAGTTTATCGCCGCTACTTCACCCCTGCAGGAAAGTTCTTCGGCGAGTGGGCTGGAGCGAGGGAACTCAACGAAGATGTGCTGAAAGAGCTTTACTACTACGCCTACCAGTGCTCCCTCTGCAGAAGGTGCAGCCTCTTCTGCCCCTACGGCATTGACACAGCAGAGATAGTGTGGTGGCTCAGAAGAATGCTCAGCAGAGTTGGCCTCAACCAGAGGTTCATGACCATATCCATTGAAGCTTCATCGAGAACAGGCAACCACCTCGGTCTGCTGCCTGGAGGAATGTATGGTGCAATACAGCAGGGACTGGAGGAGCTTAAAGACTACACCGGCTTTGACCTCCACACCTACATAAACAAGAAGGGAGCCGACATCCTCTTTGTTGCCCCATCAGCGGACTACTTTGCAACGCCTCACTGGTATGTCATGCTCGGATACCTTCTGCTCTTCAACGAGCTTGAGGAAAAGTACGGTTTGACCATCACATGGTCAACCTACGCCAGCGAGGGAGGTAACTTCGGAACTTTCCACAGCTACGAAGCAGCGCAACTCCTCAACTCGAAGATTTACAAAGAGGCTGAAAGGCTCGGAGTGAGCTTCATCATCGGTGGAGAGTGCGGGCACATGTGGAGGGACAAGCACCAGTTCATCAACACCATGAACCTGCCACCAAAGCACGAGGAGTGGAGGAGATTCTGGGAAGACCCCGACCTTGGAAATCTGGCCGAAGGTCTTAGGGGAGTGAGATTTGACAGCTACGCCTCTGGAGAGCACGGATGGATTCACATCCTTGAGTTTGTTGCCGCACTGATAGAGCACAAGAAGATTGTCGTTGACAAAAGCAGAAACGACAAGTGGATCGCAACCTACCACGACCCGTGCAACGTTGCAAGAGGTATGGGGCTCATCGAGGAGCCGAGATACGTGCTGAGGAACGTGATGAACAACTTTTACGACATGCCCGAGCACACAATCAAGGACAAGACCTACTGCTGCGGTGCTGGTGGAGGTATGCTGGCTGACGAGCTCATGGATTTGAGAATGCGTGGAGTTATGCCGAGAATGATGGCCGTCAGGCATGTTTACAGAAAGTACGGAGTGAACATCCTGCTTACACCCTGCGCTATCGACAAGGCCCAGTTCCCGCACGCGCTCGAATACTGGAAGATTCCCATTGAGGTTGGGGGTCCAATGGAGATGGTTGGCAACGCTCTCGTCATGACAGCATTCGGTGAAAAGCCAGAGGACAGGCAGTTTGACCTGAGAGGAGAGCCTTTAAAACCAGAGGAGGGTGAGTGAAATGTACAACAAGAAGTATGTGATTCCCCTGATTTTGGTTTTTCTCATCGGCTTCTTCACGCCCTACTGGTACAACGCGATGGCCGGAACCCTTGGCCACGTCCCCACGCTTAAGGAGCCTGCTGGAAACTGTGTCGAGGACAAGGACTGGATGGCCGCAAACCACATGCTTTTGCTTCAGCAGTGGAGAACTCAGGCTATAAGGCACGGAGCAGAGGGAGGGGGGATTTACCATAGCTTCACAACTGGAGAGGAATACCACGCCTCAACCAACACCTGCTGGAGCTGCCACGACAGCAAGGAGGAGTTCTGCGACCAGTGTCATGACTACGTTGGCATCCACCCAGAGTGCTGGGACTGCCACTACACGCCAAGCGTTGAGAAGCCGCATTACAGCGGGATTGAAGAGCTTAGCAAGTATTTCTCCTAATTTTTATCCATTTTGTAAAGCTCGGCCCTTCTCGCCTCAAGAAGCTCCTCTTTGACTCCAGCAAACTCTGCTGCAGATTCAACCTTCACTCCAGCTTCCTCTCCTGCTTTGAAAACCTCCTGCATCTTCTCCCTCCACCTCAGGTCTCTCGTAAGATGATGGTCGAGGACTAGCGTTTTGACGTCTTCAGCAATCAGTCTCTTCAGGTTCTCAACGCTGCTCTCGAAGGACTTCTGCGAGAAGCGGTAGCCGAGCATGTATGTCATTGGCCCATCGATGAAAACAACCTCAGCAGACTTCTCAAGCATGAAGGCAAGCTGCTCCTCATTGTTCGGCCCCTCCACATCTGAGGAAAAGAGGAAGCTGCTCTTCCCATCCTCAACATAAACCTCAACAACAAATCCAAGCCTGCTGTCTGCGCCATGAAAAACCGGTTTTGAGAGCTCAACAACCGTGTTGCCGAATTCGTAGCTTTTTCCATCGCAGTAGTCTATCTCAACATCCACACTTTTAAGCTGCTCTAAGAAGTAGGCGGCCCTTCCCTTCTGGCTCCTGTTGATTTTTTCCGTTGGATGTTTCAGCAAGAGCTTTTTTCCAGAAAAAATTTCAACCTCGTTGGGGTCGTGGTGGTCGTAGTGGTAGTGGGTTATGATGGCAACTTCGGCCTTCTTCATCATTTCCTTGATTTCCTCCCACTTCTGATTCATCCTCTCGATCTCAATTCTGTGGGGAGGGAGACGGTAGCGTTTGGGAGCGAGACTGACGCCGGGATCGATGAGAATAGAAACGTCTGCTGTTTTAACAAAGGTTGCCATGCTTCTCACTCCCATCGAGTCGTAGGCTATGGGGACGACTTCCATAACGTTTCTTGGGCAAACAATAAAAAAACCTGACGACGACATCCTTTGTGCTGAGAGCGGAGCTTCACGTTCACTCGTCCTTCAGCGACGGAAGGGACGGTGTGAGGAAAATACTGGAGGCTGCAGTGGAGAAAAAGCTCGAAGTTATTGCGATTACAGACCACGATACCGTTCAGGGCTCTCTTGAGGCCATAGACATCGTTAAGGAGGAGCACTTACCGCTGAAAGTTCTTCCGGGTTGCGAGGTTACGGCGTCAACGGGGCACGTGCTTGTTTACGGTATAACGAAGGACATTGAGCCCAGAATGTCCGTTGAGGAGACCTGCAAGATTGCGAGAGAGCTTGGAGGTGTTTGTTTTCTTGCCCATCCATTCGATTTTATCAGAAAAGGGAGTGTAAGGCTGAAAGATTTTAAAATGGTGGACGGAATTGAGACGTTCAACGCAAAGAGCTACTTCAACTTCCTCGCCAAAAGATACGCTAAGAAGCTCTCCAAACCAGAAATTGCGGGCAGCGATGCCCACTCAGCCAGAGCGGTTGGCTTGGCTATTAACTACTTACCCGACGAGTTTGACCTTCTGAACGCGCTCTTTCACGCTCGGTTTGACGGCAGAAGAGTTTCAATCAGGGAGAGATTAGCTTTTCTGCGATTTCGACTAAATCAACGACTTTGATTCTATTGCCAAGCTTTTCTGCAGATTTAGATAGGTGATACTCGCAGAAGGGACAGCAGGTAATGAGGTATTCCGCCCCCGTTTCCATCGCTTCCAGAACTCTCTGCCTTCCGATTTCAAAGGAAATTTCAGGGAACTGACTCCTCAATCCCCCACCAGCGCCGCAGCAAAGAGCCTGCTCTCTGTTTCTCTCCATCTCCACAAAGTTGATGCCAAGCCTCTTTATAACGTTTCTCGGCTCCTCGTACATCCCCATATGCCTTCCTAGGTGACAGGGGTCATGATAAGTTGCCTTCAAATCTATTTTTTCAAACTCCCCCATTTTATCGAGTATTGAGACGGTGTGGACAACCTCAATGTCAAACTCGTAGCCTTTCTCCTCCGCAATTTTGGGGTAGTCCAGTGATATCGTTCTGTAGCATCCGGGACAGGACGTTATTATCCTCTCTATTCCCATCTTCTGCCAGTATGCGTAGTTTTTCTCAAACAGCCTTTCAACAATGTCTTTCTGTCCTGTTCGCAGGAACGGGGAACCGCAGCAGTACTCATTCTTACCGGCAATTGTAAAATCGATTCCGAGCTTTTCCAGAACGCTGGCTGTTGACTTGGCAAGATTTTGCAATCTGAAGCTTGCGGTGCAGCCCGCAAAATACAGCGTCTTAGCAGGTTTTATCTCAAAGTCTGCCCAGTCCCCCCTCCTTTCCTGATCACCACTGTAGGGGTTGTAGTTTCTGAAGGTAATCTCCCTGAGCTTTCTGTGAACAGAGAGCGGAGCCAGTCCCTTTTGAACGAGCGTCCTTCTCAGTTCCTCCCAGAAGTCGATTAGGGGAAGCTCTACCGGGCAGACTTCCTGACACAAGCCGCACACCGAGCACTTGAAAATGTCCTTGACGATTTTCTGGTCAACGTCTATCTCCCCATCCACATATTTTAGGGCTAGCTGAATCTTCCCCCTCGGAGATACGGTTTCCCATCCCTCTATCCTGTAGGTTGGGCAGGTTGTGCAGTATCCGCACTTGCTGCACTTCGCTGCAATCTCTCTGATGTTCATAGCACCATCTCCACGAGCCTTATCAGCCTGGAAAAGCTGTTACTCTCAACAGCCTTTCCCGGATTGAGCAGTGATTCAGGGTCAACGGCCTTTTTGAAATCCTTAGCAAAGTCGAGAAAACCTTTGTGGGGGAAAAGCATTCCAGTTGCGTAGGCTCTTCCACCAAGCCTTTCTGCAATTCTTATGAACTTAATGGCCTTCAATGCAGCCTTGTAGTAGTTATCGATGGGAAGAAGACCGAGAAACACAACATTGTCCTTTGTAAAGACGGCTTCAACCGGCAAATCAACCTTTAAGTAGAAATCGGATGCCGTTTCATACGGTAGGACAGCTTCGGTAAATATGACTTCCTTTTCCCTCCCAGCCTTGAAGAGGTTGAAGCGGTTGCCCCACATCCTGCTCCCGAGCTCCCTGTCCCCCTCCATCTCTGCCTCTCCCTCATAGCTCAGGAGTAAAAGGTCGGAATCGCCAAATCCAAGCATTCCTGCAAGTTTTTGATTGATGAACGCCCCGTGGTAGGCCCCTTCAAGCAAGTCGATGGATTTCTCAAATTCCGCCTCAGTCGCTACGCTCTCTATTTTTGTGTTTTCCCTCACCTTCAGGCATGCTTTCAGTATAAGCCCCGTCGTGCCGAAAAGGCCGACGTAGTTCTTCATCTCTTCCCCGCTAACCCTCTTAACATCCTTGAAGTCGGCAACCTCGATCCACTCTAAGTTCTCCCCAATCCCGCCGTACTTCAAACTCCCTATCCCGTAACCGCCCTGTGCTATCCACCCGCCCACGGTTCCGGCTGGGGCGCTGGATGGATAAACTCTCAAGGCCAAACCGTGCCTGTTGAGTTCCTTTTCCACCTCCAGCCAAACTGCACCGCTTTCTGCAACCGCCTTTTCATCACCAACAACTACATCTCTCATTCTGGTAAAATCAACGACGATGCAAGGCTTTATCGTCACGGCCCCGCCATAGGCGGAGGTTGCAGCACCTCTGGGAACGACCGGAATCTTATGCTTCCTGCTGATTTTCAAGATAGCCTTTACATCCTCATCGGTTTCAGGCTGAACAACGCAGATTGGGTGTTTTACAATCGCTCCATAATTCTGGGTATTTTGAGCAAATCCTGAGCATAAAGAATCCTTTGCAAGGGATGAGCATCAACTCTTTTAATTGAGTGGGATAATTCCAATACTAACGAATCCATAATGAGGATAGGCTTGCAAACTAAAAAATTTTGTGAAAATGATTTATAGTTTATAATATCTTGTGTCGAGACAGCTGAGGAGCCAAAGTTTATATTCAGCCATTGCGAAGGGATAACGATGAAGATCAACCTTGAAGAGCTTAAATTCGGCACGGAGCTGATCAAGCGAGGATTCGCCAAGATGCAGAAGGGCGGAGTGATAATGGACGTCACCAACGCCGAGCAGGCGGCGATAGCCGAGGAGGCGGGAGCGGTTGCTGTAATGGCCTTGCACAAAGTACCGGCAGACATAAGGGCTGCTGGTGGTGTGGCGAGAATGGCCGACCCGAAGAAAATTCAGGAGATAATAGATGCGGTCACCATTCCGGTAATGGCTAAGTGCAGAATCGGCCACATAGCTGAGGCAAGAGCCTTGGAGGCTCTCGGAGTTGACATGATTGACGAGAGTGAAGTGCTAACACCAGCAGACGTCTTCTTCCACATCGACAAAAGGAAGTTCGTCGTGCCCTTCGTCTGCGGTGCCAGAAGTTTAGGCGAGGCTGTGAGGAGAATCTGGGAGGGAGCGGCGATGATTAGAACGAAGGGAGAAGCGGGGACTGGCAATGTTGTTGAAGCAGTGAAGCACATGAGGCTGATAAACAGAGCAATCTTCGAGCTGCAGAAAATGAACGAGGAGAGAATTTACGGTGTTGCTGAGAAGTACGCTTCCAGGTACGCTGAGCTCGCCTCAAGAGTTAGGGAGGAGATGGGGCTGGAGAGCGTTTCGAGGAACGATGTTGTCTTTGAGGAATACACCCTCGGAGAAATAATAGACGGCATCTACGAGATTCTCCTTGAGATCAGGGAACTCGGAAGGCTGCCGGTTGTGAACTTCGCCGCTGGAGGAGTTGCTACACCAGCAGATGCCGCATTGATGATGCAGCTAGGAGCTGACGGTGTTTTCGTTGGCTCAGGCATATTCAAATCCTCCAATCCACCAGAGTATGCGAAGGCAATAGTTGAGGCTGTGCAGCACTACGACGAGCCAGAGGTTGTGGCAGAAGTTTCAAAAGGACTGGGAGAGGCGATGAAGGGACTTGATGTTTTCAAGCTGAGCGAGGATGAGAGGCTGCAAACGAGAGGGTTATGAAAGTTGCAGTGGTGGGCGTTCAGGGAGACGTAGAGGAGCACGTCCTGGCGACGAAAAGGGCCCTTAAAAGGCTTGGGATTGATGGAGAGGTTGTTGCTACAAGAAGGAGAGGTGTTGTTTCAAGAAGCGATGCCGTTATTCTTCCTGGTGGGGAGAGCACGACAATAAGCAAACTCATTTTTTCCGACGGCATTGCTGACGAAATTTTGCAGCTTGCAGAAGAGGGAAAGCCGGTTATGGGTACATGTGCTGGTTTGATACTCCTTTCCAAATATGGCGACGAGCAGGTTGAAAAAACGAACACGAAGCTTTTGGGTCTGCTGGACGCGAAGGTTAAGAGAAACGCCTTCGGAAGGCAGAGGGAAAGCTTTCAGGTGCCTCTGGATGTAAAGTACGTTGGAAAGTTCGATGCCGTATTTATAAGAGCTCCGGCCATAACTGAAGTCGGGAAAGACGTGGAGGTGCTTGCAACCTTTGAGAACCTCATCGTTGCAGCAAGGCAAAAAAACGTTTTAGGCCTAGCCTTTCATCCCGAACTGACGGATGATACGAGAATTCACGAGTTCTTCCTTAAACTTGGAGAAACGAGCTAATGAATTCAAAGACGCATCTCCTTTTGGCCCTAACAATGCTTATATGGGCGGGCTCGTTTATATTCATAAAGATAGGGCTTAAGGAGCTCGATCCCTTTAATCTCGCATTTTACCGATTCCTCTTGGCGTCTCCGCTTTTGATGGCCTGGGTTTTCTGGAAAAGAGGCCTTGCAAAGCCGAGCGGCTCAGAGTGGCTTCACCTCTCGGTTCTCGCTCTGTCGGGAGTCACTCTGCTCTACGCCTTTCAGTTTCTCGCTCTGAAGTACACAACGGCAACAAACGCCTCAATACTAATAAACACCTCAGCTGTTTTCGTTGCCCTGTGGGGACTTGTAAAGGGAGAGGCCAATCCAAGAAAGCTGGCAGGGGTTTTTCTGTCTTTCGCCGGAGTGGTTCTCATCGTTTCTAAAGGCACTCTGGAATTTTTCAGCTCCAAAACCATATTCGGTGATGTTCTTATGATTGTTGACGGCTTCCTGTGGGCCGTTTACACCGTTCTGGGTTCTAAAATGCTTTTGAAGTACGACCACGAAACCCTCACGGCCTACGCATTTGCGCTGGGAACCATTTTTCTCATTCCCTTCGCCCTGATGTCGGGTTTTGCAAACCCAGTAACCTTCAATCCAGAAACGGTGGCAGCATTGCTCTACCTTTCCATTCTATGCTCGGTTTTCGCTTACGTGGTGTGGTACTACGCTTTAACCAATGCCGATTCGACCAGTGTGGCGGTTTACGTTTATCTAGTGCCACTCTTCACCGCAATATTCGCCTTCTATGCACTCAACGAGAAACCCGATTTCTTCACCGCCATCGGAGGAATAATTACAATTGCCGGCGTCTATCTCACCACGGCCAAGCAGCATCAATAGTTTTATAAATCCTCGACTCAAGCAACTTCTGCATGGAGTTCAGGGTTGTAATTTCGGATCCAAAGACGGGGAGAGCATACCAGAAAGTCGTTGAGGGGGCCAACGCCAACAGGCTCATAGGGAAACAGATAGGCGACGTCATCAGCGGCACAATCGTTGACCTCCCACCCGACTACGAGCTGAAGATTACCGGCGGAACGGACAGGGACGGATTTCCGATGAGGCCCGACCTGCCAGGAACGGCAAGAAGAAGGCTGCTCCTCAGCGGCGGTGTAGGGTTCAGGCCAAAGGAGAAGGGGCTTAGGAAGAGAAAGGGAGTCAGGGGCAGAGTTATCTCCAAGGACATTCTCCAGATCAACACCGTAGTCGTCAAGCACGGAAAGGTTCCGCTGGAAGAGATATTCAAGCAGAAGGAAGAGTGAAGTAGAGTGAAATGGGAATTTTAGAGGACAAAAAGAGGGCAAGGATTTTTTACCGATACTTTTCTAAAATTTACGATTACATCAACCCAATTTTCTATTCAGACAAGATGCGCAAGACTGTAGTTGACATGGCCGACATTGATGCCGAGTCTCTTGTCCTCGAAGTTGGATGCGGAACGGGTTTTACGACAGAGGAGATAGTCAGAAGAATTGGAGAAGAGAGGGTTGTGGCGGTCGACATCACACCCGAGCAGATGATGAAGGCCAGAGCAAAAATGGGTGGCGTGAACTACTTTCTGGGTGACGCAGAAAACCTCCCCTTCAAGGACAACTCCTTTGACGCTGCCATCTCTGCAGGGAGCATAGAGTACTGGCCAAATCCGCAGAGGGGGATTGAGGAAATGGCAAGAGTGACCAAAAGCGGGGGGAAGGTAGTAATTCTCGCACCCAGGAAGCCCGACAATTTTGCAGTCAGAAAATTTGCGGAAAGCATAATGCTCTTTCCCTCCACTCAGCAGTGCGTTTACTGGTTCATGAAAGCTGGTTTAGAGGACATAAGGTTCGTTGAAACAGGCCCCTATCGGTTCTGGAGCAAGCTCGTGGTGATAATAAGCGGCACAGTTCCCTGACCAGAGAAAATTTAAACAGGTTGAACGCCCACTTAGCATGGACAAAGTGAGCTACATAGGTCCAGTAATTCTCGACGAGCCTGAAGAATTCTCCCTTTCGGAGTTTGCGAGGCAGGTTGTGGCCATGGAGGCTGAAAGGCTGTACTACTCAAACGGCAGAATATTCTTCATAGAGTACGACACGATTCACGGAATTCTCGACGACAGGCTCGTAATTGTTGAGCTCATCACCTACACCTCATTCACCACCGTGGGTGAATACAGAAACTGGATCGTCTACTACGGGAACGACGACACTGCTGAGTACGTTGAGAAGATAAAGGACCTCAGAGGAGACATGACAATTATCCCCGTCCTCCGAACCCACGACAGATTCATAAGAAAGATAGAGGAGCAGATCAGCAAGGGCCAGTTCAGAAGCTTTGCCTCTCAATGAAGTCCGCCGTAATTTTCGCGATGAAGTCAAACTTTCCGAAGTAAAAGTGGTCCGTTTCAACCTTTACAACTTCCTTCGGCTTTGAAGCTTGCTCGTAAAGCTTCACAGACTCCTCGAGAGACACGAACTGATCACGCGTCGCTATTATGAAAAGCTTCGGAATTTCGGCATCTTTAAAGTATATGGAGTTTATTTCAGGAAGCGGTGAGATGTAAACCGCGGCATCGCAGTACTCGGCAACGTTCGACGCTACCACGCTTCCAAATGAGTATCTTATAACCGCAATCTTGTCGTGTCTGTCTTTAAGGTAGGCAACGCACTTCTTTGCATCTTCCACCTCACCTATACCGCTCCTGAATGGCCGCTGGTAGTCGAACCTCAGGACGGAGACGTTTCGCTTGGTAAGCTCGGCAGCTATTCTCTCGAGCCTAACGTCAAACCTGCTCCCGCCCATAAGCGGGTGGGGAGGGCAAAGGAGCGCTGCGCTCTCACCCCTGATGTTGTAAGTCGCCCGAATGCCATCAACAACTATGTCAGCCATTATCCCTCCTCCTTATCTCCTCCACAGCCTCACGAGCAGAATCGGCAACTCTCCCTCCTTCGGAAATTAGGTTTTCAAGCTCCTTCACATCCTCCTCACCGCCAAGCATTCCGAGCATCATTGCAGCATCCTCTCTTATCCTAGCATCTTCGTGTGTGAGAAGCTTCCTCACGGCCTTTTTAACCCCCTCAACGACCTCCTTCTCGCCCTCAAGAGCCTCTGCAGTCGCCATCGCCCCCAGCCTCACGATGAACTCCTCGTGTCCCATCAGCTCTCCAAGGAGCTCTCCAAGCTTTTCTTCGACGACGATGGCCTTGACGTCCTCAATTTCACCGCTCGCGAGTTTTTCAATAATGTAGTCCCTGTAGTCCCTATTCATCGCATCCCTAATCCACTTTTCAGCCTTGCTGGGAGTAAGCGCACCTACGAACCTCATCTTTCCGATGAACGTCGTGGGAACACTCATCACTCCGTGTCTCTCTGCGAAGTCGTGAAACATTGTGGCATCAACCACGTGGTGCTCGATTGCATACTTTCGGGCGAGGGTGTTGATAGAATCGACCGTTGCCCTGCAGTTTGGACACACAGGAGCGACGAAGGTTATAATCCTGATTCCAGAGCCTCCTTTCACACCCTCGGCAACGATTTTAATTGCCTTTATGAAGCTTTCAAGCTCGTTCTGCTTCGGGATGGCGTGAAAGTAAATCTCGGAGTTATCTATCTTTACTCCGGGAAGAGACAGCCTGGGCTCGGGATTGGGGTTGAACTCGAGGGTGATTTTTTCCTCATCCTCGAAAAGCTTTTTAAGGTAATCGTAAATCTCCCTGCTGTTGAAAACTCTGAGCCTGATACTTCTCTTCAGCTCGTCCAGTCGCATCAAGCGCAGTGCAGCAACAAGTTTTAAAGCATTTTTTGATATCTCTCTATAATGGGTATAAGCAGTCCGGCACTTTGGACGGAGTTCTTTGAAAGGTACTATCGAGAGGAGATTAACAAACTCGCCTACAAGCTGAAATCGGGCGGGGACGGTAGGTCACTCTATGTGAACTTTGTTAGAGACCTCTCCATTTTTCAGGAGGGCAAGCTCGGAGAAGAGTTGATTGAAAAGCCCGATGAGGTGCTCGTTCACGCTGAAAGGGGTCTGGCGAACGCCACCAACATTTACGGCGTTTCTCTGGAGGGCTGCAAGCCCGATTCTACTCACTCCCAACAGCAAGGAAGGTTCTGATAAGGAACCTCAGGGCGGAGCATATCGGAAAATTCATGGCGATAGAGGGGATTGTCAGGAAGGTTACTGAAGTCAGGCCGAGAATTGTTGAAGCCGCCTTTGCCTGCCTGAACTGCGGAAGCATAACCATGGTTCCTCAGGAGGACAGCCAGCTCAGACAGCCCTTTGAGTGCAGCAAGTGCAGCACGAAGAAGATGATTTTTCTCCCGGACAGCAGCATCTCCGTTGACAGTCAAAGGGTGAAGATTCAGGAGTACCCCGAAAATCTCAGGGGTGGGGAGCAGCCGCAGACGATAGACGTCATACTTGAAGGTGATTTGGCAGGCTCCGTGAATCCGGGGGACAGGGTGATAATAAACGGGATCGTGAGGGCGAAGCCGAGAGGGCTTGGGCAGAGGAAAATGACGCATATGGACCTTTACATCGAAGGGAACTCCGTTGAGGTTCTCCAGCAGGAGTACGAGGAGTTCGAGATTACCGAGAAGGACAGGGAACTGATAATGCAGCTTGCCGCAAGCGACGACATCTACGAGAAGATAGTAAAGTCGATAGCCCCCTCAATATACGGTCATGAGGACGTGAAGCTTGCCATTGCCCTTCAGCTTTTCGGCGGCGTGCCCAAGAAGCTGCCCGACGGCACTGAAATAAGGGGGGACATTCACATCCTTCTTGTGGGCGATCCGGGCGTTGCCAAATCGCAGCTTTTGAAGTACGTCCACAGAATAGCTCCGCGGAGCGTTTACACAACCGGAAAGGGGACAACAACTGCAGGCCTCACTGCCACCGCAGTCAGAGATGAGGTGGATGGCAGGTGGACTCTTGAAGCCGGAGCCCTCGTTCTTGCGGATAAGGGCATTGCGTTGGTTGATGAGATTGACAAAATGCGTAAGGAAGACACCTCGGCATTGCACGAAGCACTTGAGCAGCAAACCATCAGCGTTGCCAAAGCGGGAATAAACGCCATCTTAAAGGCCAGATGCGCGTTGCTCGGTGCGGCAAATCCGAAGTACGGCAGATTCGAGAAATTCACTCCCGTTCCTGAGCAAATTGAGATGTCCCCCACCCTCCTTTCAAGGTTCGACCTGATTTTCGTTCTGAAGGACGAGCCGGATGAGGAGAAGGACAAGAGGCTCGTTGAACACATTCTCTACTCTCACCAGCTTGGAGAGATGACGGAAAAGGCCAAGAACGTTGCCGCAGAGTACGACGAGGAGTTCATAAGGCAGAGGTCGGAGAGGATAGTTCCGGAAATTGACCCCGACCTCCTAAGGAAGTACATAGCATATGCAAGAAAAACCGTCTATCCCGTTTTGACAGATGAGGCTAAGGAAAAAATCAAGGAGTTCTACTTGTCACTCAGGTCGAGAGTTAAGGAGAACTCCCCCGTTCCCATAACCGCAAGACAGCTTGAAAGCATCGTCAGGCTTGCAGAAGCCTCTGCGAGAGTCAGGCTCAGCGACAGGGTGGAGCCGGAGGACGTGGACAGGGTTATCGAAATCATGATGAGGAGTCTCAGGGAGATTGCGGTTGACCCCGAAACGGGGGAGATGGACATAGACCTGGCCTACTCGGGCACCTCGAAAACGCAGAGGGACAGAATCATGATACTGAAGAAAATCATCGAGCAGCTTGAGGAGGAGCACGAAAGGGGTGTTCCGGAGGAGCTAATTCTGGAGGAGGCAGAGAAGGAGGGAATCGATAGGACGAAGGCCAAAGAGATTCTTTCCAAGCTCAAACTGCACGGAGAGGTTTACACTCCAAAACACGGGCATTACAAATTGGTAAGCAAACTTTAGTAAGAATAAAGGTTAAATATTAAGCGGACAAATCCTTAAACGATGAAACTCGTGAAGACAGGGATACTTCCACTCGACACGCAGCTAGGCGGGGGAATGCCAGCAGGTAGCGTCGTTTCCGTCTTCGAGGAGCCCGGTGCCGGGGCGGATGTGCTGTCCTACCACTTCACGGTTGAGGGAGCCACGCATGGCGAGAACGTATTTTACCTTGCTACAGATGACAGCAGCGAGGAGATCAGGGAGTACATCAACCTCTACTTCGACCTTGACGAGGCGGTCTGGGAGAACATTACCCTGCTGAGCCTGAGAGCGTCCATGCAGCAGGAGGAGGGGGAGAAGGATGCCAAGGACTTTCTCAGAAAAACCATTTACGATCCAATCGGAGGAATTAAAACAATACTCAGCCACGAAGAGTTCGAGAGGGTTGTTATCAACAACTTTACGTACTTCCTCGCCAACTATCCCATCGAAGATGTCATAGCCCTCATTGACGTTCTCTCAAATTATGCCAAAAGGAACCAGTCTGTTGTGATGCTCCTCGTTACGAAGGGCATGTTTGATCCGAGAACTGAAACAACTGTAAAGCACTACTCGGACGGAGTTATCGAGCTTACGCTGAAAGAGGTTGAAAACGAGGTCCAGAGGAGGCTGAAGGTCGTAAAGTTCAAGGGAATACTTGTTCCAAAGGCTATCCTGAGGTATGAATTGACGGACAAGGGCATAAAGATGGAGTCGGTAATGAGGGTTCTATGAGAGTTGCATTCGGGGAAATTTACGTCGAAGACCCATCAGCTTTTAGGGCAGACTACGCTGCGTTTATCGACTCAAAGTACGTAGTTTCGCTTGAGGTCGTCGAGTTTGCCGCGAACAAGGCGTTAAAGAACTGGCAGAAAGGTAGACGAATTTCAAGATCCCTTCCAATAGAGATACTGCTCCACTATGCTGCAACGAGACAGATAAAGGACGCTCTGAAGCTTGGAGTTAAAAAGGGACTCAACAGGGTTGCTGCGGTAATCCTCGACGAGAGCAAGATGGAGGGTTTCAAGGAGATAGAATTCAGGCCCGAATATGATGCAGAGGCGGTTGTGAAGCACTACGGGATAACCGATGAGGAGCTTGAAATTGCGGGGCTGGAGAAGCTTCCCTTGCTGGTTAGGGAAAGAATAGCTCTTTTCGCTGCTTTCGAAGAAGTGGTGTGATGAGAGCAAAAGCCTACGCTGCAGGAACTGTTTTAAACGCACTGCCAACGGGGATAGGCTCGGCATTCGGCATAGAAATGCACACAATCGTAAAGCTAAGGCCTTCCGACGAGCTCAAAGTTTTTGTTAACGGAGTAGAGAGAAGGAGCATTGTCGCTGAGAGAATTCTCAACTCGATGGATGTCACGGCAGAAGTTATCGTGGAGTCCGAGATTCCGGGTGGTAGCGGATTGGGGAGCAGCAGCGCCTTCGTGAACGCACTCATATGTGCGGTCAAAAAAATGAAGGGTGAAGAGCTCAACGCCTTTGAGATTCTCAGGTCGAACGCGAGGTTTTCTCTCGAAGCAGGAATTAGCTACACGGGAGCGTTTGACGACGCCTCCGCTTCTATGCTCGGCGGATTTGTAGTTTCAGACAACAGGAAAATGAGGCTGATTAGAACCGACGAATTTGAAGGTTACTCGGCTGTGCTAATACCCAAATTCAGCAGAGGCAAAGTGGACTGGAGGAGGTTGAGGGAGAGGGCGAGCGAGGTTGAAGGGGCGGTAGAGGCGGCTATGAGGGGTGAGTACTGCAAAGCTATGAAGCTTAACACGGAGTACATCTGCAAAATGTTGGGCTATCCTTTGGAAATCGCCGAGAAAGGGTGGGAAAAGGGAATTTGCTGCGGTATTTCCGGCAACGGTCCAAGTTACGTGGCTTTTGGAAGCAAAAATGAGATGGAGGCTCTTGCCGAAACGTGGGGTGAATACGGTAGAGTTTACGTGAGAAGGGTAGCGGACGAGCCAGCTGAGGACGTTGTAATCCCGACGCCATTTTTTCGAAAGCTTGATGGGTAAGTTCAGCGTACCAACACTTTTCTCATTCTGACCCACTTCCCCCACTCTCCGGCCTCCTCAAATCCTGCGAGGCGTAGAACCTTCTCGCCCTGTAGTTTGTTCTGCCCACCCACAGTTCGGCAACTTTTCTGTTCCTTTCGAGAGCGTATTCCAAGGCCTTTTCCATTAGCTTTGCGCCAATCCCCTCCCCCCTAAATTCAGGAAGGACAAAAAGTTCGTGTATCTCCCCCACCTTTTTTCGCTCGAATATGCTGAACCAGTTCGTGTCGCACGCGACAAATCCAACCGCCTCACCATCGATTTCAGCGACCATCACACCATCCTTGTCCCTGGAAAGCAACCACTTGAAGTAATTCTTTACGTCCCTTTTTCTCGTGTACGCATAATCCTCAAGCCCCCTGTAGGATTCGACGTAAACCCTCACGAAGTCGTCGAGGTCGTCTTTGTCAGCCCTTCTTATCTCCACGAATCAGGCTTATATACTGGGCTTTTAAGAGCTACGATTATGCTTTTGAAAAAGCTCGTCGAGATCGAGTCACCCACCGGAAGTGAGCATGAGATTAAAGACTTCGTGAGGGATTTTCTCGAAAGCAAAGGTTACAGCGTGGTAGAGGGACAGTACTTCATCTCCACCAAATCGAAATCAGAGCTGATAGTCTCAACGCATCTCGACACAACTCCTGTGAAGGCCCCCTTCAGCACGGATGGTGTTTACGCCTACGGAACCGGCGTGTGCGATGCGAAGGCGAGCGTAGCTGCGATTCTTGAGGCCGCAGAACGGGGTGTTGACTTCACCATTGCCTTCTTCTGCGATGAAGAAGAAGGAGGAAAGGGCTCGAAGGAGTTCGCCGAGAAGTGGAGTTACGGCAGTATGGCGGTTGTGATGGAGCCCACGGATCTTAAAATCGCTTCGAGGCATTACGGAAACCTCGACTTAACGGTCGAAGTTAAGGGTGTGCAAAGCCACGGCTCCTACCCTGAAATGGGTGTCAACGCCATAGAAAAGGCCTTTGAGATGATTAGCGAGCTTAAAAAGCATTTTAAGGTTACACCTCTCAAAATTGCGGGCGGGAGCGATGACTACGTCATCCCCGATTACTGCATGGTGAAGCTAGATGTTCTGATAGAGCCGGAAACTAAGCTGGAGGAAGCGCTAAAGGAAATCGAGTTTCTCAGTAACTACGGGAAATACGAGGTCTCCAATGCGTACGAAGGCTTCATCAGCAAGGAGGTCGCTGGGTTTCTGGAGCGGGCGATGAGGGCTGCGGGTCTTGAGGTTGAGCATACCGTTATGCCATCGTGGACTGATGCCCTAAACCTGAAAGACAGGTACGATGTAGTGGTTTGGGGGCCGGGAGAGCTTCACCTCTGCCATACTGTAAGGGAGAGGGTCAGGCTTGCGGACGTTGAGAAGGCAAGGGATGTTCTGCTAAAGCTAAGCGAAATGTTTAAGTAAGTTTACGATGATGAACTGACATGTCTGACAATGCCAAGACATCCGCAACGGACATAGTCCAAAGAATAATATCGCTTTTAACAATAATTCTGCTTGCATATTTCCTTTTCAAGGAGGGACTGTTTTCAGTTGACCAGAGGCTCCTATCCCTCGCAACCATAGTGCTGCTTGCATCCTTCCTTTTCATAATTTTCCTGGTGCTTTTCAAATGGCCCCTTGGCAATCTGAACAAAAAGGAAATAAGAAGAACTATAGCAATTGTAACCACCAGCTTTTACTTTGGAACGCTTTCGATGGTGCTCTCCGGAAAACTTGAGCTTACTGAAGAGGTTGGTGCACTTATTGACGGCTTGAAGTGGGCCTTCATGGTTGTAGTGGCATTTTACTTCGGTTCGAGGGCGGTGGAGGATGCTTTGAAATCTAAAAAATCTGCTGAAGAATGTCCCCAAAATACAGATGCAGAAGCAGGATGATTACCGGATGTTGAATCACGTAAATTTTCAGGGAGTTTTTGCCCAGGAAAGAAACAACCGGAACGTTAAGGTTAGCACCCTTTGGCCTGGCTACATTTCCGAAAAACATTCCTAGGAGGAAAACCCCGAACCAGGGCAGTAAGGGATAGTAATCAAGGGTGGTGAAGCCGTAAGGCATTAGTCCGAGCCACACAAGCATATTCGTTCCCACTCTTATCTGGTTGAGAGCTATTCCTGCAAAGAAAAGCGCTATTCCCGCGGGAAGCTGAATTTTTGGAAATCTCAGAAACAGGTAGCCGAGAAGTGTGGCAAGAGTGAAGAAGTGTATTATCCCGAAAACAACAGTTTTTTCCGGGACGAACACCAAGGTAACTGCTGTAATCGCCAAAGAGAGGGCGGCAAGCTTTAAAACCTTCCTCTTCAGCCTGCTAAAATCAGGTTTGACTACGGACAGAGTATATCCTGAGATGAAAATAAACATTCCGCCGATGAATCTCGGAAAGTAGTACCAGAAATCCCCCGAAAGCTCTATTTTGCCGAAGTAATGCGCGTCGAAAAAAGAGTGAAAGAGGAGCATTAAGATTACTGCCGCTCCTCTGGCGATATCTATTTCTGGATACCTCATCTAAAGTATCTCAAATCTTCGTCGCTCTTCCACTGCTGAACAGCCATCTCCTGCATCTCTTTGATTTGGGCGATTATTTTTTCCATCTCCTTGGCCCTTTCCTCAAGGGCCTCAACGGAGACTTCAAGACTCAGCATTTTGCACAGCACGTCGAGAACGACCTTCGCGCTCTTCGGATCGACCATGTAGCCTGATGTAACACCCATGAGACATGCAGCGGGAATCCCTTCGAGCTCCGACACTCCGAGCAAAAGACCCGATGCGCCTATTATTCCCCCTCCCGGTTCTCCGGGCTCGAACTTCACCCCGTAGCTCTTAAGCTCCTCCACAATTTCAGGAGAGTTTGCAGCCCCAATCACGTACGGCTCCTCAACGAGCTTTCCCACGCCGTATCCTCCAAGCGTGTAAATCATTCTCGCCGAGAATTTCTTGGCAACATCAATGTATGCGTTGACGAGCTCGAAGTGCCCCTCGTTGCTTATGCTCTGGAAGTCCCCAACGAGTATCAACAAATCCGTACCGTTACCGTCTGATTTCCAGGCGTAAACCTCATTCTTGGGCATCCTTATTGTCCCATCCTCAAGAACCATCACCTGCGGTGGGAAGTAGTGGGAGTAAATCTCAACCACCTTCTCAGCCTTCAACTCGTTAACCAAGTGATCAGCAACGAGCTTGCCTACGTGCCCAATGCCGGGAAGCCCCTCTATGAAGACGGGGTTTTCAAGCCCCACCTCCTCCGGGGATTTCAAAAATCTTACATCAACCTTTTCTAACATTCATTCACCTCCGAAAGCTGAAAAATCCAATTTCCTTCCTCAACTTTCTCCTGTACTTACCGTAAGGGTCTTCAATCGAAAATCTCGGTGGGATTGGCATGTGAGTCCTCTCACCGCACACAGGACATCTCTCCTTCAGCGTGTACCTTCCGCATTTTCCGCACTTTCGCATCAAAACCTTCATGCCGCTTCCCTGATGAAGTTGCCCTCTCCACCAAGCTTTTTGATCGCTTTCAGTACATTTTCTGTGGCCTTCTTCAAAACGTTTTCGGCGGTTTTGTAATCATCCGCCTCTACGACGATTCTGTACTTGGGTGCGCCGACGTACTCAAGCTTCATCTCCACACCATTTACCAGAGCCTTTTTGGCCTCAAGAAGGGCCTTTTTTATCCTCTCGATTCCGTCAGAAGCGCTGCTCTTAAGCTCGAAGTACCCTCTAACCTTAACCCTTTTGGGCTTTATGTTCTCCCTGGCTATCTCCGCCATCTCCTTGGCAAACTCTTCCCCTACAATGGGAGCGAGAACCTCATATCCCTCAAAAGCAGCCTCCTCGAAGGCGGAGTAAACGGAATCGTACTCCTTCATGAGTTTCTTCCCGATTTTCTCAAGCTCCTTGAAATCGATATTCAGCTTTTCGCCGATTATTTCGAGCCACTTGAATGCCTTCATCTCGTTCTTCCACTGCTGAAGCTTCTCCCTTCTCTGCCTCTCGTTGACGTCCTTTATCGAGAGGTCAATGTGCCCTCTTTTCGGATTTACATCGAGTACCTTGCATATTACCTTCTGTCCTTTTTTGACGTGCTCCCTGATGTCCTTAATCCAACCTGACGCGACCTCGCTAATGTGAACCATCCCTTCTCTGCCCTCGTACTCATCAAGGGAAACAAAGGCTCCAAAATCGAGCACCCTCTTAACCGTTCCTATGACAATCTCGCCCTTAGAAGGATAACCACTTCTCTTTATGATTAGCCTCTTTTCTTTCATCCTTCTCCCTTCCTATTTCAGTGAATTTAAATATTGTTACCACGGCAGTTCGGAGGCATTAAAAACCGGCCCATCAGCGCAAACTCTCAGACCATTCTCTATCACGCAAGAGCCACAAACACCAATGCCGCACCTCATGTACCTTTCAAGCGAGAACTCAGCCTTGTCAAGTGCATCCCTCTCCTTCAAAAAGTCGTATGTTGCTCTCAGCATCCCCTCGCTTCCGCAAACGTAGATTTTTTCGTATTCATCGAGCTTTTCAAGCTTTAGGGCATCTAAAACGGTTCCCTTTAAACCAAAACTTCCGTCCTCGGTTGTAACCGTGATTCTGTCAAATTTATCAAGCCAAAATAAGTTTTTGGCGGTTCTCTCGCCATAAACAACACTCACTTTTGAGCCGCATTTCATCAGGTACTCGTAAAGATACTTCATTGGTGCAATTCCAATACCCCCCGCAACGATAAGGGCGCGCTTTGATGGCGTGAAGGCGCTGCCGAACGCACCCCTTACACCGACATACTGCCCCTCTTTTGCATTAATCAGACTTGCGGTGGTCTCGCCAACGGCCTTCACCGTTACCGAATTTGAGGAGGATAGGCTGAGTGGTATTTCCTCACAACCCGGAACGTAAACCATTACGAACTGACCGGGGTAAGACCGCAGGCTGATACTGAAGTACAGTGTAGCCACCTCGTCAGTTAATCGCTCAATTTGCGTGATTCTTGTATAGTACATGCCCCCGCCTCGACAGCAACATTTATAAAGATATTCGGAAAATCTTAAACAGTTAATTGTTTAGTTTGATTGCAACTAAGTTGCAATGCTTTTACCATAATATGAAATTGTACCAAAGGTTTGTACTCATAACTGGTAACTTTTTGGAAAAGCTTAAATACAAGTGCATCTTAATAGCACATGATGATGACCGACCTACCCGAAAACATACGCAAAACTGCTGTGGCTCTGCTTAGGCTTGGGGAGGCAACTGCTGAGGACATAGCCAAAATTACCGGGCGTAAAAGGTCCACGGAAAGCTACTACCTGAACCTGATGGCTGACTTGAAGCTTGTCAAGAAAAAGAAGGTTGGTCGAAAAATCTACTTCATCTTCAACTCTCGCGACCAAGAAAAAAGGCAATAGTCCGTTTTTTGAAGGGTCACTTTTTCAGGTTGTTGGTTGTAGTTATGCTGATTTGATTATTATTGCAGTTTAATTTATAAGTTATTTAATTCTTTAATATACCATAAAAATAATTTTTTTATTAAATTTTGTGATATTATAATAGGCTTTAAAAAATAAAAAAATCCACCGATATTTTAGCAATATAATTATACATCTTGTCTAAAATTATGTTACACAATTTTTGTAACAAAAATTTTTAGGATTTCCTAAAACATAAAGAAAGAGTAACTCAGTTGTTTCAAAAATTATGTGAATAAGGGAATTCGGATGTGTTTAATGGGGGGTAACTGCAAAAATTGCCAAGGTTGTGGTATTTATCATGAATTGTATATTGTCTAGTTACAAATTTTGTAGAATGGCATTTTGTGAGATATTTAATTAAATTCAAATAAATACTAAGTTAAAAATTTTTTGACTTCTAAGTATATTTTAAATCAATCGAGGTTTTATATATATCTTTTGTGTCTTTTAAAAATTCCTATATCTTATTTTAAGTTTAATTTTTCATTGAAATTAAAAAAATAAAATAATACATAACGTATTAAAAATCAAAGTGCTTATTAACAAAGATGTCGTAGAAAAGTTGTGAGTCCTGATCAGACGGCTGTTGAGTACACGGCAAAGGATATCGAAGTTCTTGACGACCTCGAAGCTGTAAGGAAGAGGCCTGGAATGTATATCGGTGGAGTAGGAGTGCGTGGACTTCATCACCTTCTTTGGGAGGTGGTTGATAATGCGGTTGATGAGGCCCTTGCGGGTTACTGCGATACAATAAAAGTGAGTCTTCACAAAGATGGCTCGGCATCGGTAGAGGATAACGGGCGAGGCATACCTACGGAAATGCACGAGTTAGGCAAATCAGCGCTTGAAATAGTGATGACGAAGCTTCACGCTGGGGGAAAGTTCTCGAAGAAGGTTTACCGCGTTTCCGGGGGCTTGCACGGAGTTGGTGTATCGGTTGTTAACGCACTCTCGGAGTGGCTGGAGGTGTGGGTCAAAAGAAACGGTAAAATCTACTACCAGAAGTATCAGCGCGGAAGCCGGTCACCGAACTGAAGTTCTTGGAGAGACGAAAGAGCACGGCACTACGGTGAGGTTCAAGCCGGACAGGGAGATTTTCGAAACGACGGAATTCAAGTATGAGATAGTGGCCCAGCGCCTGAAGGAGCTCGCGTATCTCAACCGCGGATTGAAGATTATACTATTCGATGAAAGGGAGGGTAAGGAAGAGACGTTCCACTTTGAAGACGGGATAATCGGTCTTGTGAGGAGCCTAAACAGGAATCGAAAGCCTCTCCATGAGCCCATTTACATTGAGACCACTAAGGACGGAGTGAGTGTTGAGGTCGCAATTCAGTTCACGGATTCGGATGTCGAGAACATTCAGGCTTTCGCCAACAACATCAACACGTCAGAAGGTGGCTCCCACGTCGTAGGCTTTAGAGCGGGGCTTACAAGAGCGGTAAACGAGTACGGCAAAAAGCACCTCAAAAAGTTTGAGCCTGTCACCGGAGTTGACATAAGGGAGGGGCTTACGGCTGTTATAAGCGTCAAAGTTCCTGAACCGCAGTTTGAAGGGCAGACAAAGACCAAGCTCACGAACAGCGACGTCAAGACTGTCGTCGAGTCTGCGGTTTACTCGGGAGTTTTAAGGTGGCTTGAAGAGAATCCGGCTCAGGCTGAGACGCTTCTCAATAAGTTTATTTTGAATAAAAAGGCAAGGGAGGCTGCGAAGAGGGCCAAGGAACTTGTAAAGAGGAAGAACGAGCTGATTACAACCCTGCCCGGAAAACTCGCCGACTGCTCATCGAAGAATCCTGAGGAGAGGGAGCTTTTCATAGTTGAGGGCGAGTCTGCCGGGGGTTCAGCTAAGCAGGCAAGGGACAGAAGATTTCAGGCAATCCTTCCGATAAAGGGGAAGATTATAAACGTCGAAAAGGCGGGAATGGCCAGAGTGCTTAAAAATGACGAGATTAAGGCCATAATCTCAGCCATAGGTGCTGGGATCGGAAAGGATTTCGACATAACAAAGGCAAGATACCGCAGAATCATAATAATGACTGACGCTGACGTCGATGGGGCACACATAAGGACGCTGCTGCTGACCTTCTTTTACAGGTACATGAGGCCACTGATAGAGAGCGGCTACCTCTACATAGCCCAGCCCCCGCTGTATCAGATAAAGAAGGGGAAGAAGAGCTACTATGCCTACTCCGACGAAGAGCTGAAGAGGACGCTGGAGCAGGTTGGTGGTGGAGAGGTGCAGAGGTACAAGGGTTTGGGAGAGATGAACCCGCAGCAACTCTGGGAAACTACGATGAACCCGGAAAACAGAATTTTGATCCAGGTAACTCTTGAGGATGCCAAAAGGGCAGACGAGCTTTTCAGCATTCTCATGGGCGAGGATGTGGAGAGCAGGAGGAACTTCATAATGGCCCACTCGAAAGAGGTGAAGAACCTTGACATTTGAGAAATACAGCAGGCAGATTATGATTTTTGGGGAGGAGGGACAGAGAAGGTTGAGCAAAGCCAAGGTTCTTGTGGTCGGCGCGGGGGGTCTTGGTAGCCCGGTAATAGCCTACCTCGCAGCAGCGGGCGTGGGAAAAATTGGGATAGTTGATGGCGACACAGTCGAGGTTTCCAATTTGCAAAGGCAAATTATACACGCTGGGAATCTCGGGGAAAATAAGGCGGAGTCGGCCGCAGAATTTGTGAAGAAGCTCAACCCCGACGTTGAGGTGGATGTTTACCCCTTCTCAATAACTCCCGAAAACGTTCTTGAGGTCGTTGAGCGATACGACGTTGTTGCGGGCTGCCCCGACAGCTTCAGGAGCAGGTTTTTGCTGAACGATGCTTGCATGATTTTAAAAAAGACGTTCGTCCATGCGGCCGTGTATGCATGGGAAGGGGAGGTGGCAACCTTCACGGGAAAGCCGTGCTACAGATGCTACATTCCGAAATCACCTGAAGAGAGTGGAAGGGCCATATTAGGAGCTACTGCCGGGGCATTTGGCTGTTTGCAGGCGGCAGAGGTAATTAAAATCATCACCGGAAGTGGTGAACCGCTCATCGGAAGGCTGATAAGGGGAAACCTTGCCGAGATGGAGTTCTTCACAATCAACATTCCTGAGAGGGATGACTGTCCTGTTTGCTCAGGAAGGCTGAAAGGTATTTTCGACGAAAACTACGTTGATGATTGCACAATCAGACGCCTTGAGTGATTTATCAAACTCAAAAATGTATTATTTGGCCGAAACATATTTATTGCAGAGTTGAGAAGTCAATAAGTATGACTACAATTAACTTTCTTGGAGGATGTAGAGAGGTTGGAAGGTCAGCGGTTATGGTAGATGGTATTATGATTGATTACGGTGTAAAACCTTCTGACCCTCCTGAATTTCCGTTGAATGGTTTATCCCCAAGGGCTGTAATTCTCTCACACGGTCATCTCGACCACATCGGGGTTGCTCCGAACCTAATGTACTACGACCCTGAGGTCATTCTCACCCCTCCATCTCACGAGCTTTCAATGATACTGCTGAGGGACTCGATGAAGATAATGCACCCCCCTCCCTTCACCAAGAGAGAGCTTAGGCAGTTTGAGAGCAACATAAGGGAGGTTGAGTACGAGGAGCCGATAACAGTGGGAGATTACGAGGTTGAGTTTTTCAATGCCGGCCACATTCCGGGTAGTGCAAGCATCCACATGAGAGGGGATGTAAACATTCTCTACTCAGGAGACATCAGGCTTGAGGAGACGAGGCTGCTTGAGGGGGCCAATACGGACTATCCCGAGACGGACATACTTATTGTCGAGAGCACTTACTTCGGGACTGAGCACCCTGACAGAAAGGAGCTTGAAAGAGCCTTTGTTGAGAGCGTGATTGACACACTTGATATGGGGGGTCATGCGATCATCCCCGCCTTTGCGGTTGGGAGGACTCAGGAAGTTCTGATGATCCTCGAAAGGTACGGAATAACTCCCTATGTAGACGGAATGGGTAAGGAGGTTGCGCAGGTTATTCAGAGGCATCCTGACTTTATCAGAAGCCCGAAGGAGCTCAAGAGGGCCGTTAGAAACGCAATCCCCGTCGAGTGGAGGCAGAGGGAAAGAGTGCTGGAGGAGCCGTCAGCCGTTGTGACTACTGCCGGAATGCTCAACGGCGGTCCAGCGATGTTCTACATATCGAGGCTCTACAACGACGAGAAGTCGAAGATACTGCTCACGGGCTACCAAGTAGAGGGGACAAACGGGGACATGGCACTAAAAACGGGCATGCTAAACCTCGGAACAAGGGTCGTGAAGCTTAAAATGGGTGTCGAGCAGTACGACTTCTCCGCGCATGCGGACGACAGGCAGCTGAAGGAGTACGTTAAGAGGGTTGTTGACAGAGGGGCAGAGGTCGTCTTCACAATTCATGGTGAAGAGACGGAGGCGTTTGCAGAGTGGATTAAGGACAACATTGGAGTTGAAGCGTACGCACCGAAGAACGGAGAAATCTACGTAATATGAGGGTGCTTCTTCTTTCCGACATTCATTCTTCAACGCAAAACCTTGAAAAAATTCTGAAAGCCGCCGAATACGATGCTGTTTTCATCGCCGGAGACCTCACGCAATTTAGGCCGAAGGATGCCAAGGTGGTTGATGAAATTATTTCTGAACAAACTGACTCATGCCTTGCCGTGCACGGTAACTGCGACCATGAGGCAATCTTGGGTGAGAAATACAAGGCTTTAAAGTTCATTCACGGCAAAAGCGTTGAGTTTGACGGCTACACAGTTCACGGGGTTGGTGGCTCCGGAATTACGCCCTTCAACACGCCGTCAGAGTACACTGAGCGGGAAATTCTTGAAATCATGGACAACTTTGTACTCAGAGATTTCAACATTCTCCTCTCTCACTGTCCTCCAAAGGGGTTTCTTGACAGGACCTACTCAGGAGTGCACGCTGGCTGTGAGGCGATAAGAGAGAGAATGATAGAGTTTGACGTAATTCTATGCGGCCATATCCACGAAAGTCACGGAGTAGTGGATTCACCCCAACTCATCGTCAACCCTGGCCCGGTGATGTGGGGGAGGTTTGCGGTCATCGATGTGGAGAAGAAGGTGGTGGAGCTCAGGAAACTCTGAAGTACCTAATCTCACCATTCTCCTCCTTCTTACCGACAAGTCCTTTGTGGTACAGGTGTTCTAAATGGGCAATGGTCTCACCGACGGCAAACCATTTCTGCACGACGTGCACGTCTGCCCACTTTGTATAAACCAAATCCCATGTTATGCTCGGTGCAACCTCCCAGGCTGTTTTCGGCGTATTCAGGGCAGATAACGCTTCCCGAAGTCTTTTGGAGTGGTGCTTTTTAATCTCCTCCACTCTGGTTTTCAGGTCGTTCCACCTACGCCTGTGGCCAGGAAGAACGAGTTTTACGTCCAGATTTTCGACTTTCTCAAGGCTTTGCAGGTAGCTCGAGAGCGAATCCTCGAGGAAAGGCCACCACGTTATGTTTGGTGTTATGTCTATCAGCACGTGGTCTCCAGAGAAGAATATCTTCCTGCTTTCGTCGTAAAGGCACGTATGGCCGGGAGAGTGGCCGGGGGTCTCGATGGCTTTGAGCCTGAAGCTGCCAACTCTAACCACTTCCCCAACTGCAACGAACTCGACATCGTCCTTAACCCAAAAATTCCTTCCCGGATGAAGGGAGAGTATCTTCTCAGCTTCTTTTGCGGGAAATCCGTTTTTGATGTAAAATTTCAGCAAATCCCGCCAGTAATCCTCTTCAACCATCGTCTCCCTTACAATTTTGGCCTCGGTCTCTCCCATTAGGACTTCATCCGCAAGTTTTGCCGCCAAGCCCATGTGGTCCGCATGCATATGCGTGCAGAAAACTCTGAAGTTCCTCACATTCAGCTCTTCCAGGGCTCCCTTTATGCTTCTGTAGCACGATTCCCTGTTAAATCCCGTATCAATCAGCAGGGCTTCATCACCATCCATGACAAGGTACGAATTGGTGTACCTGAGAGGGCTTCCCTTTAGTGGCACTTCTATTCTGTAGATGCCGTCAGCAATCCTTTCCACCATCCTTTCACCAACATCGAAAAAAATTATAAGAATTTCTCTTCCATCAGAAGCACAGGAAGAGGGCGGAGCGAACAAAGAATTTATATACTATCTTGCATTGATAATTGAAAAAGAAATGGGGGATGTTCATGAAATCAATCGTTGAGGAGGCTCTTGCAAGGGCTGAGAGAGAAAAGAAAGAAAGGATAGAAGGAAGGGGTTTTGAGGACGTGGAGGATGAAATACTGCAAGTGCTGCATGAGCTGAAGACTGTAATCAAGGTCATAGGCGTTGGAGGTGGCGGCTGCAACACCATAACAAGAATGTACGAAGAGGGAATAGAGGGTGCGGAGCTTATAGCCCTCAACACCGATGTCCAGCACCTTTACTACACAAAGGCCAACAGGAGAATTTTGATAGGGAAAAGAAGAACCAGAGGTCTGGGTGCTGGAAGCCTGCCGCAGGTTGGCGAGGAGGCTGCGAGAGAAAGCGAGGACGAGATAAAGAAGCTTGTAGAGGGCTCGGATATGGTATTCGTTACCTGCGGCCTCGGCGGTGGAACGGGAACTGGAGCGGCACCTGTTGTTGCTGAGGCTGCGCAGGAGGCAGGGGCGCTTACGATTGCAGTCGTAACCTTCCCGTTCTCGGCTGAGGGAGCTGTAAGAAGGGCGAACGCCGAAGCTGGACTGGAGAGGCTGAGGGAGGTTGCCGACACGGTAATCGTAATCCCGAACGACAGGCTTCTTGAAGTAGTTCCGAACTATCCGATGCAGCTCGCCTTTAAGGTGGCAGATGAAATTTTGATGAGGGCAGTTAAGGGCATTACGGAGCTTATAACCAAGCCTGCACTAATCAACCTCGACTTTGCTGATGTAAGGACAGTGATGGAGAAGGGCGGAGTTGCAATGATTGGTCTCGGAGAGGCAAGTGGTGAGGACAAGGCTGCGGAGTCTGTCAGAAAGGCTCTGAAGAGCCCGCTTCTCGACGTGGATGTTTCAGGAGCCAAGGCAGCGCTCGTCAACGTTACTGGCGGGCCCGACATGACCATTGAGGAGGCTGAGAGCGTAATTGAGGAGATTTACAGCAAGGTCGACCCTGATGCAAGAATCATATGGGGAGCCATGATTGACCCGGAGCTTGAGAACACCATGAGGACGCTGATCATCGTTACGGGTGTGAAAAGCCCGCAGATACTCGGTAGGAAGGGTTATCCTGTCACAAGAAAGTACGGGATTGACTTTGTAAGATAAAGCTTTAAAAACAGGTTGTGGATATTAGCGGCATGCAGATCAACGAAGTACAGTCGAAGCTCAAGGAGTACTACAATGTCCTGAAGATGGCGAGGAAGCCCGACTGGGAAGAGTTCTCAATGACCGCGAAGGTGGCCCTCGCCGTAATGTTCATAGTTGGCTTTGTCGGCTTCGTTATTTACATTCTGATGGAAATACTTCCGGGTGCCCTGAAATGAGCAGGTTCTTTGCTGTTAAGACAACAGCCAACCAGGAGAGGGTTGTGGCCAACTTAATGGACATGGCAGCGAGGAAGCATAACCTTAAAGTATACTCCATTCTCGCCCCAAAGGAGCTGAAAGGGTACATTATAGTCGAGGCTGAAACACCTGATGACCTCTTGAAGGCTATAAGAGGTCTGCCGCACGTGAAGGGTGTTGTTAAGGGGGAGATAAGCTTCAGCGAGATAGAGCACTTTCTGACCCCGAAGAAGGCCGCAGAGCAAATTAGAGAAGGGGACAAGGTAGAAATCGTCTCCGGGCCATTCAAAGGTGAAATGGCCATCGTCAAAAGGGTGGATGAGGCAAAGAATGAAATAACGGTCGAGCTTCTTGAAGCTGTTGTGCCAATTCCCGTAACGGTAAAGGCTGATCACGTGAGAGTGATAGACAAGAAGGAGGAGGTGTAAAAATGGTGCAGGTGGTAGAGGTTCTGGTACCAGGAGGTCAGGCTTCTCCGGGTCCACCTTTGGGTCCGGCAATAGGTCCTCTCGGTTTGAACGTGAAGCAGGTTGTTGACAAAATAAACGAGGCTACGAAGGACTACGAGGGGTTGAGCGTTCCGGTCAAAATAATAGTCAAGGACGACAGAAGCTTTGAGATTGAGGTTGGCATCCCTCCAGTTTCAGCGCTGATTAAAAGGGAGCTGGGGATTGAAAAGGGAGCCTCCAATCCGGGCAGGGAGGTTGTTGGAAACCTCACGATGGAGCAGCTGCTAAACATTGCAAGGATAAAGAGGCAGCAGTCCCTGTCATACACGCTTAAAGAGGTAGTCAAAGAGGTCCTCGGAACCTGCAACTCGATGGGAATAACCGTTGAGGGCAAAAGCCCGAAGGAACTCACAAGGATGATTGAAGAGGGACAGGTCGAGATTCCAGAGGAGTAAAGTCAGCTCAGGTCTCCGCAGCACAGAAGAGCTCGTATAAGGCGGAGAAAAGCTCCTCATAACCTGTTTTTTTAATATTTGAAATTTTTATTGGTCTATATGGTATAGTTGTCAGCTCAATAAAATCTACGAGTTTCTCCATCAGCTCAGCGAGCACACCCTCTCTGTGCTTAATCTCACCCAGCAATGACCTGACATCTACATCCGCAACATCCGACTTGGTGAAGGCCGTCAAAGTTGGAAGAGAGAGGCGAAGGGAAACGATAACATCTTGCATTATGGCGGAAAGAAGACTCTCGGGATCGGTGACTGTGGTCAAATCGACCAGAAAGAGCGAGCAGGAAAAGCTCCCCGAAAGCTCCCTAACGAACTTTCTCCCCGCTTCACTGTAGATGAAGAGCTCAAGCTGCCCCGGCGTGTCGTAGAGCACGAAGTCCCCTTCCGCCTTCAGCTCTTCAGCGTGTTCCGAAGCAATCTCGACGGATTTAATGAGGGCACCGTTAACGCCAAGCCCGTATTCAACCATAACGTTCTCGGTTTTGACGAATTCTCTTACGTTCTTGTCAGCACGGTAAGCCGGGTCGCTTGCGGGGTCGAGGTTAACGCATTTAACGCTGTAGCCCCTCTCCTGCAGGAACTCTGAGAAGCTTCTCACAAAGGTGCTCTTACCGCTGCCTGCACATCCGAGAACGAACACCTCCATTCTACCGCCTCATCAGTGCGAAGGCGGAGCCGACTAAAAAGGATAGCGTTACGAAGAAGAGGGTCTGGAAAAGTTCAAGGTTTGCTGAAGCTCTCGATAACTCCGCATCAATTTTTGTCAGGTTTGCCTGCAAATCCTCATTGGTTGCTTGAAGCTGCCTTACAGTTTCGTTCATTTTGGAAAGTTCCAACCTTAGCTCATCAATCAGCTGACTGTAATTTCCCGCCTTAGACTTGTACAGCTCAAGCTCCCTCTTCAGCTCATCGTTTTCGGTAGCTAAGTTCTGAAGCTTGTCGTAGAGGTCAACGTTTATTTTGTTCAAAACCTCGAACAGCTTTTTATAGTAGCTCACTTCACCCTCAAGCCTTTGAACCTCCTTTCTCAAGCTCAAAACTTCATTCTCCGCCTCAACTAAGCTTTCTTCTGGATTTGGGTCCTTCTCAACCTTGATTGTGATGACATCAGTTGTCGTGTTCGTTCTGATCTCGATTTGCTCGTTTCCGAGGCATGAGTGCGTGATTTTTATCCCATATTCCCCAGGAGGGAGCGTGGAGGAGTTCTGGAGGGTGTCGAGAAAGTACATGCACTCGTCAAGGGTTACTGTTGCCTGCTCGTTGAGGGTGAGGTTGACAACATCGCCCTGAAAGGCAGTTGTGGCAGAGATTAAAGCAAGCAGAAGGAGAATCACACTCCCACCCCCGCTATGCTGCTCTTAACCAGCTTCCAGACCTTTGCAAAATCCTCTAAGGAGACAAATTTTCCTTTAATGTAGATGAAAATACCGTTTCCCCTCATCGCGTATCTGTAGTCGCTTCCCGAAACGAGCAGAATTTCCTCGCTTCCCATGCTCCTCATCAGAGTTCTGATTTCGTCAATCTCGTAGTCGTCAACGCCCTCAACAATTTTTTTATCGCCTGCAATTGCAGCCACGCTTACGAGGTACTTTGTCATTAGATGGCTGCAAAGCTCTTCAAGCTCCATGGGTCTTAAAATCTCCCTACCCCTGTATCCCTTCATGTTTAGAATTTTGTCAGTTATAATAAATCCCGCTACCACTCCTATGACGGCAAGGACAATCTGCCAGCTAATACCGACCACCTTAACTCATGTTAGCAGAAGATTATTTTTAATTTTTCCATGAAAAGCTTATAACTCTTTCACCAAATGTGCCTTAATGTTGGTTTTTGGGCCCGTACCTTCTAGGAGGCTGGGAAACAGCCTTGGTGTTAACAACATTCCTTTCAAGCACTGCAGCTACTCCTGCGTTTACTGCCAGCTTGGCAGGACGCCAAAAACAACTGTGGAGAGGGGAGAGTTCTACGAACCCAAAGATATTTTAGATAGCGTAAGGAGAAGGATAGATGCTGTGAGAAAAGAGAAAGTCGACTACATCACCTTTGTGCCCGATGGTGAGCCGACTCTGGACAAAAAATCTCGGTGCCGAGATTTCGATGCTCAAAGATTTGGGGAGAGTTGCAGTTGTAACCAACTCATCCCTGCTTTTTATGGAAGACGTGAGGCTGGAGTTGAACTTAGCCAACCTAGTCTCGCTCAAAGTCGATGCCGTTGATGAATTGCTCTGGCGAAGAGTTAACCGCCCCCATCCAGCCCTTAAGCTTGAAGATATACTCGATGGAATTTCAAAGTTTGCCGAGGATTACAACGGCACCCTTATAACCGAAACCATGCTTATTGACGGTCTGACAACTCTGGAGGAGGTAGAAAGAATTGCTGAATTTCTCGAATCCGTTAGCCCCGATAAAGCGTATCTCGCAATCCCCACCCGGCCCCCTGCAGAAAATGTTAGGGGTGCGGAGATAGATTTCGTGCTTGAGGCGGGACGGATTTTCAAAAAGCACGTTGATGTGGAACTGCTTATTGAGCCGGAAAAAGGAGAATTTGAAATAAAAAATAAAGAGGACATCTTGGCCATCGCCTCCGTCCATCCAATTAGAGAAGACATCCTTAAGAGTTATCTGAAGAAACTCGGTTTGGAGTCGAAGAATTGCTCGATGAGCTAGAGGAAGAAAAATTTCAGGGAGCAAAAAATATTTTAAAAAAGTTTAATACATTTCAATGAATGGTTCTTCTATATCAACCATCGCATTTACAATTAGCTCCACCAACCCGCCGTAGTAGATTCCGCATTTCTCGGTTGCGTTGTAGTGGGTGAGAATGTCCCTGATTGCCCCCTTGCAGTTGCTGCAGGGTGCGCAGACGTACTTGTTTATTTCGGGGGAGATGCTGTCCTGGAAAGCATCAAGAATTTGCTTAAACTTCATCCTGCTCGCCACCTTAACCCTGAACTCAGGGAAGTTCATGGAGTTCATTATGGCGAAACCGCTACCGCCACCACAGCAGTAGTTGTAAACCCCGTTTGGATGCATTTCCCTGAACTGCGGGCAGATTTCGTTGAGAATCCTGCGCTGCGGCTCGACAATACCCATCAGCCTAACAACGTTGCACGGATCGTGCAGTGTGACCGGGAAGTTATTCTTCTCCGGGTCGAGGTTAAGCTTCTTTTTCCTCACAATGTCCCAGAGCAATGGCAGGCAGCTTTCTCTCGGTATCTGGTACTCATCTACGAAAATTCTATCGGCAATGACTGTCAGAGCTTTGTGTGCATGCCCGCACTCTCCAACCACAATTCTGTTTACATCAAGCTTTCTTGCGATTTCAGCGTGTTTGAGGGCTATCCTTGAGAACTGCACGTCATCATACCAGACTCCGTAGTTAACAGCATCGTAGCCAACCATCTCACTGCTAAGCGTCCAGTCCAGCCCTGCTTCCTCGAAGATTATGGCGAAGGCAGCGATGTTTTCCGGCCAGCTGAGGTATTCTCCTGCATTGTGGTAGAGAAGGATGTCCGCTCCTTTTACATCCACGGGTATCTTTATCTTCTTTCCCGTTCTCTCCTCTATCTCCTCCTCAATGAACTCGATGATGTCTTTAAATCCTTCAGTGGTTAAGCCCGTTGAAGAGCCCTTTTCGAGGTGCTGAACTGTCCCCTGCATGTGCAGGGATGAAGGAGCTATTCCCATCTCCTGGCTGAAGAGCTTCCTTATTTCTCTCGTTATCAGGCCGTTGTCTATTCCGAGGGGGCAGGTTTGGGTGCATCTTCTGCAGAGGGTGCATCTGTAGGCGAGTTCAGCGAGCCTTGTGACGGTCAGAGCGTTCAACTCGATATCAGCACCCGTAAATTTACCAAGCAACCCACCTGTGGGCTGTAGGTATCTTTTGATTATCCTCCTCAATACTTCCGACCTGTAGGTTGGTCTGTAAATTTCCTTCCTCCCGCTTGACACGAAAATGGGACAGGCTTCACTGCAGGTCTGGCACCGGGCGCAGTACTCAAGGGAAAGCATTAAAGGCTGCAAGAATGTCCAGTTTGCCTCCCTGTCAAGGAGCTTTCTCAGCCCGGAAAGGAACCTCTCAACCAGCTCCTTTTCCTCTTCCTCATTCTGCGGTTTCCAAGGCTCGTCTATGGCTATGTAGCCGTCAAGCTCAGTAACGTACTTCTCGCTCCACTCAGGATTTGGTTCCTGAAGCTCTGGCTCATCCCCGCTGTCGTAGGGTGGGGGGAGCTTCAGCAAATCCTGAAGATGTATGTAAGCTAGCCTTTCGTATGGTAAGGCTATATCCTGAACAGTAATCAACTCGTCCTTCTTCCTCCAAACCATTAAACCACCTCCTAAACAATACTGAGAATTTTCTTTTCAACGTTCTCAACACAGTTCAAAACAATCTCAGGGATTCCCACACACTTCATATTGAACCTGTTGAGGCCAAAATGCTTGAGGGCGTGGTTTATTGTCATCTTGCAGTTGCTGCAGGGAGCACAGACATACTTCTGCACTTTCTCGCTGACGTCAGAGTTGAAGGCATCTACAATCTGCTTAACTTTAAGCCTGCTCGCTATCCTCGCCCTGAAGTCGGGAAAGTTCATTGTGTTGATAACTGCAAGCCCCCCTCCTCCGCCGCAGCAGTAGTTTTTCACGCCGCTTGGCTTCATCTCCCTGAACTGGGGGCAGACGTCCTTCAGAATGTCCCTCTGTGGCTTGATTATGCCTGTAAACCTCGTTATGTAGCAGGGGTCATGAAGGGTGACTGGAAAGTCGTTTAAATCGGCGTCAAATTTGATTTCTCTCCTTCTGACAATTTTCCACAGAAGTGGGAGATAGCTCTCAACTGGAAAAAGCTCGACGAAGAACCTTTCAGAAGTCGTCAGCAACGTGCTGTGCGCATGCCCGCTCTCACCAACCACAATCCTTTCAACGTCAAGCTCACTCGCTACTTTAACATGGCTCAGAGCTATTCTTGCAAGCTGTATATCGTCATACCACATTCCATAATTGACCGCATCGAGGGCCGGAGCTTTGCTGCTCAGCGTCCACTCATAGCCAGCCATTTCGAAAATGATTGCCATTGCGGCTATGGTTTCAGGGTGATGGATGTAGTCCGCAACGCTGTGAATCAGGAGGATGTCAACTCCTTTAACGTCCACTGGAAGATAGTACCTCCTTCCAAGCACCTGACTTACCATGAACTCTATCTCTCTGACAAAATCCTCCATTACGATGGGTGTGAAGCCAACGGATGTGCCATCAACAAGCTGCTGCACACTACCCTGCATGTGCAGGGATGAAGGAGCTATTCCCATCTCCTGGCTGAAGAGCTTCCTTATTTCTCTCGTTATCAGGCCGTTGTCTATTCCGAGTGGACATGCGAGGGTGCATCTTCTGCAGAGGGTGCATCTGTAGGCGAGTTCAGCGAGCCTCAAAATGGCCTTTACCGTCAGCCTTCCCCTTCTCTTCCCGCCCTTTGTTTCCCTGATGATTTTTCTGAACATCTCTGACCTGAAGAGGGGGCTGTAAATTTCCTTCCTCCCGCTTGACACGTAAATGGGACAGGCTTCACTGCAGGTCTGGCACCGGGCGCAGTACTCCAAAGAAAGCATTAAAGGCTGCAAGAATGTCCAGTTTGCCTCCCTGTCAAGGAGCTTTCTCAGCCCGGAAAGGAACCTCTCAACCAGCTCCTTTTCCTCTTCCTCATTCTGCGGTTTCCAAGGCTCGTCTATGGCTATGTAGCCGTCAAGCTCAGTAACGTACTTCTCGCTCCACTCAGGATTTGGTTCCTGAAGCTCTGGCTCCTCTGAAAATGGAACGTGGGAAAGTTCGCTCAACCTGAGCCTGAGAATCCTCTTTTCCACCTCACAAAACTCCTCAAAAGAAATAAAGTTGAAGATGTATTCTGGCATCCCCTTACCTCTGTTTTTACCTCCTCTTTCTTCTCTCGGCCAGAGCCCTGACCTCAAGAACAGGTTCGATGGCTGTAGCCTCTTCCGCCCATGTCAGGTCTGCCCTTATGTGAGGGGCCGACCACTTCACTTTGTAGCCGAGATGAAGCGCAATCCTTTCCCTCAGCGGTGAGTTTACGAGGTTCGGAGTATCTTCCCACAGCACCTGATGGTAGGTGAAGTACTTAGCAATGAAGTGGGACATCTTCGTGTTGGGGATATAGGCAACAAGCAGGGAAAGCAGGGCTGTGTGGAGGGCAACTGCAGCCGGCAGCTCGCCTGTAGGAGTGAATGTAATCAGCGAGACGGCAAAGGCTTTGGCATGCTGGAACTCCATGTCAGCCCTCATTGCGAGTAGGCCGGTAACAGCTACGGCAAGTATGAAAAGCAGGTTGAAGTAATCCACCGGCGAGCTGTAGGTTCTGAGCTTTCTGTCTATCGCCCTGTTGAGCAGCAACGCAGTTGTGCCGAAAATCAGAAGTGTGACGCCGATACCGAAGACGATGGACGCAGCATTTGTTAGATCTAAGCCCACGCACAATACTTCAAAAGCTGCAGAAGCGAAAATGAGGGCAAACCAGAGAAGCATGAGGTAAATACCGGCGTGGAAGGGGAAGGTTAAGAACCACAGGCGGCGGTTGTACTCGAAAGCCCTCTTAATGAAGAGCATCTCCAGCAGCATTTCCTTAAGCTCCCCGGCAAAGGATGTTTCCCTCGGTTTCTTCCACCATTCGGTCTCCTCGTAGTAGCTTCCTCCGTACTTCGCCCTGTACTTTTCATGCGGGACGGGATACAGCTCCCATCTGAGATGCAGTGGCATCGACAGATACTTCAGAAACTTCACCGATACAACTAAAAAGAAAACTGCAATCCCAAAGTAAGCAATTGCTTGCACCCAAATCATTGCACCACCTCCTTATCGTCAATAAATCTCTCTCTTTTGAATTATTTAAAATTTTCTCAAGTTTTTAATAATTAAGATAAAAAATTTAATTTTTATTTTTTATATACATGCAATAGCTAATAGTCTAAAAAGGTCAAATCAAATGTTTGCAATTTCAATATCGGTTTAAAAGGTATGAGATAGAGACTTAAGGCGAAAAAAACAGCAATTTAGGTTATGAGCTATAAAAAACGAAAATTTAATAATTTAAAGTCTATTAATGCTTTTTTTAAATTATTATTATGCTAAAGATGAATCTTATCTTTGGAAAACTTTATAAGTGGGACAGAGAAAAAAATGCGTTGGAGGTGAAAAAGCCATGGCTGGAGAATTAGCATGGTTTATTGCGAACATTCTGCCCTACATAACGCTGGCAGTGATGACACTGGCCCTCGTTTACAATTTTGTGAAATGGCTGGTTATGCCGAGGCCTGTAGTGTGGGCAATATTTCCAGCAAAGCATAACACCGTTGAAATATTGCTCGGACTGGTGAAGAAGATTTTCGTCCTGCCGGGGCCGAGAAAGGTTGACATCTCCATCTGGATTCTGGCGATGCTCTTCCACATCGGTCTGATTGTGAGCCTTAGCTTACACGCCAAGTACATATTCGTTCCATCGCTTGGGCCTATGGAGTACTACCTCGGTGCGGCTGCCGGCGTTGCTGCCGCAATTGGAACGATAGGTTTCTTCATCAGGAGAATTGAAATGCACAAGACGAAGGTCGATTCAACCTTTGCGGACTACTTTGCACTGATACTGCTCATGGCCACCCTTACTCTCGGTGCCTACCTCAGAATTGGCGGAATCATGGACCACGAGCACATGTGGATGTGGGTTAGAGGAATTCTGACCCTCTCCCCAGTGGACCCGCCAACGCACCCACTTTTCCTTGTGCACATAACCTTGGCGCAGATTTACATGATGTACCTGCCGTTCAAGACGCTCATACATCCGATAGCGATATTCTTCGGTCAGAAGGTGATTCTGGACGAGAGGCACATTTACCCGAGGTGATATGAATGGTTGAGGAGAAAGTTGTTGAGAAGGGAAAGGAAAGGGCTGTTGAGGTAACCAAATGGAGAAGAGTTTTTGACGATTACCGCGCAATGTCTGATGAAATTCTTCGCCCTGACGAGCCAAAGAAGGAGAAGTTTCTGGAAGCGATGAGAAAGTATTTGACCAAACAGAACTGGCCCTTCCTCCTGCCATACAAGCTAACGCTCGAAGCATGCACGAAGTGCGGTACCTGTGCAGAGGCCTGCACAATGTATCTCGGCAGCGGAAGGAAGAAGATTTACAGTCCCGTTTACAGGTCGGACATGCTGAGGAAGATATACAAGAAGCACTTCACCCTCACCGGAAAGCTCTTCGGGCCATTAATTGGCGCCAAAGACCCGACTGAGGATGACATAAATGCCCTTGCGGAGTCAGCCTACCGCTGCACAGTCTGCAGGAGGTGTGCCCTCGCCTGTCCCTTTGGTCTGGACAACGGGCTGATTACAAGAGAGACAAGAAAGATTTTCGCCGACCTCGGAATTGTTCCAGACGAGCTAAAGGACAATGGTGTTGAAAACCAGCTCAAGTACGGAAATGCTCCGAAGATTCCCTACGAGGCGTTTATGGACATCCTTGAGTTCATAAAGGAAGACATTGAGGATGAAAAGGGCGTGGAGGTAGAAATTCCCGTTGACAAGAAGGGAGCGAAGTATCTCATAATGAACAACGCAGGTGATTACCTCGCTTTCACTGAGACAGTTCAGGGAATTGTGGAGATAATGAACTACGTTGGGGAGGACTGGACTCTAAACTCTCCAAAAACGGGTGTCAACGACATTGTCAATTACGGTCTGTTCTACAGCGACGAAGATTTGGTCAGAGTGATGAAGGCCCACGTTGAGACTGCAAAGAAGCTGGATGTTGAATATCTGGTCGTTGGAGAGTGCGGGCACGCATACGACTCCATTGCCCACTTTGCCAAAGACCTAATCCCACCGGAAGAGAGACCATTCAAGGTCATAAGCTGGATGGAGCTTCTTGACCAGTTTATAAGGGAAGGCAAATTGAAACTTGACAAGGAGAAGAACCCTGAGCCCGTAACCTTCCACGACTCTTGCAAGTGGGGAAGAACTGGTGGGATTTACGAGGAGCCAAGGAGAATACTGCAGGCAGCCTGCAAGGACTTCAGAGAGATGTACCCGAACAGAGAGTGGAACTACTGCTGCGGTGGTGGCGGTGGATTCGCCATCATGGCCAAGGACGACTTCCTGAAGTTCAGAATGGAGACCTACGGCAAGATGAAGGTTCAGCAGCTCAAGCAGACTGGTGCAAAAATAATAGCAACAATCTGCTCCAACTGCAAGGCGCAGTTCAGAGAGATGATAAACTACTACAACCTCGACATGCGCTTCTCCGGAGTTAGCGAACTCGTTGCCAACGCCTTGGTTTACGAGTAAACTTTTTTCTTTTTTAATTGCTTAGAAAAATTTATTACTCCTCCATTTGTCGCTTTTTCATGAAGCTTCTGCTGATTCACGCTGATTACATGGAGTATGAGGTGAAGAAGAAAACGAAGCTTGCGGAACCTTTTGATGGCAAAGGTGAGAGGGTTGAGGAAGTTCTCGTTGCTTTCACCTCTGTGGAGAAGGGCGATGACGAGAACGTTGTTAGGAAGGCCGCTGAAGCCATAAGAGAGGTGGCCGAGAAGGTCAACGCTGAGAGGATAATGATTTATCCTTACGCCCACCTCTCGTCAAATCTTGCCGATGCTGAGACTGCCGTTAAGCTGCTGAAGCAGCTTGAAGCTGAGCTTTCAGACTTCGAGGTTCATCGCTCCCCCTTCGGATGGTATAAAGCCTTCAGGATTTCATGCAAGGGTCATCCGCTGAGCGAGCTTTCGAGAGAGATTGGAGGAGAAGCTGAAGCTGAGGTAACTCAGGCGCTGAAGGATGAGGAGGAGAAGGTTGTAAGCTACTGGTATATCCTCACCCCTGAAAAGGAGCTCGTTGAGGTGGAGAAGTTCGACTTCACGGGCTATGAGAAGCTGAGAAAGTTCGTCAACTACGAGATTGCCAAGAGGAGGGCTGTTGATGTCACTCCTCCGCATGTGGAGTACATGAGAAGGCTTGAGCTCGCAGATTATGAGCCAGCGAGCGATTCGGGGCACATCAGATACTATCCCAAGGGCAGGCTGGTGAAAACGCTCCTTGAGCAGTTCATAACGAGAAAGTGCATTGACTATGGCGCCATGGAGGTTGAAACTCCCATCATGTACGACCGCAACCACCCCACGCTGAGGAGGTACCTCGAAAGATTCCCTGCAAGGCAGTACATCATCAAGGGGGACAAGAGGGAGTTCTTTTTGAGGTTCGCTGCATGCTTCGGTCAGTTTCTGATGCTCTCCAGCTCGACCATAACCTACCGCAATCTCCCCCTGAAAATCTACGAGCTTACCCGCTACTCCTTCAGGAAGGAGCAGAGGGGAGAGCTTGTTGGATTAAGGAGGCTCAGAGCCTTTACGATGCCCGATATGCACACAGTGGCAAAGGACATGGAGCAGGCGAAGGAGGAGTTCTTCAACCAGTACCGCCTGTCGGTGGAGGTTCTGAGGGAGATTGGGCTTGAGCCTGAGGACTACGAGGTGGCGGTTAGAATAACCAAGGACTTCTATGAGGAAAACAGGGAGTTCGTGCACAGCCTCGTTGACATTCTGAAGAAGCCCATTCTCATCGAAATGTGGGACCACCGCTTCTTCTACTTCGTCCTCAAATTCGAGTTCAACTTTGTGGATGCGCTCGACAAAGCCTCTGCCCTCTCAACGGTGCAGATTGATGTGGAAAATGCCGAGAGATACGGCATTACCTTTGTAGATTCCGACGGGAAGGAAAAGCACCCCTACATTCTGCACTGCTCTGTCAGCGGAGCGGTGGAGAGGGTGATGTATGCACTGCTTGAGAAGGCAAAGTTCATGCTTGATGAAGGAAGGCTGCCAATGCTTCCAGTGTGGCTCAGCCCCACTCAGGTTAGGGTTATTCCCGTTAGCGAGAGGTTTGTCGATGCGGCCATTAAGATTGCCGATGATATCGCCAGAAACGGAATAAGAGTGGACGTTGACGACAGGAACGAAACGCTGGGCAAGAAGATTAGGGATGCGCAGACCGAGTGGATTCCATACATTGCAGTTGTCGGAGAGAAGGAAATTGAGAGCGGGAAGCTTGCAGTCACCGTAAGGGCTGAGTCAACGCAGAAGGAGCAGAAGAGAGTGGAGATGAGTGCAGAGGAGCTTGCTGAGAGAGTCAGGTCGGAGTGCGAGGGCAAGCCCTTTATGCCCCTTCCCTTACCAAAGTTGCTCTCTCTAAGACCCTCATTCAGGTGAGAAAGATGGCCAAGGAGAAGAAGAGAAAGGAAAGGGAAGAGAAGCCTGAAGCACCAAAGGAGGAAGAGTACAATCTGGCCAAGGAGATGAAGAAAACTCTTACCCCGATACTTATGGGAGTTGTTGCTGGCATTCTTTCCTTCCTCGCAACGGGCGAGTTCAGGCAGAGGGATGCCTTCGGCATCATAATCCTCGTTTTCCTCATCTACGTGCAGAAGTTCATCCTGCCAAAAATGGGGATTGAGCTTGAGGGAAAGGACTGGGCTGGGATTGCTTTCCTGACCTTCTCAAGCTGGTACATAAGCTGGACGATTATGCTGAACCTGTGAGCCTTTTTGCAACTTCATTGGCCTTTTCTATTATTTTGAGCTCCTCCTCCTCGCTCCTGAACACCCCGCCCTCAACCACCACCTCTCCTTTCACTATTACAGTGTCAACGCAGCCTGAGGAGGCAGCATATACAAGATTGGCGATGAGGCTGTGCTCTGGCTGCATGTAGGGCTTTGCTAAGTCCACCAGAACAATATCGGCCTCGTAGCCCTCCTTTATTACTCCAGACTTTATGCCAAAAGCCTTTGCCCCGTTAAGCGTTGCAGCCTCGAAAACCTCCTCCGCTTTTAGCAGAGTTGGGTTGCTGTGGTGGAATTTCTGCAGCAAAGCGGCGAACTTCATCTCCTCCAGCATGTCGAGGTTGTTGTTGCTTGCCGCACCATCTGTGGCAAGGGTGAAGTTAACTCCAGCCCTCTTCATTGCCTCATACCTTATCGCTTTACCGACGCAAAGCTTCATGTTGCTCGCAGGGCAGTGGGCAACGCTCACCCCCTTCTTCGCCAGAATTTCAATTTCGGCATCCTCCAGCCAGACGCTGTGGGCAGCGATAAGCCTCTTGCTCAAGAATCCAATTTCATCCAGAGCCTGAACGATCAGCTTCCCGTGCTGCTTTTTAAAGTCTAAAACCTCCTTTTCCGTCTCTGCCAGATGGAAGTGCATGAAGATGTCCATCTCCTCCGCTATCTCAGCAGCCCTCCTCAACCCGTCAAGGCTCACAGTGTAGACAGCATGAGGGCCTATCGCTCTAAGCACATCGTACTTCTCAATCTCCCTCAGGCTTTTCACCGCATTCTTCAGGTTCAACTCCAGCAAATCGGGATTGAAGAAGTCGAAGAAAGCTGCAGAAACGCATGCCCTTATTCCGCACTCCTCAGCCGCCCTTGCAATAGCTTCGGGGAAAAAGTACATGTCGTTGAAAAACACCGTCCCGCTCTTCAGCATCTCAACGCATGCAAGCTTCGTTCCCCAGTAAACTGCTTTATCATCCAGTTTTGCCTCCAAAGGCCATATTTTCTTCTCCAGCCACTCGTGAAGCTGCATGTCGTCAGCGTAGCTCCTGAAGAGAGTCATTGCAGCGTGGGTGTGGGTGTTGAAGAAGCCGGGAATAACAGCTTTCCTGCTGCCGTCAATGACGACATCGCTCTTCACAGCCTTACCGCCTATTTCGGAAATCTTTTTCCCTTCAACCTTCAGATTTCCCTCCACAATTCCCTTGGGAGTCAAAATCTTGGCATTCTTGATGAGAATCATTGGCCATTATCCTGACTGCTGGGATAAAATTCTTTTGTCCTCTTTATTACTGCCATGAATTTAACACTGACCAAAAATTATTAATACTCATAGCATCTTAACAACGTTATGTATCTGGTAGCGTTGAAGTGCAGGATATGTGGAACGGAATACCCGCCCGAACCCCTTTACCACTGCAGCCTCTGCTTCGGGCCGCTGGAAGCCGTTTACGATTACGAGGGGATAAAGGAGAGCGTGAGTAAAGAGGAGATTTCGAAGAGAGTGCAGAGCGTATGGAGATACAGGGAGTTTTTACCCACCAACCATGATCCCGTTGACCTCGGAGCAGGATTTACGAGATTCATACACGCAAAGAACCTTGGAGAGTGTCTGGGACTAAAGAACCTCTACCTGCTGGACGATTCGACCAATCCAACCTACTCCTTCAAGGACAGAGTCGTGAGCGTTGCAGTAACCAAGGCGCTGGAGTTCGGGATGGATGTTGTTGGATGCGCCTCTACCGGAAACCTCGCCGGAAGCTTGGCAGCGCACGCCGCTAAGGCTGGACTGAAAGCTTTCATATTCGTTCCTGCTGGTATAGAGAAGAACAAAATCGTTCAGGCTCTCGTGCATGGAGCTACGGTTGTTGAGGTAAATGGAACCTATGACGACGCCAACAGGCTCGCTGCGGAAATAGCGGAGAAGAACAGGAACTGGGGATTCGTGAACATCAACCTCCGCCCCTACTATGTGGAGGGAAGCAAAACCCTTGCCTTTGAAGCTGCGGAGAGGCTTGGATGGGAGGCCCCATCTCAGGTGGTGGTGCCCGTCGCATCTGGAGCGCTGCTTTACTCGATTTACAGAGGTTTCAAAGAGCTTGAGACAGTTGGACTTATCGATTCGGCTGAAGTTGCTTTCAACGCCGCCCAGCCTGAGGGATTTCCGGTAGCGAGGGCTGTGAAGGAGAGAAGACAGGTTGAGCCAATAGAGAGGTTCAGCACGATAGTCCACAGCCTCGCCATAGGGAATCCAGCGGACGGAATCTTTGCAAAGGAGGTTGTGGAGAGAAGCGGCGGTTACGCTGAAGACCCGAGCGACGCTGAGGTTATCGAGGCTGTCAAGCTCCTCGCGAGGACTGAGGGGATTTTCACCGAGCTTGCTGGAGGTGTGACAGTTGCTGCTCTAATAAGGCTGGTTGAGGACGGCAGAATTGACAGAGACGAGAAGGTTGTGGCGTATCTCACAGGAAACGGGCTTAAAACAGCTGAAGCTGTGGCAGAGACTCTGAGCACCGTAAAGATAGATGCCAGAGTAGAAGAGTTTGAGAAGGTCTTGGGGAGGTGAAGGGATGGCGATAAAGGTCAGGCTTCCAGCATCGATAAATCAGGGAGATCTGGAAATTGATGCGGAGAAGCTTACGGTAAACCAGCTAATAGCTCTGCTTTCTCAGATTACCGGCAAAGACCTCGAAAAAATTCTGAAGAGGGACGGTGAGCTTTCACCCTTCATCAGCATCTTTGTCAATGGCAGGAATGTGAGGTATGCTGAGGGGCTCGAAACTGAGGTAAGAAGCGGGGACGAGGTTTCAATCGTTCCGACGGTGGCTGGTGGTTAAATGCTGAACAAGGAGCAGGTAAAGCGCTACGGAAGACAGATTCTGATTCCAGAAATTGGTGGAAGAGGTCAGGAAAAGCTTCTGAAGGCGAAAGTGCTTGTTGTGGGAGCAGGTGGGCTCGGAAGCCCCGCAATAGAGTTTCTCGCAGCTGCCGGAGTTGGCAGGATTGGCATCGCTGATGGAGATGAGGTGGACATAACGAATCTCCACCGCCAGACCATTCACGCAGGAAATCTTGGCGTAAACAAGGCTGAATCGGCAGCGAGCTTCGTTGAGAAACTCAATCCTGATGTGGAGGTTGATGTGTATCCCTTCCACCTTTCTGCAGAGAATGCGAGAGAGGTGATATCGAAATACGACGTCGTGCTGGACTGCACCGACAGCTTCAGTTCGAGGTTCCTGATAAACGACGCATGCGTTCTGGAAAGTAAGCCTTTCGTGCACGCTGCCGTGCTGAGATTTGAAGGGCAGATTATGACAGTTATCCCCCACGAAACTGCCTGCTACCGCTGCTTTCTGCCCGAAGCTCCTCCGCCCGGCAGCGTTCCGAGCTGCAGGGAGGCGGGGATAATAGGGACGACCACAGCATTTTTTGGAGTTCTTCAGGCCAACGAGGCGATTAAGCTCATTCTTGGCACAGGTGAGCTTTTCACCAACAGGCTTCTCTACGCCGACATCCTCCACAACGATTTTAACTTCATTGAGGTAAAGAAGCAGGAGAAGTGCAGGGTGTGTGGTGAGAGTGGGATTGAGGAGCTGAGGAGTGATTACTATGTCGAGACGTGCAGAATCGAGGCAGATTGAGGCTAATGAAGTCCTTGATATTCGCGGAGAAGTTTGCCCTTTCACCTTCATCGAGACAAAGCTCAAGCTTGAGGAGATGAAAAGCGGGGAGATTCTTAGGGTTATCATTGACCATGAGCCTGCAGTGAGAGACGTGCCGAGGAGCGTGGAGCAGGAGGGGCATGAGGTTCTTTCAGTGGAAAAGGTAGGAGAGAAAGAATGGAGTATTCTTATAAAAAAGAAGTAAAAGCTTTTTGAATATTTTTATAAAAGCTTTTTAACACCGTTAAATTTTCAGGGAGCAGTTTTTCACGAAATTATCAAAACCTCGCAAAGCTATTTAAGAAATAAGAGTGATAGTTCAGTGAGGTGATGTTATGAAACTGGCAATTGTTCTGGCAAGTGGTGAGTTGGAGAAGGTTCAGGCTGCGAGCATTATTGCAAGCACCGCCGCAACGCTCGGCGAGGTAATGGTTTTCGCCACAATGGACGGGTTGATGGCCTTCAAGAAAGACGTGGTGGAGAACAAGGCATGGAAGGCTGGAGAGCTTGGTAAGGGCATGATTCAGGCAAATGCACCGCTCTTCATAGACGTTCTCAAGCAGGCAAAGGAGGTAGGAAATCTGAAGGTCTATGCCTGCGGTATGGTCATGGACATGCTGAAGATGAGCCTTGACGACTTCGTTGACATCTTTGATGACGTCATTGGCGTCACGAAGTTCCTCGGCATGGTTGAGGACGCAAAGGTTCTCTTCATCTAAATTTTTTGGGGGTGGTTGAGATGGTAGTTGTTGACGCAAGGGGAAGCTACTGCCCGGGCCCACTGATGGAGATGATTAAAACTCTCAAGCAGGTTGAGGTTGGAGAGGTTGTTGAGGTTCTCTCCAGCGATGAAAGCAGTGCCAAAGACATTCCTGAGTGGGTCAAGAAAGCTGGACATGAGCTTGTTGAGGTAAAGAAGGAAGAAGACTACTGGAGAATTGTTGTTAAGAAGTTGAAGTGATATGAAAAACATTGTTATTGTTGGTGGAGGAGTTGCTGGAACCATTACTGCAAACTACCTCGCAATGAAGCTCAGGGAGGAAATCAGGGAGAAGAACGTCTCCATAACCCTGATTTCAGACAGGGAGAAGCAGCTCTACGAGCCGGGACTGCTTTACCTCATTTTCAACAGAATGGAGGAGAGCGAGATTCTCAAAGATGTTAAGTACCTTCTTGACCCGCTAATTGAGCTGAAGATTGCAAGGGCAACGAAAATTGATGCGGAGAAGAGCAGGGTTGAGCTTGAAAATGGAGAAGTGGTAAACTACGACTACCTTGTCATCGCTACAGGTTCAAGAGTTGCTCCTGAGGAGATGCCGGGGCTTGTTGATGGCGGACACTGGTTCTACAACCTTGATGGGGCAAAAAGGCTGAGAGAGGAGCTTGCAAGGTTCAAGAAGGGAAAGGTTGTCGTCAGCGTAATGGGAATCCCGCACAAATGCCCCGTTGCACCCATTGAGGTTACCTTCATGCTCCACGAGTTCTTCAAGATTCACGGCGTGAGGAAGGATGTGGAGTTGCTCTACACCTACCCGATAAACAGAGTCTTCACGATGGAGGAGGTTTCCGACCTTGTCCAAAAAATGTTCGACGAGAGGGGGATAAACTACAAGACCTTCTTCAATCCCGTAAGCATCGACCCTGAGAAGAAGGTCATTGAGACTCTGGAGGGTGAGGAGGAGCCATACGACCTCCTTATAGCAATCCCGCCGCACAAGGGCTCTCAGGTAATCATCGACTCAGGCCTTGGCGATAGAGATGGCTGGGTCCCGACTGACAGGTACACGCTGAAGGCCGAGGGACTGGAGAATGTGTATGTTGTTGGAGATGCGACGAATTTGCCAGTAAGCAAAGCAGGCAGTGTGGCACACTTTGAGGCGGAGGTTGTGGCGGAGAATATAGCTGCGGAGATTAAGGGCCTGCCCCCAACAGCCAGATACTTCGGAAAGGCGATGTGCTTCATCGAGACGGGATTCAGCGAGGCGACATACATATGGTTCGACTACGAGACACCACCGAAATTCGTAAAGCCTAACAAGTTCATCCACTGGATGAAGCTTGCCTACAACAGAATGTACTGGCTTACGGCAAGAGGTATGCTCTGAGGTGGTAGTATGTCGGAAGAGGAGACTGTCAAGCAGCTTGAGCCCCTTCTGAAGAAAATAGCGGAGAATCAGGAGCACCTCATAGAGGCGATTGACAAGCTGGTCTGGCTTGAGAAGAGTGGGAATCTCGATGCTCTGCTTGGATTTTCAGCCCTCATCAAAATCGTTCAGGACTCAATCAGCGATGCGGTGGTGGAGAGGAACATGGAGATGATATCGAACATAGGCTTGATTTCGACCAAGTTCACCAGCGACAGAGCTTTGGTTCTGCTCAACGCTCTTGGAGATGCGATCTGCAGGTGCGAGAGGGAGCCTGAGCCCGTTGGCATGGTAGGGCTGATGAAAGCACTCAGAGAGCCTGAGGTGCAGAAGGCTCTGGGAATGCTGCTGAACATCGCGAGGGAGCTTGGGAAGAACATATAAATTTTTTAAACTTTGTTAACAACGTTAACTTTAAATCTTTTTTCTCAGAACAACAACCGATGAATCCAGAAACACTGGAAAAACTGCAGAGGATGAGAGGATTTCTTGAAGGTTTCAAAGGGGTTGTTATCGCCTTCAGCGGTGGTGTTGACAGCTCAACTCTTGCTGCGGTCTGCAAGGATGCAGGACTTGATGTTCTGGCAGTAACGGTTGTCTCTCAAAAATCTCCGTCAAGGGAAATTAAAGATGCTGCAAAAATCGCAATGGAAATTGGCGTGAAACACGAGTTTGTCAATATGGACATTCTGACACCGGAATTCAGGGAAAACACATCTGAGAGGTGCTACTTCTGCAAGAAAAAGGTTCTTTCATCTCTGGTGTCCTTGGCCGAGGAGAGGGGTTACGATGCAGTTTTTGAAGGGACAAATGCGAGCGATTTAGAAGGGCACAGACCGGGATACAAAGCTGTAAAGGAAATGCACGGGGTTTACAGTCCTTGGGCTGAATTTGGGATTACGAAGAAGGAAATAAGGATGGTAGCGAAGTCCATGGGGTTTTCGTTTTACGACAAGCCGTCTCTTGCCTGCTTGGCTTCGAGAATCCCTTCTGGCGTTGAAATTGACGAGCGAAAGCTGAGAATGGTCGATGAGGCAGAGAATCTGGTGATAGAAATTGCTGGGGTGAGGCAGGTAAGGGTGAGGAATTATGACGGTGTTGCAGTCGTGGAGGTCGGTGAAGAGGAGATAGGCAAGCTACTCGAAAAAGCGACGATAGTGAGGGACAGGCTGAAGGAAATAGGATTTAGATCGGTTCTGGTTGATCTGGAGGGCTACAGAACGGGGAAGCAGCTGTTTTAGACATCAATTGCGTCCCCTCTAACAACTACATTTGTTGCAAAGGACACTGCAGCCAAACCACTTTTTTTCGCACACCTTTATCGCAGAATCCAGTATCGCCGCCTTGGACACCACAAGAGGTATTCCGGCTCTCACACATTTCATCGCTATACCCCTCGAAATTCTGCCTGACAGTAGCAAGAAAGTCCGGCTCAGGTCAACCCCCATCAATAGAGCCGCCCCTATGGCTTTATCAACAGCGTTGTGCCTTCCAACGTCGTATCTCCGGACAATTAATCCATCTTTCCCCACTATTGCAGCAATATGATATCCATGTGTTCTCTCATACTCTTCGACGTTAAGATAATCCAGAGCCCTTTCTGTCTCGGCATATTGAGAACCTCTCTCCCACTTCAACCTTCCCTACAACTTCATCCTCTCTGTAGATTCCTATGCATCCGGAAGACCTGATGGTGGATTCGCCCGGATTTCCATTCACATTGACGAAGACCGCATTGCTGTTCTGCAAACAGGGTGCCTCACGGAATTCGATGTCTTCAACAGATTTGGCAATCCCTTCAGAGATCAGAAATCCAACTGCAAGCTCTTGCAGATTTTTTGGAGTGCACATTATTCTGTATGGTGTTCTACCCACAAAAATCGTGAACTGATCCTCTTCTGCGAGTTCAAGAGGTTCGCCGATTTTTTCAATCACGTATAGAAGTTTAGCCATAGGTTAAAAACCTTAACATTTCCTGCATTAACCAAAACCTTTAAATAATTTAGGTTAACCTAAAAATAAATGAAGTGTCACAGTGTTAATCAACCCACAGTGATGGAAAGCAGTCGCAGAAAGGTAGCTCTTTGGAAATCCGAACGTGGGGAAGAGCGCACTTTTTTACGCATTAACAGGAAAATACGCAACTATTTCAAATTATCCGGGAACCACAGTTGACGTTGCAATTGCAAGAATGAGGGATATTGAGGTGATAGACACACCGGGAATGCATTCCTTGGTTCCTGTAACCGGTGAGGAGGAGGTTGCGAGAAGACTGCTTGAGGAGGTTGATTTGGTAGTTCATGTTGTTGATGCCAAGAACATAAAGAGGGCGCTTCCCTTCACTCTTCAGCTAATCGAGGCGGGTTTTAACGTGATTCTCGTTCTCAATCTCGTAGATGAGGCTGAGAAGCTCGGTATATTCATCAACGAGAAGATGCTTGAGCAAAGGTTGGGAATTCCCGTGATAAAGACAATCGCAACGGAGAAGAGGGGCGTGGGTAGCCTGAAGGAGGAGATCAGAAGGAGAATTGATGGGGGAAAGGACGGCAGGCAGGTTATCAGTTCAGCCCCCAGATTGAGAAGGTTGTCAAGGAAGTTGAAGAGATGCTTGAAGGAGACTACAGCATTTCCAAAAGGGCCATGGCGATTTTGCTGCTTTTAAAAGACCCCATTTCCCTTGAAATGGTTAAAAAGGAGAGAAATTATGATAAAATAGTGGAAAGGGTTAACGTCAGCGGTGTTCTCCCCTACGAAATAATGAGGGAGATTTATGAGGATGCGGAAGAGATGCTAAACGGGGTTATGAGATATGAGGAGACTTCAAAAGGGTTGACAAAGAAAATAGGGGTTCTCTTCCTGAATCCGCTGTTCGGCATTCCCCTCAGCATCCTGTCCCTCGCCTTTATCTACCTCCTTGCCGGGTATATCGGTGCGCAGATTCTTGTTGATTTTATAGAGACGTGGTTCGAAGAGAACATTAATTCAGCTGTCAATGCCTTCCTTTACCAGAACGTTCCGAACTACTGGGATCAGGGAGTTGATCGGCGGAGATTACGGGATTATAACGCTGAGCATCAGATACGCGATAGCAATAATCTTCCCGATAGTGACGACCTTCTTCCTCGCTTTTTCGATTCTGGAGGATTCAAGATTACTACCGAGAACCGCTTATCTGCTCGATGGAGTCTTCAAGAAAATCGGAATGAGTTGTAGGACTGTCATCCCGCTCCTGCTCGGCACGGGTTGTGGGACGATGGCAGTCATCGTGACCAGAATTCTTGAGACATGGAGGGAGAGGATTATAGCCACGGTTTTGCTTGCTGTGGGCATACCATGCAGCGCCCAGCTTGGAGTTATGATTGGTATAGCTCCCGACTTCATAGCGATGCTGATGTGGATTTCAATCGTCACTGCGGTTCTCCTGATAACCGGATTTTTCGCTTCCAGAATTTTACCGGGAGAGGGCGGTTTTCTTCATGGAAATTCCACCGGTGAGAGTGCCGAAGCTTGAGAATGTGTTTTACAAAACCGTGTCGAGGCTTGAGTGGTATTTCAAGGAGGTTCTGCCAATCTTCGTTCTTATCAGCTTCCTGATATGAATTGGCAGAATAACCACAGTCTTCGATATTATAATCGCTGCACTGAGCGTTCCGGTTTCGGCTATAGGTCTGCCTGCTGAAGCTTCAAAGGTGTTCCTATATGGTTTCTTCAGGAGGGATTACGGTGCTGCAGGACTTTTCGATATTGCTGGCGAGGGTTTGCTCGGATACAATCAGATTCTGGTGGCCATGGTTACTCTTACACTCTTCGTTCCCTGCGTAGCGCAGTTCAGCGTAGTATGCAAGGAGAGAGGACTTAGACAGGGGGTGCTTGTTTTTGTGCTTTCCGTAACGATAGCCTTTACTACAGGCTTTGTAACCGCCTTAATGTTAGGGGTGGTGTGATTGATTTCAGAAAAAGCGGAGAATACTCTGAGAGAAATGTGGATGGCTGAAGAGGAGGGCAAGGAAGTAGATAAGAATTCCTTCGATGAGGGGGGTGATTGAGGAGCTTGAAAGGGAGGGGCTTGTGGGCGTAAAGGACGGAAAGCTTGTTTTTACATAGGATGGGAGAAAGAGGGCTGAGAAAATCGTAAGACTTCACAGACTCGCCGAAAGGCTTCTCAGCGATATTCTTGGCTTTAAAGATGTAGAGGAGCATGCGTGCAGGTTCGAACATCTGATAGACGATGAGGCGGAGGAGGCAATCTGCACCCTTCTCGGCCATCCTCAGGTTTGTCCTCACGGAAGGACAATTCCTGCAGGAAATTGTTGCATAATAAAAGAGACAGAGGTTGAGAGAGTAATCTACAGGCTAAGCGAACTCTCGCAGGGAGACGAGCGGTATCGACACTCCCGAAAGGCTCTACGCCCCATTCATACTCGCCATGACGGCAAAGGCGATGGGCGACGACGCCATCATATACTTTGTTATCAAGGGTGTAACAGTTGTTAAAAAGGGTAACGCTGATAAGATTAAAATAGGAAACTTCCCAAGTTTGAAGGAAGTGATGGACCAGGCAGTGCAGAGTGGTGTTGAGATGATGGTTTGCGACAGAAGCTCCGAGCTGCTGGGAATAGATAAGGGTGAAATCGTTGAAGGTGTGAAGGTTGTCGGTGCTGCAACGCTCAATCAGCTCGTGCTCGAAGCAGACGGCGTGCTGTACTTCTGAGGTGGTATCATGGCGTATTTCGACTACACCTCTGCAAAGCCCGTAGATGAGAGGGTTCTGGAGGCGATGCTGCCTTACATGACTGAATCATTCGGAAATCCCTCCTCCGTCCACTCCTACGGTTTTAAGGCAAGGGAGGCAGTTCAAGAGGCGAGAGAAAAGGTTGCAAAGCTCGTAAATGGCGGTGGTGGGACGGTTGTGTTCACCTCCGGTGCAACGGAGGCGAACAACTTAGCCATAATTGGCTACGCAATGAGGAATGCGAGAAAAGGCAAGCACATTCTCGTCTCGGCTGTGGAGCACATGTCTGTCATAAACCCCGCGAAGTTCCTGCAAAAGCAGGGATTTGAAGTTGAGTACATTCCTGTTGGTAAGTACGGCGAGGTTGACGTCTCCTTTATAGATCAGAAGCTCAGAGATGATACGATTCTGGTTTCCGTCCAGCATGCAAACAATGAAATCGGAACAATCCAGCCTGTAGAGGAAATTTCCGAAGTTCTGGCTGGAAAAGCGGCTCTGCACATTGATGCCACAGCCTCGGTCGGGCAGATTGAGGTGGATGTTGAGAAGATCGGTGCTGATATGCTGACTATTTCAAGCAACGACATTTACGGCCCCAAAGGAGTGGGGGCGCTCTGGATAAGGAAGGAGGCGAAACTTCAGCCCGTAATCCTCGGAGGTGGGCAGGAAAACGGACTCAGGAGCGGGAGCGAGAACGTTCCTTCGATAGTAGGTTTTGGGAAAGCTGCCGAAATCACGGCAATGGAGTGGAGAGAAGAAGCCGAGAGGCTCAGAAGGTTGAGAGATAGGATAATCGATAACGTTCTGAAAATTGAGGAAAGCTACCTAAACGGCCATCCTGAAAAAAGGCTGCCCAACAATGTAAACGTTAGATTCAGCTACATTGAGGGGGAGTCAATCGTTTTGAGCCTTGACATGGCGGGAATTCAGGCTTCAACCGGCTCGGCGTGCAGCTCAAAAACCTTGCAGCCAAGCCATGTTCTCATGGCGTGCGGGCTGAAGCATGAGGAGGCGCACGGCACTCTGCTTTTGACGCTGGGCAGATACAACACTGACGAAGATGTTGACAGGCTGCTTGAGGTGCTGCCGGGCGTTATTGAGAGGCTGAGGAGCATGTCTCCTCTCTACAGGAGGTGAGGGCTATGTATAGCGACAAGGTTTTCGACCACTTCCAGAATCCGAGGAATGTCGGAAAGATTGAGGATGCTGATGGTGTGGGAACTGTCGGCAATCCAGTTTGCGGGGATTTGATGACCATTTACATTAAAGTGAAGGACAACAGAATTGAGGATATCAAGTTCCAGACCTTTGGCTGCGCTGCTGCCATTGCAACCAGCAGCATGGCCACTGAGATGGCGAAGGGGAAAACTATAGAGGAAGCTCTGAAAATTACAAGAGATGCTGTTGCCGAAGCCCTTGGCGGTTTGCCGAAGCAGAAAATGCACTGCTCCAACTTGGCCGCAGATGCGCTGAGGAGGGCAATAGTTGACTACTTTAGAAAAAATGGAAAAATTGATAAGATAAAGGAGTTAGGTCTGGAAAAGGAACTTGAGAAGATGGAGAAGGGTGAGATGGACGACCACGGAGAGTATTGTGAGGCTTGAGCCATGAAACCGCACTGCGTGATGATGGTGAAATACGTACTCCCCGCCCTGAGGGCGAAGGTTGCGCTTGAGCTAATAGATAGAGGTTACAGGGTAAAGGATGTTGCAGATTTGCTCGGGTTGACACAGGCAGCAGTTTCGCAGTACCTCAAGAGCAAAAGGGGACAGAGGGGAATGGAGATTCTATCAAAGTCTGAGAAAGCACATGAGGTTGTTAAGGAGCTTGTGGAGAACCTCGCTTCTGGCAAAATAACCATCGAAGACGAGGTGGATTACCTCTGCAGAGTTTGCGAAATTCTAAGAGAAGAGGGGCTCATCGAGGAAGAGATGTATTCCGTTTGAGCTGGGCATCTTTAGCTCAAGATGTTCTGGCCTCACGGAGTATTGCTCCAGCCACTTCTTTCCATTTTTCTCTCAGCTGTACTGTCAGTCCTTTTTCACAAAGCTTGAACGTGTACAGGTCCTCAAAGATTTCAAGTTCCCTCTCGGGATGCTCAAGAATTTGCCAGTACATATCGAATGTCAGATACATTGACGTGACTTTGTACCTGCTCACGGCCTCCATGGCTGCTATAACGTCCCATCTCGAAAGCAAAGCAACAGTTGAGTCTGAAATTGTCGAAGACAGGACAGCATTGTCATGTCCCGCAACCCAGAATATTGGCATCACTCTTAGGTTGATCTCATCTTCTGTGAGTTTTGAAGCAAATTCCTTGAAATCAACCTTCTTACTCGGATATTCCTCCACCAGAAGGTGTGCTGAACTGTAGGTCCAACGCTTGCGGCTTTGTACAAAAACCACCATGCTTGTGCGGCACTGCCTTCGGACTCGAGTCGTCCCACTCGTGAAGAATATCGTTGCGCAATTATCCAGGTCAACATCAACTTTGGTTTACGGGCTGAAGCGTCGTCGATTGATCCTTCAGTCCCTTATCAGTATTTGAACCCGTCATCGAGTGGTGGACAGGTATCTCCGGGTTTTCAGACAAGAACTCGACAAAGCTTGTGGGTATTACTACGCACTCTAAGGACAAGCTGCCAACAACTCTTTTTGACTAAGGGAAGCAGTGCATCAAGCAATACCACTGCCTTTGGCTTCACTTCTTTGAAGTAAAACTCTAGTTCAGGCTCTTTTAGTATTGGATTGAGCGAAACAACGCAACCGCCCGCCTTATGCGTTCCAAAAAGAGCAATGTAGTACTGCGGGCAATTAGGAAGCAGCAAAGCTGTTCTATCTCCTCTTGCGAATCTGTTCGAGAGCAGAAAATTTGCAAACTTATTTGTCAGTTCACCCATCTCTCCATAGCTTGTTCTCCTTCCATAGTAAATGATATAGCCTTTTTCCTGGATTTTTCTCCGCGTAAATGTCCAGATGATTAAAAAGAGGTATCTTTCCAAGCGGATAAACAGGCTCTTTTGGCGGGCATGGATGGGGCCAAATTTCATCCCATTTTCTGGATTGCTCTTTAAAATACGAGTCCTCGTCTATCATAATTTAGAATTGTGTCTTTGGTATAGGTCTCTTTTGATGCCACTGCAAATTTCAGAGCCAAACTAACTGGTCAACACCACAAACCTCATAAATCCAATTAATCAATAGGCCCTGAGCGGGGGTTGCCGAGCGGACAAAGGCGCGGGATTCAGGGTCCCGTCCCGTAGGGGTTCGAGGGTTCGAATCCCTCCCCCCGCACTGAATTCGGTTTTGGAGGAGTTTGAAAGCTTCAAGAAGCATGTTCAGCTAAAAATATCTCTGAAGCTGGAATTTAATCTTGAGGATTACATACGGTTATCATGGTTTTTTACTCTTCTTCTTGCTCCTTCACAACCTCAAGATCTCCAGCATCGATCATCCTTACCTCCGGACATTTGAGCTCCTCAACTATTATCAGCTGTTGATTTTCTGCAGTTTTTATTAGTCCTTGCCAAGTAGTTATCATTCGCGGAATATTTTCTTAAACACTTTATCATAATAGAATCCGAAAAACTTAAATATTATAATGTCGGACAATTGATACCAGCTGAAGGACAAAGTCGGACAGATGGAGACACCAGTCCTCCATCTGTCCTCCGATGTAGGGCAATATTTCCGGTGGAAGGATGCCGCCAACGAGAAAGATTAGCATAAGGCTCACGGAGAAGTATTACACGAAGCTCGAACTCCTCGTGGAGAGCGGGGAGTTCACTTCAGTTAGCGAAGCTGTCAGGGAAGCTGTGAAGCTTCTTCTGGAGAAGTACAAGGAGCAGCTTGAGAGTATTGCCCAGATGGATACTTATCGTTAGGAGGTTGTTGGTATGAAGAGTATTGTGAGTAAGGCCCAGCAGTATTTGGAGCAGGAGAGGAATAGCAGGTTTAGCGAGGAGATAAAGGACTTCGAGACGCCGAAAATTGTGGTGGTTGGCTGTGGAGGTAGCGGGAACAACACTGTCCACAGACTGTCGAATATGAATGTGTCGAGCGCCATGACCATTGCAATCAACACGGACAAGCAGCAGCTTTTGAGGACTAAGGCTGACAAGAGAGTGCTGATAGGGAGGAGCATAACGAGGGGGCTTGGTGCAGGAGGTTATCCCGAGATTGGAAGGAAGGCTGCTGAGCTGGCCAGAAACGTCCTTGAGGATTTGCTCTGCGATTCTGACATGGTTTTCGTCTGCGCCGGAATGGGAGGTGGGACTGGAACGGGCTCCGCCCCTGTTGTGGCAGATGTGGCCAAGAAGCAGGGAGCTATAGTCATAGGCTTTGCCCAGATGCCCTTCAGAGTTGAGAGGGCGAGAATTCAGAAAGCTTTGGACGGTCTTGAGGAAATGAAGGAGGTTTGCGACACTGTTGTTGTTCTGGATAACAACAAGCTGCTGGATTACTACCCCAACCTGCCCATCGATGCGGCTTTCAGCGTTATGGACCAGCTCATAGCTGAAACGATTAAGGGCATATCTGACACGATAACAATCCCTTCGCTCGTGAACATCGACTTTGCGGATGTGAAGGCGATAATGGGTCACGGTGGAGTTGCCGTGATGCTTGTTGGAGAGGCGAAGGCTCAGGACAAGGCCAATGCGGTTGTAAGGGACTGCTTATCCCACCCGCTGCTTGATGTTGACTACAGAGGGGCAACTGGCTCTCTCGTGCACATCTCGGGCGGGCACGATTTAACTCTAAAGGAGGCCGAGGAGATTATCAGAAATCTCACCTTCGAGATTGATGACTACGCCAACGTCATATGGGGAGCGAGGATTGACAAGGAGTTTGAGGGCTTTGTGAGAGTGGTTTCGATAATGACGGGAATAAAGGACAGGGACTTCGTCGGTTCATTAAGCTACGAGAACGTGCTGCAAAAGCAAAAATTGAGAGATATCAGAGTTGAGAGCCGGAACAACGGTGAGAAACTCAGAAAGCAGCAGAGCTTCTCTGAACCTGTGAAATTCAGGAGGGAGAAGCAGAAAGTTTCGATTCCCATCATCGACAGGCTTTAAAATCCAATTTTTTCTATTTTTTGTATGATTGTTGAAATTTCCGCAGTACCAATTGGTGTTGGTGAATCTCTCAGCAGCTTCGTTGCGAGGGTTATTGAGGTTCTGAAGGAGGAGGGGGTGAATTACAGCCTCGGGCCAATGGGGACCTCCTTTGAGGTGGAAAACTTCGGCAGACTCGCTGAAATCCTTGAGAAGGTTGACAGAGCGCTCTTTGAAGCTGGCTCGCCGAGAAACTACTACGTCATCAAGATAGACAACAGGGCTAAGGGGGGCAGGATGGCAGACAAGGTGAAGGCGGTTGAAGAAAAGCTGAAATGAGTAACTGATTTATCCTCCAGAAACCACTCTTTTTGTGATTGTCAAGATTGGAGGGAGCGTGGCTGACAGGCTTGAGGTAGTATTTGAGGCCCTTGAAAATCTTCAGAGAGTTTACGCTATTCCAGGAGGGTGGATTTTTGCTGATCTGGTCAGGAAAATTGATGCCGAAAAGAGGTTAAGCTCCTCAACCTCCCACTGGATGGCCATCACTGCGATGAGCGCCTACGGATTCTATATGGCAGAGACCGCCAGCAGGTTTGGTTTCAAGGTTATTGAGCCTGAAGACTTCAACTTTCCCGATGCAAAGGCAGTGCTTTTGCCCTACCGTCTGCTGAGAAAGTACGATGAGCTCCCGCACTCGTGGGAGGTTACATCCGACAGCATAGCTGTGTGGATTGCGGCGAAGGCCGGCTTTACTGAGATTGTGAAGGTTACGGCTGCTGGTGGTGTAAAAGAGCTCGACGGCAAAATTGTTGAAGAGGTGCGGGCTTCGGAGCTGAAGACCGATGTGGTTGACGGCTACACACCCAAACTGCTGGTAAAATACGGAATTAACATGTTTGTTTGCTCGCCAGAGGAGCTAAAAAATTATATATTGAGAGGAAGAGGCAGAGGCACGCTAATAGTGGGAGGTGAGCGATGATGGATATAACAAGATGCGTGAGCTGTGGAGCAGTCCTCGTGGGCGCTAACTACGTTGCTTTCCCCTGTCCGGAATGTGGTGAGATGATTTACCGCTGCAAGAAGTGCAGAAGGCTGAGCAATCCCTACGTATGCGAGAGCTGCGGGTTCGAGGGACCTTAAGGAGGTGGTTGAATGGGTAGCGTAATGATGAAGATTAGAGTGATGCCCAGCGACGTTGATGTTGACCTCAACGAGGTTCTGGAGAAAATCAAGAACATCCAGATGGAAGGTGTGGAAATCAGAGATTCGGCAATTCAGCCCATTGCTTTTGGCCTGAAAGCTATCGTTCTCATGGCAGTTATGCCCGACATGGAGGGCATTGGCGACAGGTACATCGAGGAGATTGGCAAGATTGAGGGAGTGGAGAGCGTCGAGATAGAGGACATGGAGCTTCTATGAAGCCTGTAAGAATCGTTGCTCCCCCTCTTGCTGCAAACTGCTATCTACTGCTTGACGAGAAGAAGGCTTTGATAGACGTTGGTGGGGACATCCAGTTTATCCTTAACGCCCTCAAAAGGTACATTGACCCGAGAGAGCTGGACTACATCATTTTAACCCACTCTCACTACGACCACGCTGCTGCAGCTGGACACTTCAAGGGGATAGCTAAGATTGCAATCCACAAGGATGAGTACTCGCTGCTGAAGGCTCAGGGCTTCACATCCTTCATGTTCGGAGTTAGCTTCAAGAAATTTGAGCCAGACATAATGCTGGAGGGGGGAGAGGTAATAGAGCTCGGAGAGCTTTCTTTGGAGGTTATACACACTCCCGGCCATTCTCCCGGCAGCATTTGTTTATACGAGCCGGAAAGGAAGTGGCTTTTCAGCGGTGACACGGTTTTCGCCCACGGAAGCTTTGGCAGAGTTGATTTGCCCGGAGGGAGTGCGAGGGAGCTTATAAATTCCCTTGAGAAGCTTTCTAAACTGGACGTGGAGAACCTCTATCCGGGCCACGAGGACATAATTGAGGGGAACGCTGCAAGACACATAGCCAATTCCCTTAGAATTGCAAAAATGTTCCTGTGATGCGGCACGTTTTTGGAATGAGTGCTGAGGAGGCCAAGTTCGAGCTGAGGAGAGTTCTTGAAAGGCTGGGATTTCAGGTGAAGGAGATGGATTCGGAAATTCTGGCAGAGAAGGGCAGCAAGGCAGTGAGGATATCCCTAAAAGAGCTTGGGAGAAGCGAACTCAACATACCTCAAACAGAGGTCGTTTTTGAGTGTGAGGAGGAGATATACAGGAGCATTCTGGAAAGGCTGAGACTCTCCAGAATGGGGGGTTAATGGCGGGAAAGCTGTTCATCGTAATTCTGACTCCAGTCTGCAACGGCAACTGTCTTTACTGCGGGGGGTACGATGAAGGGCTGATGCCCCCCAAGATACAGTATCCCCTTGAATCCCTCAAAAAAATAGCCGACGGAAACTCCGTAGCCTTCTACGGTGGAGAGCCTCTCCTTGAAATGGAAAAGATGAAAGAAATCATGGACTCAGTCAAAGCGGAGCATTTCATTCTTCAGACAAATGGCCTAAAGCTAAACAGGCTTGAGGATGAGTACATTAGGAGGTTCTCGACGATTCTCGTGTCTTTTGATGGGAGAAGGGAGGTTCACGACCTTTACAGGGGAAACTACGAGAGAGTGCTTGAAAACGTTCTCAACGTCAGGAGGAAAGGTTTTGAGGGCGAGCTTATCGCCAGAATGGTCGCAAGTCAGGAGACTGACATTTACGAGGATGTGATGCACATCCTCAACCTCGACTGCTTCACCCACGTTCACTGGCAGATTGATGCAGTCTGGAGCAGCGACGGAGTCTGGAGGGATTTCGAGAGGTGGGTTGAGAGGTACAACGCTGGAGTCAGGAAGCTCGTAAAGTTCTGGGCTTCCGAGCTGAGAAAGGGGGTTTTGCACGGCTTAGTTCCTTTTATGGGGGTTGCAACGGCAATCTTTAAACCATTCACCCACCCTCCCTGCTCCTCAGGTTTCGAATCCTTTGCAATAGCCACCGACGGCAGAATTCTCGCCTGCCCCATCTGCCCAGACCTTGACTGGAACGAGGTTGGGAGCCTTGATGAAGGAATAAAAAGGAGGCTCGAAATACTTGAGCCCTGCCTGTCATGCAGCTACTTCAGGTTTTGCGGTGGGAGGTGCGTTTTCTTTAACCGCGAAAGGCTATGGGGGGACAGAGGGTTCAGGCTTGTTTGCTCAACGGTGAAAAACCTCGTTGATTCAATTCTCGCCTGTAAGCACTTAATTTTGGCCAACAAAGAAAAAATAATGTATCCGAGATTTCTCAACACCACCGAAATCATTCCGTAGAGTCGATTGCGTAAACGAAGTTCTTTACAAGCTGCGAGGCCTTCATTATTGGCTCTTCTCTCAGATTCTCGGGAATGTCCTGCTTCGTGTGCCAGTAGTAGGGAGCGTCATCCTTTGCGGAATGGCCGAATATTGATACTGCATGCAGCCCCTTTCTTGAGAAGTTGGCAGCGTCGCTTCCAGCAAAGGGGAGTGGAGCTACTCTAACGTCAAAATCTATTTTTTCAGCAGCCTTCTTTGCGTATTCAACAGCCAGGGGAGAGTGCTTGGCGAAGTACATCTTCTCCTCGGTTGCTATAAGGAAGTAGTCGGCAGAGGGACACTCAAGGGCGAGCATTATTGCGTTTCTGCTCTTCAGCTCGTCGTAATGCCTCTGAACGAATCTCTTCGACCCCCTCATGTGCTCCTCTCCCGCGAAGGCAACAACCCAAACTTCCGTTTTCTCAGGCCTTTCCCTGCTGAGCTGCCTTCCAGCCTCAAGAACAGCAGCAATGGCAGCGAGGTCGTCGTTTGCTCCAAGAGTAACGTAGCTGGAACGGAGAGTGAAGGCGATTAAGAGCAGAAGGGCGCTGCCTATAAGCATCAAAGGTTTCTGGATAAAAGCAAGGGAGATGTTTGCCGCACCCTCAGCAAAGGAGAGGAACATTGTGAGCAGAGTGATTGCTATTGCAGGGCCAATAATCAGAAAGGATTTTTTCTTCAACCTTCCGAGCAGGGGAAACTCGTAGGGGGAGTCGTAGTGGGCTGAAATTATTGCCAGCTTCTCCGCTCTGCTCTTCGGCTTAATTTTTCCCACAACGTGAAACTCCTCCACTTCAGGGAAGACAAAGTCGATTATCTCGTAGTGGAGGCACTGCTGGAAGAGGAAGATGAAAAAGGCTGCGAGCATCAAAATTCCCGCCAGAACAGGCTGTCCGATAAGGTAAAGCAGCACTCCAGCTAGGTAGAATCCAGCGGTGAACCAGATGTAGTCGAGAAAGCCTCTTGGATGGCTCCTGAAATGCTCCTTTTCAACCTCATCGCAGAACTGGAGCATTTCTTCGTAAATAATATCTCCACACTTCCTCTCGCCCTCGCTGCCCGCAAGCCTCGGCCCGCACTCTCTGCAGAGTTTTTGGATGAATTCAATGGGGGAGTTTTGCATGTTCGAAATGGTTTACAAATTATTAATTTTTGTTGTTTTGGACTGCTGAACCTTTTTTTCGAAAGGTGTTATAGATGTTTATAGCAACTTTCATTTTTGAAACATAACTTTTTTACTGCAATGGAGTAAAAACTCTCGATGGAAGTGACCACATCTGACCTCTCAAAGCTGAAGGTTCTTCTCGATGCCTTTCCATATTACGTGCTGATAGTAGATGAGGACCATAGAATTATATTGGCAAACGGGGCATTTGAAGAAGTGGTTCCAGATGCTGTGGGGAAATACTGCCCTCAGGCTGTCCATGGAAGTAACGAACCTATCCCCGAATGCCCCCTTGAAGAAGCCGTTCTGATGAACAAGAATGTGGCCGAGAGGGAGGTATATGACCCCAGTGGAAAATGGTTCATTTCAGCAGTTTACAGGACAGGATTAACTTTAAAAGGAAAAAGGCTTTTCATCCACACTTTGCACGATATAACCGAAAAGAAGCTCTACGAGCAGAAGCTCAAAAAACTAAACAGGCTACTTGAGGAAGTTTTAATTCTGACAGAAGGTATTTCCGAGGAGAAGGATATCAACACAATTGCAAAAGAAGTCGCAGAAACCTTATCAAGAATCTATGGGGGTTCAAAAGTTTTATTGGAAATAAATGGGGAAAAGCGGGAGGTAAAAAAAGGAGAACTCCGTGAAAACATAACCTTAATCGACCATAGAAACCATGGAAGCGTTGCCCTCGAACTGAATGGAAATCTCAGCGAGGAAGAAGTGCAAATTATCCATACCTTCGCCTGCACGCTCAGCACTATAATTGAAAAGATGAGGCTGGAAGAGGAAAGAAGAGCTTTGATGGAAAAAACTCGGGACAACGTTTACCAGATGGCTGTTCTGGTTGACCACATCAGGAATCCGCTTACAGCCATAGCTCTTGAGGCTGAAAGGCTTGGCAGCAATAAAATCCTCGAAAATGTCGAAAGAATTAACAATGTTGTCAAAAAGCTTGAGGATGGCTGGATTGAATCCGAGAAGATCTGGAACATGCTTAAGAAAAGCTGGGAGCGCTAAAGTTATCAACTTCTTTATGAATTAACATCATGCTCAAAATCGCCACCTTCAACGTAAACTCCATCAGGAGCAGACTGCACATCGTGATTCCGTGGCTGAAGGAGAACAAGCCTGACATTCTATGCATGCAGGAGACGAAGGTTGAGAACAGGAAGTTTCCTGAGGCCGATTTTCACCGCATCGGCTACCACGTCGTCTTCAGCGGGAGCAAGGGAAGGAATGGAGTGGCCATAGCTTCCCTCGAAGAGCCTGAGGATGTCAGCTTCGGTCTCGATTCAGAGCCGAAGGACGAGGACAGGCTGATAAGGGCAAAGATAGCTGGCATAGACGTGATTAACACCTACGTTCCTCAGGGATTCAAAATTGACAGCGAGAAGTACCAGTACAAGCTCCAGTGGCTTGAGAGGCTTTACCATTACCTTCAAAAAACCGTTGACTTCAGAAGCTTTGCTGTTTGGTGTGGAGACATGAACGTTGCTCCTGAGCCAATCGACGTTCACTCCCCAGACAAGCTGAAGAACCACGTCTGCTTCCACGAGGATGCGAGAAGGGCATACAAAAAAATACTCGAACTCGGCTTTGTTGACGTGCTGAGAAAAATACATCCCAACGAGAGAATTTACACCTTCTACGACTACAGGGTTAAGGGAGCCATTGAGCGGGGGCTGGGATGGAGGGTTGATGCCATCCTCGCCACCCCACCCCTCGCCGAAAGATGCGTGGACTGCTACGCAGACATCAAACCGAGGCTGGCAGAAAAGCCATCCGACCACCTCCCTCTCGTTGCTGTGTTTGACGTGTAGGGAAAAGCAAATATTTCATGCTCAAAGCCTTACCACAATGAAAATCAGCATTGTTCTCCCAGCGTACAACGAGGCAAAAAGGCTCAGAGGTGCTGTTGAAGAGGTTATCAAAGCAGCCGAAAAAACGGGATACGATTTCGAGATTATCATCGCAGAGGATGGCTCTAAGGATGGAACAGACAGAATCGCAGCGGAGCTTGCTGCCAGCAATCCCAGAATAAAGCATCTCCACTCGGACGAGAGGCTGGGGAGAGGAAGGGCTTTGATGAACGCCTTTTCAAAGGCGAGCGGAGACGTTGTCGTTTACATGGACGTTGACCTCGCCACCGACCTCTCCCACCTGAAGGAGCTTGTTGATGCCATAATTGTTGAAGGCTATGACTTCTCTACTGGCTCAAGGCTGATGAAGGAAAGCCAGACGGACAGGCCTGCAAAGAGGGAGATTGCGTCGAGGGGCTACAACTTCCTCGTTCGCCTTTTCCTCGGCTCAAAACTCCACGACCACCAGTGCGGGTTTAAGGCCTTCAGGCGGGATTTAATTCTGGATCTAGGTAAAGAGGTGAAGGACAACCACTGGTTCTGGGACACGGAGGTATTAGTTCTGGCTCAGAAGAGGGGCTACAGAGTCAAGGAGATTCCGGTAAGGTGGAAGCACGGGGGAGAGACGAAGGTTGCCTTCGGAAAGGACATCCTTTACATGTTTTCCCAGATTCTCAGGATGTGGATGGATGAGAAGAAAAGGAGCAGGAAATACCTGATCATCTCAACTCTAATTGCTCTCGCCATTCTCGGAGTAATTGCAGTTAAAGCTGGTATTGAGAACGTCTACGAAAGTCTGATCTCAATCAACCCCTTTTTTCTCCTAACCTCAGCTCTGCTCTACTCCCTCTCATATATCCTGAGAGGCCTCAGATTCGACTACATCATGAGAAGTTTGGGGAGGGAGAGGGGTTTGCTGTTCTCGACCGCTGCGGTAAGCATCAGCCAGACCGTTAACGTGATAACCCCCATCAGATTAGGTGACTTGGCGAGAGCCTACGTTTTCAGGAGGAGGGAAGTTCCGTATTCAGAGTCGATTGGGGGGATTGCTGCCGAGAGGGTCTATGATTTGATTTCAGTCGCTTTGATAGCTGCGGTTTCGGCATTACTTCTCGGAGCAGGGCTGAAGGAGCCCGTTTACGCCTTTATTTTTGCCGGTATGATTTTTGCCGGCATCCTCCTCCTTTCAAGGATGGAGAACGTAGTTGGGAAGGTGTTCAAAAACGCCATGAAGGTGATGGGGATTAAGCAGAGCATTGTTTTGACTTTCCTCTCACTTCTGCTCTGGCTTTCCGACATAACAGTTTGCTACCTGATTGCTCTGAGCTTCGGAGATGTGAGCTTCATACTGATCGCTCTGGCGGTGGCAGTCGGAAACATAGTCAAAGCTTTGCCAATCACTCCAGGAGGTGTGGGGACGTATGAGGCTGCGGTTACGGCAGTTCTTCTTTCACAGTTCTCCGCTGGAACAGCGTTCACGATTGCTCTGGTTGACCACGCGGTCAAAAACGTGACAACGGTGCTTCTCGGCCTGCTATCACTCGCATCTCTCAATCTGAGCTTGAAAGAGGTGGAGCAGGGTTAATATGTACACCCTAATTTACGCAGTTTGTTTCTACACCTCTTCTCTTCTCCTCACAACACCTTTTCTCAGGCACTTTCAATACCACGAGGCTCGCTTCCTCTCCCTCCTCACCCTCTCGGCAATCTCATTCCTCGCGGGATTCCTCATTCCGTTCAAAATTTCCTTCTACCTTGCATTTCTGGCCTTCATGGCCCTCTCCTTGTATGTGATCTACAGAAGCGACGTAAAGGTGGAGAACTCCGAAATGGTATTTGCAGCAGTCTTCGCCTTTTTCATCTTTCTGCGATTCCTTGACCCTGACATCCTCGATGCGGAGAAGTTCATGGACTCCGCTTTCATGAACGCTGTTTTGAGGGCTAACAGTTTCCCTCCCAACGATCCCTTCCTTTCAGGATACAAGCTCGACTTCTACTACTACTTCGGCCACCTGATTGGAGCGTGCATAACTCTCCTATCCTTCGCACCTCCGGAAGTTGGGTACAACGTAGCCATTGCAGCCTTGCCTGCCTACACCTCTCTGATAATTTACGGAATGCTGAGGAACAGAGGTTTCAAAACAGCACTCTTCGGAGTGTTCCTGACAGTTTTCTCGGGAAACCTCTACTCTTTCGTTGACTTCTTCAACCGCCTTTTTTCAGGTCTGCCAGTTGACGGCGGATACTACTGGAACTGCACGAGGGTGATAGATAACACGATTAACGAGTTTCCGTACTTCAGCTTCATCCACGCCGATTTGCACGCTCACGTCGTGGCAATCCCAATAATCGCGCTCGTCTTTGCCCTTATGGCTCGCGAAGAGGAGAGCAGATTTTCCTATGCAGCGCTTATACTCTCCCTCTTCACCCTATTCGCAACAAACTCATGGCACTACCCGCTGGCATTTCTCGCCGCCCTTCTGGCTGGAATTGCCCGCCGTGACAGGTGGCTCATCTCTTCAGCATTTTTATCTGCAGTGCCCGCATCTCTCCTCTTCCTGCACATGAACACTCCCGCTGCAGAGTTTTCGGTAATAGACGAGAGAAGTGACGTCTTGCAGTTCGTACTGTACGCCTTCACACCGATTGCTGCCTCATACGTCTTCACAGGTAGAAAGCACGTGCTCTACTTCCTCCCTCTCTCCGTTCCCCTGTACTTCCTTTCTCCAGTTCTCGCTCTACTTGCTCCACTAATAGCAGCATCCGCCATCGGAATCTATAAAAAAGACTTCTATTCCGCCATACTGCTCTCAGGCCTGCTGGCCTTCACGCTTCCCGAATTCGTTGCCGTGGAGTCGAGAATGAACACCGTTTTCAAGTTCTACATCTACGCCTGGCTGCGGTTATGATTTCTGCAGCAGCCAACATTGAGTGGAGCAAGTGGAAAAAACTCGCGTTCATCGCTCTGCTCATCATCGGCATTGTTTATCCCCTTGTCGCAACACCTGTCAGATACGGCAGAGCAGATATGACGCTGGATGGGATGAGCTTCATGAAGGCGTACGATGGGGACTACTACGCGGTGAAGTGGCTTCAGAGCAGGGATGGGGTGGTCATGGAGGAGGGATGCACTCAGGGTGCGCTCTGCGCCTACCACTATGGAGGAAGGGTTGCAGCCTTCACCGGCAATCCAGCAGTGATCGCCTGGACCAACCACGAGTACGTGTGGAGGAGAAACTACTCTCTCGTTGCGGAGAGGGCGAAGGACGTGAGAGAGTTCTACTCCACCGATAGCTGCGAAAAAATGAGAGAGATTGCTGGAAAGTACGGTGTAAAATACATTTTCTTCGGCTACGAGGAGAAGAGGCTGTTCTCACCAGACGTCAGAAAATTTGAAAGGTGCTTCGAAAAGGTTTTCGAAAAAGACGGTACTTACATATTTGCAACAAAAAATTTATCTTAGGACAAAAACATTTTCATTATGGATGAAAAAGATATGCTAATACTCTCCGAGCTTGTTAAAGACTCGAGAAAAACCCTGTCCGAGCTTGCCGAAATGCTCGACATGTCCGTATCGAGCATTCACAAGAGAGTTAAAAAGCTCGAGAAGGAGGGAGTTATTGAGCGCTACACTGCTGTAATAAACCCGGATGTTTTCGATACGGTGACGGCCTTTCTGCTCATAAGCGCAGAAAACCCGGAAAAGGTATTTAATAATATAAAAGCAATGGATAACGTGGTTGAAGTTTACAAAGCCCTGGGCAACTTCAACATGATTGCCAAAGTGAGGTCGAGCGACCTTGATAAGATTGGTGAAATAACGTCGAAAATATCCGCGATGGAGGGGGTTATGATGGTGGAGTGCATCGTCACGACGAAGAGGTTGAAGGAGGAAATATGGTTTCCGGAGATGGGGTGATGAGATGGGCGATTACTTCGATATCCTGACCCTCATACTGACGGCCATATACCTTCTGATAGGAGGGGGGTTTATCATTTACATCTACGACACCTACAAGAGAACGAAGCAGGAATTCCTCATTTACCTCTCCATCGGCTTCTTTCTTCTCATCATCGGCGCTTCCCTGCCAGTCCTAACCTTCGTTGCTCAAGTGCTTGACATGAGCGTCGTTGTCGTGGCAATTCTTATGCAGATTGCCGGCCTGAGCTCGATATTCTACTCCATTGTAAGGTGAGAAATGAGAGGAGAGAAGCTAACGAAAAAATGGAGGCTTATAAAGCTCTCCAGAATGCATTACAGCGACTTTGCGGTCAGGTTTATCGAGGAAATGCTTGAAGATAACGAAAGGCTCCATGACTTTTCCGTTAAGTACGGGATGGAAAAGGGAGCTGAGGTGAAGAGAAATCTACACCTGAAAGATTTCAGCGACGTTGCTGAGTTCCTGAGCATGATTACAGGCGTGAGGGTGAGTGAGAAAGAGGGTGGCGTGGTTTTCGACGGTTGTCCGTCCAGGGAGATGACCGAAGTGAGGAAAACTGTCATATGCACCGGATTTTTGGAAGGCTTCTTCAAAGTTTTTGGCTACGATGTTGAGGTGAATGCTGCCTGCGGGGAAAAGTGCAGGGTTGAGGTTAAAAAGAGAACTTCCTCTTCACGTTAATCGCTATCCCCTTCTCGCTCCCCGCCATTTCCTTGCCGCTCATAGCTGCGAGCCCAACTCCGAAAATGCGGCTGTTGTGGAACACAACAACGTCGTTTGGCCTTATTTTTTCGTCCGCCCTCAGAACTCCCCCTGCGAAAATCGTGCCCTTCACTTCGAAATCACCGATTTCCACAGTGTAGATGTTCTTTTCAAGAAGGTATGCGGCGATTTTTTCGTATATGTCCAGCATTCCGTAAATCCTGTCAACCCTCGCCAGCCTCTTTTTCCCCTCAAGTAACTCCAGCTCCGGATACCTCCCCGCAACCTTTCCGCTCCATGTGATGCCGAACTGATAGGAAAGCATGTGCTCCAAAATTCTGCGGTAAAGGTCGACCTTTCCCTTGCTTTCAATCTCCTGCTTCAGCCTTTCAATTGATTCGTCACTCAGGACATCTTTTTCAGCTGTGTAAACTACCTCCGCCTCAACCTCATCTTCAACCCTCTCCACAACCTTTCTGTAACCTCCAGTGACGTGAGCAACCACCTTTCTGAACCCTCCCTTTTCTATGAACCTTTTAAGCCATCCCGCAACAAACGAAACCTCTTCCTCGCTCCAGTGGCCAGTCACCGGAGTGTCGTAGTTTACTGCAGGATACAGCAGCTCAAACTCCCTTGGAACGACGAGCGGGGAGGAGATGATTATTTCATTAACGTTAACCTTCACTTTGCTCCTCAGAGCTCTGTGGGTTCTGGAGGTGAGGTAGGGCTTTCTGGCGGTGCACGGAAGCAGCAGAACGGTGTCGCTGAAGGGCTTATAGCATTCAAGCGCCCTCTCAAAGAAATACCTGACCTCGAACCTGCTGGAGCTTTCCAAAGCCGAAAAGTTGCACCTCGACTTTCTGAATCTGGGAAAAGTGCTGTGATTTCTGAGACTGTCTGAGAGCCTCAATGCTGCTGTAAATTCGGGGTTCAGCTTCACCTTTCCCTCCACGTAGTTTCTGAGCTCTTCGTTGAGAATTAGTCTCCTGCACTTCTCCACTTCCATTCTCAGCATTTCCGTGTTGTGCTTTGCTGTTGTCTCCAGAAGGTTCTCTACTTCATCAACAACTCTGTTTCTGCAGTGTATGCAGTTGCAGGGGAGTCTGCGAAGCTTGCTAATCTCCACCTCCACCTCTCCGAGGAAGTAAATGCCGCTGTAAGCTTTTGCTATTGCCAGAACGTTGTCAACCAAGTCGGCGCCAAGATAAATCAGCAGTGAAACGTTTGATGGAAGAGCGGAGGAGGCAGCATACAGTGGTTTGGGAGAAACTCCTTCCTTGCTCAAATCTTCAAAGACCTGAACAAGCTGCCTGGGAGATAGCAAGTGCAGGGAGGTTAGAATCTCCACCTCCTCGTTTATCGGCCTGAGCCTTGAATAAAGCTCCTCACTGATGAACTTCAAGGAGGTTGGGGCTAATCCGAAATCCCACTCAGGAATCTCTCCCACCTCAAGTATGGCTGGCGTTTGAACTGTTCTACCTTCAACCTCGAATTTTCCTGTTCTGGAGAACCCGTCCCTTTTCTCAGGATAGAACATTCAGCTCACCGTTCGGTGGGAGATTCTGAAGGTGCTTCATCCACACCTTTGACACGTAAACCTTAAACCTTTTCTCTGGATGAGAGTTCATAAGCTCCATCAGCGCTTCAGATGCCGCTTTCAGAGCCTCCTCCTCCACAACGTCCTCTTCAGGAATTTCTGCATGGCCAGCGGGGTAGGTTTCCAGCATCTCTGCAGGCACGGGGCCAAAGACGGGGCGGAGATAGATGTTGGCGTAGATACCAAAATCTGTTGAAACCAGAACTTCTTCAGGAAGCTCCACGTTTTTGATTGCCTTGACATGCCTCCTAACTGCAGGGCGGTAAAGGCTGTCGATGCCGGTGTAGAGGAACTTCCTCTTCATTTTGGGGTCAGCCTTTTCAAGCAGCTCCCAGTAATGCTTAACCTGCCTCCATCCAGCCAGCATGTTGGGATGCGCTCTCACCCTCTTCTCAACAAGCTCGAACAGAGAGTTCTCCTTTATAGCCTGCTTTATCGTCTCAATCTCCTGAAAGCTGACGTAGAGGTTGTGCTCCGCAATCAGCCTCTCCCTCTCATTCTTCTCCATTCTCCTGAGCTCCTCGGGGTCGTGATTGGAGCAGACGGGGCACTTGCAGGGGAAGTAGTTCAGCTCCGACAGCTTCTTTGTGCCATAAACCGTAAGGTAGCGGTCGTCCTTGGCGTAGAGAGCGTAGGCAGCGGAGTCAAAGAGGTCGCAGCCAAGAGCAACGGCCATGGCAAAGAGCATTGGATGACCACACCCAAAGAGGTGGATGGGCTCAACTGGAAGAGCACTCCTGACCTCAAGAATCACCCTCGCCAGATCTCTGAAGCGATAAGCATCCATCAGCGGAACCACTGCACCAATGGGGTAGATGTCCCCACCAATCTTCCTTGCCTCGCCTGCAGCGAACCTCCTAAGGTCGGGGTGGGTGGAGCCCTGAACAGGAACAGCGAGAAGGTTCTCTGCCCCCTTCAAAAGCTCCTTAGCCTCTCTCTCCCTCTCAAGGGTGATTCTCAGATCAGATTCTGCGGTAGCATAATCAGCATCGGGCGGTGTGGGAATGTCGAGCGGGACGATGATGTCCGAGCCTATATGCCTCTGGAACTCCACAATCTCTGCATTTTTAATCTCAACATCGCCGTAAACCATGAGCTGGTAGCTCCCGCTGTCCGTCATTACGGGCATGTCTGTCTCAAGAATTCCGTGCACTCCCTTTTCCAGAGCCTCCTCCCTCATGCTCCTGTAGATGATGTAGGAGTTCGTAATCACGGCCTGCGCACCGAACTTTTTCATCTCCTCAGCTCTGATGAAGGGAATGTTTGGATTTATTACGGGCAGAATCGTGGGAGTCTCTATCCTGCCGTGGGGGGTCTCAATCCTGCAAATTCTGCCCATTGCATCCTTATCGAGAATCTCGAACCTCTGCATTGCTCTGAATAGGGGGTGGGGATATTAATACTTCCGCACCTCAAACTATATCTATCCTGCAGCCCTCAAAATTTCATGGTAATCTTGGTGGGCGGGACAAACGGGCTGATGGCTCTGAAAGTTGCGAAAATCTCCGGCCTCCCTCTCTGCTACTCCCACGTTGACCGCTATCCTGACGGAGAGAAGTACTTCCGCTTTGCCTCGAACATTGATGGGGAGGATGTTGTTATATTCAACTCCATGCATCCCAATCCTGACGAGATAATCTTCGAAACGCTCCTCATAGCTGAAACGGCCTACAGCAACGGAGCAAGGTCGGTTACATGCGTTTTTCCCTACTTTGCCTACGCGCGTAGTTTGGATACCGTAAAGGGGGAAGCTTTGCCCATCAAAACCGTCGTGAAGGTGCTGAAAGCAGCAGGTGTTAAGAAAATTATCACGGTTGACTTCCACCTTCAGGAGAACGTGTTTGGCGTTGAACATGTTGACCTCACCGGAATGGAGAAGCTGGCGGAATACTGCCTTGAGGAGTTCTCCGACAGTTTTACCGTCCTTGCCCCTGACGAGAAAGCGGCATTCTGGGCGGAGAAGTTTGCGGCCAAGGCCAACTGTGACGTTGTGGCTCTGAGAAAGATAAGAATAGATGCGGAGAACGTGATTATAGACGATTTAAGGACGGGAGTTGAGGGCGATGTTGTTATAGTCGACGACATAGTTTCCACCGGAGGAACTGTCTGCCAGGCTGCAAGAATAGCGAAAAGGGCTGGAGCAAGAAGAGTCTTTGTAGCATGCACCCACGCAATTCTTGCGAGAGATGCGATGATGAGAATCCTCGAATCCGGGATAGAGGATATCGTTTCCACCGACACCATACTTAGCCCGGTCAGCCACGTGAGCGTTGCTGATGTTATCGCCTCCGCGCTAAGTTAAGCTTATAAAACCCACCGCTTTAACACTAAAGCCATGATGCAGAACGAAAAGGTCAAGGTCTACTTCCTGACGGTCATCTTGAAAAGCCAATCTGGGACGCCTTAATTACCGCTGGATACAGGCTTGGAAAGACGGAGAGGGGATACCTCATTGACGTTGACCACCCCAAGCTGGTTTTTAAGCAGGTGAGACCGCAGATAATGCCCTTTTACATAGAAATGGGGAAAGGAGATGGAGGGATAACGGGAGAGGACATTCTGCAGAACTGGATGCTGAAGTCTAACCTGAAGAACGTTGAAATTCTGGAGGAGCTGCCGTTGAGACCGACAAAGCTCGTGGTGGCGATTTCGGAAGAAATATATCCAGACGTTTACACGATAGAGGATTTCAAGGAGAAAGTAGGGGACAGAGAGGTCTTCATAGCCTCCGAGTTCCCTGAAATTGCGAGAAAGTATGCTGAGAAGCACGGGCTGAATGCAATCGTCTTCGACCCCATAGGAAAGACCGAGGCCGCATTGCTCCCCCCAATGCCTGAGGCGGACCTGATTATCGAGATCACCGAGTTCGGAACGACTCTGAAGGAGAACATGTGCAGGATTATCGACTTGGTTATGGATAAAGTCCACTCGGTTTTCATCGTCAACAAAGAGTCGCTCAAGGATGAGGAGAAGAAGCAGGTGATGGAGAACCTCGTCACGGACCTCAAAGAGGTGATCGAGTCCAGAAACCTTGTGAGTTTCTACTTCAATGTTCCAAATGAGGACGACCTGAGAAGGATAATAGACTACCTAACCGAGAACGGCTTCGACCCCACCATCTCTCCTCTGGCCAAGGGTGGGGCGGCAGTGCACATCATCGTTGACAGAAGCCGTGTGAAGTTCCTGAAGCCGATAATAAGGGGCATGGGAGCCAAGAGAATTGCCACCTCCCCGGTGATAACTTCGGGGACTAATCGAGCAGCTCAACAAAAACCCTTTTATCTTCTTTCAGGTATCCAACGGGAATTCCCCTCTGCTTCGCCTTTCTTTTAAGCTCCTTGTCGTTGGTGATAAGAATGCACCCGTATTTTTCAGCGGCTTCAATTAAAGAGGGGTCCCCCTCGCTCTCCGTCTCCACAACTTCAAAGTGCTCAAGAAGCTTTAGAGCAAATCTCGCCGCTACTTTCTCCTTCCCCCTTAAGCTCATTTCGAGCTTCTCAAGCTCCCTTTTGACTGAGGCCGTTATCAGAAACCTGCTGAAGCCGAACTCCCTTAGCTGCCCAACTACGTCGGCCTTATTGAGGTATACGTACATCAGAACGTTGGTGTCTACTACCGCGCACCTCACCTTATTATTCCTGCCCCTATCAGCCTCCATCTGCTCCCTACTCTCCTGCTGATGGCAACTCTCGAACCCTTATCAGCACACACTGGCCTTCTGAGCTTCACCTCAACGATGTCATCCCTCGCTGATGTCACAACTCCCAGAGTTATTGCAGTCCCCACTGCGAGCATGAGGGGCTCGTTCATCTTTATCTTCTCGACCTCCATTTCTTCATCAAGCCCCACAACCCTTTCAAGGAGGTTCACTTCCATCGTAAAGCTCGTCAGCACGTCTGGCAAATTGCCCGGGTGGCCTACTACATTTCCCACGAGGGCGTCGCTCTTCGTAAGGGTAGGGTCGAGCTTCGTTGCTATACCCACAAGCCCTCCCGGTGTTGCCTCATCAACAAATCTTCCCGATGCCACAATGCTCTGAACCTCGGTAAAGAGAGGATTCCAGTTCCCCCTTTCATCCTTCACCCCGGGCCTGATTTCGATCTCATCGCCAACTCTTATCCTGCCTCTCGAAAGGCTCCCTCCGAGCACACCTCCGAGCAGCTTCTCGGGCGGAGTGCCTGGCTTGTTGACATCGAAGCTTCTTGCCACATGCATTAGCGGCGGGGAGTCAAGGTCCCTTTCAGGTGTTGGGATGGTTTCCTCGATAGCCTCGATGAGTGCGTCCATGTTCACCTTCTGCTGCGCTGAGATTGGGATTATCGGAGCGTTTTCTGCCACTGTTCCCTTAACAAACTCCTTTATTTCCTGATAGTTTTCCAGCACCCTCTCTCTGCTTACGATATCTATCTTGTTCTGGGCAATGACTATTTTGTCGATACCGATGATCTGCAGAGCCATCAGGTGCTCCTTTGTTTGGGGACGGGGACACTTCTCATTAGCGGCGATGACCAGCACGGCCCCATCCATGATTGCCGCACCGCTGAGCATCGTTGCCATCAGCATCTCGTGGCCCGGGCTGTCAACAAAGCTTACCGTCCTCAAAATTTCAGTTTCAACGCCATGAATCGGGCAGATTTCTTCAACCGTGTACGCTTCGGGAGGTTCACATTCCGGACATTTTCTGAATGTCGCATCTGCATAACCGAGCTTGATTGAGATACCTCTTTTCAACTCCTCACTATGTCTGTCAGTCCAGACACCACTCAACGCTGCAACAAGAGTGGTTTTACCGTGATCAACGTGACCGACAAGTCCGATATTAACTTCAGGAAGCGGAACTTCACTCATGAAATCAATCCTTAGGGGAATGTATTTAAATGTTGAGGGATTTCGCCTCATGAGCTTTGGGCAACATTTTTAACTTTTCTGACAGTTTGTCGTCAATGCCCAGAAAAGATGTTGCGGAAAAGCTTCGGAGAAGGGCGATGGGATTCATGGATGCCGCTAAGGAAAGGCTTAAGGTAGGTGATTACGACCTCACATGCTTTATGGCTGAGCAGGCAGTTCAGCTTTACCTCAAGTCTGTGATTCTCGAATTGAGCGGAGAGGTGCCGAGAACTCATTCCATCAGGCAGTTGCTGTCAATTTTGTCGAAGCTTCTTGACGAGCAGTTCGATTTTGATAGAAAACAGCTTGTTTTTCTTGAGGACGCCTACATCAAAGCCCGCTACCTTGGGGCGGGTTATGAAAGGGAGGATGCAGAGGAAGCGATTAAAATTGCAGAGGAGGTGATCTCAGCTGTTTCCAGAGTTATGGAAGGAAAGGATTAGGATTGCGAGAGAGTATAGGAAGTGGCTGCCAAGAATAGTTAAGGCGGCAAGAGAGGTGCTGGGTGAGGCTGAAGTCTACCTCTTTGGCAGCGTTGCTGAAGGAAAAGCTGTGCTTTCAAGCGATATTGATATTCTGGTGGTTACAACGAGAGAAGAAGTGAGAAAGGCAAGAGAGAGGGCAAGAATAATAGCTGAAATTGAGGAGAGGGCTGGGTTGCCGTTTGTGCATCCCTTCGAGTTTCATATAATGGACGAGGAAGAGTTCAGGGTGTGGTTGGAGGTGTTCAGGCCGAAAATTGTGAGAATTTTGTAGCTTTGTTAGGTGTTGGCCTAAGATAGTTTAATCCCAAGGAATCTGCACACCCTTTTCAGCAAACTCCTTCATCTCCTGTAGAAGATCACAGCCAAGCCTGCGCACAATTTTCATCTCCTCTGCTCGTTATTCAATTCAGCCAGCATGTTTTCGCTCATGCTCATTGGTTTTGTTGAATCGAAATTGGCCAGAAATTTAAACCAGCCCAAAATTACCCAACAGAAAACTATTTTTTCCGCCTGAAAAAGCTGGAGTGTGCTTGCCCGCAGAGTTCTGAAGAACGTCATCTACAACAGCAGCTCCGTGCTTATCGGGAATCTGGCGGGCCTGGTTATATCCATTTACGTTGCAAGGGTTTTGAAGCCCGAGCTTTTCGGGATTTACTCGCTCGCAATTTCAGTCGCGTTTTTGCTAATGACCTTTACCGATCTCGGGATAAATGCGACTTTGGTAAGATACGTGGCCCACGCCAACATTAAAGGTGACGATGAGCTTGTTAGGGGTTATATTCGGAGTCTGACTAAGTTAAAGGCTTTACTTGTGCTGGCTGTGGCCTCAATGCTTTTCTTAGGCTCAGATTTTATTGCTGAGCAATTTTTCAGCAAACCGGAGCTGTCATTGCCCTTGAGAATAATGGCGCTCTACATCACGTTCTTTTCAATGGCAGGATTTATAAACGGCATTTTCAACGCCTTTAACGACTTCAAGGCAAATTTTGTTAGAGCCCTAGTTTACGAAATTTCAAGGGCAACACTCATTTTTCTTCTCCTCTACCTCGGTCTGTCAGTTGCCGGGGCGTTGCTGGGGTACGTGGGTGCCAGCTTACTTTCGCTTATCGCTCTACTTGCTATGCTTTTCAGAAAATTGAGAAATTTTCTGTTTGGTAAAGCGAAGCGGGTCGACTGGAGAAGGATTGTGAGGTTTACCGGTTACCTCACCGTTGGCTCCATAACATGGACCGTCTTCGCTTACGTCGACTCCGTAATGATAGGGGCTATGCTACCTTCAGAGGATGTCGGATTTTACAGAGCGGCATACAACATTGTAGGGGCAGTTTCCGGGATTGTCGCTCTGCCAGGCGTGCTCTTTCCCGTTTTCGTTCAGCTCGAGAGTGAGGATCTGAGAAGCGCTTTCAGCAGAGTTTTCCGCTACGCATCGATTATTGCCTTCCCCTGCACATTTGGACTTATGGTTATAGCCGAGCCTCTTGTGAAGTTCGTCTACGGCGCAGATTACCTTCAGGCGGCAGGGGTTATGGTTGTGCTCTCCATTCTGATTCTCCGATCGGCATTGGGCTTCTGGGGGGCGCTTTTCAACGCCAAGGAGATGCCCGAATATCCGGTATATGCAACTTTTTTCGGAATGATACTGAATGTGGTTCTGAACTACGTATTTATCTTGAGAATGGGAATAGTGGGGGCGGCAATCGCAACTGTAATGTCAAACGCTTTTGTTTGGTTTACTCTTGCCTTTTTGTCGGTGAAGCATTTTGGAGTTGTTGTCAGAGCTTCTTACATTTTGAAACCGTTAACATCCGCTGCTGTAATGACGGCTTTGCTTTGGTATGCAGGATTCGGGTCGCTTGCCGATGCGATTCTTAAGGTGTTGGTAGGGGCTGGGATTTACTTTCTGTTGCTTTACGTTTTGAGGGGCTTTGGAAGGGAGGATGTGGAGTATTTAAGGAGTGTATTGGCGTGGAAATGATCTAATTGGTTGAAGGGTGTTGTTTAACGATTTTTGGCCTGCAATCATAGTGTTAATGCTTTAACCGTTTTCCTGCTCACTCTAACCATTTTGAATAATATCATTGAGAAGTTATTGTTACAGCTTATAATTCAACAATCATGGATGTTAAATAAGGGTTTTACAATTTACTAGGATTTCAATATTTTGGAGTGTCTCTGGGTTGCAAATTCATTCAACAGGAAAAGCAAATTCAATCGTGATGTTTTCGAAACTGGAATGTGGAATGGCCCACTCTTAAATTACCGTGATACTTTCCCCCAATTTAGAACTTTTGTGGCAATTGTGAATGCTATAAATAACATAAGGATAAACTTAATATCCGTTCTTACTAGACACCATACAATGAAGATAGCAATTTTAGGAAGTGGATACGTTGGAATAGTCACGGGTATTGGTTTTGCTGAACTTGGTCACGAGATAGTATTCATAGATGTTGATGAAAGAAAAGTTGAAATGTTAAATTCATCAAAACCACCGATATACGAAAGAGGACTCGAAGAACTTATGAAGAAAAACAGGGGCAAATACAGAGCCACTACAGACTACAGAGAAGCTCTGGAGAGTTCGGAGCTAACATTCATATGCGTTGGAACACCATCGAAAGGTGATGGCTCTATTGATCTAAAATACGCTGAATCGGCATCGAAAGAAATAGGAAAGGCTTTGAAAAACAACGATAACTTTCATGTCGTCGTGGTTAAAAGCACAGTCGTTCCGGGAACAACGGAGGATAAAATAAAACCGATAATCGAGAAAGAATCTGGCAAAAAAGCGTTCGAAGATTTCGGTTTAGCTATGAATCCCGAATTCTTGAGGGAAGGCAACGCTGTTTATGATTTCTTCAATCCGGATAGAATAGTGATTGGTGTTAAGGATGAAAGGACTAAATCGGTCTTAGAGGAATTGTATAAACCTTTCGATTGCCCAAAGCTTATCACAGAGATAAAAACCGCTGAAATGATAAAATACGCATCGAACGCTTTTTTAGCTACGAAGATAAGCTTCGCCAACGAGATAGGAAACATATGCAAGAAGCTTAGGATTGATGTTTACAAGGTGTTTGAGGGTGTTGGTTTGGACCACAGAATAAATCCATCATTTTTCAGAGCTGGGATTGGATTCGGGGGGAGCTGTTTTCCTAAGGATGTTAGAGCTTTGATTAGGAAGTCTGAAGAACTCGGCGAGAATCCGAAGATACTGAAAGCTGTTATGGAAGTAAATGAGAGACAGCCGTTAAAGATGATAGAACTTCTGAAGAAGCACATTCCTAACTTAAGAGGAAAGAAGATCGGAGTTCTGGGTTTGGCGTTCAAACCCGATACGGATGACGTAAGAGAGAGTAGGGCTATACCAATCGTCAAAGCTCTGCTGGAAGAGGGGGCAGAGATCATAGCCTACGATCCAAAGGCCATAGAAAACTTTAGGAAATTTTTCCCTCAAGTAGAATATGCTAACTCAGCTGAAGATGTTATTACAAAATCGGATGCTGTGCTGATAGTTACCGAATGGAAGGAGTTCGAGGAGCTTGATTACAGCGGTAAAATTGTTATTGATGGAAGAAGAGTTGAGAAGGCTATGAAAGAAGCTAAGATATACAAAGGGGTGTGTTGGTAAACCATTTTAAATTCGAGCTTAAAGATATGCCTATGTCAAAGGTTATAATATCGTTGCTTGCAAAACCTCGCTTTTCAAAGCGGGGATACGCAAGGTTTAAGTACTCGAAGCACAACTAAGCTTTTAGGGGATGTTCCCCATGAACTCCGCTATCAATTTAGCCCGACGGATAATGAGTCCGTCGGGATGGGGGTGTAGTGAGCTTCCCGAACTCCCAGATGAAGCTTTAGCCGTAAAGGCGGGTGGAACGGGAGAAGTTCCGCCCTTTAGGGCGGGGTAGCTCACACTCTTCTGAACTCTTTCGAATCTGTTTTCAACAAAATTTTCGAGGAAAATGTTTTTAGTTGGAACGTGCAACATTTATTTGGTGCTTGACCATGGGTGAAGGGGTTTACGTGAGATTATGGTTCCCGAAAGATATAACAAAAATCCTTGGAGAAAAAAGATTGGAAGAGGAAGCAAAACTACTTGTCGCCATAGAACTATATCGAGAAGGAATAGTTTCCCTCGGAAAAGCAGCTGAGATAGCTGATTTGAGTATCAGAGAATTTCTTTATGAACTGAGAAGGAGAAACGTGCCGTTAAATTATGATCTGGAAGAGCTACAAAAAGATATAGATGTTGTTGGAGAGCTGTTATGATTGTTGTTTCAAACACGAGTCCTTTGATTGTCCTTTCAAACATTGGAGAATTTGAAATCCTCCACCGCCTTTTTAACAAAATAATAATACCAGAAGGTGTCGCAGAGGAGTTTGGTGATTCTGTTCCAGAATGGATTGAAATCAGAGGAGTTAAAAACAGAATTCTGGTGGATTTGCTTAGAGAGAAGCTTCATAGAGGCGAAGCTGAAACAATTGCCTTAGCTATCGAACTCGATGCAGATCTTGTAATTATTGACGATAAAGCTGCAAGAAACACAGCTCAATCTCTCGGATTAAGGGTTACGGGAACTGTTGGACTGATTCTTCTCGCAAAGAGAAGGGGTTATTATGACGAGATAAAGCCAGTAATCGAGAAACTTATTAAAAAAGGTTTCAGATTGAGCAAGGAAATTATAGAGAACATTCTTAGGGAGGCTGGAGAGCTTTAAAAGTTGAACAAATTCAATACATAAGTCAAAATTCGTTGGTTTCTTGCTAATGGATATTTAAACTTATTTGATGCACTTTTAATATTAGAACTAAATCTTCAACCTCTTCCCTCCTCTTTTTCAAGTGCATCTCCGCAAGTTTCCTCAGCTCTTTTTTCTGCATCAGACTCCTTTACTATTATTCTCCCGCTTAAACGGGGTCTCTTTTTATGTTGTAAAGCTCATCTTCTCTGTCTGGATTGACTATAAGCTTCCATTTTTTATCCCTTACTGTAACTCTAAATTTCGATCTCCTTCTGGAAGGCAGGCACCTTCAACCCCATTAAACTACTTATTTTTAAGACGATAAAATAAATCTTTTGGAGCTTCTTCTTTGGAAATAACACCTTGGATGTTATGGGTAACTTACTCCCAAATGTCTACTTTGATTGCTACGTTTTGAGGATTTTAAGAGAGTTGATTTTTTTAGAGGTTTCAGGTGTGAACGACAAATCATCTCTTCAACATCATTGAAACGTTCCATAGGATATCGTAGCAAAGCGGGATGGAGATCGCATGGAAGACGAATCTAAAACGGATGTCGTTTCTTATTCTTTCAGAAAAGCTCAGCTTTCTTGGATGGCAGATTGATGGAGGTCTTTTCGGATCGTGGTGTTCCGAATAAGCTATAAATCCTCTGTAAACTCTGGCACCTATTTTCACTAAGTCGAATTCAAAGAAGACACCCTCATCGATAACCCTTCCAATCTTCTCCTTACACCTGAACTTGACCTTTTCAATCACCCACCTTTTTATCAGAGTTCCTCCGAAACCCGTGAGGTTTATCCCATTCGGATTTCCCCTATCGAGATAGGCGTTGTAAACGACATCGTAGCCCTTTTCGGCTATTTTTATCAGTTTGTTTACAATTTCGGGTTCGAATATCATGTCAGCATCCATGAAAATTAAGTATTCAGCTTTCGATTTTAAAAAATATTCTCTGATTGCGTTTCTCGCTGAAACTATGTTCCAGATTCTGTTTTTCGCATTTTTTGGTCTGTTTGGCTTGGATGTTATTATCTCGTGATTTAGATCGTATTTTTGCAAAATTTTTTTGAGTTTCTCGGCAAATGTTATATCTTCACTAGCGAAGATCGTTTTAACTTTCGTTGCTGAGTGCTTTTGAATTTCTTCTTGATTTTTTAAGAACTTGTCGAGTATGTAAGCTGTTTTCGAGTTAATTGGGGCTCCTATTATTGCGGACATTCATTTAATCCCAATCTCAAAGTTTTAAAGTGTTATCCAAACCATCTTTTAGGAGGATAGAATTCGTTTACCATGTCGATCAAACCCAATCTTTCCAGTCTCTCAACGAAATGTTTTCTTAGTTTCTCGTCTTTCGTTATCCTCGGTTTTAGTATTTTTGCATATTTTAGGTCAAAATTTACTCCAGAAAACTCCGTCATAATCCTAAACCACTTTTCCGGTTCTCTTGTGACTTCTTCATAGTAAACGACCATCCCTCTCTCGTTGTCCGCCTGCTTGAATGCGTAGTAGTTGCAGTATGTCCAGACGATGAGCATTTTATCGAGTAGATCAAGAGAATCGGGATAGTCCAAATTGAAAACCCTGATAAGTTTGAAATTTTCGTTTATAGCAAAACCGTTTACCCATTCTCTATTTGGCAGATACTTCGTGAGAACATACCTTCCAATAAAGGTGTTTTTGAATTTGTAAACAAGCTTAGCCCTTTTGACGTTGCCCACTAAGACCAGTGGTTCTAACGTTTGCCCAATCCAAACGTCGATTGGATTTCGGATTATGTGAATAAACGTGCATCTGTACCTTTGAGCGAGTTGAGATAAAATGAAGTGGCACCTATTCGGTTGAATGATTGTATCTTTTTCTAAGTTATTGAGAAAATCGAATAACTCAACGACTTCGCTTAGATGGATCGGTATGTTGTCCCCGTAGTTTTTAAATTTCTGGCAGATGTCTTTGTGTATTCTTTGAAATTCGTCAAGATTTTGAGAATTTAAGTGCCTATAGCATTTATATGGATGAAATCCATGAAGATGAAGAACAATTTTCTCTGGATTAGTTAGAGCTTCGAAGAGATGAGGAGACAGGGGTTCATAAAGACAAAGATAACTCGGATTGCTTTCATTCAAAATCTTATAAAATATCGTCGTCCCGGATCTGTAATATCCATTGAACACAAACTTAATCATTTTCCTCCCCTCCTTCTAACTGATAATATATTCCCCTTAATATAACAGTCATAACTATTTCTGGTAAGTTTGGCTACCATACGTTCTGGATTTAGTTCGTTGTTGATGTAATGACACTCGAATACGACACCCTCCAAATTGTCAAGCCAATTTGATTTTACTAAATAATCTAAAATTTCATATTCGCAACCTTCGCAATCCAGCTTTATTATGTCGATATTGTTGTTTTCAAGTATCTCATCAATCGATACTATCTCAACTTCCACTTCTTCAGAATATTCGCTTTCAAATAGACCATAAATATTACCAGCGCCATACCACGGAACTTTCATTTTTGCTTTACCCTTAGAACAGCCCACAGCATAATTTTCTGGGACAATCTTATTCGATAAATTGTTGATTTCAATATTTTTCTTCAAGATAGGATATAATTTCGGATTTGGCTTGTAGGCGAGGACCTTCTTTGCACCTTTGTGAATGAACCAAATTGATGAATCTCCTATGAAGGCTCCAATATCTAAAACAGTCTTATTTTTGAAATCAAATCTGTTATAAACTTCGTCTATGAACATTTCAATTATTTCGTATATGCCGTTTTTACAATCTGGCAAATAAAATTTGTAACCAAAGATCTCTACTAATGGTTTATTTTCGCTCTTAAGAATTTTCCCATCAGATGATAAGAATATAATCCATCGAGGTAACGAGAGTGTTAAAGAGTATTTATCGTTTGGTAAGTTGATAATCTGATCGTTAAATATCAGTTTAATTTTATTGTCATCAATATCAATATAACATTCATTATCCAATTTAGCTTTGTAATATTTTAAATCGTTAGAAATCGAATTGATGTGGGATGGTCTAATTGGTATACCACTCTTGCCTATGTGTAACCTTATAGGACATTTTCGAAGCTTGACAGTCGTATTTTCGATCTTTCCACTTCTGATCGTTCTTACTAAAATTTCCATCCAATTTTCAGTATTTTGTATAAGATTTAATACAGTCTTTACATCCTGAACTAGTCCCATTGGGATTCACCTTTTTGTTAAGTATTTAAGACTTTTTCCAATTCTCTAGCTTCAGCCTTAGCTACATTCTCCCAAGAACTATGCAATTTCAAAAAATTCAGTAGCTGTCTTTCGTTCAGCATTTTTTGATAATCGTCCTCATTCATTTTAATAACTTCTACAACCTTTTTAGCCCATTTCATTAATATTCCATTCCGGAACGATCTTTACACTGTCGAACTCGCCATAACTATATTTAATGGCAGGGATGTCATAAGTCACAACAGGTGTCCCGAGAGCAAGACTTTCCAAAGCTACCAATGAATATGAGTCGGAATGAGTTGGATAAATAAACACCTTTGCCCTAGAAACGATTTCAAGCAACTCGTTTCTTGGAACGTATCCTTTTAAAATTATCTTATCGCTAACTCCCTGTTTTTTGGCAATATTTTCGAACTTTCTTAGAAATCTTGTTTCTGGTATTCCGCAAATTATCAACTTTAAATCTGGGAAGATATTGGTAACTTTTTTCCAAATATACGGCAATTCAAATATCCCTTTTTCTGGAGAAAGTCTTGCGAAGAAGATCGCACAATCTTCTTTCTCCTTTAAGTTCTTTCTGTATTTCAGCAACTCCGATTCAAAAGCATTAGCTGGGTTTAATATGCTATAACTGGAATTTTGAAGACCTGAGAGTATTACTGGGGCTAAAGAAACTGAAAAGAAACATTTAAAAAATTTAGATGACACTATCTTTTTGTAAACTCTACTTGTGTAAGCGTTAAAAATGATCTCTGGTATTGTATTGATAATTTCTCTAATACTTGGTGCATAATAAGTGTATTTAAGTTTAGTCCTCAACAGGTAGTTTAAAGGTCTAAAAGGTTCAAGTTGTAAAAGTACCACTAAGTTTTTTCTTAGTTTTTCAGCTAATAAGTAAGAAAGAAGAGCAGAATCTAAACACTCATGATGACTATAAACGCAATGAACGTTCTCTGTATCGACAAATTTTAGACAATTCTTCAGATAAACAGAATTTTCTTTTTTGTATATCTCAAACGAAAAAGTCCCTCTGAGAAACTCCGAAATATTTAAGCCTTTACAATCTTTTTTAAATTGTTTAAACTTAGCCTTAGCCGATTTTTCTAACAATTGTAGTGAGTACTCATTTATCTCAATTCCCCTATCTATCAGCTCCGCAATTATTTTGTCAGTTTTATCCATTTCGTCTCGAAGTATAGCTCTAACACAATCTAAAGGAAGAACTATCTCGATGTCCTCTTCCATGTGGTCCGGTAGCCTTCTTAGAACTTCAAAAGACCTTCTACCTCCTCCTGTTATGGGAAAAGGACATGAGATAATTATGATCTTATGCCCCATAGTGATACACCCATAAATATGTTTTTAAGGTTTCCTTTGCCGTCGTGATCTCGTCCACATAATCCTTGAGCTTACTAGCTAAGTTTATGACATTACCAACCCTATTCATTGAAAAGATAAGAGCCGAAACCTTTACCATGTTCTCTCCCTTCCTTGAATGAATTACATTTAATCCTTTCTTAGAACTCGTAGCCGTGCATTTCAATTTCAAAACGAAAGACGTCCTCAACGATCCTTTTCAGTTCCTTGTCATAGAATTTTTCGGTAATTGTCATCTGCTGCCGTATTTATCCTAACGTCAAGCTCTTCTGGCAATCCGATCTTCTTCATAACCTTCGCAATATCCTCTTCTAGATTTTCGTAGTAGCCAATGAAGTCTACGATGACTTTATAATTTCTTAGTGGATCCGTGTATTGTGGAAAGTTTAAGGCATCGTATATCCAATTACTTTTAACAAATTCTCTAAAGCTCAGATTGAAGTTTTTATCAAATCTCTTATAATAGAGATACCTGCTGACGACTTTTGCCCACGGATTTCTCTCAAAGCAGAAAACTAAATATCCATCAAATAGCTTTTTGCCTACTCTGTTTCTTATCATCCAAGCTGGCATGTGGTCGTAGTACTTCTTCTTATTCTTAAAAAGCCAAGGAATTCCCTTGATCCAATCGATCCTATAAGCTTTGTCTTTTATTCCAAGCTCTGGCAAAGTTTCAAATAGTTTTATACCATAAGGTATGTCTAGAAGAAAATTGTAGTGTCCCAGATCGTTCTGTCTTTTGTCCCACTTGGGAGGCTAGGGTGTAAATACATCTTGTTCCCCTCTGAATCTCCAAAAGAATTCTTCCATACTCGAAGAGGCTACTCTCTTGCACTTTACAAAGATAAACTTGTTCTTGTAGCTCAACGACCATACCTCTAACCCCTCCTTAATACGAAATAGTAGTCGTATCTTGGCTGAATAAAGAGCTCTTTAAAAATGATTGCATGCTTTCTAAATCCTCAAAGTGTTTAAGACTTTTCCCAAAGTTGAGCTAGGTTGTTTGCTCGCATAATATAGCGCTATTTTTTGTCTAACATCTCTTTCCTTATCTCTTAATCTAACAAAGCCGTAATCCTCGAAAATTCTGACCCATTCTTTTTCTGAAAGAATCGTTACATGTGTAGGGTCTGCATTTGCATCTCTTGAGCTTGGAGAACATGTTTTCACCAACAAATAACCTGAGGCTTTAAGGACTGACTCTATACACCTCAGAAACAAATTTTTCAGGATGTTCTAAGTGCTCTATTAAATCGAGAGCGGTAACAACATCAAATGTTTCATTTCTAAAGGGTAACTTAGTTGCATCAGCTATGAGTAAAGTATCGATAACTCCATTGCTCACAGCGTACTCATTAATATCTATGCCGTAGCTTCTACGCCTAATTCTCTAAAAGCTTTAACAAGATATCCCATAGCACATCCTAACATCCAGCACAATTCTGGGCTTGAACATCTCGAAAATTGCTTCTGCAATTGTCTTGTGGAATGGATAGAATATTTCAAATTTGTATCCTTCTTTATAAGTTTTGCCCTCAAAATACTCTTTATCGTACATTTTGGCTAAACTCATCATACCACCTCTTTAACCAATACCATAAATTTTCCTTAAACACCGAAAAATCGAACTGCTTCGCAAATTCTCTGATCTTATCTGGATCATATTTCTTCTTTTCTAACTCTTCAATTGCCTTAGCTATGTTATCTGGATTCGAGCAATCGGTAATGATTCCTCTCTCCTCATTAACGACGTAAGGAGGAAATCCAGAATTATCAGCAATAACAGGTTTTCCTGAAGCGAAAGCTTCAATTGGAACTATCCCAAAATCTTCTGCTATGCAAGGATAGATTACAGCTTTACAGCTCGCCAATAAATCTACTTTTTCCTCTTCGCTAACGAACCCTTTTATCTCCACGTACGGGTTTTTACCGTATTTGTCCCTTAAATATTTCTCCAGATAACCAGAGCCTATGACCACAATTTTTTTCTTGGCTTTTATGCACCCTCTTATAGCCTCTTCCGGTCTTTTTTCATGCCACAACCTTCCAACGAAAAGGTAGAAGTCCTCTGAATTTTTACATTTATATTTGTCAAATTCTATAGGAGGATACAGCACTACCGAATCTCTTTTTAGATACTTCCAGAGCCTTCTTTTCGTAACTGGTGAGTTAGAGAAATAGTAATCGACCCTTTTGTCCACTGCCGTATCCCAAATTCTAAAAAATTCTGAGGCTAAAGGAAGCAATACATTCCTTTTGAGCCAACCCTTTGACTTTCTTCTGTGGTGCCATAAGTCATAAAGCCATCGAGCTGGAGAATGGTTGTAGTGAACGTGCATAACGTCGTCCGGAGTTATCAACACCCTTGCTGTGAGTCCCGATGTTATAACCACATCGTAATCTCCAAAATCTCTTACATCAACGTTACTCCACGTTAAATAATCAAAACTTCTAAATCTTCGTAGAATCTTGGCTACTAACGGTAAATGCTGAGAAATGTCTTCAAAACCTAACGTATTTATATTTTCATCCTTTACTATCGAGTAGACTTTTGAATTAAGAGCCCTACCAAGATAGGAAGCGAGGATTTCACCACCACCAATTTCGCCAAAAGATTCATGAAAAACAGCTATCTTCACATTATGGCACCTCTTTGTTATTAAAGTTTGCCAATAATTTTTTAAACTTCTCCTTAAACTCCCTACCCCTCTTCCCCGGCTCGAACTCCTCAGACTCTTTTTTGTATAGCTCCGACATTATTCTTCTTACCTCGCTGTCAAGTTTGAAGTATTCGACTATACCTTCAAAAATTCTGTTGAGCGGTTGTATGAATTTGTTACCGTCGTAATTCAAGCCGAACTCTCTTTTAACTTGCTCTTCTACTCTCTCGACTATCTCCTTAGTTCCTGTCATGGTTGAAACAACAACAGGCAAACCAGCTCTCATCGCCTCGAGCGTTGCTACCGGATAGGCTGAGCATCTTCCGGCGTGAACGAAAAGGCTTGCCTCTTCGAAAACCTCGGAAAGATCTTCTACGTAGCCCAAAACCTTGACGCCCTCGACCCTTTCATACTCTTTTGGATGCCCTTTTCCGACGATCCAAAGCTCAAGATCTGGGATTTGCTTTTTCGCTATTCTAAATTGTTCTACCAAAACGTCCATGCCTATGCTGAACCTCGGCTGTCCTACAGACACGATTACGTTCGATTCAAGATTTGGCTTGACTTTACCGAGTTTTTCATAACTGTCTTTTGGAATTGCTGGCCTTACAACTTCGATCGGAACGTCGATTATCTTCTCTGCGTATTCTTTCACAAAGGGAGACACAGCAATGGCGGCATCCAAAACCTTAGCGGAAATTCTGTGAATTAGAGTTTCGGCAGTGGAGTAGTGAGGTTGTCTTTCAACGAGATTTATGAAAGTTTCATCCGCCAAAAGACCTACAACAAATCCATTTTTTCTGAACAACTTCTTCCGCAAATACATCGGAAACATTGGCATTCCGCCCTCAAGTATGTAAACGTCATAATCTGGATATTCCCTTGCCATTTTTAAACCTTCAACGAACTTCACAAATCCATTAACATCTTTATGATAAGCTGGATAGACATCAGCCTTCACAGCTTCAACGAACGGTTCGTGAGCTGGATGCATTCCTGCATAGACGAACAGCACCTTCATTTTAAGATTTGCTAACTCAGGTTGTTTAAAAACGTTTCTTACTTCTCAACATAAGCTAAAAATTCGGTGTGGATGGCTTTCGGGCATGTTTTGAAAACAATATTTGATCTAAACGAGCCTTAATTGGCTTAAAATCTTATGCAGATAAATTAAAGCTCGAACAAACCTTTATCAACTTCTTTGACCAATTTATCGACTATGCAAGAAACTGCCTCTCTCGTTGACCTTCTCAAGGAACTCAGAGAAATCAGGAAAAAACTCGACCGTATTGAGGAAGGCAATCGAAGACCTCATCGATTCCACGTTAACTCCGGAAGAGGATGAACTGCTTAAAGAAGTCAGAGAAAAAATCAGGAAAGGCGATTTTTCCGAGTTTATTCCGCTCGAAAAACTTGATGAGGCTTTGGAGGATTCCTAAGACAAATGTCGGAAGTATCACAGTTTCTATTCCACGTATTTGACATCAATTCCCATCTTTTTTGCAACTTCCACTGTTTTTCGTCGCTCGTTAGAAGACTTTCGTATTTCTTCGCCTGAGCCAAATATAACGCATCAATTACTATCACGATCTTCCCTCACGTACTTTTCAGCGGTTCCCTTTTCAGCTCCCGATAAGTTCGAAAGCATAGCGTTAATTTCCTCCAAAGCCTTCTTTTTCCTGTATTCTCTACTTTTGGCTTCGATGAATTTTCTGATTTCTTCGCTCCAGTTGATGTCGATCTCCTTCATTCTCTTCTTAAGCTCGGGAGGTATCCTGAAGCTAACCACATTGCTCACAATTACTAAAGCGTATTATCGTATTTTTGCCAATAAATTAAGGATTGCATTTTGAGTTTGTATATGTCAGAACATGAAATCGTTTGCTAAAAATCTTGATGTTGATCGAAAGTTCTCAAATCTTAAAAATGTGATTTATGAGTTTAAGAGAAAATCGGTTTGGATAAGTCTAAATCTGCTCTTACTACCTTTTCTTCAAATTTTTCGAACCTCTTCGAGTTTTCTGTCTTTTGACAAGCGATTTACGGAGTATAATAGCAATGACGACGAACTCTAAGATATGGAAAGAATGGTCGTAGACTCGAAAGTTATGGTTGGAAAGCCAGTCATCAAAGGCACGAGGATTCCAGTAGATGCCAATGTTAGAATAAGAAACTTGCAATTTTACTAAGGAATGGTGGATACAATATAGTTTTCGTTGGTGATTTGTAGTTGTAAGAGACGACGCCATAAAGTTAAGAAGAATAAGGTTTTAAGAAGGAATTTAGACGAACTTGTTTTATCTGTAAAGCTCAAGTGAGAAATAATAAGCCTCTGAAGGTGCGAAAGACCTAAACCTTCTTACGGTAACCCCATCAATTTCTTCAACTTTCGGCAATTTTCCGCTCGGATCGGTTGTTAAAACTTCGACATCGTAATTCTTCGATATCCTCTTGGCTATATCGTAAACGTGGGTTTCGACTCCGCATATGTGAGGAATGAGGACGGAATCTCGGAAAAACGTGAGTTATTCTCACGGTTCAATTAACTTAACTCTCAAATTTGAGACTTCTGCGATGTCTAAGAAATCCCTATCCTTCGTTATTAATTCTTCATCTCTATTTATACAAATTGAGGCAATTAAAAGGTCTGAAAATGGTTTCTCGGCTTTCTAACAATTCTTAAACGTCTTTGTAGCTCTATAGAGAGTAAAACGTCACCTCTTTCGATGATTAGAACTTTTCCGTGAAATTTTTTGTAGTTTATAACTGGAGGAAATTCGACGATAGTTACTTCCGTTATGTTTTCTTCAATACTTTCGTTTTTCTTAACTCTTTCAATTACCAAGTTCGTGTCCGCTACGACCATACTCTTTTCTTCTCTTTCTCTTTCATCTTTCTAAGGTATTCCAGTTCTTTATCAGTATCAAACGTAACGTCTTCTGTTTTGGGGAATTTTAGCGTTAGATACAAATTGTACAAGTCGATATCAGCGTAATCTTTCCCTATTTCGTCTAATATCTTATCTGCCAGCATTTCTTTCAACTTGTTTATTAGTTTCTCATTAACCCGATCGGGCACTTCTATTTGGATTACTTTTCCCATGCTTTTTTATTAGTCTTAAAGAATATAAATACCTTTTCCTCGATCAGTTTGCCTTTTTAAAACTCACAAACTCAGAAATCGGCACGCTTAAACTCTGATTGATGCGAGGTTACGTCCAAAAGCCGAAGAGCTTCGAGATGCGGTGCGACTGTAGATGTTTGAGGGAGCGCGTCGAGAGGGGGGAAAATCCACACTACACGAAGCTTCACGAAGCTACCCCAAACTTTATCAACTTTCTGCTCTGATGCAGATAAATGAAGCACAAAATCAAGCTGAAAGGCTCGTTCAGCTTAAACGAGAAGGATATTTTGGATTTTCATCCTTGGGTAAAACCTCTCCTTGAAGAGGTAAGAAACAGAGGATGGAATTACGAGTTTTCCGACGTGAAAGCTGAAGTCCTGGTTGAACTCGATTTAGATGAGTTAAAGCTCGACCTCAGGTACTACCCACCCCGTCTGGAGAGATTCGAAGAAGGAGGAACTTACGAGATTTCAGCCGAAGTAGGAAGTGAGCCTCCGGCAGTTCTGAAGGTGCTTTCAATTGAAAGCTTTAAAGTTCGCGTATCCACCAAAAACTGCTGGAATGCTGCAGAAATAGATCCCTTCAAACGTGAAGTTAACAGCATTAAGGACGTTTTATGGGCCTTTGGGGAAGAAGTTGATAAGCTTTCTCAGGCGAGGGAAGTTTATGAAGTTGCAAGATGGTTGATTGAAAAGGGATTCAAACCGGCAAATAACTACGTGATCAAAGACTACAAGAAACTTGTCGACATGTTCGAAAAGCCCTACAAGTTTGCAGTAACGCTGGAAATTGCGGTTGAAGATGAAAATAAGGTGCCGGGATGGGAGGAGCTTAAAAAAGAGCTGAGCAAGTTCTTCTACGAGAGGGGGACTTTTGGTGGAGCTGAAAATGGATCCGTTTAGAAAGCCTATACCTTAATTTCCTTCAGCAGGATCGAGAATCACCAGCAAGAGCTTATTTCAAAACTTCTCGTGCAGTAGTCAAGCACAAGCTTAAATCCCTCTAAAAACTCCGTTCCGAGCACTATCTCATCTACTCCATCAGTTGTCTCCACAAATCCGTCTCTGAATGTTTTCAGCTCTGGAATTATGATTCTGGCATAAGAGCCGGTGGATTCAATCAACCTTTCCGTAGGAAGTGTTAATGCTCTTTTATGCTGACTCAACTCGTCAAGACGAAGCTTTTTAAAGATGTCTTGTGGGACGACTGCAAAGCCCTCATATCCTGTGTCGATGACCGCAAGCACACTGCCAGATTCTGGAAACTTAACGGAAAGAAGAGGGTTGCTCAGAACGATCTCGATAACTGGGGTTCCGTTAACGAACATACTTCCAGCCCATCCTTGCAACAGGCTTTATATGCTCTGAAGAGACTATTTTCACACTCCTCGGATCCACATTCTTCTCCCTCAGTATTTTGGCAAGTTCCTCAAGATCGTGAGCTTCAGCGACGAGTTCTTCTCCTCTGTAAGCTCTGAAGACTTTTTTCTTCTTTTCCAGTATTGAGAAGTAAATCTTCAAAGCTTCCTCTATAACTTTCGACATCGCACCCTTGCTCGACCCGTGTTTCTCCTTAACTACATCTCTCAACCTTTTTTCGACATCATCGCTTATCGAGATCGTTAATGTTCCCATGTAAATACGTATTAAGTGGATACTATTTAAATATTTTCTCCAAAATCTAAAGCTTAAAAACCCTTTTAATGCCAGTTTTATCGAAATCGATATCGTTTTAGATTATTTCCTCTATGTTCTTTCTCTTAGCAACGGCAAAATGCAAAGAATCTTCGAAATCCAATCCGAAATAGTTCACGATATCTAAAGCATTCAAGAAATCATCTTTGACGAGTGGTTCAATCTTTAAAACCTCTTAATCTTATGAACGAATCAACGACGATTTTAACAAATTTTTGTCCTTTAGGCTTTTGTCCGCCAATCCGACAATGATTACGAGTGTTTCGTAGATTTTTAGGGTAGATGTTAGGTAATTAGATCAAGCCTTCTATACTTCCTAATGAAACGTTTGCTCATCTTCCACTCTTTTTTAGTTAGGATGTGAAACTCGAAGGGTGAATCGAAGAACTTCTTGGTAATCTTCCCGAAGAATTCGAGCTTCCTGTTTCTATCCTCAAATACGTCTGAAACGATTGCAACGTCTATATCCGACAAGCCGATCGAGTAATCACCTTCAACAACCGAACCGTAGAGATATATTTCCGCATCTTGAACATCCTTTTTTGTAATCTCTTTTATCTCCTTCAAAAATTCCTACAGATTATCGAAGTACTTCTTTCTCCTTTCGTAAACATCTCTTAGGAACTTCATAGCATCTCCCCCAAATCACTTCCTTTTCTTAATTTTTCGTATCAACGCCAAGTTAGTTTACTCTCCATGATGTAGTTGAAAATAAATGCACATCCAATGCCAACAAAGTTCGAAAAGATATAATATATCTTAAAGAGCTCCGTCAACACGTATAAAATGGATATGTTCACGAAAATACCAGCAACTCTCCAAAGATTGCTCTTTAGAAGTCTGAAAAGAAACAATCTCAAATCAGAGCTTCTTTTATCTCTGAATGTCCAACGATCATTTAATATAAATTGAACTACAATAGCTATCTCTATTGCCAAAATTGAGGAAACGATGTAATAAACTCTGAAATATTCCGTAAAGATGTAAAGAATTAATGTATTTATCAGAGCTCCGAACGCTCCAACAGATGCAAATTTTAGCAATCTTAAGAATTCAATCATGTTCTTTTGTAAATGTAGAGTTTAGAGTTATCTGGGAGATCAAATACCTTAACAACCTCAAAATTGTCTTTTCGCTCGTAGAAGAACTCATATAGCTTCTTTTCTATATCTCCGTAAACTCCTTTGTGTTCCCTTGGTTCTATTAGAATTATGTATGTAATCTTATCGAAATTATGAACAAAGGCCTCATAGCCAATGTAAACTCCATTGTAAATCGCAAATTTATAACCCTCCTTAAGTCTGTAAAAGTTCAGAGATTGCCCGTTGAGATATGGATGATCAGGAAGAACGACGACTATTTTTCCTTCTCCCCCACTCTCTTTAATAGCTTCGAGTAGAGCATATATCTTCCAGTCTTCTTTTTTAGGGTGTTCTGGATTGGGGAGAATTTTATTGTCTATATCTGGCTGCCCGAAAGTTAAAGCGGATATATTCAAAAGACCGAAAAGAAGAATGATGAAAGTGAGAATCGTACTGTATTTTCGATTCGCCAAGCTACTTACAAAAACTCCTATTGAAATTGCAACAAACGGTAAAACGGGCATGATGTACCTCGGATCTTTGTTTGAAAGTAGTGTTAAGATGATGTAAATAAGCGCAATTGGTGTCAAAAGTCCTAAAAAGAGGTATCGGTTGTTTTTATATAGATAGTATATTGAAACGGCAAACAGTATTAAGAACACAGCTCCAACAGCGTCGAGTATTGAATTAGCATAGTATATCCAGCCCTGAATCGTTAGAAATGCAGGGTCTCCTTCTTTTCCACCTATGTTTGCAAAGTAGGTAAGTCGCATAATGACCGTGCTTAAATTTGGAAGGTACCACCAAGCTGCAAAAAGAAATGCAACAAAGAGGGAAATCGCAAAGTTCAACATAGTATTATTTGTTTTCGCAGACTTTTCGTAAAGTTTTAGATGTTTTTTAGAGCAGAATCTTCTGTAACCTACTTTCCACCCATTTTTAACGATCTGGTGACAATATGGGCATCTCATGAAATAATTTACTAAAAACAATGCAAAAATCGAAGGGATGATATATACGAAAGCATTCCACTTTGTTAGCTCAGCTATACCGAAAACTATGCCGAAAAGAACTGAATACTTTAAATTTCTGAAGTCCTCCGATCTCAGATAAAGCAAAATAGCAAAGGCTGTTAGAGACAATAGAGCGAAGTCAATCATATATACTCGCTGAAATTTTATAAGCGCCGGGAAAGCGGAAATGATCACAGCTGATATAACTCCAGCGTTTCTGTCTTTCATAATCTTGGCTATTTGGAAAACTGAATATATTAAAATAAAATAGTAAATTAAATTTGTTAAAATTGCGATATCTTCGGAAAACCCGAACAGAAAGTAAAGTGGTGTAGAAGAGAGATAAAAGAATGGGGGGTAGTAATTGCTAACCTTAACTATTTCGGAAAATTGTAACGACTTTATTAGATTGAAATACACAAACGAGTAAGTTAAATGTAAAGCCGGGTCCCAAGATTGAGGACTGTCATCCCAAGCAATAAAGTACACATTGGTGATCACTACAAAAGTCGTGATTAGCAGAAGAACTAGAAACTCTGAATCTTTGAGGTATTTCACTTCCATAAATTTGCTTGATATATTAGCTATTAAATTTTTGCGGAATAAATCCTTATTAATCTTTCATTAACATCATCCCAATCCAACAATTTCATATCTCCAGCTTTAACATTTGAAACTCTCTCTATCAGTCTTGCAAGCTCCGAAACGTTGATTGGGTAATCGATACCAAAAACGTTCTTGTTATCTATCCACTCACTCAAAGCAGATGTGTTAGCAACAATGCATGGAGTCTTTGCAGCTAGAGCTTCGGCTACAACAATTCCATAAGCTTCGTGCTTAGATAGAAGAACTAGTACATCAGCCTTCGCATACCTATCGATGAGCTCTTTTCTGCTTAAGTCCTGATAAAACCTAATCCTGTCGATAACATCTAACTTCTTCGCCATTTCAACTATCTTCGACTTGTAACTACCTTTACCGACAACCTCAAGCGTGAAGTTATCGGGCAAGTGTTTCAATGATTTCACAACATAATCCAACCCCTTGTACTTCTCAACTCTCCCTACGTAGAGGATAGTTTTCTTCCAACTTTCCTTATTTCTCTTAATTTTTTCAATGTCTTTAAACTCATCTAAATTTATTCCGTTTGGGATTACATACGTTCTATCCTCGGCGACCTTGAAATTTTTCAAAACCAGATTTTTCTCGTAATTGGAAACGCAAACGATTGCGTCGGCTCTCTTAAAGATCTTCCTTCCGAATATCTTGTAAGGTTTATGAAGGACGTTTCTGAAAAAGCTGTGACCGCTCCCGTGATAATGCGGCGTGAAAATCAATTTGTTTTTTCCTTTGGTCAAGGCAGCAAACAGAGCGGGAAACGCGTGGTAGTTGTGGGCGTGAACTACATCGTAGTCCGAGCTATTTTTCTTTAAATAGTCGTAGAGTTCGGGAGAGAAGTAATACGCCTCGGAAGGGGCGAGAGATTTAAACCTTCTCACGGTAAGCCCATCAATTTCTTCAACTTTCGGCAATTTTCCGCCTGGGTCGGTAGTCAGAACCTCAACATCGAACTTCTTTGCTATTCTACTAGCTATTTCGTAAACGTGAGTTTCGACTCCTCCTATGTGGGGATAAAATCTCGGACAAACCTGGGCTATTTTCACATTTTCCCCTTTAATTTCAGATATTAAACTTTGTTGTGGTGGATATTGATATTTTTCAGCAAAAAGATATTAATCTACAAGAACATCAAATTCGCTTATGACCTCCTTAACTAGCATAAAAAGTTTGTCCAGCGTTACAACCCTTAAACCGTTGTTTATTAGCGATTGCAGAAATTAATGTATACACAGCAGGTACTGGCTCTCCAATTTTTAAAAGTTCTGTAGAAATCTTTATTGCCAGCCTGTAGTCAGATTTTGATAGGTATAATACCGTTAGATTGAACTCAAGTGCCTTTGGAAATTCTATAACGTTTAGTATCGTCGTGTATCCGCTCATACTTTCCTTATTTTTGTACAATTCGATCAATTTGTTTGTATCGTAAAGGTTCTTCTCCATTCAATATCCTTCATTTTCTCGTAGCTTTCAACAGCTTTCTCGAAATCCAGTTCTTTAAGGCTATTTCTAAAATCTTCGCCAAGTTCTTCTTAAAGTTCCTTGGAGCCAACCTCAGTCTCGATCTCTTCCAGCTTTTCCAGATACTCAGCTATTGCTTTCCTTACAACTTCACTCCATCTGATTTCACCATATTTTTTCATCTTCCTGTAGAGGTCTTCAGGTAATGATAAGGTTATGTTGGGCATACACATATTTCTCTGTGAATTCAATATTTAAGATTCCCACTTATTTTTTGTCTTCCAACTCAACTTACTCTTCTACTTTCTCCTGCTTTTCTCATTCGACATTAAACAATTTTAAAAACCCTGCCTATTACAAAATTGAAAGCAATGAAAACCTCGGTTATAATTTCCACATACACCAAAGAAAGATATAAAGACGTGCTTAGATGTATTGAATCCGTTAGACATCAGAGTTTAAAACCTTATGAAATTCTACTGATTTTAGATCCTGTAAAAAGCTTAGTTGAGTACTATAAAAATATTGTCCCAAAAGATGTTAGAGTGGTAGTCTCCGACGGTTTTGGCCTTTCGAAGGCAAGAAATAAGGGTGTTTTTGAAGCTAAAGGAGATATTATAGCTTTTATTGATGATGATGCTTGGGCTGATGACTTGTGGTTGGAAAAAATCGTCGAAAATTACTCTGACGAAGGTGTTTACGGTGTTGGTGGCAAGATTATTCCGGTTTTCGAAAACGGAAGACCCAAGTGGCTACCTGAGGAACTGGATTGGATTGTCGGATGCACTTACAAAGGTATGCCCGAGCAAAGGACAAATATAAGAAATCCAATTGGGGCAAACATGAGTTTTCGAAGGGAAGCTTTTGAAATTGCCGGTCCATTTAGATCAGAAATAGGTAGATACGGTAAAAAGCTGTTGAGTGGTGAAGAGGCTGAATTTGCTATGAGATTAAGGAAGATCAAGCCTGATGCTAAAATAATTTATGAACCATCAGCGGTGGTTTACCATAAAGTTCCAAAGAGTAGGGTAAGAATCAGCTATGCAGTAAAAAGAGCGTTCTATGAAGGCTATTCCAAGGCCATTCTTGCGAAAGAATTTCCTCTAGAAATGGAAAGTAAATATTTGAACTTCATCCTCAGATCAATCTTAAGGAAGCTTCTAAGCAAAGGACAACAAATCGAGGCTCTGGTAATGTCTGTGATAGTCATGACTGTCGGAATCGGTAATTTGTATGGAACCTGCAGAATTTTATTGAGAAAGTGATAAAAATACCATTAATTGTGGATTCCAGCCAGGAGGGTTCATGCCTCCAGCAACGGATTCTCATAGCATAACGGACTTTTAGAGGCGCTATCAAAAGTGAACGCTTTTCGCCGAACCCTCCAATCCTGAAAGTATCGCGAAGGCCATTGCCGAGGTTTACCGTAAACAAGGCAAACGCTATTCTCCACCAGAGGGGCTTAAGTGGGAGAACATAACCAGGAAATGGCGTGCTTTGTTGGAGGAATTATTACGCTGATTTTAGACATAGCCCCGCGGGGATTCGAACCCCGGTCGCGGGCTCCAAAGGCCCGCATGATTGACCGCTACACCACGGGGCTTCATAAAGTCTTCGCCATTTGTGGTAATAACGGTTTCGTTTAGAAATCGTCAAGCGTCTTCTGCCTCAGATTTGACACCGTCTTCCAGCGCATTCTCACGCAGCTCGGAATTCTGCCTGAAGCTATCCACTCCTTCAGCACTTCTCTTGTCCTCGGATCGCTCGCATAGCCGCTGCCGAAATCCCCGAATTTTTCTTTCAGCCTCTCAATCTCCCGCTCCCTTTCCACCTTTGCGATGATTGAAGCCGCAGCTACCAGGGGATACTTCTCGTCCGCCTTGTGCTCGGCCACAACTCTCAACCCCGTAATCTCCTCAAGCTCCCTCGAAAGTCTCTCGGGAATCACATCAGGACTGTCAACATAAGCAATTTCCGGCTTCAGCCTGAGAATTATTTCAGCGTAGCACTCCTTCAAAATCTCGTTTATGGTTTTAGCAGCCATCCTTTCGTCGAGATTTTCGGGAGAAACTTTCAAAACCTCCGTTCTGCAGATTTTCCTTATTTCCTCGGCTAGTTCCTCTCTCCTCCCCTGACTTAGCTTTTTGGAGTCTTTCACACCAAGCTTTCTCAGCCTATCCTCATCGCTGCAAGCCACTCCTGCAACAACCAGTGGGCCGATGACGCAGCCCTTTCCAGCCTCATCGATGCCTGCCTTCATCAGAAACCCAGCTTCCCCAGACCCTTTATTGGCAGCTTGTTCTTCTTCATCTTCTTCATAAGGTTCTTCATCGTCTTGTAGTAGTTCAGAAGCTCCTTGACCTCCTGAGGAGAGGTTCCGCTCCCGATTGCTATCCTCCTTATCCTCGAAGAATCGATGATTTTTGGATTCAGCAACTCCTCCTCAGTCATCGAATCCATAATCACTCTGAATTTCTTCATTTTCTCCTGCGTCATCTCCATTACGTCATTATCAACCTTCAATCCCAGGCCAAAGGGGAGCATCTCGAAAATCTTTCTAACCGGCCCCATTTTGTTCATTGCCTCTATCTGCTTGTAAATGTCTTTCAGCGTGAAGGTTCCCTTCAGGAATGCTTCAGGATCTAGCTCCTCCTCGCTTGCAATCCTCTCAATCTTCTCCATTAGCGCCTTGATATCTCCCATTCCAAGCAGTCTCGAAACGAAGCCAGCGGGATCAAAGCGTTCGAAGTCCTCCACCTTCTCTCCCGTTCCTATGAATGCTATCGGTATTCCAATCTGCCTCGCTGCCGACAAAGCACCACCACCCTTCGCCGTTCCATCGAACTTCGTGATGATTATGCCATTGATTCCTATAGCCTCGTGAAACGCCTGAGCTTGCTTGCTTGCAAGCTGGCCTATCGCTGCATCAAGCACGAGCAGCTTGTAGTCCGGCCTCGCAACCTCTGCAATCTTTATCATCTCATCAATCAGCTCATCTTCGAGCGCATGCCTTCCGGCTGTGTCTATGATTATCATGTCGTGGTCTTTGAGCTTTTCCAGCGCGTTTTTGACTATTTTGACCGCATCTTTTTCCCCCTTCTCGCCGTAGAACGTTATTCCGTACTCCTCCGCAAGCTGCCTTAGCTGCTCGTAGGCTGCAGGTCTCCATGTGTCGGCTGCAACAACAGCAACCTTCATCCCCCTGTCTTTGAAGTATTTGGCCATTTTGGCCGTTGTTGTGGTCTTACCGCTCCCCTGAAGACCGACGAGCATAATCTTGGCCTTTTTCAGCGGTATCTCAAGCCCCTCTCCCACTCCCCTGAGCAACTCCTCGTAAACGATTTTGAGAATCTGCTCCTTTGCGTTGAGAGCGGGAAGAACGTCCTCGCTTAGAGCCCTTTTCTTTATCGCATCGCTGATTTCCTTAACCTGCCTGACATTGACATCAGCCTTGATGAGGGCTCTCTGTATCTCCTTAACCATCTCCTCGACGAATTTCTTATCAATGCTCGATGACCCCGCAATTTTCCTTGCAACTTCCTTGAGAGATTCAAGAGCCATTGATATAACTAAGCAGGAAGTATTAAAAGGTTGGCGATAGTATTTTATTGAACCAGGCAGACTAAAATCGATGATGTTGTTTGCCGAGTTTGCCGAGTTCTGCGAAAGGCTCGAAAAAATATCGTCAACACTTGAGCTTACCGCGAGGATAGCTGCGTTTCTTCAAAAAATTGAGGATGAGAGAGACCTTTATGACGTTGTCCTTTTTATCACCGGCAAGGTTTACCCGCCGTGGGATGAGAGGGAGCTTGGTGTCGGGATTGGATTGCTCTACGAGGCTCTTGAAAACGTAAGCGGAGTCAAGAGAAGCGAGATAGAGAGTATGATAAGGGAGTACGGAGACCTCGGTCTCGTTGCGGAGCAGCTGATAAAGAAGAAGAAAATGACAACCCTCGCCTTCGAGGAGCTTACAGTGAGGAAAGTGAGGGAGACCTTCGATGAGATCGCATCTTTGACGGGAGAAGGGAGCATGAAAAGAAAGATTATGCTCCTCACCGGCCTCTACGGTCTCGCAACTCCACTAGAGGCGAGGTACCTTACAAGGCTGATTTTGAATGAGATGCGCCTTGGTGTTGGAGAGGGCATAATGAGGGATGCTATAGCCAGAGCTTTCAGGGCGGATCCGGAAACGGTTGAGAGGGCTTACATGATCACCAACGACCTCGGCAGGGTGGCAGTGGTTGCCAAGAAAGAGGGCGAGGAGGGCTTGAGGAAAATGAAGATAGAGATTCACATTCCGGTCAGAATGATGCTCGCACAGGTTGCTGAGAGCCTCGAAAGCGCAGTTAGAGAGATGAGAACAGCGGCGGTGGAGTGGAAGTTCGACGGGAGCAGAGTTCAGGTTCACTGGGATGGGAGCAGAGTTACAATCTACTCAAGAAGGCTTGAGAACGTTACCAACGCCTTGCCGGACATAGTGGAGGAGATAAAGAAGAGCGTCAAGCCGGGCGTCATTCTTGACGGAGAAGTTATTGCGGTCAAGGAAGGAAAGCCGATGCCGTTTCAACATGTGCTGAGAAGGTTCAGGAGAAAGCACGATGTGGCAAAGATGGTTGAGAAAATACCGCTTGAAGCTCACTTCTTTGACATTCTCTACCACGATGGAGAGTGCATAGACCTTCCGCTGAGGGAGAGGAGAAAGCTACTGGAATCCGCAGTAAATGAGTCGGAGAAAATCAAACTGGCGAAGCAGATAGTTACGGACAGTGTTGATGAGGTAAGAAAGATGTACGATGAGGCTATCAGCGCAGGGCACGAGGGAGTGATGATCAAGCTACCCTCATCCCCCTACATTCCGGGGAAGAGGGGCAAGAACTGGCTTAAGGTCAAGGCGATAATGGAAACTCTCGACCTCGTTGTGGTTGGAGGAGAGTGGGGAGAGGGAAAAAGGAGTCACTGGTTAAGCTCCTTTGAGCTCGCCTGCCTTGATCCGGTAACGGGCAAACTGCTTAAGGTAGGAAGGGTCGCCACGGGCTTCACTGAGGAGGATCTGGAGGAGCTGACAGAGATGTTCAGACCCCTCATCGTCTCGCAGCAGGGGAAGAAGGTGGAGTTCATCCCGAAGTACGTTTTCGAGGTTGCGTATCAGGAGATTCAGAAAAGCCCGAAATACGAGAGCGGTTATGCGCTGAGATTCCCCAGGTTCGTCAGACTGAGGGATGATAAGGATGTTGACGAGGCGGATACGATAGAGAGGGTTGAGAACCTTTATAAGCTACAGTTCGAGGTAAAGAGACAATGAATGACGAGAGAAGGTTCGTAATCGCATCATCTTTGCTCCTCACCATCCTTTTCACAGCATCAGTCTATGCCGGATACACAGCAGGGCAGGATTACCCGATTGAGAAGGAGCTGAAAAGGTTCTTCGAGTACTTAGGAGGATTCTTCGATAATCCGATAATTCTCGCCCTCATCATCTTCGCAAACAACGCTGGCAAATCGCTGATCGCCATGCTTGCCGGCTTCTTCTTCGGCATATTTCCTATTGCATTCGTGATGCTTAACGGTTACATTGTTGGAGTTGTTATTTCGTGGAGAGAGCCTGACTGGGGTCTGGCAAAGGTCGTTCTTGCAATCATACCGCATGGAATCCTCGAAATTCCGGCTATTATTATCGCATGCGCTTACGGGGTGTGGCTGGGATACAGATTCTACTTAGCATTGTTCAGAGGGGAGGAATTCAAGAAGTATCTGCTCAGAGCGGTAAGGGTTTACGTTAAACTGGTTTTACCGATTCTGCTCATCGCGGCCTTTGTTGAAGCTTTTATAACGCCAGTGGTCGTTGGAGCAGCATGAAACTCGTGGTTTGCAGTGAAAGTGACACCGCAGGTCAGAACATCAAAGATAATTTACTCACCTTTGCCGACTTCGAAGAAAAGGATGTGGGGGAGTTCAAACTCTACCTTTCAGACGAGTTTTACATAGCCGAAACAAAGGAGAGGCTCATCTACGCCGACCACATCGACGAAAAACTGGCAAAGTACATCGATTTTGAGGAAATTCTTTTCGCCTCAAGGCACAGCAGCAAGGACGGCAGAAAGATTTTCACCGTACACGTTTCGGGAAATGTCGGGACCGCAGACTTCGGGGGAAAGCCCTACAGCCTTGCAAAGCCATCCCCGCAAACGATGAAGAACTACGTTCTCGCCTTAAGGGAAAGGCTGGACAGAAAGCCGGAATTCGAGTTCACAATGGAGGTCACGCACCACGGCCCATCTGAGATATCCAAGCCTTCGGCGTTCTACGAAATCGGCTCAACTGAGGAGGAATGGAAAGACAGAGAGGCTGCAGAAGTAGTCGCAGAGGCAATGCTGGATGCGATAAGGGCAGAAAAGATGGACTGGAATGTTGCGGTTGGTGTTGGAGGGACGCATTACGCTCCAAGGCAGACCGAAATCATGCTCACCACAACCTTTACCTTCGGTCACAACTTCGCAAAGTACACCTTCGAGCACCTGACAGCCGAATTTCTGGTTAAGGCAGTAAAGCTGAGCGAGGCTGAGTACATTATCATCGACGAGAAGTCCGTGAACTCAGCGGTGAAGAAAATCGTGAATGAAGCTGCAGAGGTTGCGGGTGTTGAAGTTCTGAAGAGCAAAAAAGTAAAGAAGGATTTTCGGTTAGTCTGAGGGCAGAAGCGAGGCCAGCCAGCCAACGTAGTCAGCTACTGACCTCGTCTGAATCCAAACTTTCCCTTTTCCTTTGAAGTCAACAACCAGCCCTTCACCGCTGAGAACCGTGGCCTTAAGCCCACCGACCTTGCTCACTTTGTAATCGAGCGTGGGCTCGAAAGCAACGATGTGGCCAGTGTCAACCCTAAGGTGGCCGTCAACCTGGAGCTCCTCGATGCTTCCGAACGAGGAGAGGAAGAGGTCACCCGTGCCCTCAATTTTAAGAAGAAACAGTCCCTCTCCGGCGAAGAACGTTCTGCCACCTCCCCACTTCGTGTCAACCTCAATGCCATCGCTCGAAGCCAGAAAGGCCCCACTCTGGGCTAAGATTGTTCCGTTCAGCGGTATGTGGATAATATCGCCTTGATAGGTTGGTGCGAGGCCGAGAACGCCCTCCCCTCTGGAAACGAACCGGTTGACGAAAAAGGACTCCCCACCGAGCAGAGACCTCTTTAAACCACCAAGAAGTCCACCCTTCATCTCCGTTTTTAGCTCAACGTCCTTCATGTAAACCATTGCTCCGGTTTCGGCAAGCACCTCCTCTCCTGGCCTAAGCTTAAGCTCCAGCATGCTGTAACTCGGCCTTCCCACTATTCTGTGCTCCATGTGCTCGTTTTTTATTTGAAAATATATAAGTACTTGGAAAGAATTCTGCTAAGGTTACGATGTTTACGTAGATATGCTATATCAAAAGAAGAGAGAAATTGAAGCATACTCTAATGTTGTGGATATCGATTTAATTTTTTATTTTTGGTTTAAGGTCGTAAATATTCAAATTCTTCTTTGAATGCTTCGTATACGAGTTCTGCTCTGCTGCCATTTTTATTGTCTTCGGGGGTCGAATACCAGTTAAATCGAAAATTGGAAAATGGTTTTAGATAAATATTATATTTTTGATAATATTGTTAATGAGACCTACCAAACCTTCTCCAACAGTTTCCGTATTCTCTGCTCTAGGATATTCAAAAACGATATTGCAAACGCTAAAAAATTAAGGAGGAATGTGCTCGGGCGGTCTAATGGCTTTAAGCTTAATCGCCTCCTGCTCGCATCCAACAACGCAGACCCCGCAGCCGAAGCACTTCTCCTCGTCAACCTTCGCAACGTCTTCGAGCGTTATGGCTTCAAAGGGACACCTTTCCTCGCAAACGCCGCAGGCTATGCACATGTCCTCGTCCACATAAGCAAGATACCTGCTCTTCTCCAGCAGGCTTTCAATTGGAACGTTGCCGTATTTTGCAGAGAGGAAGAACTCACAGCAGTCCTCGCAGCAGTTGCAGTTAACCGTCACCCTTCTGTCAACAATCTTGCCGGTGTTGGGCCATGTATGCACTAAACCATCCTCCTCAGCCTTCATTATTATCTCTATTGCTTCATCTGCCGTTATCTCCCTTCCCGAACCTCTCGTGATGACGTACTCTGCCCCTCTACCAAACTGGATGCAGTGCCAGAGTGACATCTCATCCGTATGCTTGCAGCCATCCCCTGCAAGATATGTGACGTTTCTGCAGGAGCACGGCACAACTGCAATCTTCTCCTGAGCTTTTATCATCTCAACGATGTTCTCCTGCGGAAGCACGTCAGGCAGGTCCTTTATCGCCCCGTAAGCCGGAACAACTCTCCAGACCTTGAAGTCTGCCATTGCAAGCAGCTGCCCCATTTTGGCGTGAGCCTCCTTTTCCCCGAACTCCTTCCACATTTTTGCATACTCGGGGTCTTTCATGTGGACAGAAGCGAGAGTGGCATCGTGAAGCTGAACCAGATCCTTGGCAAACCTCCAGTAGTCCCTCTTCTGGAAATCCTTTGGAAAGACGACGCCCTTGAAGAAGAGATTCTCAAGGATTTCCTTAACTCTCTCCGCATCCATTCCAAGCTTCTCAGCAACCTCTTCAGCAGTTCCGGGCAGTGCAGCAGCTACTTTCGCCTCCTCCTCGTTCATCAGATACTCCAGTATCCTCCTGAGCCTTTCCGAGTCGGGAAAGCCCAACCTTGCCATCAATATTTCGTAGCTCATGAAAAAAATTAGTCAAGTTTTACTATTTAAATCTAATCCAAAAGGGATGCAACTTCGTTGGCAAACTCCATAGTTTTGAGGTTACCTCCCAAATCCGGAGTCTTCTTCCCCTCCTTAATGGTCTTCTCAACAGCTTCCTCAACCTTCTTGGCCTCCTCAACATAGCCGAAGTGGCGGAGCATCATGCAGGCTGTGAGAATCATGGCAGTTGGATTTGCAATTCCCTTTCCAGCGATGTCGAAGGCAGCACCATGTACCGGCTCGAAAATGGCCGTCCTCTCCCCAACATTGGCTGAGGGGGCAAGACCAAGTCCTCCAACGAGGCCTGCAGCTAAGTCAGAGACGATATCACCAAACATGTTTGTCGTAACGATTACATCGAAGCGGAAGGGGTCCATAACGAGGTACATGCAAGCTGCATCGATGTAGTAGTCATTGTACTGAATTTCGGGATAATCTTTCGCAACTTCTCTGCACACATCCCTAAATAGCCCGCATGTTTTCTTCATAACATTGGCTTTGTGCAGGGCTGTAACCTTCTTCCTGCCCTCCCTTTTAGCCAGCTCAAAAGCATACCTCGCAATTCTCTCGGAAGCCTCTCTCGTAATCACTCTGATGGCTTCAGTAACGTCCCCGAAGCCGAACTCGAAGCCCATGTAAAGGCACTCTGTGTTTTCCCTCACCACAACAATGTCTAAGCCGGGATAGAGGCATTCAATGCCCTCAATTGCCTTCGCTGGCCTGACGTTGGCAAAGGTTCCGAGCTCCCTTCTCAGCCTCACTATGACATCTGCCGCCGTTTCCCCGGCGGCACCGAAAAGCACCGCATCGCTCTTCCTGCAAGCTTCCAGCGTCTCATCAGGCAGAGCTTTTCCGTACTTCTCCAGAGCCTCATCTCCAGCATCGTAGTAGCTGTATTCAAAGGGCAGGTCGAGCTTCTCGAGAATTAGCATCGCAGCCTCCATAACCTCCTTGCCTATGCCGTCTCCGGGGATTACCACAATTTTCTTCATGCCCTCTCCCTCAAACTCTTTGCAAACTCAACCAGCCCGCCCTTTTCCAGAATCTCCTTCAGGAAATCGGGCAGTGGGTTGATTGGATACTCCTCACCCTTTGTTTTGTTGTAAATCACGCCCTTCTCGTAATCAACTTCCAGCTCGTCTCCGTCTTCAATCTTGTCCGTCTCCTTGCACTCAAGAACTCTCAGACCGATGTTGATGGCATTCCTGAAGAAAATTCTGGCGTAGGATTTTGCAATGACAGCCTCAATTCCCGTAGCCTTCAAAGCGAGAGGGGCGTGCTCTCTGCTGCTCCCACAGCCGAAATTCTCTCCAGCAACAACGAAATCTCCCTTCTTAACCTCCTTGGCGAATTCGGGGCGAAGATTCTCAAAAACATGCTTTGCGAGCTCCTCAGGCTCATTGATTACCAGATACTTTCCCTGTATGATGACGTCCGTGTCTATGTCATCTCCGAACTTCCAGGCTCTTCCCATGAGCTAAGTAGGGGCGGAATTAAAAAAGGTTTCAGATGAAGTGGCTGGGGCTGAGAATTGTTACTATCACAGCAGTCACAACACCGGCGAGAAACATCCTGAAACCACTCACGAACACGTTGAACTTTGCCGACTTCCCCATTACCGCTCCGAGAATGAAGAGACTAGCGAATCCTATCGCAACAGCCATTACGAAGGCTTCCTCAAGCGGGAGGAAAGCATAAGGAATTAATGGCAGGATTGCGCCGATAATTGGAGCTATTCCATGGATGATCGATGAAACGTAAGCCGCAAAGCGATGGGCTCGGTCAATTGTTGATTCTCTTGAGTTCACGAGCAGAGCTTTCTCTTTTTGATCCTTCATTATCTTCTGCTCTATCCTCTCCGCCTCGAACGCGCCCCATGAACTCGAAATGCCCAGCGCCAAAGCAGTTGCAACACCAGCCGTGATAACCAACCTTGCCGAAATCTCGCCAGAAAGGTGAGAACCAATTATGAGACCCAGAATTGTCAAAACGCCATCAAAAAACCCTATGATAAAGTAACGCCTCGAAACCGAGGCGATATCGGTCATTTCGCTGTAAAGCTTAATTCTCTCCCTGATCTCCTGGAGTTTAATCTTCATCGAACCTGGTCTAAAATCTCGTCAATATCAAGATTCATTGAAGTCAACATTTTTTTTGCTCGTGTGTAAGAAACGGGGTCAAATTCCTCATTTTTTGCCTTTCTGACGAGTGACTCAAATTCCTTTTCGCCCAGCGTCTCCTTTAAAAGCTCGACGAAGTCGTACTTTCCGAGAACCTCAACGCTCTGATGCGACACAAAGGAGTGGGAGTTAAAAATCATTGCCTTGTGCTTCCAGCACTTCTCACATTCAGAGACGAGAATTTTCTCGGAATCCCTGGTAAACCAGAACCTCTGGTACATCACTCCTCCGCACTCGCAAAATCCACCGAAAAGCTGCTCTTCCACTTCTTCTCCACTAACTCCGACTCCGTCTATTATGAGCTTTTTAAGAGGCTCTACCAGCTTTATCATAATCAGACTGGCACGACCTTCTTTACTTCAGGAACCTTGGCTCTGAGGTATCTCTCGACGAAGGAGGTCAGTGTAATCATCGACATCGGGCAACCACCGCATGCGCCAAGAAGCTGAACTTTGACGGTTCCAGAACCTTCATCAACGTCGACGACCGCTATGTTTCCCCCATCCCTCATCAAGGCCGGTCTTATGTCTTTTTCAACAACTTCTTCAACTTTCTCTCTTAACGACATAAAATCTCTTCCCTTGACGGAAATAATAAGCTTTTTGGTTTGAAAGAGGAGGAGTACACAAACAAAAATTGGAGGGATTTCTAACCCCTCAGCCTTTTTATTCCTATTTTAACCTTCTTTCCCTCAATATTCCACTCTCTAACGTACCCCTCTGCTTTGCCGAAAACCAGCTTCTGTGACCTCGTCTCGCTCTTTATGTAGTCTTCCCAGCCTTTGACGAGCTCGGCATCCATCTCCACTGTCGTTTCAATGAACTCCTCGACGTCGAGGTCGAGCTCCTTTCTCATCTCCTGAATTCTCCTAATAACCTCTCTGGCAAATGCCTCCCTCACAAGCTCATCGTCGAGCTCCTTGTAGATGTAAACCACTCCTCCTGAAAACTCTGCATACTCGTATCCTTCAGGCAGCCTGTAGTCCACAACTATGGCCTGCTTGGGGTCAAGCTCCACACCATCGAAAACGAGCTTTTCGGGAATCTCCTTAAGCGATGCCACGTACTTCGCAAATTCCCCAGCCTTTTCTTTGAGCAACGGGCCGATGTACTTGTAGTTCGGCTTGATTTCAATCTCCTTCTCAAAGCTGTCAACCACTCTAACCTGCTTAACGTTGCACTGGCTCAAAATTGTCTCCTCAAGCATCTCCACAGCCTTTCTTACCTTCTCGCTGCCCGACTCTATAACAAGCTCCCTCAAAGGCCACCTCAGCTTCCTCTTTGCCTTGTTCCTTGCATTGGCTGCAGCCTCTACAATCTCCTTCGCAACCTTCATTGCTGCCTCAAGCTCGCCATCAATCATCTCAACCTCAGCAGTGGAATACTCCTCCATGAAAATGGACTCCTCCCCCTCCCTGAACTCCTTTACAACGTGCTGGTAGAACCACTCCGCAATGAGCGGGGCGAAGGGGGCTATAGCTCTCAAAGACCTGTCAATCACCCTGAACATCGTGTAGTAGGCTGCGAGCTTCGATGGGGAATCCCTCTCCTCCCACACTCTCGGCCTGATAATCTGGATGTACCACCTGCTGAAGTCCTCAACGAAGAAGTCAAAGAAGGCTCTGACAACTCTGTGGACCTGATAGCCTTCCATGGCCTCGTTAGCCTCCTTTATAAAGCTCTCAAGCCTTGATAGAATCCACCTGTCCTCAATCTTAAGCTCTCCCTTCTCGCCAAAGCTGTAATTATCAAGGCTCATGTAGGTGTGGGCAAATCTGACAGCATTCCACACGACGTTGAGCATTCTGTTTATGTTCCTCGCCTCCTCCCAGCTGAACCTCAGGTCCTCCCAGGGAGCGGAGTAGAGGACGTAGAGCCTGAAGCCGTCAACGCCAATCTGGCCAACAACCTCCTCGGGCTCAACAACGTTGCCGAGGCTCTTGCTCATCTTCCTTCCCTGCTCGTCAAGTGTGAAGCCGTGCATCAAAACAGCTTTGTAGGGGGCTTTATCAAAGCAAACAACTGAAGTGCCAAGCTGGGAGTAGAACCATCCCCTCGTCTGGTCGTGCCCTTCTGTGATAAAATCTGCGGGCCAAAGCTCCTCGAATTTGTCCTTTCTGAGTGGATAAGCAATACTCCCCCAGCTCGCCACACCACTGTCGAACCAGACATCAAAGACATCTGGAACTCTCCTCATTACCCCTCCGCACTGACAGCTGAACGTTACGGCGTCAATTTTGGGTCTGTGCAAATCGAGGTCGTTTTCCCACTCTATCTCGTTAATGCTGCCGACAACCTTCATCTCTCCGCACTTTTCGCAAATCCAGACAGGAATGGGGATGCCCCAGTAGCGTTGCCTGCTTATGCACCAGTCCTTGGCGTTGCTGACCCAGTCCTTGAACCTCGCACTTCCCGCCCACTCGGGAATCCACATTACCTTGTCTATTTCCTCCAGCATCTCATCCTTCAGCTCTGAAATCTTGATGAACCACTGCTCCGTTGCTCTGTAAATGATTGGCGTCTTGCAGCGCCAGCAGTGGCCGTAGCGGTGAACAATTCTCTCCTCAGCCAGCAGCAAATCCTTGCGGTAGAGGTCGTCAATGATGTCGTCATTGGCCTCCTTCACGTGCTTTCCTGCGTATTTGCCTGCCTCCTCAGTGTAAACCCCCCTGTCGTCAACGGGATTGAAAACCTCCAGTCCCTTCTCCACTCCAAGCTCATAGTCCTCAACACCGTGCCCCGGAGCAATGTGGACACAGCCCGTGTTTTCAGCAGTGACGAAGTCAGCAAAGAAAACCTGATGCTTCCAGTTCTTCTGCAACGGCACTTCATCGGCAAGGGGGTGCTCGTACTCCAGACCCTCTAAATCCTCTCCGAGGTAGGTTTCAACCACCTCCCAGCTGTCGTAGTCTCCCTTTCCCAATACGGAGTCGGCAAGCTCCTTTGCGAGGATTAAATATTCAACCTTCCCGTCCTTAACCGCCCTGAACTTTGCGTACTCAAGTGATGGATGAACGGCAACGGCCATGTTGGCTGGAAGTGTCCAGGGCGTGGTGGTCCAGATGACGATGTAGGTGTCCTTCTCCCCCTTTACGGGGAACTTGACGTAGATTGAGGGGTCCTCCTCATCCCAGTACTCCACCTCAGCATCAGCCAGTGCCGTTTCACAGCGGTGGCACCAGTTAACAACCATCTTCTTCCTCTCAAGCAGCCCCCTCTCGTGAGCCCTCTTGATCGCAAACCACGCAGCGTTCATGTACTCAGCCTTGATGGTCATGTAGGGATTCTCCCAGTCCATCCAGACTGCGAGGCTCTTGAACTGCTCCGTCATGGCGTCTTTGTTGGCCAGAGCGTAGTTCATGCACCTCTCGATGAACTTATCAATTCCAAAACTCTCAATGTCCCTCTTTGTTCTGAATCCAAGCTCCTGCTCCACCTTAACTTCAATTGGCAAACCATGCATGTCCCAGCCCGGAGTGTCTGTGGGAGCAAAGCCCATCATCCTCTTGTAGCGCAGAATGGTATCCTTCAGAACTTTATTCCACGCAGTTCCCAGATGAATCCTTCCTGTTGTGTAGGGTGGGCCATCAACGAAGTAAAACTTTCTTCCACCTTTCTCCTTAACTTTTCTGTAGATGTCATTATCCTCCCAGAACTTGAAAATTTCAGATTCCACATCCTTCGGTGAGTATTTAGCGGGAAGCATGAAACCTGAACAGCCGGTGGATTAAAAAAGTTATCAGCTTTCCTTTCCGGAATTTTGACATGCAAAAGCATATACCATCATGGTGGGGCAGCAAAAATTAGGAGGGATAGTAGGCTGAAAAATAAGGGTTTACATGACAATTAAAGTTTAATACCTTCCCTCACTCTCCCTCCATGGACGCTGTAATCTATGGCTTCGGGCCGATAGGAAGGCTGATTGCTGAATGCTGTGCCAAGAGAGGAATAAACGTCGTTGGAGCTGTTGACATCAATCCAGAGCTGAAGGGGAGGAAGTTGAGTGAATTCGGAATTCAGTCTGACGGCGTAATCAGCGACAGGCTGGAATTTGAAGGAGACGTTGCCTTCCTCTGCACTGGCTCCTACCTCGACAGAGTTTATCCCCAAATCGAGGAGTGCCTGAGAAAAGGATTCAACGTTATAAGCACCTGCGAAACCCTCAGCTATCCCGGCTATCGCTATCCTGAGCTTGCTGAAAAAATCAACAGCCTTGCGGTCGAGAATGGAAAAACTGTCCTTGGAACGGGCATAAACCCCGGCTTCCTCCTTGATGCGCTGGTGGTTTTCCTCTCCGCCCCCTTCACGGAAGTTGAGAGGATAAAGGCTGTAAGGTGCATTGATACGTTGAAGAGGAGAGAGCCCTTCCAGAAGAAGGTGGGAATTGGCCTGAAACTTGAGGATGCAGAGGAGAAGCTTGAGAAGGGGGAGATTACCGGGCATGTTGGCTATGCGGAGTCTGTGCTTCTAATCAGTGAGGCCCTTAACTTCTCTCCTGACGAGGTAAGGGAGGGGCAGAAATTTGTGCATGATAGCGGAGAGGTTCTTGGAGCCATAGGCTACGGAAGTGCTTTGAAAAATGGGGAGGAGAAGATAAGGATTGAATTCCACGCCTACGCCAATGCAGAAGAATACGAGAGAATTGAAATTTATGGCGACAATAGCATCATCTGGACGTCAACGGGAACAAAGGGCGACCTTGGAACAGCTTCAGTTGCAGTCAACCTTGCAGAGGCTGTTGTTAAAAGCGAGGCAGGCCTCAAAACAATGGTTGACCTGATACCCTTCAGGGGAAAAATAAGGTAAAAAATTACTGGAGCAATCCCTTTTCTTTATAGTACTTCTCTGCTCCGGGATGCAGCGGGATTGGCATGCCCTCAAGGGCAGTTTCGAGTGTTATGTCTGCAGCCCTCTTGTGTGCAGCCTCAAGAATATCTCTGTGCTCGAATATTGCCTTGGTAACCTCGTAAACGAGGTCCTCTGGCAAATCAGCGTTGGTGGCGAGCATTGCAAGGACTGCTACAGTCTTAACGTCCTCGTCAACACCCGGATAGGTTCCTGCTGGAATGGTAACCTGAGTGTAGAAGGGATACTGCTCCTTCAGCTTCTGGTAAATCTCGTCCGGAACTTCGACAATCGCCACCTCTCTGACTGCAGCAACATCGCTGACGGCAGAGGTTGGGATTCCCGCAACGATGAATCCGGCATCAATGGTTCTGTCCTTGAGGGCATCGGCAACCTCCTTGAAGTCGAGATACCTGATGTCTGTGTTGCTCTCATCAATGCCTGCTGCATTCAGAATCTGCAGTGCATCAACTGCCGTTCCAGAGCCGGGAGCACCAACAGCAACCTTCTTGCCCTTCAGGTCGTAAACGGTCTTAATTCCGCTCTCCTTTAGCGTCACAATCTGGATGATTTCTGGGTAGAGTGTTGCAACGCCTCTCAGCTTGTCAATCTTGTTGTCCTTGAACATCTCGATTCCATTGTAGGCGTAGTAGGCAACATCGTTCTGCATAAGTCCAAACTCAGCCTCACCGGCTCCAACCTTTCTCGCATTGACGACTGAGGCCCCGCTCGTCACAGCAGTTGCCTTAATGCCGGGAGCGAACTCAGTTATGGCCTGGGCCATCGCTCCTCCGATTGGGTAGTAAGTTCCCGCAGAACCGCCTGTAAGAATAGTTACCTCTCTCACCTCAGCCACCGTAGTTGTTGCCGCCGGAGTTGTCGTTTTCTCCTCACTTGGCTGCTGTGCGCATCCCAAAATCAGGGCTGCAAGAAACAGAACAGCCACAATCTTTTTCATTCTACCACCTCATTATGAAGACTGTATTGCTGTTTTAAAAATATTATTGTGAAAACCACTAAACCCACAACCTTTGCAGTCCAGTCGGGGAAGAGTAGCAAAGCCCCAGCAGCTATTGCAATAAGGCGGTAAGCTTTGCTTAAAGGCTTGGTTATGCAACCTATGGTGCCCGCATTTATCGCCATTATTCCAAGCATTACCGTAGCAAGTAGAATTAGAAGATTAAAAACGTCAGCGGGAGTTTTAACGCCTATGAGCAGCAAAGCTGGAGAGAAGATGAAGAGGTAGGGGACGAGGTACTTCCCTATCCCTATTTTAACGGCATTGATTCCCGTTTTCCATGGATCACCGCCAGCAATTGCGGAACCGGCGTAAGCTGCGAGGGCTACTGGCGGTGTGAGGTCGGCGGCTACTCCAAAGTAGAAAACAAACATGTGGGCTGGGAGAACAAGCTCTGGATAGGTTTCGAGGAACTCTCTCACTGGCATCCCGTAGCCCTGCGCCATGAAAGTAATAATGGCTGGAGCGGCAATTGTGCTGGTGATGATGTAGTTTGCCGTTGTAGGCACACCCATTCCAAGAATTAGGGAGACGAGCATTGTTAGGGCAAGTATTATGGGCAGGTAGCCGTGAGAGAGGGCTATGGCAGCAGCAGCGATTTTGAATCCCAAGCCAGTTAGAGTTACAACCCCCACGATGATTCCTGCCGAAGCGCATGCCATCGCAACGGTTGTTGCACTCCTCCCACCGTGCTCTAAGGCTGAGAGGATGTTGAGAATGGAACCCTTCAGGACTTTACCAAGCGGTTCCCTTTGCTCTGCAGGCTTTCTGTAGTTCATTATCAGCGGTTTCAGAATCATTATGGCTATAACCGCATAAATGGAGTAAACTCCAGCAAGAATTGGCGTGTAGCCGCTGACCAGCATGTAGATGATTATGAAGAGTGGGACGAGGTAGTACCATCCCCCCTTCAAAACCTGAAGGGGTGAGGGGAGCTCTTCTCTGCTCAATCCCCTCAGGTTCTCCTTTCTCGCCTCAAAGTCCACTGCAGAGAAAACACCAAAGAAGTAGAGGAAGGCTGGGATGATTGCCGCATAAACGATGTTTATGTAGGGCATTCCAACGAACTCGGCCATTATGAAGGCTGCAGCCCCCATGATGGGCGGCATTATTTGCCCTCCAGTTGATGCAGCGGGCTCCACCGCACCTGCAAACTCTGGCTTATACCCAACCCTCTTCATCAGCGGGATGGTGAATGCCCCCGTTGTGACCGTGTTGGCAACGGAGCTTCCAGAAATCGTTCCCATGAGGGCTGACGACACAACCGCAGCCTTCGCAGGCCCTCCAACCATCCAGCCAGTTAAGGAGTAGGCGAGGTCTATGAAGAACCTACCCGCCCCTGACCTTTCAAGGAATGCGCCAAAAATAACGAAAAGGACTACGAAGCTCGAAGAAACGGCAATGGGTGTGCCAAAAATCCCTTCCTTGGTGTAGTAGAGGTGCTCAAGAATCTGCTTCCAGTCGTAGGAGGGGTGGGAAAGAACACCCGGCAGCGAGGCACCAAACTTGGCGTAGAGGATGAAGATTATCGCAACAACCACGAGAGCAGGATTGACCACTCTCCTCGTCGCCTCAAGGACGAATATAACAGCGAGAACTGCTATGAAAAAATCGAAGGGAGTGTAGCCGATGGCAGCCCTGAAGAGCAGTTCCTTGTAGTTCATCGCCAGATAAAATGCTACATAGAATCCTACCGCTGCGAGAATAAAATCGTAAAAGGGGATCTTTGTTTCAGTTCTCTTCTTTGAGAGGGGGTAAATCAGGAAGGCGAGGGCTATGGCAAAGGCGAGGTGGACAGATTTAACGATGTCGTGCTGAAGCAACCCGGTAAAGGAGCCGTTGATGACGTGAAAGGTTGAGAATACAATTGCCACGGCAGAAACTATCAACGCATATCTCCCCTTCAAATCGCGCTCGTGAAGGAACTTCTTCTCAAGCTCTGTCACGTCCACCTCCGCCTCACCCATCAGCACCACCTCTGCAACGCTGCCACCAAGGGGCTAATTCTCACGACCTTTATTTCCAGAGAGCTGCCAAATTTGTCAAGGGAAATGCTCTTCCCATCCACCCCAAGGCTGTAGTGGTTTAAAGGATTTGTGGAGATTCTTAACACTCCAATGCGTCTTTTAATCGCATACTCAAAGCCCTCATCAGTGGTTGTGAAATTCTCTGTGCTGGGCAGCCCCCAGCCCGCAGACCTGACGAGAGTTTTGTAGAGGTAAATTTCCCCATTCTGGACATAGAAGAAATCAACCTCCTTTGAAAGCTCCACAGAGTGGATAAAAGATACAGAGAAGTTTTTAGCTGGAAGTATGCAGCTTTCGCTGCCGGAAATGAGGAGGTAATCATTCTGGTGGGCAAGAGAGAGAAGGATGATGGATGAAACAGCAAAGATGATTGCAGCAGTTGCAACCAGCTTCCCCATGACTAAGGTTTGAGAGCGCTGTAAATTTCTTTCCTCTTCTCAATAAACTCCTCCGAGTTTCTGTCCCTCGGCTTTTCAATGTCAACCTCAACGATTCTCAGGACTCTTGAAGGTCTCGGGGAGAGCACAACCACTCTGTCAGCCAGATAAACAGCCTCATCAATGCTGTGGGTAACAAAAACGACCGTTTTTCCCTCAACAATTCTGAGAAGTTCCTCCTGCATCCTCTCCCTCGTTCTCGCGTCGAGGCTGGCAAAGGGCTCGTCCATGAGCAGAAGGTCGGGATTCACTGCTAAAGCCCTCGCAATCCCCACTCTCTGCCTCATTCCTCCACTGAGCTGCTTTGGGTAGTAGTTCTCAAACCCCCTCAGCCCCACGGCATCTATAATCTCTCTCACAACTCCACCATCCTCAATCCCCGAAGCTCTCAGGGCGAAGAGAATGTTTCCGTAAACTGTTTTCCACGGCAGAAGCCTGTCGTCCTGAAAAACGAAGCCCATTCTCGCTCCACCTGCAAACTCCACCCTCCCCCCATCCGGCTTCTCAAGACCCGCTATAATCTTGAGAATTGTCGTTTTGCCACACCCACTCTCCCCAATAAGGCAGACAAACTCCCCCTTCTCAACGCTGAAAGTCACCCCGTCAAGAACCCTCAGATTTCCGTAGCTTTTCTTCAGCCCCTCTACAATTAGCGCCACGGCATCACCCACCTCTCAGCCCTCAGAAGCAGCCAGTTCATCATGTACCCAATAATTCCAATCATCGCCATGCCCGCAACAATTTCAGCAGTCCTCCCGCCAACATTGTACATTACCATAATGAAGTAACCCAAGCCCTCTCCGGAGGTAGCAATCATCTCTGCTGCAATGATGCTCATCCATCCCACACCGAGACCAATTCTGACACCGCTCATAATCCCCTGCAGGGAGTGTGGTACGACTATGTCCGTGATTATTAGCCTTTCAGGAGCCTTGAAGACCTCGGCCATCTCCAAAAGCTCCTCCGGGACATTTCTTGCGTAGTCAAAAACGGAGATGAAGCAGGGGAAGAAAGCTCCAACAAAGACTATGAAAATCTGGGAAACTTCAACGGTATTGGGCAGTGGAGCAAAGATTATGTAGGCGAGCGGAATCCAAGCCAAGGGGGGTATGGGGCGCAAAGCCTCAACTGCGGGTGCAATAAACTCCATAAGCGTTCTGTTCCACCCCGAAATTATTCCGAGAGGTACTGCAATAGAGAAGGCAAGAAAAGAGGCCGCAAGAACTCTGAAAAGACTCGCAACAGCGTGCTGAACGAGGGTCTTGCCAAGAACCGGCTCTGGGTTAACAAGCAGCGTGAAAAAAACCTCCGCAACCTCGTGGGGGTGGGGGAGGTCGGTTAGGGCGGAAATCAGATACCAGGAAAAAATGAGTACAAACGCTCCCTTCAGCCTCATGTCGTTATCTCCAGCCCCGCCTTTTCAGCTGCCATTCTGAGCAGAAAGTCCTGAACTGTTCCAAAGCCCGGAATGGCAACCTTCTTCCCTGCAAGCTCTTCTATGCTGCTGGCACTCCTCGCAACAATAGCCGAGCCCTCGCTGTTCGCCCCCGCAATTATGCTAATTCTGACGTCATCGTTTACTCTCTTCAGTGTTGCAGGAGCCCCTCCAAGATAGCCCGCGTCGATTTCCCCGTTCTTGAATCCCTCCATCTCCACAACACCGTTGGCAAACTCCTTTGCCTCAACCTTCAGCCCCACCTGGTCGTAGTAGCCCTCCTTCATCGCCACGTAGAAGGCGAGCTGGTGGAGGTCAGCTGTGAGATACCCCATTCTCACACTCCTGTTCACCTTTTCCGGAATCCAGCTCTCGTTTTCTGCAAGCTTGCTGACAACGTAGTCATAGACATCCCTGTAAAGAAAATCGCGGAGGAACTCATCCTCACTTTTGTAACCAAGCTCTCCAACATCCTTCTTGAGGTAACCACCCTTTTTGAGGTTTTCGTAGTACTTCACGAACTCCCCTTCATCAGGATACTCGATGAACTTGATTCTCGTCAATGCTTCTTCCACGACCTCCTTGCTTTTTCCCGTAAACTCCATTGCGTACTGTAAAACCTTTTCCCTGTTCTCAGGGTCGTTTATGAACCTGGTTGCCTTCACATGTGCCCAGACGATTGCTGTAACTACTGCCCTATCATCTTTTTCAGCAGTTGCAACGACGCAGCACGGATGATTCGGCCATATGTCGGCAGAAGTTGTTATTATTTTACCGTATCCTTTAACAACCGCCTCACTAACGAAAGGCTCCCAGGCTACGAAGGCGTCAATTTCTCCGAGCTTCAGCTGCTCAACCATATCCCTGGGAGACATCGTGACCACTTTCACCTTCTTGTCCTCAACCTGTGAGCATCCGGAAAGCATGATTGCCGAGGCTAGCAGCAGAATCAGCAACCTCTTCATAAAATGCGTGGAGGAAGCGGTTTTGGGACAAAATTCCTTTAATCCCTGACAACAATCACATACGCTCTCCACCCAATATACCTCTTGGGCACATCAACCTTTGCTGAATTACCGAAAGGCGTGACTCTCTTCTCGAAAACAACCTCAACCTCCTCTTTCAGAACAAAATCTCCCTTCTTCACTTCAACCCTCCTCATGTTAAGTATATCCATAGAAATACTTAAATACTTTTTGGTTGGAATCAGAACATGAACCTTGGATTCAGAGTGACAGGGAAGTTTGTAAGGGAACTTCTGGATGTTTTGGATGAAATTGCAGAGGAGATAAGACAGGAGGAGAAGGAAAAGTATCCGTACACAGAATGGGAGAGGAAGAGAGAAGTTGTTAAGGAAAGGCTGAGAAAACTCCCTGAATACGTTAGAGAGGCTATTTCTGTGATAACCGTGCAAAAGAGGGTGGGAAGACCAAAGAAAGTTGATCTGGAGAAGAGAGTTATGCTCTTTCTGTTTGCAAGGCTGATGGACAAATCAAACAGAGATATTGAGGAGCTTTTAGAGCTGTTTGAACCTTTATTCGGGATAAAGGTTAGCTACAAAACGATAGAAAGATTATACTCGGATGAAGAAGTTAGAATGGCTTTACACAACCTCTTCATCCTTCTGCTTAGAGAGGAAGGAGTTTCAGGAGATTTTTCAGGAGATGGGACAGGATACAGCCTAACCATCACTAAGCACTATAGAAGCAATCCTAAAAGGAAAGGTAAAGACTTCAGATACGTTTTCAGGATAATTGACATCGATACGGGAATGTACGTTGGCTTTGGCTATTCTGACAGATCTGAGAAAGATGCCTTTGAGAAGGCTTTAGGAATGCTCAAAAGCATGGGGGTGAAGGTAAACTCGATTTCTCTGGATAAGTATTACAGCAGTAGGAAGACTCTGAGGCTGTTTGATGCTGAGACAGCTGTCTACGTCATTCCAAAGCGAAATCTTGCCAGAATAGGATTTGACTGGTTGAGGGTTATCGAGAGGATTGTTGAAGCTCCTTATAGGTTTCTGAAGAGGTACTTCAAGAGGAACTTAAGTGAGGCAGGATTTTCTGCTGATAAGAGGAGATTTGGATGGTTGATAAGGCAGAGGAGGGAGGACAGGAGAGAGATGGCTTTGTTTGCTGTTGGGCTGTGGCACAATGTGTTTGCTGTTAGGGTGGTGAGGTAATTTTGTCCCAAAGTCGGAGGAAGCGGAAATTTTAAATTTTCCCTTTTGAAAATTCGTAGTCCAAAAGGGAAAAATTTTAAAGGATTATGCTCTTTTATGGTTATGATATACCGCCTTGCCGAATGCATTGCGAGGGGAGAAGATTTCGGAAGTTGCCTCCAGAAATTGCTCGATGAGAGGGGAATGCATCCCTCCGAATTTGCAAAGAGGGCGAACATCCCTTTATCCTCTCTCTACAAGATTTTAAAGGGGAGCAAGCCCAGATACGACAACATAACAAGGATTTTTTCGGCACTTTACGAAAAAAAGGGGTTTGTGGCGTTGATCGCAGCAAGATACGTTTTAGAAGAACTTAAATTCGGGGAAAAAGTCAGGGTTTATCCCGTTTCGACTCTTGAGGATGCAATAGTTGCCGTTGTGAGGGCCGAGAAGGATGGTGCGAGGGCGATAGTCTGCGCCCCCATACTCAGTAGCCTCGCAGAAAAAGTTGTTGACGTGCCTGTGATAACAATTAAGCCCGGAAAAAGCGTAATTGAGGCTGTAGAGGCAGCCATGAAGCTAATATAGCTAAACACCTCTCAGCGTCTCCCTAACGTAAAGCTTCACGCACCTTCTGTTCTCAATCAGGTGGAGAAGGATTGCCACAACTCCAAAAATCGCCGCGTAGGTGTGCACATCCTGCCAGAACGACTTCTGGAATCCGAGAATTACCAGCTGCCCTGATTTGGCCCGTGAGGCCAGAGGTAAAGCAGTATTCCGGTAAAGGCTATAATTACTCCTGAAAGCACCATGAAGTAGAACAGAACCAGCCGTCTGATTTTTGCGAGCTTCATGCTTTTTCTTCTCAGTCGCATTTTTAACTCTTCTTCAGAAAAATTTAAATTAACGCAAAATTAGGCAGCAAGGTATGAAGCAGCAGGTCGAAGTGAGACAGCTCAGAGAGGGAGGTTATGTGGTTATTGATGATGAGCCTTGCGAAATCCTCAGCATCTCCGTCAGCAAGCCCGGAAAGCACGGTGCGGCTAAGGCGAGGATCGACGCCATAGGCATCTTTGATTCGCAGAAGAGGAGCATCGTGCAGCCGGTAACGGCAAAAATCTACGTGCCCATTGTGGAGAGAAAGAGGGCGCAGATAATCAGCGTTACGGGAAACGTTGCACAGCTCATGGACCTCGAAACCTATGAAACCTTTGAACTTGAGGTTCCCGAAGAACTCAAGGACAAAATGGAGCAGGGAAGAGAAGTCATTTACCTTGAATCTCTCGGAAAGAGAAAAATTGAAAGAATGGCTTAATGCACATCGATTCCTACTTTTCCCTTTCAAACTGCGATGCCGAGGAGGCTGAATACCTAATCTACGGTATCCCCTACGACGCAACTCAGTCGTTCAAGCCTGGCTCTCGCTTCGCTCCCAACGCGATAAGAGAGGCAAGCTGGAATCTGGAGTCCTATTCGAACCTTTTTGACGTGGAGCTTTCGCTGGTCAAAGTGGGCGATGCGGGCAACATAAACTGCGATGGCGGTTTTGAGCAGATTGTTGAGAGAACGAAGGAATTTCTTGGTGAAGTTGAGGGTTTTCCCGTAGCCATTGGTGGAGAGCACTCAATCAGCTTTGCAGCAACGAGCAAGTTCAGAAAAGCGTGCTTCGTCGTTTTCGATGCGCACTTTGATTTGAGAGACGAGTTCGATGGGGACAGGTTCAACCACGCCTGCACAACGCGGAGAATCTTTGAGAGCGGGATGCGGGTGGCAATTTTCGGCGTCAGGAGCGGTATTAAAGAGGAGAAGAGGTTTGCGGAGGAAAACGGAATAAAATACCTCCACGCGTGGGACTTTGAGGTCGAGAAGGCGGTTAAAATGGTGGAGGACTTTGACAAAATCTACGTTTCCCTTGACGTGGACGCTTTCGACCCCGCCTTCGCTCCCGGCGTTTCAACGCCTGAGCCTTTTGGTTTGAAGCCTATAGATTTTATTAGGTTTTTTGCAGGCATAGCAGACAGAGTTGTTGGTTTTGATGTTGTAGAGGTTGTTCCCGACTCGAACAAGGTTACTCAGACTCTCGCTGCGAAAATCATACTTGAGGCCATTGCGGCAAAGGTCAGGTGTGATATTCCGAAATAAAAGCTTTCAGCATCGAAATTCAGGCTCATGTGAGGCTTAAAGCAATTATACCGTAAAAACTTTTGCACATTTTGACAATCTTCGACTCAACCAAGAGCGGAAGGATTTTATAAACTACCACAACCTTCCGCTATGCAGTACGAGAAGGTCAAACCTCCAGAGAACGGAGAAAAGATAAGATATGAAAACGGCAAACTCATCGTTCCAGATAACCCCATCATCCCGTATTTCGAGGGAGATGGCATAGGCAAGGATGTGGTTCCAGCTGCAATCAGAGTTCTCGATGCCGCTGCTGATAAGATTGGCAAGGAAGTCGTCTGGTTTCAGGTTTATGCTGGGGAGGATGCCTACAAGCTCTACGGCAACTATCTGCCTGATGACACTCTGAACGCCATAAAGGAGTTCAGAGTTGCCTTAAAAGGCCCTCTCACAACCCCCGTTGGAGGTGGCTACAGGAGTCTAAATGTCACAATCAGACAGGTTCTCGACCTCTATGCCAATGTTAGGCCAGTCTACTACCTGAAAGGAGTTCCAAGCCCGATAAAGCATCCTGAAAAGGTCAACTTCGTTATTTTCAGGGAGAACACCGAAGACGTTTACGCTGGCATTGAGTGGCCGAGGGGTAGCGAGGAAGCCCTTAAGTTAATAAGATTCCTCAAGAACGAGTTTGGTGTCACCATAAGGGAGGACTCTGGAATCGGAATAAAGCCGATCAGCGAGTTTGCCACCAAGAGGCTTGTCAGGATGGCCATCAGATATGCAATAGAGAACAACAGGAAAAGCGTGACTCTCGTCCACAAGGGCAACATAATGAAGTACACGGAGGGAGCCTTCAGGGATTGGGGCTACGAGGTGGCAAAGCAGGAGTTTGGCGAGTATTGCATAACAGAGGACGAGCTCTGGGACAAGTACGGCGGGAAGCAGCCTGAGGGCAAGATCGTGGTGAAGGACAGGATTGCGGACAACATGTTCCAGCAGATTCTGACGAGGACAGATGAGTATGACGTCATTGCCCTGCCAAACCTCAATGGTGATTACCTCAGCGATGCTGCTGCTGCCCTGATTGGGGGACTTGGAATAGCTCCGGGCAGCAACATAGGTGATGGCATTGGCGTCTTCGAGCCTGTGCACGGCTCTGCACCGAAGTACGCTGGCCAGAACAAGGTCAACCCCACAGCCGAAATTCTCACAGGAGCGCTGATGTTCGAGTACATCGGCTGGAAGGATGCGAGCGAGATGATAAAGAAAGCTGTGGAGATGACGATAAGCAGCGGAATTGTTACCTACGACATCCACCGCCACATGGGCGGGACGAAGGTAGGAACGAGGGAGTTTGCAGAGGCTGTGGTTGAAAACCTGCAGTCGCTATGATTCAGATTTACGGCGCGGGAATAGCAGGCACCTACCTCTACCACCTTTTATCCTCTGAGGGATTTGAGGTTGCCATCTACGACAAAAGAAGTGAGCCTGACTGTAGATGTGCTTGGGGAATAGTTTACAGCGAAGCCAAGAGCTTTTACTCCGACATCGGCATCAACTTCGACGATTACGTGATTCTCAAACCAGAATACGTCGTCGCCAACGGAATCTGGCTGAAGAACAGGGACATAGTGATGTTCGATAAAAAATCTCTCCTTGCTGACCTCTGGGTTGAGATGAGAAAAGCCGAGAATCCTGAAATCATTGTCGATGCCACTGGCTCCTCCAGAGCCTTTTTGCCCAAGATTGCTAACGATAGAGTTCTGCCGACTGTTCAAACCACCGAAAAGCACGATGTTGAGCCAAACCTCTACATCCAGATGGAAAGAACAGGCTACGCGTGGGCCTTTCCCCTTGGCGACGGATGGTGGCACATTGGGGCTGGGAATGTTGAAAAGGGGGAAATTGAAAGGCTGCTGAATGAGCTTAGAGCTAAATACGGCTTTAATCCCACAGATTCAACATGCAGGTGTACGGGCAAAGTAAGAATGCTCCCGCCCTCGCGCTGCAGACCCTTCATCAGCGGTAACGTTGTGGGAGTTGGTGAGGCAATAGGCTGTGTTAGCGGTGCGGGAGAGGGGAACGCCCCTGCCCTCGCATCCGCAAAAATTCTTGCCGAATGCATGATAAATTCTGAGCTGGAAAAATACGAGGAGAGGATTCTGAAGGAGCTTGAGTGGATTGAGAACGAGCAGAGGTTTGTGGATGCCATGCTCAACAACAACCGCCTAACCGCCCTAAAACTTCTGCCCAAAATCATAGCAGTTGAGAGCAGGAGAACAGTTAAGCACTCCCTCAGTGAAATCAGGAAGCTCATAGGGCTATGAGAAGGTTCAAGTTCCAATACAAGGAGACCATTGTAACAATTCTAACCGAGAACGAGGAATTCTACAAAACGGCTGTGAAGGCCATCCTTGAGGCGAGGAGCGAAATTGAGGACTACATTTTGCACAATCCTGACTTCTTCACCAGCTACGAGCCGATTGAGTGCTCAGGAGGAGAAATCATAAACAGAATGTGCAACGCTGCAAAAATTGCAGGAGTGGGGCCGATGGCAGCAGTCGCAGGAACTATCGCTGCATACGCAGTTGAAAAAATGATTGATGCTGGAGCAAAGCTTGCTGTCGTAGATAACGGAGGAGATATAGTTATCCACTCCGACAGAGAGCTGCTGGTTGGAATTTATCCCTCAAAACTCGCCTTCAAAGTTCCTCCAGTCGATTATCTTGCCATCTGCACTTCCAGCGGTAAAATTGGCCACTCTGTGAGCTTTGGCAAAGCGGATGCAGCCACTGTTGTTGCGAGAGACGCAAGTGTTGCCGACGCCCTCGCCACTGCTCTTGGGAATTTGATAGGGGATTTTGGAAAAAAGGAGCTTGAAAAGACCGTTTCAGAGTTTTACGGCAAGTATTCTGACTTTGTTGAAGGAATTCTTGTCGTGAAAGATGAGCTGGTAGCTTTAGCCGGCAATCTCCCATCCCTCGCTTTTGCCGAATCCAAGGAGGATTTGATAACCAAAGGTTGAATTACAACTATTGATAATTGCTTATATTTTTACGATTACAATCATTATGAGTAACAGTTAAATAGCATGAGGACAAGACATTATCATGAAGTTGATGATTACCATAATAATGAGAACTGATAGGAGGTGAGGAAAATGGTAAGCGAGGCAGAGTTCATGGCGGCACTTGCAAAGTTTGCTGAGACCTCAGCAACAGCCAGTGCTGCTGCAGATAGAGTTATAGCGGTGGCGAACGTTGATGCCAGCAGGATTGCGGATGAGTTCAACGCCCTTCTCGGATGGGCAATGAAGATTGCAACGCTTCTGCTTGAGGAAATTTCCAAGAATCCCTCGCTAAAGGCTGAAATGGCCGAATCTCATCAAATGCTCTTCGGCAATCTCGGTACAATAGTTCCAGCGCTGCTAAAATTCGGCCCCTACATTAACCAGATTCTGGGAAACTTCGGCCTTTCGCTTGGCAAGCTGTTCGGAATAGTTTTGGCCTTCTGACTATCTTTTAGGGGAAAAGTATTAAAGCCTCTTTTGAACTTTAATTCATGGTAATCGGAGTAACTATGGTCAACGTTGCTCCTGGAAAGGAGAAGGATGTCTATCTCGCGGTTAAGGGCAAAAAAGGCGTTCGCGAGGTTTACCATGTTTTTGGCGAGTTCGATTTTGTTGTAATAATCGAAACCAGCAGCTTGTCTGAGCTGAACAAGCTCGTTGACGAGATAAGAGGTATTGAAGGGGTAACGAAAACACAGACGGTGATAGGAGCCGAGATATGAGCGGAAAGCACAGGGAAATAAGCGTAGCTGAGTTCTTCGAGAAAAACAAGCATATTCTGGGCTACTCAAATCCGGCAAAGGCGATTATCACCGTTGTTAAAGAGGCTGTGGATAACGCCCTCGATGCGTGTGAGGAAGCGGGAATTCTGCCAGACATCTTTGTTAGAATTTCGAAGGTTGATGACCATTTCAAAATCGTCGTTGAGGACAACGGTCCCGGCATTCCCAGGGAGCAGATTCCCAAGGTTTTCGGAAAGCTGCTTTACGGCTCCAGGTTCCACGAAATAAGGCAGAGCAGGGGTCAGCAGGGAATCGGAATTTCCGCAGCCGTTCTCTACGCCCAGCTTACGACGGGGAAGCCCGCGACGGTCATCTCGAAAACGCCCGATGAGGATAGGGCGAAGAAGGTGGTTCTCTACATCAACACAAAGAAGAACGAGCCGGAGATCGTTGAGGAGGGCGAAGAAGAGTGGTACCTGCCAAGCGGCACAAAAATCGAGCTTGAAGTTGCAGGCAACTACGTCAGAGAGAGGAAGCAAAGCGTCTACGAGTACCTGAGGGAAACCTCAGTTATAAACCCGCACGCAAAGATTACCTTTGTTGAGCCCGACGGTACGATAAACGAGTTCAAGAGGGTGACGGACGATATCCCGCAACCACCGAAGTCCATCAAGCCCCATCCGCACGGAATAGAGCTCGGAACGCTGATGAGCATGCTGAAGTCAACCAGAGCGACGACGTTGAGGAGGTTTTTAAAGGAAGAGTTCGTGAGGGTTGGCGAAAAGATTGCCGACGACGTTTTGAGAAAGGCGGGGTTCAGCGGTGATGAAACACCGCAGGAAATGGGGAGGGATGACGCTGCCAAGCTGCTCAACGCCTTTCGACAGACCGACTTTCTTCCTCCACCTACGGACTGCCTCTCTCCAATAGGGGAGGCAATGATCGCAAAAAGCCTGATGGCCGAGTTCCAGCCAGAGTTCGTGTACGCTGTAACAAGAAAACCGAAGGTTTACTCCGGCCATCCGTTCCTCGTGGAGGTTGGACTTGCCTACGGTGGCGAGATAAAGTCGGAGAAGGTCACGCTTTTAAGGTACGCGAACAAGATACCCCTTCTCTACCAGCAGGGTGGCTGTGCTTTAACCAAAGCGGTTGAAAGCGTCAACTGGAAGTCCTACGGGATGGTCCAGAACAGGGGCGAGCTTCCGTCCGCTCCTGCAGTCATTCTCATACATTTGGCGTCAACAAACATCCCCTACACCTCTGAATCGAAGGAGAGCGTTGCTGCTATTCCCGAAATAATAGATGAAACCCGCCTCGCACTGCAGGAAGTGGGAAGGAGGTTGAAAGAGTACCTCGAGAGAAAGAGCAGGCAGCAAAAGAAAAAGAAAAAGGAGGAGATGATCGGAAAAGTATTACCTCTGATAGCGAAAAAGGTCTGCGAGATTCTTGAGAAGGAGCCTCTTGAAATAGACAGAATCGTCGCGAGGATAATGGGCTACCTCCACGTTGAGAGGATCGTGGAGGAAAGGGACGGTGTCAAGGTGGTGACAATAAGGGTATCCAACTTCACGCGCTCAAAGAAGAGCATAAAGCTCTACGAGATGTGCTCAGGGAATGTAGAGGCGGACGGAGCCAAGGTTTCCGGATCGGGTTACTCCACGGTTACGTGGAGCTTAGAAGTGAAGCCGGATGAAGAAGTAGAGGTGAGCTACAGGCTTAAAGGAAGGATAATCAACAAGAATCCGCTTGTTGAAGGGGTCGAGGAGGACCTGCTAAGCGGCGCAGAGGTCATGAATTTTGCTTAACAATGTCGAGAATGTCTTTGATAACTTTCAGAGCTTTTATCCCCTTTTCGGTAAGCTCGTACCTGCCTTCGCTTTTGTTCACCAACCCAAGCTCGATAAGAGCCTTTAAACTGCGATCCACGATTCCGGGGTTGAGCCTCGTTTCTTCCATGATTTGGGAGAACTTTTTTGGCCTTTTTTCAAGGGAAAATATCACGAGATTAACACCGCTCTTCGACACAACCTTCAGAAACTCTTCAAGTTTTGTTAAGTCAGTCTCGTCTCCTTGCTCCACCAATACTTGTTTTCTCTTAGCATATTAAAAACCTTTACCGTGTTTGTGACATTCAACTACAAAACAACAAAGCTTAAAAGGCCTCCAGCCACTAAGCTCAAAATGTATGAAATTTGACGTCATAATTGTAGGGGCAGGACCTGGAGGGATGTTCGCCGCTTACAAGCTTGCAGGAAAGCTTAACACCGCCATTTTTGAAATGGGGAGGGATATTTCAAAAAGGAAGTGCCCGAGCGACCTTTCCGAGAGTTACTGCACGAAGTGTAATCCCTGCAACATAACCTCCGGAGTAGGGGGAGCGGGTGGTCTGTCGGATGGGAAGCTCAACTACGTCCACCCTGAGTATCCCTCAAGCTTCTCCGTCGGCGGCGATTTCGACTTTCTCGACCCCAACTACCTCATCGAGAAAATGAATGAGGTTGATGAGATCTTTCTCAAACACGGTGCGCCAGATGAGCTTTACGGCGACGACCTTGAAAAAATTGAAGATTTTCTTAAGAGGGCCAACGCCGCCGGAATCGAGTTCGTTCCCCTGAGGCAGAGGCACGTGGGGAGTGACGAGCTGCCCAAGGTTGTGAAAAGCATCGAGGACAAGTTGAAGAAGGAAGGTGTGAAGATTTACACCAGAAAAACCGTGGTTGACATAGACCCTGAGAGAAAGGTTGTGAGAACCGAAAAGGGCGAGGAGTTCGGTTACGACTATCTCATCATAGCTGTTGGCAGGAGCGGAGCGAGCTGGCTTGAAAAGTGGGCAAGAGATTACAACCTCGAGGTGGCGGAGAACTCCAAGGCCATAGACGTTGGCGTCAGAGTTGAGGTGCCCGCGTCGATCATGGACGACATAACCTCGGCAATCTACGACCCGAAGCTGAGGGTTATCACGAAAAGGCATGACGACTACATGAGGACCTTCTGCACATGCCCGAGGGGATGGGTGATTAGGGAAGATTACGGTGATTTCTGCCTCGTTAACGGACACAGCAAGGCCAAGGAAAAGAGCAGCAACACGAACTTTGCTCTGCTGGGCCACTATGAGTTTACCGAACCGTTCGACGAGCCAAACGAGTGGGGAAGGGATTTGGCGAGGATAACAACAAAGCTCGGAGGGGGAAATCCAATAGTCCAGAGGCTGAAGGACTTGAGGCTCGGAAGGAGGAGCACAGAGAGCAGGATAAAGAACAACAGGCTCGTTCAGCCAACACTGAAAACAGCAATCCCCGGAGACATCAGCCTCGCCTATCCGGGAAGGGCAATTGACGATATCCTCGATGCTCTTGAGAGGTTGGACAAGGTGATTCCAGGCGTTGCCGACGACTCCACGCTTCTCTACGCCCCCGAGGTGAAATTTTACTCTCTGAAGCTTAAAGTTGACGAGTGGATGAAGACGAACATACCCTACATCTACGCAATCGGCGACGGGGCGGGGGTTAGCAGAGGCATTGTTGGTGCTGCAGTTACAGGGCTGATTGCTGCAGAGGGCATACTCAGGGAAAGAGGGATGGAGTGAATGAGGTTCTGGGACATAAGAAGAGTTGAAAATGTCTCCCTGAACCTCCAGCTTGAGAATGGCAAACTGGAAAAGCCGAGATACAACAAATCGACCTCCAAAGGATTTAGAGTTCTCAAGAACGGATTCTGGGGGATTTTCGAGGGTAATGTCGCCGACGATGAAGGTTTAAGGCAGGCAGAGAAAAACGCCTTCACTCAGGGCGATGGAGATATAGAGGAGATCGCAACAAAAGGGCGCTACAGAATGAGGGTTAAGAGGGACCCGCAGGACATGTCCATCGAGGAGAAGGTGGAGCTGCTGAAAGACCTCGAAAAAATTATCAGAGACGTCTGCGTAAGCACGAAATTGGTCTACTTTGAGAACAGAAGAGTGCTGCAATACAGGGACTCATGCGGGTCGGAAGTTGAGTACGAGGTTTTGAGAACGGGAGTCTCCATAATGGGTGTGGGAAAGGGGAGAAGCCTGCAGTTTCTTTCAAAAAGGCAGATGAGGGTCGGCGGTTACGAGGTTTTAGACGGCGTCGATGAAAAAGCCTACGAAATCGTTGAGGTTCTTCCGAAACTCGTAAACGCCTTAGCTCCGCCCTCAGGCGAGATGAGCGTTGTTATGGACTCAAGCCTGGCTGGAGTGTTCGTCCACGAGGCATTCGGACATGCGGTTGAGGCCGACCACGTCCTTCAGGGAGCAACGGTGCTCAAGGGAAGGCTGAACGAAAAGGTAGCAGATGAGAGCGTTACTATAATCGACGACCCAACTCTTCCCGAATTTGGCTTCTTCCCCTTCGATGATGAAGGTGTTAGGGCAGAGAAAAAGGTTATTGTCGAGGACGGGGTTCTGAAAAGCTTCCTGCACAGCAGAGAGACGGCAAAGAAGCTTGGCGGTGTTGCGGGAAACGCGAGAAGCCAGGGTGTTGACGTACCAATCGTCAGGATGAGCAACACGTACATTGATACCCATCACTACAGCTTCGATGAGCTTTTGGAGGAGTGCAGAGATGGAGTTTACCTTGTGGGCTCGAGGGGTGGAGAAACCAATCCCGCAACGGGCTACTTCCACTTCAACGCCCAGTACGGCTACCTCATTAAGAATGGGGAGCTGGCTGAGATGGTCAGGGACGTTTCCCTGTCCGGAAACACTCTTGAAATACTGAGAAACGTGAAAATCGGCAGGGAGATTGAGTTCGACCCCGGATTCTGCGGCAAGGCGGGACAGCTCGTTCCCGTCTCCGACGGTTCTCCCCCTGTTTTGTGCAGAGCGACGGTTGGTGGGGCCTGATGGAGTGGGAGGTTTTCGAGTACAGAACAAAAGGTATAATGGCAGAAATCGAGGCGGGAAGGCTCAAGATTGTCAGCTCCTACGTTGACAAAAGCTTCTCCGCAAGAGTGATTTTGAAAGGGAGAGTTGGTTTTGCATCCGCTTCGACGAGGGATGAGGCACTTTCTCTGGCGGAAAAAATCGCCAGAATCTCTGAAGATGAGCTTGAAGACTTCCCGAATGAAAAGCCTGCAAGTGTTAAGGGAATCTACGACAAAAGAGTGGAGGAGGCGGATTCGGAGCTTATTATGGAGGAATTTGAGAGGTTGAGGAGTGCCGTAGAAAAAGCGAACATAGCTTCAGCTACCATTGAGCATGCGGTGGAGGAGGTCAGAATAACCAACTCCTTTGGCCTCGATAGCCGTGAAAAGTCAACCTCGTCGTCCATGATAGTGGAGGCTGTTTTTGAGGGGGGAAGCGCTTACGAAGTTTGCGGGAGCAGAAGCATTGAGCTTGACATAGAGGGGGCTGCGAAGAAGGCCGAGGAGCTTGCAGTTGATTCGGCTAAAGCAATCAAAATTGAGGGTGGCACCTATGATGTCATTCTCCAGCCAATCGCTGTCCACCAGCTGCTCTCCAATACACTCTATCCCTCCCTCTCCGCCGAGAACGTCGAAAAGGGAAGGAGTGTAATCAGGCTCGGTGATGAGTTTGGAAGAATAACGGTTATCGATGACCCGACTGTTGAGGGGGGCTTAATGAGCTGCGGATTTGACGATGAAGGGGTTTCCGCAAGAAAGACGTTTCTTATAGACAACGGTGTTGTTAGAAGCTACTACACCGATTGGAAGCACTCCAAAAAGTACGGTGTGACTGGAAACGGATTCAGACTCGAGGAGAGCAGCTTTCCGGCACCAATGGTCAGCAACGTTGTTCTGGAGGTTGATGACGCTGATGACGACAACTGCCTTACAATCCACTCCTTAATCGGCTCCCACACCGCAAACCCCGTTAGCGGTGATTTCAGTCTGGAATGTAACAACGCCTACTTTGGGGAGAAGGCCGTTAAGGGGGCAATGATTTACGGAAACGTGTTTGAATTGCTTAAAAAAGTTGAAGGGGGCTTAGGTGAGCTAAGACAGATTGAAAACACAGTAACGAAGTCACTGCGCTTTAGAAGCGTGAGGGTCATCTGAGCATGTTCGTGATGAATATCGCAACGAACAGCAGGAAAACCAATGCTATTATCAGCAAAAGCACGTCTCTTGCCAGTCTTCCAAGCTTCAGCTTCTGCTCCCTTTCCATTACCTGAAAGTCGAGCGATTTGCTGCTGCTCTCGTATCCTGCCTTCCCCTTAAACCTCACCTCCAGCTTGTGCCTCCCCTTGTAGGGTGCGGGAAAGGCAAAGGTGAACATGCCATACTCGTTCGTTTCGGCCTTTCCAACTTCTCTGCCGTCCACATAAATGGTGACCTGAGCCCTTTCGAGGGGAATCCAGGATTTTTTCTCCTCGTCATAGTAGGTCAACCACCCCTCAACAGTAACAATTTCGTCCTCTGCTGGGGCTGCATCAAGGAAGTGCGCCGAAATTCTCGTTTTACGGGATGACAAATTTGAAGAAGACATACACTACCACCACCAAAATGAAAATGTGCTTCAAACCTGCCTCAATCCTTCCCTCCCCCATTTGGCCAGCCATTATGCCGGAGAAGAGGGCAACGAGCAACGAAGTTTGCATGAACGTGTCCTTAACAGCCCCAATGTCTATCTTTGAAGTGAACTGCGTAACCTCCACGGATGCAAAAACCGTGAGCATGTTCTGAATCAGGATGTAGGCAGTGTAGAGGAAAACGGCGAATGCAAGATAGATTATGATGGTGTACATACTCATCTGGGCCTTTATCCTGTCTCTTACCTCCACTTCCAGCTCCGAGTACATAGATGCTGTGTTCAGGGCATCTCTGATGCTCGGTGTTGACTCAATTGCCTTCACAAGCAAAGTTATGGCCTTCGCCACAATCTGGCTCCTGACTCTGCTCTCGATTTTTTCCAGGGCGGAGGTAATCAGCTCACCCCACTCAACCTCCCTCTTGATCTTCCTTATCTCCCTCCCCAGGACTCCGAGCTCGCTCTCCGAGAGGTGTCTCAGCGCCTCAACTACGTTCAACCCTGCCTCGTTAAGGGAGGCGAGTTGCTTCATGAACTCTGGAAGCTCCTTCTCCATTTTAGTGAGCAATCTATTCTTGTACTCGATGAACAGAATTGATGGAAGAATCACCATCGAAAGAGTGACGAAAATGAGCAGGTCTAAGTCCACCTTGCCGTAAAGATAAATGAAAACGGCAACAGCAGGCACGATGAGGTAGAAAGAGAGAGCGCGGAGCGTGAGGAGGTAAGGCTCCTCGGTAAAAGGCCTCTTCAGGAAGTTCAGAACTTTTTTTAGCCTCATCCTCCAAACGTAAATCTTGAATCCCGGTTCTCTGTCAGCGATCCTGAAGTAGATGTCCCTATCCCCCCTCTTTTTGTGCTCTGCAAAGCCCACGGGCTCACTTGGCATGGAGGACTTTATCAGCCACATGAGGAGGAGCGAGCCGAGAGGTATCATGGCAAACAAAACAATCTTGAACGTCTGCATCGCGCCTGAACCAACCATCTGGAAAACAACGAGGACTATGAGGAAGAAAAGCGGGGCGACGATGAAGAGGGCAAGGTATATCTCAGCGTATACCTGAAGGGTCTCAAAGAACAAAGTGTAGTAAGTCTCCCTTTCTGTGAGCAGCTGCTCGGACTTCGCACGGAGGTACTCCACAACATCTCCTCCACCCTCATAGACGTTGATGAAGTTCTCCAGGAACACCTTCAGCTTTTCCGATGGTGTTGTATCCGCAACGTACTTCATCGCCGTTATCATGTCGTACCCAAATATCTCCACAAGAGTGACTATTTTGTCGAATTCCCGGCTTATTTCGCCAAAAATTTCCCTGTTCTCCGCAACAAACCGAAATATCGAAATGAGAGGTACACCACCTTTCGCCATTCCCAGCATCATGTTCACAGCATGGGGTAGGGATGAGTCTATCTTGCCCCTTCTCACGTTGGTGATGTAGAAGGGATACGAGAGAATCAGGTACCTCGTGAAGCCGAAGGCGAGAACTGCGAAGCCCGTAATTAGAGCGAGTTCGAACTGCCAGTAGGGGATGACTGTGTTCCTTATGATTAAGGGTCCTCCGGGATTTATCACCTCCGAGACGAGAAAGCCGAGAAGAATGCCCGGAATAACGGAGAGAAGGGGGTAAAATAGGGCGATGGAGAGCAGTTCCGGCACCGTCATCCTCAGCCTCGCGCTTTCTATCGCTGAAGACAGCTCCGAGTAGCTTCCCGGTCTTCGGATGTATCTTTTCCTGTAAAATCTCCTCAGCGCCAATGGAGTGTAGAGGCTCATAGGCCTTCCTCCATTTTCGTCATAGCAAGCTCAGGATTGCGATAGTAGGCGTGGATATATCTCGTAACCTCTTTGTAGTTTCTGATTCCCCTTTTCAGCATGAGTTCAAGGTACCTCTTTCTGCTCAGCATTTCATCGTAAACCTCCTGAACGCTGACACCTAAGAAATCGGCCATCTTTTCAAGCTTCTTAGGCATGCTAACCTCAATGTGCTTATCCTCCTTAGGGTCCCACTTAACAAACTGGTTCACCAGAAGGTTTTTGTCAACAGGGTCTATGCCGAGGATTTCGTTAACCTCCTTCGTCCTCCTTAGCCTTGTGTTTCCCCTCACCCACATCGTCTGCACGAGAGCGATATCGAGGAACTGAAGCATGCTTCTCGGCACCTTAAGCGGCTCAGATTCGAGTCTGTAAACCATCTGGTTGATATCTCCGGCATGGAGTGTGGAGTAGCTCGCGTGGCCGGTAGACATAGCCTGGAAGAGCGTTTGTGCCTCCCTTCCTCTAACCTCACCCACAATGATGTAGTCGGGTCTCTGCCTTAGCGCAGCCCTCAGAAGGTCGTACATGTCTATTTCTCCCTCACCCATTCCCGTCCTCGTAACCTCTGCGATCCAGTTTTCGTGGTAGAGCTTTATCTCTCTCGTATCCTCGATGGAGACGACCTTTGCATCCGGGGGAATGAACATCATAATGGCGTTTAGCGTGGTCGTCTTTCCGCTCGCAGTCTCTCCCACAACGATTGCGGAGAACTTGTGCTCTATCGCCAGCCAGAGGTAGGCGAGAACTCCTGAAGGAACTGTTCCCTTTTCTATCAAATCTATGGGTGTGAGCGGTTCAATCGTGAACTTCCTTATCGTAAAACTTGAACCCCGAGGCGTTACTTCGGTGCCAAAGGTCGCCTGCAACCTGCTCCCGTCGGGAAGCGTGGCATCAACAATCGGATTTGCTATTGAAATGTGCTTCCCGCTTCTCTGCGTCAGCCTCAGAACCATCCTGTCAAGCTTTTCCTGATCAAGAACGATGTTCGTCTCCACATTTCCGTACTTCTGGTGGTATATGAAAATTGGAATGTTGTAGCCATCACACGAGATATCCTCAACATTGGTGTCCTCCATCAAGGGGTCTATCAAACCGTAACCGAAAAAGTCGCGGAAAAGGTAGTAAAGCATTCTCGAGTAGAAGTTGTCAGTAAAACTCACAGCGTACTCCTTGGAGAGCTTTTCAATCGCTCTGACAAGCACTTCTGCTCTCTCTTCCAGATCAACAGAGACGTCCTGCAGAACCAAAATTTTCTTCAGGTCATCGTAAAGGGCGGAGATTACTTCCGCCTCCTCGGAGCTTACAGTCGGTTCGAGAGCGTAATAGACGTTTCTGAACTCATCCTCGTTTTCAACAATTATGGCCTTTGTGAATGGTTCCTGTATCCAGTACTCTTCCACGATCCTGCTACCGCTACCGAACTCTGGTGTCTCAAGCAAGTCCTCACTCCTGATGTGCCTTCTAAGTATATCGTAGTGGTTTTTTGCCATTGACTAAATGTTATATTTCCCAAAATATATGCTTTTCTTGCAAATTTACAAGTCAGGCAGGTCCCAGCGGGGGCTGGGGTCGCCCCTTACGTACTTCTCTATCAGCTTCCTTTCGAGGTCAACGTCGTACAGGTTGGCAATTGAGATTACCATGAACAGCACGTCAGCAAGCTCTTCCTCAACGTTTTGGTTTTTTCTGACCGCCTCAGCAAGCTCTCCAACCTCCTCGAACAGCACCGCCAGCAGAAACAGAGGACCGCTACGCGAATCGGTCTCGTAGTACTTCTCCCTAAAAATTTTTTGAAAATCTTTTAGCTCCATAAAAAATCACTGCTGGGGCTCTCGCCCCACGCTTTTCGCCCACGTGTAGGCGAGGGTTCTGTAGAGGAGGTGGGCAAACTTTGAGTAGGGGGCGTAGGCAATCAGCGTAAACACCAGAACCAGGTGTACAAGGTACATGTAGTACGCCGCCACGCTACCCGCATACCTCAAAGCCTCAATGCCCACTCCTGTTAGACCAACTGCGAATATTGTGCCGAGGAAGAGCCAGTCGAAGTACGTTCCGTAACCTATTTTCTCGTTGCTGAATCTTGCCACAATCGCCCAAAGGGAGCCTGCTACCAGCAGCAAGGCTCCGAGGTTGCCCAGAACTTTCACAGGGTCAGTTGGTGGAAGAGCGAGTTCCTCAACTCCGAGACCGTAGAGATAGACTATGTCACCGAGAGTTGCGATGCCAAGGATGATGAAACCCCAGAAGATCATGAAGTGGGCAAAATAGCGGTATCTTGCCGTGCCGCACTCGGCAAACCGTGAGTGTTTAAGTACATCTATTATTGACCAGAAGAGGCACTCAATGAACCTTGGGCTTGCCCTAACCACTTCAAGCTCTGCGTTCTCGCCGAGCCTGTATTCGTAAACCTTCGAGACCTCAGAGTTTATCCCAGTCCAGAACCTGTAAGCCCCAATGGCCGCAATCAGCAGAGCCCATCCTCCAACCAAGAAGCCAGCTATCTCAACGTGCAGATGCGGAATGAAGTTTCCAATCACTATCTCCCCGCTGGGTATTTCCGGGCTGAAGGCCGCAAGGTAGGCTAACGTGAGGATGATTGGAATGGCAAAGTAGACGACTATTCCAGCGGGCTTCAACAGTATTTTGGCAAAAAAGTTTGGAAATGCGAGTTCCTGAATTACCTTGGCCCTTATAGCTCCGAGAACCTCTCCGGGCTTTGCACCTCTCGGGCAATACTCGCTGCAGTCGTTGCACTGGTGGCAGAGCCAGACATCCGCATCCTTAATCAGCTTATCCTTCAGCCCCCACTGAGCCCATATCATCTCCTTCCTTGGGAATGGCGCCTCTTCGGGGCTCTGCGGGCATACGACGCTGCATGTTGCACACTGGTAGCACTTTCTAAGCGTCTTACCTCCAAATCCTATCACATCCCTGACGAACTGCGCATCAACCTCCATAGTCCACCTCAGAACCCCTTATACGGGTTCGCACCAATCTCCATGATCTGGTTGACGAAGTTGTCTATAATCTCTGTAATCTTGTCCCACTCGTTTATAGAGATTTCCACCACCTGCACTCTCTCCTTCTCCAGCATCAGCCTCTCAAGAGTCTCTGCCACATTCTCCATTCTTCTGTTGGCAAGCTCACTTCCCCTGATGAAGTGGCACTGGTAGTCCTCTCCGTACTTACATCCTACAAGCAGAATCCCATCAATACCCTTTGAGAGTGCGTCTGCGATAAAGACGGTGTTGACCGAACCGAGGCACCTCACCGGGATGATTCTGGCAAGCGGGCTCCACTTCTTTCCGTTCAGAGCGGACATGTCCAAAGCTGGCAAAGCGTCATTCTCGCAGGCGAAGACTATGAAGCGGAACTTGTCCTCAGCCCCCTCATCCCAGTTGGGATCAGGGACGTAGATTGACTTAACCGCTGACGCCATCTGGTCGATGCTGTAGGTCTTGAAGCTGATGATTCTCTCAGGACAGGCACCGAAGCAGATACCACATCTCCTGCACCTCAGCGGATTGGGCATCGGAGTGCCCTTCTCATCCTCATCAAGTGCACCAAAGGGGCACTCTTCAGTACACCTCTTACACTGAGTGCAGCGCTGGAGGAAGAACTGCGGGTAGTCGATATCTCCAGTTCTCGGGAAAGTCGTTTTACCTTCAGCAACGAGCTCAACCGCCTGAATCGCCTTTAAGGCTGCTCCCTTCGCATCTTCAATGCATGAGGCAATCTCCATTGGTGCCCTGACAGCTCCGGCAGCGTAAATTCCAAGCCTCCTGCTCTCATAGGGGAAGCAGATGTAGTTGGAGTCGGGGAACCCGTACTTCAGCGTGGGAAGCTCGGGACCCTGCCTGTACTGCAGGTTGAGTATATGCCCGGCCTGCTTGATTACTTCAACATCCTCCTCGCTCTTAATCAAATGCGGCTCGGAAATGTGCTTGTAAGGCACGGTCTTTTCATCCGGGAATTCTTCCTTTACCGTATAAAGTCCCTTCAGCGTTGAGACCATTCCCGTTGCGAGCACGATCAAATCAGCTTTAATTGCAATGTCCTCTCCAAGTAGCGTGTTGGTCACGACAACCGTCAGCTTTCCACCCTCTTCTTTGATTTCCTTGATGTCACCCTTCGTCAGGAAAATTCCATCGTCCTGCTGCATTTCCTTGTAGAAATCCTCCCAAAGTCCTGGAGTTCTCATGTCCTTGTAGATTATGAAGGCATTGCCATTGGTAAGCTCCCTCACGTACTTTGCCTGCTTAAGGCTCACGAGGCAGCAGACGGATGAGCAGTAAGGCAGGTGGTTCTCGTCTCTCTGCCCTGCGCACTGGATAAACACCACATTCTTCGCCTCGCTTCCATCAGACTTTCTGAGGATTTTGCCCTCCTTTGCCATCTCCTCGAACTCAAGGTTTGTGACGACGTCGGCAAACTTCCCATAGCCAAGCTCCTCTAAAGCTGAGGCGTCGTAAGGCTTCCAGCCGGTTGCGACAACAATTCCTCCAACTCTGAACTGCACCTTCTCTCCATCCTTGTTTAGCACAACGTCGAACATTCCCGGCTGGCCGCTGATTGAGTCAATCTCTGCGGAGGTGTAAACCTCTATGTTTCCATTACTCTTTACCTCATCAATTAGCTGGAATACAGGATTCTCCTCAATTCTCGTGTATGGCGGCTCAACGGGCAGAGTTTTGTAGTATTTGGCCACCCATCCTCCGAGCTCGGCCTCCTTCTCCACAAGATGGGCTTTGTAACCCGCCTTTGCAACCTCAAGAGCGGCGGTTAAGCCTGTAACACCACCGCCAACGACGAGGATGTCCTTCGATACCTCCTCAATGTATGGCTCGGGCTTTTCAGCCTTCTGGGCTTTGGTGATGGCAATTCTCAGGTAATCCTCGGCAAGCTCCTGAGCGTGCTCATCAATGTCGTGGCTCCAGACAACTCCCTCTCTGAGACTCGCCCTCTCAACGTACTTGTCATCGAAGGTGAAGAGGGCCGTTTTCACACGGGGTGAGCATGCTGCAATTACAAGAGCGTCAAGCTCCGCAGCATCGTTCTTGAGCATTTCAACTCCTTCCTGCGAGCAGAGGTGCGGATGGATCTTTGCCTCAATTCCAAACTCCTCCTTTGCAACGTTTTTCAGCCTTTCGATGTCCAGCTTATCGATATCACAACCGGTACAGATGTAAACACCAACTTTCTCCATCATTTCACCTCCTTGCAAGCTGAATAGCCTTCAGCGCTGCTGCCGTTGCGGTTTCGTTGGCTGAGGCGACCTCCATGGGCATCGCCGCAACACCTACCGGAATGATGCCCGGCTTTGGCTTAACGAATCCATACTCGTCAAGCTCAAGCCCGGGAATGGGCTCGATGGCAGGCTGCATGCCTGTGGCGAGAACAACCATGTCGACCTCTTTCTTGCTTTTCACACCGGTAAGCGTGTCTTCAGCAGTCACAACAAGCTTTCCGTCAACCTCCTCAACCTTCGCAACCTTTCCCTTGATGAGTTCGATTTTTTCGTCAGCCTTAACTTTTGCGAAAAAGTCCTCGTATCTTCCAAAGGCTCTGATGTCGATGTAGAAGATGTATATCTTCGCATCAGGATACTGCTCCCTCACATAGGTTGCCTGCTTCAAGCTCGCTAAGCAGCAGATTGCAGAGCAGTAGGGCAGGTGGTTCTCATCCCTGCTTCCGGCGCACTGAACGAATGCGATTGTTTCTATTGGCTTACCGTCCATCGTCTGAATAACGCCACCAGTCGGCCCGTTTGGCGATGCAAGCCTCTCCATCTCCATGTTGGTTATGACGTTCTTGTATTTTCCGTAGCCGAGGTTATCAAGTTTGGTTGCATCGTAGGGCTTCCAGCCTGTCGCAACAATTATGGATGACACATTCAGGGTCATCTCCCTCTCCTCTTCATTGAGGTCTATGGCGTTGTACTTGCATGCAGAAACGCATTCACCGCACTTATTGCAGTATTTGTCGTCAATGTAGTACTGGAAGGGCATCGCCATGATGTTAGGCAAATCGATGGCCTTCTTCTTTTTCAGTCCGAAGTTGTACTCGTCCGGAGCCTCAATCGGGCAAACCTCCTTGCAAGCCCCGCATGCTGTGCAGTTCTCGTTGACGTATCTCGGCTTGAGTTTGACTTTAACCGTAAAATTCCCCGACTCTCCGCTTATCTCCTGAACCTCGGCGTTTGTGAAGTACTTCAGCTTTGGTGTGCTCTTCATTCTCTTGAAGAGGATTTCAAGCCCGCAGAACGGTGGGCAAAGCTTTGGGAAGTACTTGTTCAGCTGTGATACTCTTCCGCCAAGGTACGGGTTCTTTTCCAAGAGAATCACATCATATCCCGTTTCGGCAGCTTCTATAGCAGCAGTCAGTCCAGAAATTCCGCCTCCTATAACAAGTATTTCGCCAGCCATAGCTAACACCTGATTGCCTGTTTCAACCTCTGGCTTGAAAAGAAGTTAATAAATGTATCGAAATTAAGCCACATTCGAAATCCAGGATTTTTGGAAACCGAAAACATTTTTAAGGTTAAATTGTTTATTTAGTGTGTTGAGAGCTAAGCTTCTGTCATGGCAAGAGGGAGTGGGTAGCAAAACTTTTGAATTTGATGTTGATGTCGAACCGAGAAGCTACGTAATTTCGAAGGTTAGCCAGCTCAGCCCCATAATCGCAAGTGAGGACCTCACCGTTTGCGAGGGGGAGGTTGCGGTTGTTGGTACAAGAGTAATCGAAATACCTGAAAACACCGTTGTCAGGCCTGTGGCTGCAATAAGCCATGCAAACGGTTTTGTTGCAGACGTAATTGAGTGCGGGGCTCCCGGAATGGTTGAGGACGAAAAGTGCATAAATCACGCAGTTTTCATCCCAACGAGGTCTGGGGACGTAAAGGAGGGCGACTTGCTAGGAATGCTGCGGATAAATTTCGTTAGGACGGGTTTGCTCTCCAGGGTGATTCCCTCAAAACCGAGGGTGGAGGAAAGAACTGTTAAAGCATCTCTGACGTGGGTGGAGGGCGGAGTTTTCTATAGAGAAAACGTAACGGGAACGTTCAGCGGATACTTCGAGAGTGAGAGGTGCAGTCTTCTGCCGATTGTTGCGGACGAGAGGGTGAGGATCGAGAAGGGAGGAGTTTCGGCTGTAGAAATAGAGAGGGTGGACGTGAAGGGGGGAAGCATCATCACCCCCTACGGTCTGGCCGCAAACGCCTTTGCTCAGCTTCTTGATCTTGTAGGGGGTAGAACTAGGAAGTTTGAGGAGGATAGAGTCTTCGATGAGGCCGTTTTGGTTGGGTTCAGCGATGGAGTTGTTGAGAAGGGGGAAGTTCTGGGTCTCGTCTGCGTTATGGGCGAGAGCAGTGGAGGGGGCAACAGCAGACAGTTGCAGTTCTCCAGAAAGGCCGGCAAAGGTGTTGTCAAGACGATTCACGAATACCGAAGCAAGCCACTCAGGGTAGGCAGAAAGGGGGAGTGGAGGCCAGCCATTTCCGACGAGAACAGGAAGCTCATAAGGGGTGTTGCGGAAATCATCAAAATCCGGCCGATTAACGTTCCTGATTATGCAGTAGTTAATCCTCTCGGCATCATGAGGCAGGCCTACGGAACGATGGTTGGTGGGATTGCAAATGAGCCTTGGAGTCTGGAGAGCAGAAAAACCATAGAAGAGGTTGTTTTCCTGCCGATAATGGATGGAGAGGTTAGAAAAGGGCAGCTCATTGGTGTTTTCAATGTAACAAGAGTTGCAGAAGGCAAGCTTTAACTTCCCTTACTCTTTTTTCAAGCCGTGAAGGTCTATCTTGGTGGAGAAGCGGAAGTAAAAATTCTGGAAAATGTGGTTGTAAAAACCAGAATCCCAAAGAGGTACAGGATAAAGGAGCTTGACAGGGAGCTGAGGCTAAGAAGGACAAAGATGGAGGCGAAGATAATCTCCGCTGCAAGAAGAGCTGGTGTGCCAACACCAATCGTTCTGGATGTTGAGGAGGACACCATCGTCATGGAAAGGATTTACGGAGAGGCTGTGAAGGATGTGATGAGTAAGGACGTGAGCAGAGAAGTAGGGAGAATGGCCGCGAAGCTCCACAGAGCGGGAATAATTCACGGAGACATAACCCCTATGAACTTGATTTTAAGCAACAGCAGAATATACTTCGTTGATTTTGGGCTCGCTTTCTTCGATAACAAAGTGGAGCCGATGGGTGTGGACGTGCACGTTTACTTTGAATCGCTGAAGGCGAGCTTTGAGAACTGGGAGAGGCTGAGAGACGCCTTTATTGAAGGGTACCTCGCAGAGGGGGGAAGTGAGGAGGTAATAGAGAGGGCAAAGGAGATTGAGGAGAGGGGGAGGTACGTCGAGAGGGTTAGCATGGGCTAAAGCCTTTCAAGCTCCCCACCCTTAGTGATTAGGATTGCTCTGCCCTCGAAAACTGCCTTTGCCATCTTTTTTCTTGCAGCATTCACCAGTCTCCAGACTGTAGCCTTCGAAACTCCCATTTTTGCTGCGGCATCATCAAAGCTCATCTCTTCGTAATCCACAAGCCTTAAAGCCTCGGCCTCAGCAAGATTTATCGCGACAGGCTTCTTTCCGGTTCCCGGTTCTGGAATCATGGCCCTTACTGCTGGCAGACCTGAGATGTAAATATCTCTGAGCTTTCTTCCCCTGCACTTCCCCTTTCTCCAGCGGAACACAAATTTGAAACATGTCGCAAAATTTAAATACTTTGCTATTGAAACATATTTCAAATAGGAGGTGAGAATATGAGATGCATGAGAGGAGGATGGGGCAGGGGCTGGAAAAGGAGATGTTACTCGACCGGAAAGCCGGGATGGATGAGGTATGAATCGGAAAGGGACGAGAAACTCAGAATGCTTGAGAGAATGAGGGATGAGCTCGAAGCGGAGCTTGAGGAAATAAAAAGGGAAATCGAGAGGCTGAGAAGATGAGGGTTGCCATGCCGATTTTGGACCAAAAGGATGGTTTGAGGGTGGCCCCGCACTTTGGCAAGGCCAGACGATTTTACATTCTTGACCTTGAAAGCGGGAAATCAAGCGTTGTTGAAATCCCGGAAGCGGAAAAGGGTAGAGGTAGGATGATTGCCGAGATTCTCAGGGAAAAGGGTGTCAGTGTGGTAGTATGCAGGAACATAGGAGAAGGAGCGCTGGAAAGACTGAAAGAGGCAGGAATCGAGGTCAGAAAGACCGATAAATCGAATCCTGACGATGCAGTTGAAGATTTAAGGGTTTAGAAAAACGTTTTATTACCCAATTGCCAACACACTTTATGCCAGTCCTGATTGTTTACGGCCCCAAGCTGGATGTGGGTAAAAAGAGGGAGTTTGTTGAGAGGCTGACGTCGGTTGCTGCAGAAATCTACGGCATGGACAGGAGCGCGATTACAATTCTGATTCACGAGCCTCCAGCCGAGAACGTTGGCGTTGGTGGGAAGCTTATAGCGGATAGAGAGCGAGAATGAACACCTTCGGCCATTTTTTGAGGGTCACAACCTGGGGAGAGAGTCACGGCAGAGCGGTGGGCTGCGTTATAGACGGCTTTCCCGCAGGTCTTGAGGTTGACGAGGAGTTCATTCAGAGGGAAATGGAAAGGAGGAGGCCGGGGAAGAAGTACACTACGCAGAGAAAGGAAGTTGACAGAGTTGAAATCCTCTCCGGAGTTTTTGAGGGTCTCACTACCGCCACGCCCATATCAATGGTTGTCTGGAACGTCGATGCGGATTCGAGCGCTTACGAGAGCTTGAAGACCGTTTTCAGGCCGGGACACGCTGATTACACGTACTGGGCCAAGTTTGGCGTGAGGGACTGGAGAGGTGGTGGAAGGGCTTCAGCGAGGGAAACCGCTGCAAGAGTTGCTGCAGGGGCGATGGCAAAGCTGCTGCTCAGAAGGTATGACGTTAAAGTTATGGGGTACGCGAAGGAAATTGCAGGAGTAAGCTGTGAGGTCGATGATGCTGAAAAGGCCTTTGAGAGGGCTGAAAGGAGTCCTTTGAGGATGCCGGACGAGAGAGCGGAGAAGGAGGCGGAGCAGAGGCTAAAGGAGGCGATGAGCGAGGGGGATAGCGTGGGTGGGGTGGTGGAGGTCGTTGCAAAAAACGTCCCTGCCGGTTTGGGTGAGCCGGTCTTCGGAAAGCTCGACGCCTACTTGGCTTACGCCGTTATGGGCATTCCTGCTGTAAAGGGTGTGGAAATCGGCGCCGGATTTGAGGCCGCAAGAAAGAGGGGGAGCGAGAACAACGACCCCATAGTGCTGAAGGATGGCAGAATCCGCTTTGCCACCAACAACGCAGGAGGAATTCTGGGAGGGATTTCGAATGGGGAGGATATAGTGTTAAGGGCAGCAATCAAGCCCACACCATCAATTTCAAAAAAGCAGAGAACCGTTGACTACGAAAAAATGGAGGAGGCTGAGATAAGCGTAAAGGGCAGGCACGACCCCTGCATAGTTCCAAGGGCCGTGCCCGTGGTTGAGGCAATGGTGGCTTTGGTTTTGGCCGACTGCATGCTGATGCAGGGGCTGATACCGAGGAGTTTGCTGTAAGTCACTCGTAAACCTTCTCCCACTCCTTGTACCAGTCCATCGCGTCCTTCTCAACATCCCTGTCCTTTGACGGCAGCCCCATCATCTTGTAGGTTTCGTGCTGTATCAGCACCTTCATGATTTCGTTGCTGCCAGTCCATATAGGGGCGAGACGCATGTCTCTCAGCATCCTCTCGACCGGATAAACCTGGGTGTAGCCTATTCCACCGAGAATCTGCATTGCTTTGTTGACAACATCCCATCCTACGTCGGTTGCAAAGTACTTCGCCTCGCTGACCAGCCTTCTTGGGTCGGGGCCCTTTCCCGCATCGTAGAGGTCCACAGCCCTCGCAGCGTTGTAGGTTAAAGCCCTTGCAGCGTCAAGCTTCGTCACAGCCTCAGCAACCATGAAGTTGACTCCCTGAAACTCCCTTATTTTCCTGCCGAAGGCTTTCCTTTTGTTGGAGTACTTCACCGCCACCTCCAGCGCCGCCCTTGCGGTTCCAAGCGCTCCTGCAGCGGAGGTCATCCTTTCGGGAATCATCATCCTGTTGAAAATCACTCTGGCCCCATTAACCTCTCCCAGCCTGTACTCATCTGGCACTTCAACATCCTTAAACACAATCCTCGCAGTCCCCATTCCCCTGAAGCCGAGGAGGTTGTAGAGCTCCTCCACCTCAACGCCCATGTCCCTCTCAACCAGAAAAGCTGTAAGGGCCTTGTGGCCTGGAGCAGTTGGATCAGTTCTGGCGTAAATCAGGTAGAAGTCCGCTACCTTGCCACCAGCTATGAACCTCTTCGCACCATTCAGCACCCACACATTCCCCTTCTTCTCCGCCCTCGTTGTTGTTCCGAAGAAGTCGCTCCCTCCTCTCGGCTCCGTCAGTCCTTCGGCAGAGACTTTCTTACCCTTTATTATCGGCTTCAGAAACTCCTCCTTCTGCCACTCCTGACCGAAGCGGTAAATTGCTTCCCCAACAATGCTGACCATCGCATAACTGCACCCTATTCCGTTGCCCAGAACGCCAACCTCCTCAACAGCAACGCTCTCAGCAGTCCAGCTAAGCCCTCTCCCCCCGTACTCTTCCGGAAATCTCAATCCAAGCATTTTCCTCTTCGCAGCTTCCTCAAGAAACTCGAAGGGGTAGTCAACCTCATCCCTGTCCATTTTCCTCAGAAGCTCGGGGTCAATAGCATTAACAAGCTCCTTTGCCTCCTCCCTTATCTTAATCTCCTCTTCAGTAAGAAGGGCGTCGTTTTCGAGCATTTACATCACCTCTCCAACAGCATTTTTCTTAACGAAAGTTTGTTAATTTTTCCCGTGCTCGTGAGAGGCATATCATCAACAATCGCAATTTCCTCCGGAATCCACCACTTGGCAATTCTGCCCTCTTCAACAGCTTTGGCCAGATGCTCTTTCACCTCTTCAATGCTCGCCTTACTCCTGTCAACGGGCTTTATTACTGCAAAAGGTCTCTCACCCCACTTCTCGTCGGGCTTGCCGAGAACTGCAACGTACTCCACCCACTCAATTTCCGAAATCACTGATTCGAGAATGCTGCTCGGAATCCACTCTCCGCCGGATTTGATGGCATCCTTCACCCTGTCGAGTATCTTTACTCCTCCGTCTGGCATCTCAACTCCGAGGTCTCCTGTTTTGAACCAGCCATCTTCGGTGTAGGCTTCTTTGGTTTTCTCCTCGTCCTTGTAGTACTCCATGGGTAGCCAAGGGGCTCTGAAGTATATCTCCCCCGACTCACCCCCCATTCCCTCCTGGGGGACTATTTTGAACTCCGCAAAGGGAACGGGATGAGTTACCTGCCTGATGTAGTCAACACCCTTCACCTTGGCCTCTTCGGTCATAATAGCAATGGATGCAGCCAGCATGTCGGTACCGCCATAGATTGTTGAGAACTTCATTCCTGCTTTTTCCATGCGCCTTGCCAGGTCAATTGTAATCGTACTCCCTCCGATGAGCACCTTAATGCCGCTGAGGTCCTCTTTCGTCTCGAGGAGCATGTTAACCATTGTCGGAACGGCGTTAATCCATGTTACCCCCTCTTTTTTGATGAGCCTCACAGCCTCTGCCGGATCAAATCTTCCGCCCATCACCAGATTCAAACCCATGTAGGGGGCTATGAACACAGTTCCCCAAGCGAGAATGTGGTAGATGGGTATCTGAGGGAAGATTACGTCCCTCGGAGTTAGATTTGCAGGAGTCTCGTGGTGAGCAAGCTGATGTGCTATGCTAAGAGCTCCGTGAATCATTTTTTCGTGAGTGTATCTCACAGCCTTTGGCAATCCCGTGGTACCGCTGGTAAAGAGCATAACAGCCATATCATCCTGCTTAACGTTGACTTCAGGCTCTGCCTCATCAGCCTTCTCAGCCACCTCTTTTATGTGCAAGCTTTCTCCTTCATGAACTTTTGCAAGGGCTGAAAAGTCGTCGGAGTAAATCAGAAGTCCCGATTCCGATTTTTTCAGCGTGTAGGCTATTTGATCTGGTGGCAGTCTTATGTTGACCGGATACAGAATCCCTCCAGCTGCAGTTATCGCATAAATCAGCTCGAAGAACTCCGGTGTGTTCCAGTCCGCTACTGCCACAACCTCGTTCCGTATCCCTATGTTCTCAAAAAACGCTGTTAGCCCAAGAACCCTTTTCCTTACTTCTGAGTAGCTTTTTGTCCCTTCCCTGCCAACAACTCCCTTGTTGGGAAAAAGCTTTGCCGCTCTTTCCAGAAGATACGGTATAGTAAACACACTCTCACCCAAACAAAAATAAGCCATAAATAATATTTAAATTTAACGTTTACGTTAACTTCCCTTTTCCAGCTCCTCAAGTCTCTTGACTAGCATCTCCCTTAAGTTGAGAAGGTCCTCTTTTAGAAGCTCGAGCTCCCTGATTTTTTCCTCAATCTCTTTAAGCTTCTTTTCGCCGTACTTCAGCGTCAGCCTTATCTGCTCCGGCTCTCCTGCCACATCGTACATCTCAATCATCTCTCTAATCTCCTCAAGGCTGAAACCGAGCCTCCTACCCCTTAAAATCAACTTCAGCTTTGCCCTGTCTTTTCTCGAAAAAATTCTCTGATTTCCCGGCGTTCTTTCGGGGTTGAGAAGACCAATTTCCTCGTAATACCGAATGGTCCTCGTGCTTATCTCGAACTCTCTTGCAAGCTCCGAAATCGTGTAGCGGTCTTTTTTCTTCATTTTAAGGATTGTCGGCTTTAGGACTTTATAATATTTCCCATCTAATGATTTATCTGACAAAATAGCGATTGGATATTAGATAAATACCTAAATGCAAAAAAATTTATATAGTCCTTAGTATAAGTAAAGAGTGTTGCACATAACGGTAATGGGAGGTGAATCACATGGTTGAAGAGCTGACCGAGAAGGAGGAGAGAATCGTTCAGCTGCTCTCAGAAACGGGTTTGAACAGGAATATAGCCAAAGTTGTGGTTTTCCTTGCGAAGGCTGGTGAGGCGGTTTCAAGAGACATAGAGAGAGCCGCAAACCTCAGACAACCAGAGGTAAGCCTTGCGATGAAGGACCTGAAAGAGTGGGGATGGATTAAGGAAAGGGAGCTCAAAAAGAAGGGCAAGGGAAGACCGCTCAAGTGCTACAAGCTCACAAGAGATTTGAAAGAGATAGTTTCAGAGCTTGTCCAGAACAAAAAGGAGGAAATAAAGAAAATTGAGAAGGACCTCGAGGAACTTGAGAAGCTCGTCGGATTGAAATAAATGCACTTTGATAAAAAAATTGGCAGAGTATTCGCGAGGATATACGTGGAGAGGGCGCTAATTGTCTGCCACGGACTTCCCTACGAGCCCGGTTCAGTAGTTGAAAAGAGCTACACAGACCTCGCCGGTTTTTTCTCCAAACGTGGTTTTCCAACCCTAATTTTTGATTTTTCGGGAACAGGATTGAGCGACGGGCACTTCAGCCTTAAAGCCTGGGTCGAGGATTTGCTGAGGATTGCAGAAAACTTTGAGGAGGTTAGCATACTCGGATACAGTATGGGCGGAGCAGTTGCTGTAAGAGCCGCTGCTGAGTTGAGGAACCTTCGGAAAATGGTCGTTGTTTCCTCACCCTGCTGCCTGGATATGTTTACCGAGCAGGTTCTGAAATTGGTTTACGAAAATGCTCGCATGAAAAACACCCTTAAGGGGATTGGAAGCTTTGAGAGTTTTAAGAATTTGTTTTTGAAGGAGTTCACCGAGATTGAGCCCAAAAACTGGATAGGAGATGTTGGTGCCGAGAAGCTAATCGTTCATGGCAGGCTGGATGAGATTGTTCCGTTCGAGAATGGGCTCACACTTTACAACCTTGCGAGGGAGCCCAAGGCATTCGTGGAGGTGGAGAAGGGAGACCACTTTTTAAGGCATGACAATAGGATTGTTGAGCTAATTGCCGAGTGGCTTGACGGGAAAATAAAGGAAAAAATTATCAGGATTTGATCTTTTCCAATATGGCCTCTATCTCTTTCCAGACGCCCTCTATATCTTTGGTTCCGTCCACGTCGTAGAGTATGCCCTTCTTTCTGTAGTAATCGATAAGCGGCTCCGTATTTTGCTTGTAAACCCTGTACCTCTCCCTCACAGTTTCCTCCTTATCGTCGTCTCTCTGGTATAGCTCTCCACCGCACTTGTCACACTTGTTATCCTCCTTGGGTGGAGCGTAAATCAGATGATAGACGGCTCCGCAGTTTCTGCACGTTCTTCTGTACGTGATTCTCTTTACGACTTCCTCCTCAGGAACAACAACGTTGATGACGGCATCGATTTTCTTGTTCAGCTCTTTGAGCATCTCGTCGAGAGCCTCTGCTTGAGCGAGAGTTCTCGGAAATCCGTCGAGGATAAAGCCCTTCTCACAGTCAGGCTGCTGCAGCCTCTCCTTGACTATGCCAATAACAACCTCGTCAGGCACAAGCTCCCCCTTGTCCATGTACTCCTTGGCCTTTTTTCCCAGCTCCGTCCCCTTAGCAACAGCCTCCCTCAGCATATCACCGGTTGAAATCTGCGGAATGCCATACTTTTCGGAAACTCTCTTTGCCTGCGTACCCTTACCCGCTCCGGGTGGGCCGAGAAAAATCAGGTTCATGTGATTGCTTTGCAGTTACACCTTTAAACTTTTTGATTTTTACCGGAGCAAGAGAAAAAAAGGAATAAATTTTTAAAGTTTCTTGAGCTTCTCAACCGCCTCCTTGATTTCCTCAACCGATGCCTCCTCCTCGATCGTTGACAGGTCACCAAGCTCCTGCCCGAGGAAAAGCCTCTTCATGACCCTCCTCATGATTTTACCGCTCCTCGTCTTTGGAAGCATGTTCACGAACTGTATGTCCTTGAAAACAACAATCGGGCCGAGAGTTTTCCTCACGTGGTCTATTATCTCCCTCTTCAGCTCCTCGCTCGGAGAGTAGCCGGGCTTGAGAACGACGAATGCTGCCACAACCTCTCCCCTGATTTCATCAGGTATGCCGCTTACACCTGCCTCAGCTACTGCCGGATGACTTATCAGGGCATTCTCAACCTCTATTGTCCCAATTCTGTGACCTGCAATCTTTATGACCTCATCAGCCCTTCCCGTGAACCACACGTAGCCATCCTCGTCAATGTAGGCAGCATCTCCGGTGCAGTACATTCCTCTGCCCGCTCCAACCTCCCAATATGACCTCACGTATCTGTCAAAGCTGTCCCAGAGCGTTGGTGTTAGGCCGGGGAAAGGTCTTTTGAGGTACATGACTCCCTTTTCCCTCGGTGGTAGCTCCTCTCCACTCAGCTCGTCAAGAACGACGGGAATTATTCCAGGTAAGGGAAGTCCGGCGGAGCCGGGCTTGATGTACTCCTTAATTTCATCCCCGTAGAGACCGTAGGGATAGCCGAATAGCGCTCCGGTGGTTTCGGTCTGCCACATGTGGTCAATTATTGGAATTTCCTCCTCAAAAACATCTCTGTAGAGCCAGTACCACACCTCTGGATTCAGAACCTCCCCCGCACAAACCACCCTCTCGACCGAGCTCACGTCGTACTCCTTTGCCTTCTCCACTCCAAGCTTTCTCAGTATCCTCGCACCAGTCGGGGATGTCCATATCAGCGTTGCTCCGTTTCTCTCCACAACCTCCCACCACGTGCCCGGCTCGGGATAATCAGGAGTGCCGTCGAAGAGAATGCACGTAGAGCCTGCGAGAAGCGGGCCGAAAACCATGTAGCTCTGCCCGACAATCCAGCCTATGTCCGAGGTGTTGAATATCACATCGTCAGGCTTCAGGCCGTAAACCCACTTAGCAGCATAGTAGTTCCATATCTGATAACCTCCCTGAACGTGAACCACAGGCTTGGGCTTGGCCGTTGTGCCTGATGTGGGCATGACGAAGATTGGGTCCATCGCATCCATCTCAACATAATCACTGCTTTCTCCTCCTTTCAGGTCAAGAAACTCCTTCAGGGTGAAATCCCGCCCCTCCTTTAAATCGACCTCCTCTTCCGGCATCGCTCTCTTCACGACCACCATTCCGACGTTTTCCCTTACGTTTTCAGGCACGTAGCTCAGAGCCTCATCGATGTTGTCCTTCAGCCTCACCAGCTTCCCTCTCCTTGTGGAGAAATCCTGCGTGAAGATTAGCTTCGGTGTGGTCAGCTCAATTCTGTCGGCAACGGCCTTGGGGGAGAAACCAGCAAAGACTGTCACAGAAATAACGCCAATTCTTGCTGCTGCGAGCAGCATTGCCGCAGCTTCGATTGAGTTTGGAAGATAAAGAAGAATTCTGTCCCCCTTGCTCAGTCCAGCTCCTCTCAGAGATGCGGCATACTTTTTAACCATGCTGTAAAGCTGTCTGTAGGTAATTGCATAGCTCAAGTCCATTTCGGGGTTTTCGTAGATGTAGGCAGGCTTTGAACCGTACCTCTTCACCTTGTAGTCAAGGCAGTTGTAGCAGATGTTGGTCTTCCCCCCTTCAAACCAGCTGAACTTTGGGTATTCCCATTTAAAAACATTCTTCCAAGGTTCAAACCAGTTTATGTCGTCCATGGCCTCCTCAGCCCTCTCATTCCAGAACTTTTCAGGATTTTCATACGCTTCCTGCCACAACTTTCTAAACTCTTCCATTTCATCACCTCTAATAGATATATTTATTTATTGTTAAAATCTATTTTAAAAAACTTGCGAAAGCGTGCTGAGATAAATCATACCTGATATTAATTGAACTGTCAACTTTTATTCAATTAGAGTATTAGACAAAACATTTTTAACTAACAACTACAAAACAAATACATGGGACGAAAACCCGAAAAAGAGGTAGTTAGGTGGCTAACCCTGGAAGAGTTAAACGAAGAAATTCGCAAGAGAAAAATCTGTTCGGAAGTCCTCAGAAAACTTTTCTTCATCAAAGAGCTATACAAGGGGGCAACTGTTCCTCAAGCAGCGAAAGAAGTTGGAGTAAGCAAAGTCATAGGCTATGTATGGCTTGAAAGGTGGAATAAACAAGGTTTGGAAGGCTTAAAACCGAACTACGGAGGGGGAAGACCTTCAGAATTAAGCGATGAGCAGAAGGAAGAGTTAAAATCCATTCTGAAAGAGAGAGATAACTGGACAACAAAAGAGGTAAGAGAACTCATCAAGGAAAATTTCGGAGTAGAGTATAGCTTAAGGCACGTGAGCAGGCTGCTAAAATCATTTGGCATGAAATACGCCAAGCCATACCAGAAAGACTATAGAAGGCCTGAGAACGCAGAAGAGGAGTTTAAAAAAACTTGAAGAACTTGAAGTTGACTTAGAAAGTTGTATCATAGGATTTCTGGATGAAACCTCGCCCCAGCTCAACGCAAACACTCAAAGGCTTTGGTCCTTCAATAAACCATCTGTGAAGAAGAACACTACAAAAATGAGAGCCAACACTTTCGGTTTCTATGCGATAAATGGGGAGAGCGTTGTAGATTTCAAGGAAAATTCTAAGAAAGAATCCGTATGTGAATTTCTTGAGAAGATAAGAGAGAAGAATCCGGATAAAATCATAATCATTGTTCTGGATAACTTCAGATCGCACTGGGCCAGAAAGACGAGAAGAAAGGCAAAGAAGCTGAACATGGTTCTGGTTTATCTGCCTCCCTACTCTCCCGATCTGAATCCTATTGAGCAAATCTGGAGAGTTATAAAGAGAGTGTTGTCTCCTCTCTTCATTAAAACGTTGGAAGAGCTTAAGGAAGTGATTTCGAATAGCTTTTACCAGTTAACTCAGAGAATGAGCTTCGAAGAAAAGTGGATAAAAAAGTTCTTGAATTTTGGTTAAGTTAGTTATGTCAAGTACTATAAAAATCAAAGTATCATGCTCAAGAACTTTCTGGTTCTCTCGTGTTTGGGGTTGGAGAATATCTGCTCCGGCTTCCCCTCCTCTACTATCACACCACCATCCATAAAAATCACTCTGTCCCCCACCTCCCTTGCGAAGCCCATTTCGTGCGTAACTACAACCATCGTCATACCATCTCTTGCGAGCTGCTTCATGACATCGAGAACTTCCTTCACGAGCTCAGGGTCAAGAGCGGAAGTCACTTCATCAAACAGCATCACTTCGGGATTCATGGCCAGAGCCCTTGCGATTGCAACCCTCTGCTGCTGCCCGCCGCTCAGCTGAGCCGGATAGTAGTCAGCCTTGTCCTCCAAACCGACCTTTTCAAGCAGCCTCATACCGAGTTCCTCGGCCTCTCGCTTGCTCATCTTCTTTATCTTGATTGGGGCAAGAGTGACGTTCTGCAAGGCTGTGAGGTGAGGAAAGAGGTTGAACTGCTGAAAAACAATTCCTATTCTCTGCCTCACCTTGTTGATGTCAATCTTGCTGTTGGTTATGTCAACGCCATCCAGAAGAATTTTTCCGCTCGTAGGCTCCTCGAGACGGTTTATGCATCTCAGCAAAGTGGATTTTCCGCTTCCAGAAGGCCCTATAATGACCACAACCTCTCCTTTTTCTACTTTCATCGTCACGCCTTTGAGAACCTCAAGCTCACCGAATCTCTTGTGGAGGTCTATGATTTCAAGCTGCGCCATCGCTTGAAGTTTAGGTTTGTTATATAAAATCTTTTTTCTCGTGCGTACTAATCAATACAAAGCATACGAAGTGAATTTTAAAGAGAGGCAACAGTTAGTATAATGTTTATATAGAGGGATTAATAGAGTTAAACAAGGTGGTGTAATGGAACACGACATCGTTATTGTCGGGGCAGGGATTGCAGGGATGAGGGCTGCAATAGCTGCAGCAGAAAAAAGCAGAAAGCTATCCATCGCTCTTATCGCAAAAACTTACCCCATCAGGTGCCACAGCGTTTGTGCGGAAGGTGGGACGGCTGCTGTTTTAAGGGAAGGGGACAGCTTTGACCTGCACGCCTGGGATACGGTTAAGGGTGCAGACTTTCTCGCTGATCAGGATGCGGTGGAGTTTTTTGTGAGGGAATGCCCTAAGGAAATCATAAGGCTGGAAAACTGGGGGTGTCCGTGGAGCAGAAACGAGGATGGAACGATTGCCCAGAGGCCATTCGGAGGACACAGCTTCAATCGCGCCACATACGCGAAGGACAGGACGGGCTTTCATGAAGTTCACACCCTCTACGAGCGGATGCTGATGTACGACAATGTCGAGATTTTCCCTGAGTACTTCATAACCAACTTAGCGATTGAGAATGGAGCGGTGCAGGGAGTTTCAGCAATCCAGCTCAAGACGGGAGAGATGGAGTTTTTTGAAGCAAAAGCCGTGATTTTCGCCACCGGAGGAGCGGGGAGGCTCTACGGCTTCACAACGTACAGCCACCAGGTTACGGGAGATGGGCTGGCGATAGCCTACAGAAATGGCATCCCGCTGAAGGACATGGAGTTCTTCCAGTTCCACCCCACAGGCCTTGTACCTTCAGGCATCTTGATGACCGAGGGATGCAGAGGTGAGGGTGGCTACCTCTTGAACAAGAACGGTGAGAGGTTCATGAAAAGATACGCTCCTGAAAAAATGGAGATAGCGCCAAGGGATGTCGTTTCGAGGGCGATGTGGACTGAGATCATTGAGGGAAGAGGATTTGAGGGGGAGTATGGCCCCTACATAGCCCTCGACCTGAGACATCTTGGCGAGGAGAAGATAGAGGAGAGGTTACCGCTAATCAGAGATGCAGCAATAAAATTCGCTGGCGTTGACCCCGTGGAGGAGCCGATTCCGGTAAGGCCGGTCGCTCATTACACGATGGGTGGAATAGATACCAACGTGAGGTGTGAGACAGCAGTAAAGGGCTTCTTCGCTGCCGGTGAGTGCGCATGCGTAAGCATTCACGGAGCAAACAGGCTTGGTTCAAACTCCACTGCTGAATGCTTGGTTTTTGGAAGGGTTGCGGGAGAGGTTGCGGCTGAGTATGCATTGAAGGCGAAGCAGGGGAAGATTTCAGCCGAGTTCAGGGAGAAGGAGGAGAAGAGAATATTCGATGAGCTTCTGGGCAAAAGCGGGGACGAGAGCCCATACCAGATAAAGAAGGAGCTGAACGAAACGATGGAGGCTAACATGTGGATTTTCAGAGAGGAGAAGGGACTGAAGGAAGCTGTGAAGAAAATAAAGGAGCTGAAGGAGCGCTACAGAAACGTGGAAATCAACGACAAGTCGAGGGGCTTCAATACCGATTTGACCTCTGCCATCGAAATCGGCTACATGCTCGACTTGGCTGAGGTTGTTGCCATAGGGGCTTTGAAGAGACAGGAGAGCAGAGGAGCCCACTACCGCCTTGATTACCCAAAGAGAGACGACGAGAACTGGCTGAAGCACACTCTCGCCTACTACACCCCCGAGGGGCCGAAATTCGACTACAAGCCAGTAACCATAACGAAGTGGCAGCCGGTTGAAAGGAAATACTGAGGTGGTTGGATGGTGGAGTTCAGGATTAGAAGGTTTGATGGGACAAAGGCTTACTGGCAGAGCTTCGAGGTGCCTGCAAAGAGGGGGATGACCGTTCTTGAGGCTCTATACTACATCAAGGAGAATCTCGATTCAAGCCTTGCTTTCAGAGCCTCATGCAGAATGGGAATTTGCGGTAGCTGCGCGATGAAGATAAACGATAAGCCACGGTTAGCGTGTGAGACTCAGGTTTTAACTCTCGGCAATGCTGTGAAGGTTGAGCCCTTGGATAACTTCAAGGTGATTAAAGACTTGATTACGGAGTTTGATGGATTCTTCGCCAAGCACAAGGCCGTGAAGCCATATCTGATAAGAAAGGATGACAACTACGCAGAGCCCAAAGAATTGCTGCAGACTCCGGAGGAGCTGAATGAGTACTACGTCTTCACACTCTGCATCAAGTGCGGAGCCTGCTACTCGGTCTGCCCAGCAGCAGCAACTCTTGACGGCTACCTTGGCCCCGCTGCAATGACTGCTGCCTATAGATTCTGCGCTGACAGCAGGGATGATGGGCAGAGGGAGAGGTACGAGATTGCCAGCTCATCAAACGGAGTCTGGAGGTGCCATCTAGCAATGGAGTGCAGCGAGGTTTGTCCAAAAAATGTGGAGCCTGCCAAGGCTGTGCAGATGCTGAGGAAAAAGACAGCTTTCAGCATTCTGAAGAGCCTTTTGGGGTGGTAGAATGGGCGTTTCAGGCTGGTTCAGGTTTAAGGGAAGGAGCCTTTTCAGCTGGGCCTTCACGTTTCAGCGTCTCACTGGAGTTGTGCTGCTGATTTACCTTTTGATGCATCTAACCTACCTCTCGTCCCTTATGGACAAGACTGGGTCAACTTACGAGGGGATGATAGCTCTTACTGTCTCAAGGCAGTTTCTCGTCTTCGACCTGCTGCTTGTGCTCTGCGGTGTTTTTCACGGAGTTAACGGCTTCAGAATAATCCTGCACGAGTTTGGGGTGGCTTACGAGTACAGAAAGCCTCTTCTTGTGATTTTCACCTTAATTGCAGTGGTGGTGTGGCTCTACGCAAGCTACATCATGTATTCTCTAACGGGTGGTTGAAATGGAGTCTGCAAAGAGCGTTCTGGAACCACTTGCATGGCTTATGCAGATGATCACCGGACTGCTGATGATTTTGCTGGTAACAGCCCACTTCTATGTGACCCACATGACCACACATGATGCGCTTAGATATGCTGAGGTTGTTGAGAGGGTCGCTCAGCCTGAGTTCAAGGCTCTCTATGCGCTTTTACTGCTTGCAGTGTCCTTCCACGCCTTCAACGGGCTGAGGGCAATACTACTGGACACCAATGCGGGAATGAGGAAAAAGGGGGCAGTTTCAGCTTTGACAACGCTCGCCTTCCTTCTGGCGTTCTTCTACGGGCTTTATCTTCTGTTTTCAATTTAATTTTTAAAGGAAAGATTTATCTTGCAAGAGTCCAATTTTTCCACGTCGCCCCCGTGGGGTAGCGGATATCCTGAGGGGCTGCGGACTCCTCGACCCGGGTTCAACTCCCGGCGGGGGCATGGAATTTTTAATGTCAATAAATGCTAGTTCAAGCCTTTGAGGAGTTCATAGAATTTTCCAAAAATTTCTATTTCTTCACAATAAATAGGTCTATGAATTACAAAAATATTGAGGTAGAAGAGGATGGGAGGGTTTTCACTATACGCATCAACAGACCCGAAGTTCTGAACTGCATAGACCCCGAAACCAATGAAGAGCTTTTTGAGGCTTGGAAAACTTTCAGAGACGACGACGATTTGTGGGTTGCAATAATCACGGGAACTGACAGAGCGTTTTGTACTGGAGCTGACCTAAAGGCGTGGCACAAGTTTGTGCTGGAGCAGAGGGTTAACTTCCCGAGGAAGAACGCCTACTACGGCCCGGGCTTTGGCGGGTTGACGAGGGGGATGGAGATTTTCAAGCCGATAATTGCTGCCATAAACGGCCTTTGCTATGCAGGCGGTCTTGAAATTGCACTTGCAGCCGACATAAGGATTTGCTCCGAAAATGCCAGATTTGGGGTGTTGAACAGAAGATGGAATGTTGGATTGGGTGACGGAGGAACTCAGAGGCTTTGGAGGGTAGTTGGGCTTGGAAGGGCAATGGAGCTTATTCTGACGGGGAAGGAGATCGATGCGGAAGAAGCATACAGGATAGGGCTCGTGAATGAGGTTGTCCCTGCGGAGAAGCTTTTGAAGAGGGCAAAGGAAGTGGCGAGGAGAATATGCTCCTTCCCTCAGGGCTCGGTAAGAATGGACAAGGAGGCCGTGATAAGGGGCATTGGAAGGCCGATTGAGGAGGGTGTAAGGGTGGAGAACCTGCTCTTCTGGAATCTGCTGCTCAACAGGGACTTCTTCGAGGGGCCTGCTGCCTTCAGAGATAAAAGGGAGGCAGAATTTACCAATGAGAGTGAAAAGTTGAGAGATGTTTTGAGCCCTGATTTGGTGAGGAGGTGGTTGGATGAGTGAGAAAACCCACTGGAATCGCAGAGAAATGGCTGAGAAAGGCTTTACTTTCGTCTTTCCTTACAGTGAGGGCCTCAAAAGGGTGAGAGAGCTGCTCAATACTGACTATGACCCAGCGGTGCTGTGGGTTTGGGGAACCATGCAGGCAAGGGCTGTTATTGAGACCCTCAAGGCCTGTGAGAGTGATTTTGGCGAAAAAGGACAGAAGGTCGTGTATGAAGCGCTGAAGAAGGTTGGCAGGGAGGTTGCGGAGCAGATGATTTCCAGCAGCAAATTTGAGGGTATGGATGAGGCCGAGCTATTGAGCTTCTTCGCCACAATCGTAAACACCATTGCCTACGCATCCATCGAAAAGCCATGGGTTGAAAGCGAGGAAAGAGTGGGCTTTGATATCCTGTGGTGCCCTCATCAGGACGTTTACTCCGCTTTCGACTGCAGAGTTCAGAGATACTTTGTTCAGGGAATGCTTGAGGCTCTGAGGGAAAAATATGAGAAGGAGACAGGGAAAAAGCTCAAGTGGCAGGTGAAGTTCGAGACAACCATCCCTGCCGGGGCCGATGTCTGCAGATTCGTCATCTGGAGGTCTGAGTCAGAAGACAATGAATGGGAAAAATACACCGAATTGCTGAACAGGAAGGCCCTAAATGGGAAAAACATTTTGTAGTCGGCGATGTATTTTGAGCAGTACTCTCTTAGCTCTTCCTTCAAGCCGAATAATAATCCTTAAAGATTTTCCTCAACTCCCTTTTCATTATCTTTCCAGACGGCGTTTTTGGCAAATCTTCAGGCTTAAGCACGATTACACCTTTGGGAACCTTGTAGGGGGAGAGTTCCTTACGGCAGAACTCAATAATCTCCTCAGGATTGATTGTTTTCCCCGGCTTGGGCACAACGATTGCCGTTACAGCCTCAATCCATTTTTCATGCGGCAAACCGATGACGGCAACCTCCCAGACGTCAGGGTGCTTGTATATAACCTCCTCCACCTCCCTGCTGGATACGTTCTCACCACCAGTCTTTATCATGTCCTTCTTTCTGTCAACGATTTCGAAGTAGCTTTCCCTGTACTTCACCGCAATGTCACCGCTGTGGAACCATCCGCATTTGAAAGCCTCTTCAGTCTTCTCCGGGTCTTTGTAGTACATCAGCATAACGTGAGGTCCGCGGGCGGTAATCTCTCCCGGAACCCCTATTTCAGCTATCTCCTCATGCTCGTCGTTTTCAAGCCTTGACTCAAGATTCAGCCCGCTTCTGCCAGCAGTCTTTGTGTACTCCAGTATCTCTTCATGGTTCGCAACTGTGTGGTATGGAGCGAGCTCCGTCTGTCCGTAGTACTGGAAAAATCTCGCCTGTGGAAGCTTCTCCATGAGCTCTTTCAGGGGCTCCTCCGGAAAGATTGAGGCCCCGTAGTAGCACTTTCTCAGTGATTGAAGGTCATATTTGTCGATATCAGGATGTCTCAGCAATCCTATCCAGACAGTGGGGGCAAGGAAGAGCATCGTGGGCTTGTATCTGTCAATGTATTCCAGCATTAAATCCAGATTGGGCTCCGTCATCATTACATTCGTTCCGCCAACGTAGAATATTGGCATCATGAAGACATCTCGCTGGGCGCAGTGGTAGATGGGCATCGTGTTAAGCATGATGTCATTAGCTGTGTACTCCCCATCCACTATGCATCCAACATATTGGGCTATAAGCGACTCATTGGTGTGAACAACACACTTCGGCAGACTCTCAGTTCCGCTTGTGTAGGTCATCTGCACCGGGTCTTCGATGTTCAGTATCGTATCTGGCTCCGTATCACTCTCTCCATCAAAGAAATCATCGAAACTTTCCCATCTCCCTTCACCTTCAACCCCAACACCCTGATTCGACCACAGGAACGTATCGACCGTCTTGAGCTGGTCCATCGCCGGCTCGATTCTTTCAAACAGAGCATCCTCAACAATCAGAACCTTTGCCTCCGAGTGGTTGATGCAGTAGGCCAGATCTTTTCCGTACATCAGGTAGTTCAGGCCGAGATATATCGCTCCAGCCTTAGCACAGCCGAAGATTGTCAAAACGTGGTGCAGGGTGTTGTGAGCGAGAATGGCAACTCTGTCATACTTCTTTATCCCCAAATTCAGGAGAGCATTTGCCACCTTATTTGCCATTTTGTCCAGCTCGCTGTAAGTTAGTCTGATCTCCCTGCCATCGGGATGGTTGAAGATAAGCGCAGTTTTTTCCGGATATCTTCTCCCGCTCCGCCTCAAAAAGTCCGCAATTACCCACCTTCTGATTTTGTTGTATCTCTTTCTCAGCTCTCTGACGTTTTCGTCATTAATTTCGTAAAATACATCCTCTCCTCTCATGTATTGGTGTCAATTTTTAATTTTAAAAAAATTTACTATATTGATTCGTACAATCCATGTGAGAACCAAGCTGTCATGCTGTCTTGCAAAACATCAATTTTCCTGCCCATTTCTTCCAGCCTTCCAGCAGCTCCTCCATCAGACTGTAGCTCATCATATACTATACAAATCTATAGCATTTGCGATATAGTTATATAATTTGCGGAGAAAAGGCTATGAGGTGAAAGCATGCACCACTCGCACCATCTCGAAATATACGAGAAGCTGAGGGAGAAGCTGAATAAGGCACCCATAGGTTTACCAAAAACTGTAAGCGGTGTCGAAAAGGAGCTTTTGAGTGTGCTTTTCGATGAGGAGGAGGCGAAGATTGCAGTTCACATGCCCTTCATCAGGTTTACAGCAGAGCAGCTTGCCGAGAGGACGGGGAAAAGCTTGGAATATGTGGAGAAGATTCTGAATGAGATGGCGAAAAAGGGGACGGTTTGGAAGGGTGAAAAGGACGGCCAAACATACTACCGCCTCTTTCCAGTGATAGTGGGCTTTGCGGAGACTCCCTTCTGGCCCGGCCCCGGCAAGGATCCAAGGCAAGAGAAGCTCGCAAGGCTCTGGAGTCAGTACAGGAAAGAGGGATTTCTGGACGAGATTGGTGATAGAGAGCACCCGATAATGAGAGCTTTGCCCGAAAGGGACACCATTTCAGAGAAATCGGAGATTCTGCCCTACGAGGATGCAGTAAAGCTTGTGAAGGAGAGAGATTACATTGCTGTGGGTTACTGCCCCTGCAGAGTTATGGCGAGGCTTGTTGGGGAGGGTTGCAGGCACAGCATTGAGAACTGCATCCACATGGGCTCCGTTGGCAAATACATGGTCGAGCACGGGCTTGGAAGGAGAATTTCTGCTGATGAAGCAATAGAGATTCTGAGGCAGTCCAACAGGGAGGGGCTAGTACATCTCACAGAAAGGTCAAAGCACGTGGCAACAATCTGCAACTGCTGCAGCGACTGCTGTGTTTTCTTCAAAGCCGTTCACGAGGCAAAGCATCCGAACACCATCGCCCACTCCAGCTACCTTGCCACTGTTGACACCTCAAGATGCATTGCATGCGGCATCTGCATGCTCCGCTGCCCGATGAAGGCAATAAAGGCAAAGATTAACAGAGAGCCAGCCAGCGTCGATGCTGAAAAGTGTTTGGGTTGTGGAGTTTGCGTGCCAACATGCCCGATGGAGGCAATTGAGCTGGTTGAGAGGGATGAGCTGCTTGAGCTGCCAGATGGAATGACCTACGTTCAGGAGCTGCTGGCTGACAAGGGAAGAGACCCTTCAGGGCTTTTCTGATTTTTCCCCATTAACATTGACCGAAATGTGAGAAATTTTTAAATGGTTTGATATTTAATTTCTCAGAAAGAGGTGGTTTGGTTGGCGGAACTTCCCGACGAAATATTGGAAAACCTTTACCCGGGCGAAGACGTGCTTTACAGCGTTAAGAAGAAGCTCTACACCGAGCTGAAGCCGAAATACCTGATTGTAACGGACAGGCGTATCATCTACCTTGACCAAAAAATTCTTGGCAGATACGACCTGATTGATATTCCATACGAAAAACTCGAATTTGTGCATTTCAAAAAGGGAAAAATCGGAGCAAAGTTCATCATTCGAAATGAGGAGGGAGAGGAAATAGTTTTGACGTGGATGGAGAAAGATGAGGCTGAAAAGGCTATTGAAGCGATTAGGGATGCTATCAACGCGATTGCCGTGGAGCCGGTCTCCATTCAGAAACGGAAGGGGATTCTCGGATTCGAGCTTGAGCTGAGCAAGCCGAAGGAGTTTATTACACGCACCTATCCGCAAGCTGTCGCCAAAGCGGCTCCGAAGGAGGATCCAATAGAGAGAATCAGAAAACTGAAGGAGCTTTATGAAAGTGGAGTAATATCAAGAGAGGAATTCGAAGAGAAGAAAAGAAAGCTGCTTGACCAGATTTAGCTTGATTGCTGAACTCTACCAACCCGCAAACAACCCAACGATGTCTTTCAGCACATCATCCCTCAATCCTAAAGCAAGCATTATCAGGCTCTTTCTTCCTTCGGCCATTTTCATGAAGTTCTTCACCAGCTTTTCCCACTCCTCTCTCCCGAATGGCATTTCCGCATACTCTCTGCTGTCCAAATCAAGCCCGAGATACCAGATGACAAGATTTGGGTCGTATTCCTTAACTCTCTCTACCAACTCCTCGAAGGACTTCACGTAATCCTTCCCCATCCTCCTTCCGAGAACACATCTAAGGTCTTCGGAAATCTCACACTCCCTTCTGCCGATGCAGAAGAATGTTGCTCTTTCCTCCGAAACAATTGAGGCCTTTCCGTGGTGGGCGTCAGTTTCAATAACAGCAATTCGTCCGTAGCTTTCAGCCGCCTTAACAGCTATTGCCAGACCATTCAGAAGGCAGTAGCCCCTCATTCTGCTCTGCTCTGCCAGATGTCCCGCGGTGGTAACAGGAACTATCACAGCGTCGTAATCCTTCAACGCCTTAAGGCCAGTAAGTATGCACTTCACATTCTCAACAGCATTTTCAAAGAAGGGGTGACTTCTAATTCTGCTAAAATACTCTTCAGAGTGAATCTGCATGATTAGCTCTTCCACTTCCTGCTCCTCACCCTCAATAAGCCTTATTTCGACCTCCTTCAAAACTCTGAGCTTTCTTGAGGGAGGAATCTGGGGAGAAAGCAATCTGTCAGAGTAAACCATTGCAATGTCCATAAACAATTTTGGGAAAAGGGATTTATAACTTTTAGTTTGTCTTTAAGCATGCCGATTATCACTTTCCTTCCTTCAGGCAAGCGTGCTGAGGTTGATGAAGGTAAAACCATTCTCTCTGCTGCTCAGGAAATTGGTGAAGGAATTAGAAGCTTATGCGGCGGAAAAGGGAGTTGTGGTAAGTGTTTAGTGGTGGTAAGGAAGGGAGATGTGGAGATTTTAAGTGAGGAGGCTCACGAGAAGTTTGTCAGGGAAAAGGGATACTACCTCGCTTGCCAGACTGCAGTCAAAGGTGATGTTGAGGTCTTCATTCCTCCTGAATCGAGGCTGGAAAGGCAGCAAATCCTCAAGGACTTCTTCATCTCCTCCAAAGAGTTCAACCCGGTTGTGAAGGTGGAGTTCTGCAGCGACGCTTTCCTTCCTGAAGTTTTGTCGCAGAAGGGGTTGAGGCTTGCTTGCAGCACAGACGTGGAGGAGGGCGATTTCGGGCTTGTTGTGAGGGGTAAGGAGGTTATCGATGTCCTTCCCGACGAGAAAGCCTTTGGGCTGGCTGTTGATGTGGGCACAACGACTATTGTAGCAGCTCTTGTGGATTTGAAGGATGGGAAGGTGGTGAATGTAGCATCAGACTACAACGGGCAGATTATTTACGGTGAGGAGGTGCTCAGCAGGGTTGAGTTCGCAAGAAGCAGGAAGGATGGTGTTGAGGTTCTGCAGAGGGCTGTGGTGGAGTCGATAAACAAGCTCATTGACAAACTTCTGGAGGGCTACGCAACGCCTGACAGAATCTATGATGTTGTTGCCGCAGGAAATACAATAATGACCCACTTTCTGGTGGGGAAGGACGTGGAGTACCTTTTCTCCTCTCCCGATGTAAAAGTAGAAAGGGAGGGTTTTGTAGTAAATGCCTCAGAAATTGGATTGAAGGTGAACAGCAACGCCGAGCTCTTCTGCCTGCCTCCAGTGGGCAGATTTGTTGGCGGTGACATTGTTGGCGACATTCTCGCCTCAAGAATTGTCGATTCTGCCACCATTTCGCTGATGGTTGACCTCGGAACCAATGGGGAGATTGTTGTGGGGAGTGAGGGCTGGGCAATGGCGACGAGCGTGGCGAGCGGGCCGGCCTTTGAGGGCTACGAAATCAAGCACGGAAGCAGGGCGGTTGAAGGGGCGATAGACCACGTTGAAATTGAGGGCGAGGAGGTGAGGTACACTGTAATTGGCAATGGAAAGCCGAGGAGCATTTGTGGTAGTGGGCTAATTGACCTGATGGCGGAGATGTTCAAGAACGGCATTCTCGACGCTACCGGGGCGATGAACAAAAAGCATCCGAGAGTTAGGAGGGGAGAGGATGGCTACGAATTTGTTGTGGTTGAGGCTGAAAAGTCCGCTACAGCCAAAGACATCGTTTTCACCGAAAAGGATGTCGAAACTTTGCTTAAATCCAAAGCTGCGGTGTGTGCGGGGATAGCGGTGCTGATAAAGAAAGCTGGTCTGGGACTTGAGGATATAGACGAGTTTTACATTGCGGGAGCCTTTGGATACTACATAAACTTTGATAATGCCGTTACAATTGGCTTATTCCCCGAACTGAAAGCGGAGGTAAAGCAGATAGGCAACGGCTCACTTGCTGGAGCATACCTCGCCCTCGTGTCGGAGAGAAAAAGGAAGCTTGCAGAGACAATTGCAAACGCCTTCGCCTACTTTGACCTCTCAACGGATGCGGACTTTGTTGAGGAATACAGGGCTGCTCTCTCACTTCCGGGAAGGCCTGAACTCTTTCCCGAAACCTACGCAAAGTATGTATGAAAGCGCTATACTGGCTGCTTATCGGCTTCCTATCCTCAACTCTTGCAGAAGTGCTCTCATCATCCCATCCTGCAGGTGTGTTTGATGCATGGGGAATTGGGGTGATTTTTCCTCTCTACTCCCTCCACGCTCTCGTTCTGGGTGGCTGGCTTTTCCGGCTGGGTGTGAACTGGCAGAGGCTCTTTCTTTTCGGCTGCGTTTTCGGGATGTATGAGGCCTACATCACAAAGGTTCTCTGGAACCCCTACTGGGGGCCAGACGCCTTCCAGTTTCTGGGAATCTACTGGTTTCAGTTTGCTGTTCTCGTATTCTTCTGGCATCCAATTTTTGCCTTCATTTTACCTCTGCTGATTGCAGAGTACATCTACACAAGCTCAAACACTCTGCTGAACGCAGCAAAGCAGTTTCCACTGATGCAAAAAGCTGGAAAGAAGTTTGCCCTGCTTTTAGCAGCATTGGCCGGACTCAACCAGTCAGTCAACACTCCTCCGTCTATGTTTTGGGTTGCTCTGCTGAGCTTCTTCACCATTCTAACCCCATCCTTCCTGCTGGAAAAGAGGAAGATTGAGGATATAATGCCCAGCGGTAGGGTTTTGAAGTTGCTAACCTTCGCCCTGATAATCCTCTACCTTTTCTGGACCTTTGCCCTGAGATTCGACAAAATGGGAAGCTTTTCGGGCCAGCTGGTCGTCTGGCTTTTCTACCTGCTTCTCTTCTATCTCATAATAAACATCAAAAGCTGTAAACCTGAGAGCAAGACAAGCGAGAAAAAAGGTGAGAGAAGATTTTTTGCTGCCTGCTTCCTCGTCTATCTGACTGCCTTCCTTATCACCTCCTCATTCAAGGCCTTTCCTGCTGCAATGCTTTTCCTTCTTGCAGGAACTGCCTACGGCACCATTGTTTTTGCCTCGATTCTAATCAAATTCTTGATGAGATGACTTTAAAAACCAGCTCAGCTCCTCCCACGCTTTATCGAGCAGTTTTCTGTAGTATCTGACGTCAAAATACGAGTGGTTCCTCACACTGACGACCTTCCTCTTGGAGTCAGCAACCACGTATTCCACAACCATCCCTGGCTTGATTTCAATTCCTGCCTTTCTGTACTCTCTGATTGCCGAAGATTCCAGCAGCTTTTTTCCGTATTCCGCCTTTCCAACAACCTTTCTGATAATCATTTCCTCAGGCCTCGCCCTTCTTATGTTCTCGGCATATCTCTCGTAAATCCGTCTCAGCTCGGGGAAAAGCCTGAGAAGCTCGCCAGCGCTTCTTGCTCTTTTCATAACATCAAAGCACTCCCTCTGCATTCTTTTCACGTACTCCGGTACGTCACGCCTTCTAGCCATAACCCCCCTGAGCTTCATCTCTCCGCTGCTCAGCCTGCCGTAATAGCGGTTGTACGCTCCACTGCCGTCCTTCATCGGAAGAAAGACTATCCAGTCGAACTTCTCCACCTCGGTCAGCAGGCCCGTTTCCTCCTCAACCCTCGCCTGGAAGCTGCCGATGTCTTCACCCCTAACCCACAAGCAGTCAACTATCCCGTGAAGAACCTTAAAGCCTAGCTCCTCCGCAATTTCCTTTGTTTTTATAAGAATTTCTCTTCCGATTCTGTTTATCTCCTCGTGAACCTCTATTCTGCCGAACTTGGCGTTTCTGTAGCCGGTGTAGCCGAAGCAAGTGACGAGCATCCACTTGAGAATTGAGTCCACTCCCGCATAGCGGGAATCCTTCCTCTTAAGGCTCTTCGTCTTTATCCTCAGCCTGAGAAGGGGCTCGAGCACCTCCGCCAGGAATCCCCTCCCCTCCTTTCCGATGCTCTCTGGTGAGAGATTGTGCTTCACAATTATCGACGGATACATGGACGTGAAGTCGAGCTGCCAGACGTTCTCGTAAATTCCGGGTTCGGGCTGGAAAATCATCCCGCCTCTGTCCGAGAATCTCAGCTCCTCGATGCTCTTAACCCTCTCAGCGTCGCTCTTTCTGAATGGCACCGCAATGCCCCTCATCAGCGCCTCAAAGACCTCGTAAAGCGAGATGAGCGAGCCGGGTGTGATTCGGGATGCGTGGTTTGGGGATATGGCGGATATCCTTGAGGCGAGTAGAACTCCCCTAAGCCCACCCTCCCTGAAGTTGAAGGAGTTCGAGTCTATGAGAACTCTTCCCTCCGGTATCAGGGCCTGCTTTCTGTATCTCGCCCTGCCGTAGCTCCAGTAAACCTTCTGAGAGAGCTTCCGAAATCTTCCGGTTCTGCTCATCGCCTTCAAGCCGAGATGCTGCATCCAGAAATCCGCATCCTCCATCACAACGATGTCGGGATTCATGTCCTCCATCGCACCGGAAAGCTCCTCTAACAGCTCTTTCTCGCTGCCCTCAATTCTCTTCCCGTTTATGCTCATCTCCTCGACCTCGGGTTTGAAGACATCTCCCTTAACACCCACCCTTAGAACTTCAAACGGCAGGTCGAAGTCAGCCTCAAACCTTTCCGAAACGTCTTCGAGAACGTGAGAGCACGGAAAAATCCTTTTTCTGGCCATGAATTTCTGCTCCAGCCTAACGTCAACGTTGAAGAGCTTAGCATCCTTTGCCTGCCTCTCTATCATCTCCGCAACCTTCCTCCCGGCGTAAATTCTGTATCCTTCAATTTCACCGTAAATTGTTTTGAAAGTGCACTCCTCAACTTTGTAGCGAGTTTCCAGAGCCTCTAAAAGCTCAACGTGGAGAGCTCTGTCGGGAAAATGCAGAAAAAAGTAATTTTCAAACCTGAAACTTCTCCTGACAACTTTTCCGTTCTCCTTCTTGATCCAGAGGTCAATCCCCCTTCCCGAAGGCGCGCAGTCCAGTATCCACATTTCCATCAAGCTCCTTCAGGAGCTCAACAAGCACGGAGAAGATCGCCGCTTCCAGTGGGTCATCGAAGGTGTAAAACGCCTCGCTGCTGTGCTTCCTGACCATGCCGGCAAGCTTTATGGCGTAAAGGCTTTCCTCCTTCTTCATAGCCTTTGCAGTCCTCTCCCACCGCTCTGCAATCCTCTTTACCCCCATTCTAACGCTTGAAACGCTCCTTCCCATTCAGAACACCTCCAGCGTGAGCTGTCCAACCATCTTCGGATAGAAGCGCTGGTTTATTCCCTTCTCATCAACTTCCGCTATGAAGTACCCACCCTCCTCAGCCTCAACGAGGATGTAGCGGTCCGCGAGCGTGGTTAGAAAGTCAAAGATTCTGTCTCGATTGGTTGTGAAGTAAACGACCGTTCTGTCCCTCCCTATTTGCCTCAGAAGCATTACGAAGTCCTCAAGGGTGTGGAAATCGCAGTCCTCAAAGAGTAGTGCGTCGTGCTCGATGAATATCATGTCCTGATAGGCGTTGAGGAGAATCTCTATTAGCTGGTGAATTGTAAAGCCTCTCCTCACCCTGAAGTTCCCCCTGATACCATCCAGAGCCTTTGAGCTGTTTCCACACACGTATAGCGCTGGAAATCTGCTTCTGTAGCCGTTCAAAAAGTCAAGGCACACTTCCAACGGTGCGGCTACAGCGTTGAACCCTCCATACACCTCAACCGAAAGTACCTCAATCATAGTAGGTAATGCTCCAAGGTCAATATAAACTTCGACCCCCGGATGCAAGTGAAAAGGATTATACATATTAACGTCTCCTTTACATTAATGCTCTCGTGGGATGAGACGCTCTTCAAAAATCCGGAGGTCTTCGACCCTGACTACATTCCGGACGAGTTGCTGTTCAGGGACGGCCAGATCAGGCAGCTTGTGTCGTGCATAAAGCCAGCAATGCTCAACTCGTCCCCGATTAACGCATTCTGCCTCGGACCGCCGTCAACGGGAAAGACCTCGACGATAAGGTACGTTCTCAGAGAAGCTGAGAGAGAAACGGGGCTGCTTTACTCCTACATACGAATCCCGAGGTTCAAGGAGCCCTACAAAGTCTTCTCCAAAATTTTTCAGGACGTTCTGGGACAGCAGTCCCCGCCATCCGGGATAAGCAAAACGGTTTTGATGGACAGAGTCTGGAGCAACCTTGACGAGCCCCTTTTGGTCGTTCTCGACGACATAAACTTCCTCGGAAAGAATTACGCCAACGAGATTCTTTACGAAATCCTGAAGGCTCCAGACGAGTACGGAGTTAAGGTGGGAATAGTTGCAGCAGCCACCGATGTAAAGTTCCCCCTGCTACTCGACCCCTTCGTGGGGGCATCGTTCCACTACATGGAGATACACTACCCCTCGTACGGCTATGCGGAGATTGAGGGAATTTTGAGGAAAAGGGTCGAGCACGGATTTTACGAAGGGGTTTTCGATGACGGGGCATTCAGAAGAGTTGTTGAGCTCGCATACAGGGCGAGTGATGTCAGGTACGGAATATACCTCCTAAAGGCTGCGGGAATGAACGCGGAGAGCAGGGGGAGCAGAAAGGTTGAGGAGAGGGACGTTGAGGTCGCCCACGCCGGAGAGTCCCTTTCATTCATAGCAAAGATTCTCACGGCCCTTAACAGCGAGGAGAGGGCAGTTCTCAGAATGATATACTCCCAGAACGCAATTTCAACCGGCGACCTTTACGAGCAGGTGTGCAGCGAAATTAAGATGAGCTACAGAAAGTACTACAACATCCTCGAAAAGCTCGAAAGGCTGAAGCTGATTGAAATCTCCTTCGGAGAAAAGGGGAGAGGCAAGACGAGATATGTGCAGGGAAAATACGATGCAGAGGTTGTTGATAGGGCGATGCAGCTGATTTAGTTTCAAAGCTGAAATTGCAATTTTGCCTTGCCATTACAAAATATTTAAATATGGTAAGGTCATAATGAGTATTAGGATGGAGGGGTTACAATGGTCAGAACCATAACGGTTGCCTCAGGAAAGGGCGGGACGGGAAAAACGACGATAACGGCAAATCTGGGTGTGGCTCTCGCTCAGCTTGGGCACGACGTCACAATAGTGGATGCAGACATAACAATGGCAAATCTGGAGCTCATTCTTGGAATGGAAGGCTTACCTGTCACCCTGCAGAACGTGCTCGCTGGAGAGGCGAGAATTGATGAAGCAATATACGTCGGGCCGGGTGGCGTGAAGGTCGTGCCTGCTGGTGTGAGCCTCGAGGGGCTCAGAAAGGCAAACCCTGAGAAGCTTGAGGACGTGCTCACGCAAATTATGGAAAGCACGGACATACTGCTTCTCGACGCCCCTGCGGGTCTTGAGAGGAGCGCCGTTATAGCCATAGCCGCGGCTCAGGAGCTTCTTCTCGTTGTCAATCCCGAAATCTCCTCGATTACCGACGGTTTGAAAACTAAGATAGTAGCGGAGAGGCTGGGCACCAAGGTTCTCGGAGTCGTCGTTAACAGAATCACAACGCTCGGCATTGAGATGGCAAAAAACGAGATAGAGGCGATTCTCGAAGCAAAGGTTATCGGGCTTATTCCCGAAGACCCCGAGGTTAGGAGGGCCGCGGCTTACGGTAAGCCCGTCGTTTTGAGGTCCCCCAACTCCCCCGCGGCAAGAGCCATAGTGGAGCTTGCAAACTACATTGCCGGAGGGGCGAAGAAGAAGGTCCCGGCAGAGGTTAAGGAGAAAAAGAAGGAGGGGGCTCTTGCAAAAATGCTTAGAATATTCAGAAGAAGGTGAGGGTTATGGACGTGCTCGAGTATTTGCTTGTTTTGCTGCTGGTCATCAGCATAGCTCTGAACCTGCTGCTCCTAAAAAAAGTGAGAGAATTAAACAGAGAATTGCGCGAGGTCGGGGCAAGAGTGAGCGTGACGAAGGAGGAGCTTACCGCAATCAGGTCGAGACTTGAGAGGATGAAGGGTGAGCTTTAAAATCGGCGTTTGAATCAGCCGAGAACCTCAAGAACTCCTTCACACATTTTTATGTTCATGAGGTAATCATCCAAGGCGGAGAGAAGAGTTCCGATTTTCTCAACCCTGACCTCTATCACGATGCGGTTATCAGCCCAGCAGCTGCACCACTCGGGGTCGTCTGGCTTGAGAGCCTTCACAACAGCCTCAGGGTCTTTGGATTCTACTTCTAAGCGAGCATGGCACAGCAAAGCCTGTCAACCTCCTTCAGAAACTCTTCGACTTTATCCGGCGTGATGTTCGCTCCCGCTGCAACCCTGTGCCCCCCTCCTCTTCCCCCAACCTTCTCGGCTGCAAGCCTCATTACTTCCGCAAGGTCAACTCTCTCAGCCAGAGCCTCGTTAGTTCTCGCGGAAACTTTCGCGTACTCATTCTTGATGTTGACGACGATCAGGGGTTTGTCTGTGAAAACGTAGCGGGAAAATATGGTCGCTATCGGACTCGCGGAGAGCCCGTTCTCCATAACCAGATACCTTATGCAGAAGCCTTCTTTAACCTCATTTCTCCATTTTTTGAGCTCTTCAAGAGTCTGAATGACGTATTCGTTGTTTATCCTGATGGCTCTGTTCATCGCCTCCACGTCTCCGAGAAGCATGGCTAAGGCCGTGCTCATAGCCCCAATCCTCCCGCAGGAGTTTACAACATCGACAGCCGTAACAGCATTCTTGATGAGCAGGTTTTTCAGAATCAGCCTTTTTCCAACGATTTGGCTGAATATGCCCGTGTAGGCATTCATCTTTAGAAGTCTCAGCACTATCGCGTCAGCGAGTCGCCTGATCTCCTCGTCGCTAAGCTCATCAAACTCCTTGTCTCCATCGAGCCTCGCCTTCTCAAGAAACTCCTCAAGCTCCTCCTCCTTTCCGTAGAAGTCGAGAAACGGCTCCAGGCTCTGGACCAGCACGTCGCGCAGCTTCCCCGACGGGAGGCTCACCCCTTTTCTCTCCTCAACCACTCCAGCCTCCAAACCGTTTCTCAGAATCTCCTCGTTACCCCCAACCATCCTCTGCTTGTCTCCGAGGGCGCCGATCAAAGCTACAGATGCCAGCTCCCTGTTCCTCCCGAGCTCGTTGGCAAAGAAGTAGCATACGCCGCTTGCCGATAGTTCAAAGGTTCCGTCCATGCCCACGAGGTGGGGGTTGACGTGGGCAAGATTCCTCTTCGGCCTTATCTCCCCGTTGGGGATGTGGTGGTCTAGTATGACAACATCCGTGTCAACCTGCGAGATTAAATCAGCATAACCACTCCCCATATCGGCGAAGAGCAGAAGCTCTCCCTGCTCGTACTCAAAGGGCTCGTTCAGACCCTTCAGAAAAGTGATGTGAAAGGCCTTACCCGCCTTTAGGAGGGCTTTGGCTATGATCGCACCAGCTGAGATTCCATCTGCATCATGGTGTGTGTATATTCTGATGAAGTCGTGCCTTGCAACGAGGTCGGCAGCCCTCCTTGCCCTCTCCCTCAGCAGGTTAATTGCCGAGCCCGAACTCATCGTGCACTACCTTCACAGCATTAACGCCATCGCTACCGTCAACGACGAACGAAACGTTGTACTCAGAGCAGCTCTGGCTGATCATTATTACGTTTATTCCGTTCTTGCCAAGCGCTGAGAAAATCTTTCCTGCAACGCCCGGCGTTCCAGCCATTCCCGAACCAACTGCGCTCACGACCGCTATGTAGGGAATCTTTTCGACCTTTATCACGCCGTTTTCCAAGCTTTTCAGGGCGTTGTAGGCCTTCTCCAAGTCCCGGATATCGACCACTATCGACAGATTCAGCTCTGAGGAGCTCTGAGCTACCATAATGACGTTTACCCTCTCCTCAGCAAGTCTGCCAAAAACCTCCGACATTATCTCCGCAAAATCGAAGCCCGCACCGCTGACGTTGACTATCCCCGCCTGCGGAATGAGGCTTAAAGCCTTCACTATCTCGCTTGAATCCTTCGTTGTCGGGCCAATCACGGTTCCCGGAGCATCGGGGTTGAAGGTGTTCTTGATTCTTACTGGAATGTTCTTCCTCATCACCGGCTCCAAGGCTCTCGGGTGAAGTATCTTTGCTCCGAAGTGGGACAGCTCCATTGCCTCCTGATAGGATATCTCCGGAATCACCCTCGCATTGGGCACGTACTTGGGGTCGCAGGTCATTATTCCGTCAACTTCCTTCCACAGCCACACCTCGTCCGCGTCAAGGGCTGCGGCGAGTATTGTTGCGGTGTAGTCGCTCCCTCCTCTGCCGAGGGTTGTTATGCTGCCGTCATCCGTTGCGCCTATGAAGCCCGTAACGACGGGAATAGTTTTCTTTATCGTCAGCAAAGGCTCAAGCCTGTTTCTGATTGTTGTGTAAACCCCGGGAAGCGGCTTTGCCCTCCCAAAGTTCCTGTCCGTGATTATTCCTGCATCCCCTCCAGTGAGAGCTACAGAATCAACGCCGAGGGAAAGAAGGGCTGCTGAAAATATTGGAGCTGAGAGCCTCTCGCCGAAGGAGACTATATAGTCCTCACTTCTCCTCGTAAGCTCGCCAAGGTAGCTGATTCCGAGGAGAACCTTTTCAAGCTCATCAAGAAGTCGCTCTACAGCTGCAATCACCTTTGCCTTGATTTCGTCGTTCCTGACCGCATACTCGATCGCCTCGTAGTGTCTCTTCATCATATCCGCGATGAACATCTTGATGAATCCGGCAGATGGTTCAGAGCAGCAGCGGTGCGCGGCCTTTAAAAGTGCATCAGTCACACCCTGCATCGCTGAGACAACGACTACAACTTCATTTCCCTCCGAGAACTTTTTAACGAGATTAGCGCAATGGTAAATGTTTTCCCCATCTTTAACGCTCACTCCTCCGAACTTCATTACGATTCTCATCCTATTTCCTGCCCTAAGCAAGAAATATAAATCTTGCTGAGCTATCTGGGGCTCCAGAACCTGTAAAAGAGCTTTCTACATTTTTCATAATCAAGTTTATCGACGAACCTCACCAGCTTCTGCTCGTGCGTGAAGTGGGGATAGTCCCCATCAAAATCGGGCTCCATCTCCCTTTTTTCCAGCAGAGATGTGAATATTAAATTTCTGGCCGCAAGAAGCCTCAGGTCGTCATCCTCTTCAAAGATGAACGCTTTCAGCAATTTCTCCCCCGGATTTTCGAGGTACCTAGTTCCAAGCCTTTCAGCAATGATTTCCGGAATCCTCACACTTTCAGCATCGAGAATTTCTGCCAGCTTAATGTGGTTCATTCCAGCCTCGATGACCGCCTCATCCAAATCATCAAGTGCCTTGGCCCTCATTTCGTCCCTCAGCATTATTCTTTCAGCTTCAGCCTCGGAGAACCTCAAAACCTTTTCAACGATCTCGTCAAAGTCAGATTTCAGGAAGGACTCTGTGTAATCGATGTAGAGAGCATTGACCCTCTTCTCCATCTCCCTCACCCTCTCATCCCCCTCGCTGAAATTTTTCAGCCTCTCCACCTCTTCAAGATAGGGCTCTACCTGCATTATCTCCCTGCTCTTCAGCTCTTTCAGCATCTCGATTAGCTTTCGCGTGTAAAGGGGGAACTGCGTGCTGATTTTCCTCACGTAAAGGTCCACCGTTATTTTCCCCTCAAGAACGTCGTGAAAAAGGTCGTTTTTCGGCTCTTCGAGAACTATCACGCTGTAATTCGAGAACTCCGATTTTAAAAATTGGAGATTCTCAATCCTCGGGGATGTGTAAACCACCCTCATAACTTCAGGTCTTCAGCAACTATTTCCGCAACCTTCTTTCCGCTCAGCAGCATTCCGCCAAAAATCGGCCCCATTCTCGGCAGGTTATGGACTGCTGCAACGGCCATTCCTGCAGCGTAAAGCCCTTTAACGATTTTTCCAGTCTTTTCCACGATTTCCCTCTCCGCAACTTCGGAGTAAGCGGACCTTTCGCCGACAACGGAGACTTCCAGCGGTATCTTTCTTGCAGCAACGGATATAACCTCCGCATCATGCCCGGTTGCATCCACAACAGCCCTGCTTCTCAGGAAAAGCGGGTCAACGTGCAGTCCAGAAATCTCAACCGCGCTCCACTGAATGCAAACACCCCTAACCCCAAGCGGGTCGTCCCTGAATATAACGTCCTCTACCGAAACTCCGTGAATTATCTTTGCTCCGGCATCAATGGCCTTTGCGGCGAGCTTTGCCATGAACTCGGCAGAATCCGCAACGAGAAAGTTTCTGTGCTCGGTGTACCTGATACCAAAGTCGTCGAGGATGTCCTTCGCCTCCCTCTCCACGACGACTTTATGAAAGAGCATTCCTCCTCCGCCTATCCCACCGCCAAAACTCAGCCTGCGCTCAAGAACGAGCGTCTTAAGGCCCTTTTCCGCAAGGTATCTCGCAGCGGTTAGCCCCGATGGCCCGGCACCAACAACAATGACGTCGGACTCCGCGTATTCGACCCATTCCTCCGAAGCGGTTTCGACTATTGCCTTTGTGATTTCTGCTTCCATAACCTCAGTAAATTTTAGCGGCATTTATAACTTTCATCGTACCCGCTTTAGCCCCTCAAAAAGTAGTACATCAGCCCCACGAATCCTATGAGGCTCACGGCCAATTCCGTAGAACTTTGCGAAACGACACTTCCCAGAAGGTACATCGGGGCAAAAAGCAAGACTGGGATGAACGAGACGAGTTCTAAGAGGGCTATGGGGAGCAGCAGAGGTATCAGCACTCCTATCATTGCTCAAGCTTGCTAAATTCAAATATTTAATCTTTACTGACCTCATGAGCATTATCATAACGCTTAAACCCATCGCAACCGTTTTTATCTCCGCCGATTTAAAGTTCAGGTGTGTCGCTGAAGGAGTTGCTCAAGGACAGGCTAAGTGAGGAGGAGCTGAAACTCGTTAGGAGGAGCTTTGAAATAATAGGAGATGTCGTAATCATTGAGATTCCGGATGAGATAATGCACCACAGCAGGGATATTGTGGAAGCGATACTGAAAAGGCACAAGCACGTAAAAACGGTTCTGAGAAAGGTTGGTGAGGTTGATGGCGTTTACAGAGTTGCCAGATACGAGCCCATTTACGGTGAGAAAACGGAGACTGTTGTGAGGGAGCACGGTTGCAGATTTCTGGTTGACCCAACTAAGGCTTACTACTCGGTAAAGCTTTCGGGGGAAAGGGAGAGAATTGCGAGACTTGTTGGTGAAGGGGAGAGAGTTCTGGTGATGTTCGCGGGTGTTGGGCCTTACCCGATAGTCATAGCAAAGCTCGCAAGGCCGAGAGAGGTTGTTGGGGTTGAGCTCAACCCCCACGCTGTGGAGTACTTCAGGCAAAACGTCAGGCTCAATAAGGTTGAGGGTGTTGTGAAGGTGATTGAGGGGGACGTTGAGGAAGTTGTTCCCCAACTCTCCGGGCAGTTTGACAGGGTGGTGATGCCTGCTCCCTATTCAGCGGAGAACTTCATCCACCTTCTCAGAGGTAAGGTTAGAAGGGGAGGGTTTGTTCACTACTACACCTTTGACAGCCAGAATGAGGAGAAAATTCTGCCCGAAAAGGTAAGGAGGAAGTTTGAGGATGAGGGTCTTGAGGTTGAGGTTGTGAAAATGAGGAGGTGCGGCAACTTCGCCCCCTACGTCAACAGGTACGTGCTGGATTTGAGGGTGTTATAGACTTTTTATCTGCAATGTTTAAATTACGCAGGTCAAAGAGTTTTCATGAAGTCTGCTTTGAAAATTCTCGCGTTGATGCTGATTCTAATCACTCCTGCCGGAGCGCAGTTCGAGAACGCTCAGAAAGCGAGCATAAAGGCCGTGGCTGTCACAAGCGGCGACCAGCCAACGGGTGTTGTGATAAACATCTCCGTAATCGTTACACCCGGCGATGGCAGAGTTTTCGTCTCAACAACACCGTACACCGAAATAGACATGCAGGGAAGCGCTCAGCTTGCCGCAATTACTGCATGCGATTTGCTCGGTATAGACTTTACAAAATACGACTTTTTCTACATCATAGAGGCAGAAGCGCCAATTGTCGGTGGCCCCTCTGCTGGGGGTGTGTTGACGGTCGCAACGGTGGCAGCCCTCAAAAACCTAACAATAAGGGATGACGTCTACATGACCGGAATGATTTACCCGGACGGATACATCGGCCCTGTTGGAGGGCTAAAGTACAAGCTCGAAGCTGCTGCCAAAAACGGTGCCAAAATTTTCCTCATACCCCAGGGCCAGAGGATAACCTACGTGGAAGAAAAGAAGGTCAGGAGAGTTGGAATCATCAGCTACATCGAAGTCGAATACAAAGAGCTCGATTTGGTTGAATACGGAAAGAAGCTCGGTGTGAACGTTTACGAGGTTGCCACGCTAAACGATGCACTGAAGTTTTTCACCGGTTACGAGATAAAGCAACCAGAGGGGCAGTTCAACATCGGAAGCTACTCGCAAATTCTCAAGAAGCTTGCCGACCGCATGAAAGCCTCTCTCGATGAGGTTACCGCCACCAGCGAAGATGCTGAGAAGCTGATTAAAAAGGCCGACGAGTTCTACAAAGAGGGTAAGTACTACACGGCAACCAGCACCTACTTCCAGGCGAAAATCCTCAAGAGGTACGAGGAGTACAAGAGCAAGATTGTTACAGCCCAGCAGTTTGACGAAGAGGTTGGAAAAATCCAGAACGAAATTGACCAGCTGAAGGACTACCTTGCGAAGGAGAAAATGGGCGTGAATTCCCTGCAGATCATTGCCGCTGCACAGGAGAGGGTTGCTGAGGCAGAAAACCTGCTTGAGAATGCTAAAAATGCAAAATCAGATGATGAGGCGTTACAGTATCTCGCCTACGCGAAGGAGAGGGTAGAGAGCGCCAAGGTGTGGCTGTCAATACTCCCCGATTTGAAGAACGACTACGAAATTTCCAAAGATGCTCTTAAGAGGAGAGCCGAGTTCTACGTTACGCAGGCGAGCTCGCTGCTAATTTACGCCTCATCGCTTAATGGGAACGAGTATCTGATAAACCAGGGTTTTGAGTCCCTTGACACAGCCAAAAGGCTGCTTTCCGAGGGCCTGTATGCGGGAGCGGCAGTGATGGCCCTGAACTCGATTACTGACGCGAGCCTTTCCATCGAGGTTACCTACGGCAAAATCGATGACAAAGTAGAGGGGGCGAGGGAGGCAGCGATGGCAGCAATTTCAGAGGCTGAGAAATCGCTGTTTCCGGTGCTGCCCGCTGCGTACTTCGAGTACGCCGAGAACCTCGACAACCAGTACGCGAAACTGATGTACTACAAGCTCTCAATGAGGCTGGCAAAGCTGCTCTCGCTCATGGTGAGCTCAGGTGGGGAAAAGGAGCTTGTCCATGCAGAGTTTAACCCATACACCCACTACACACCCTCCGGAAAATCGACGATAGAGAGAATCGTCGAAACTCCCGGATTTGAGGGCTTAGCAGCAGTAACTGCAATCACAGCAGCGGCAATAGCAGCAAGACGCAGATAATCCCTGCTGAGAGTGTTCCGAGGAAGTTTACAGCGGAGTTCGTCAAATATCCCTTTTTTTCAAGCGTTGCACCGAGCAAGCTGTCTATGTGAACACCCGCGAAGGCCGAAAGCGTTACTGGCAAAAGCACATCGAAGCCAATAATGCCGAGGAGGAGAGACAGCAGTGCCGTAACTATGCATCCAAAAAGTGCAGCAAACTCTCCTTTAACAGAAATTCCGCCGCTCGTGCCGGGCTCAACTCTGCTGAAGTTTGTAATCAGATACACCTTCTCCTCCGCCTTTCCGATTTCACTCGCCATGGTATCGGCAAGAGCCGCTGCAACAGCTGCAACAAAGGCTGCTGCGAAAATTGCATCCCCCGAAACACCGAACTGAACTGCAAAGAAGAGGGGGGCAAGGCTGTTTCCGAAAACGTTTGCGTAGCCCCTTGCCCCTCCGGCCTGCTCAGCTATTCCCCTTTCCAGCTTAACGCTGTACTTGTACTTCGTTATCGCTGAGCCAAGGGCGTAAAAAAGCAGAATTACTGCGAAGAACCTTATATCTGCGAAGAGAATCAGCGTCGTGCCGACAATGGTCGCGCTCATCAATCCCGACTCGTCCGCAACCTTTGCGTAGAGGGCAAGGAGGCTCACGAAGAATGAGAGCAGGAAGGCAAAAGCCAAGCTGTATATTGAAGCTGAGGGCACGTACATCTTGAATATCGTGAAGACGGATGAGATGGCTAAGAGTAACGTGAGCCTGCGGTCCGCATTAGTGTCAACGCTCTCAACCAGCGCTGCCGTCAGACCGCCCGATAGGGAGATGAAGAAGGTATGCGCGAGTCTGAGTTCGACACCGTTTACTGCATGATAGCAGAGAAAGTACAAAAGAGATGCTGTTGTGTAAACCGCTATATTCCAGAGAGCGTTTTTTCTGTAGTTGTGAACGGATATGAGAAAAATTGAGGCGAAAACAACGTCCTTAGGCAGTGAGAAGCATGACAGAGCTGAAAGAATCGTTGAGAAGAGAAACGCATTAAAATAAGATTCATCTTCAGTTACATTTCTCAATTTCAGGCTAAATCCTCTCTTTTTACCGTAGATTAACGTTAGCAAGACCAGCAATCCGAGTACAAACCTTGGATCGAGTTTTATCGCAATCAAAGCTATTGCTGCAAGCACCAAAGCTGGATGCATCGGGAAAAGTTAAGTATTCCTTGCATTTAAACTTTGATGAGATGCTGCTGAGAATCTACGAAAAGCTGCTCGAGAGGGAAATTCAAAAGGTTCCGAAGCACATTGTCGTTGTGACGAACAGCATAGGGGAGGGATTTCTCAACCTCGCAAAATGGTGCAGGAAGTTCGGAGTTGATGAAATAACCATCTGCGGAAACACTCAGATTGACGAGTCCTTTTTCGATGGCTTTAAGCTCAGGATAATCAGAAACGGAAGCGTTGAGGAAAAAGATGGGCTAAAGCCCACGATAAACATTCTGACCTTCACCGGGAGAGAGGAGATAATCAACGTCGTTAGGAAGGTTGCGAAAATGGTGGAAAGGGGCGAGCTTGAGGTGGATGAGGTGGACGAAAACCTCTTTGAGAAATTTCTGACCATTAAATCTCCCCCCGACATGATTATAAAGGCGGGAAACGATATTCCCGATTTTCTTATCTGGCAAGGCATTTATGCCGAACTGTACTTTGCGGATATTGACTGGCAAAATCTCAGATATGCAGACTTTCTCAGGATATTGAGAGAATATCAGAGGAGGGAAAGAAGGTATGGAAGATGAGAATCTCAGGATGCTGAGGGTTATTGCTGACTACCAGTTCGGAAGAGGTGTTGGGAGAGTGCTTTTCCCGGACACCTGCAAGTTCATACTTTCCAGCTCAGGGAGGGTTAGACAGGTTGTTGACGGGGGCGTTAGGATTGCCACGCTCAAGCCTGACTCCGGGTGGTTTACGCTGAGCATTGAGGGAGCAAGGAGGGTTAAGGAGGCGCTCCCCTTCCCCAAGATGAGAGTTGTGGTGATGGATGAGGTGTCCGATTTTATTGCAGCAGGCAAAAGCGTTTTTGCCAAGCACGTTGTTGAAGTCGATGAGGAAATCAGAGCGAACGATGAAGTTGTGGTGGTCAACACTGCTGACAAGTTGCTCGCCACTGGAAGAGCGGTGCTCTCAGCCTTCGAAATGCTTGAAATGGAGAGGGGAATGGCCGTGAAGGTCAGGCAGGGTGTTAAGAGATGATGCGGATTGACAGGAAAAACATGGTTCTGAGCGTTAAGTCGGGTAGTGTGGTAACCAAAAATCTTAGGTTCGACGGAACGGTTGTGGCGGGAATCGACTGCAGCTTTCTTGGGAGCATCGAAGCAAAGGAAGTAAATTTGGGAAGAGGGTGCGTTGTTGGAGGCGTTATCAGGGCTGAGGAGGTTACCGTTGGAGCCTACAGCAACTTCAACGAAATCGAGGCTGAGGACGTTGTTGTTCTTGCTGGGTGCAAGGGTAAAAGGATAACCGCAAAAAGCGACGTAAGGGTTGCGAAGAACTGCGAAATCGACGAAATAAGGGCAGGAAACAGACTTTTGATCGAAGGGAATTCAAAAATTGGAAAAATGGAGGCAAGAAAGATAATTGCCTACGGCTAAATCTTTCTGAGCTTTTCCAGAATTATCCTTTTCTCAGCTCTTGCCACGACTTCCCTTATCCTTTGGACCGCATCGGGATTTGCCGAAACACTGTCGATGCCAAACTCGACCAGCTTCTCAACGACGTGCGGATAGCTGCCAGCCTGACCGCAGATCGAGCTCTTCACTCCGTGCTCCTTGCAAACCTTTATTGTTCTCTCGATGAGCTTGAGCACGGCAGGATGGGTTTCGTTGTAAAGGTATGCGACGTTCTCGTTGTTCCTGTCCACCGCCAGAGTGTACTGCGTCAAATCGTTTGTTCCTAGGCTGACGAAGTCTATGCCCTCTTTAATGATATCCTCAAGTATTAGCGCTGCTGCCGGCGTTTCAACCATCACTCCAAACTCAATTTTGTCCAGCGGCAATCCCTCGCTGATGGCTATCTCCTTAGCCCTTTTGACCTCCTCCGGAGAGGTTATCAGCGGAAGCATCACCCCAACGTTGGTGTATCCCTCGTCCACAAGCTTCTTTATCGCCCTCATCTCGGCCCTGAAGTGCTCCTCCTCCGCCAGGTCCCTTCTGATTCCTCTGAATCCGAGCATCGGATTGGCCTCAATAGGCTCGTCCTCTCCACCCTCCATAGCCCTGAACTCATCCGTTGGAGCGTCGATGGTTCTGATCCAAACCGGCTTGGGATAGAACGCCTTGACAACCTTCTTCATTTCCTGATAGAGCAAATCGATGTACCTGTCAATCTCACCATCTCTTATGAACTTCATCGGATGCTTTTCGAGCCCGAGAACCATGTGCTCGATTCTGAACAAACCGACCCCATCCGCATTTGTCTCCCTCGCAACCCTCTCCGCCACGTCGGGAATTGAGATGTTCACCTTCACCTCTGTCGCGGTTATGATTGGAGCGGAAGCCACTACCGGTTTTGGTTCCTCCTTCTTCTCAATTCTGCCCTCGTAAACGATTCCCTTCTCACCGTCAACGGTTACAACCATTCCGTCTTTCAGAACCTTAGTTGCGACTTTAGTTCCAACAACCGCCGGCACTCCGAGTTCTCTTGAAACTATGGCTGCATGGCAGGTCATACCTCCCTCGTCCGTCACAATGGCGGCTGCTCTCTTCATCGCCGGGACCATGTCTGGTGTGGTCATCGTTGTGACCAGTATGTCTCCCTCTTCAACCTTGGAAATCTCTTTCTCGCTGAAAATCACCTTCACCTTACCCGAGGCGATACCCGGAGATGCTCCAAGCCCCTTCAGAAGGATTTTGCCCTCTGCCTCTTCCGAAACCTCTTCTTCAGCCTCCTTTTTCTCTTTTCTTATGGTTGTGATCGGCCTCGACTGGACTATGTATATCTTGCCCCCCTCAATAGCCCACTCGACGTCCTGCGGCTTGCCGTAGTGGTCCTCTATCAGCTCTCCAAGAGTTACGAGCTTTTCTATCTCCTCATCGCTCAGCACCCTCTCGTTTGCTTTCTCGGGTGGAAGCTCGACCTTAACGGTCTTCCCGTCTTTTCTCGTAAGCATGAACTTCTTCTCACCAATCTTGACCTCCTCTATCTTTCTCTTCACTCTGTCGTAAACGTACGTGTCGGGAGTGACGAGACCGCTTACAATAGCCTCTCCCAGGCCGAAAACCGCCTCGATGATGCACTTCTTCTCCCCGCTAACCGGATGGGACGTGAACATTACTCCGCTCTTCTCGCTGTTCACCATCTTCTGCACAACGACGGCGATGCTGACGTCCTCATGCCTGAAGCCCTTCTGGACTCTATAGTAAATGGCCCTAGGTGTGAAAAGACTCCCCCAGCATTTCTTGACCTTCTCAACAACCTCGTCCTCGCCAACAACGTTCAGATAAGTCTCCTGCTGCCCCGCAAAGCTTGCATCCGGCAAATCTTCTGCGGTTGCTGAGCTTCTGACCGCAACGTAAACTTCCTTTCCCTCCTCCTCGCAGAGCTTCCTGTACGCCTCTCTGATCTCCCTCTCAATGTCTTCAGGCATCTCCGTCTTTTCGATGATTTCCCTGATTTCCCTCGAAACAGCATCCAGCTTTTCCGTATCCTCAACATCGAGTTCCCTTAGCAGGGAGTAAATTTTCTCAGCTATCCCTGTTTTCTGAATGAATTCGCGAAACGTTCGAGCGTCAACAACGAAACCATCAGGAACCGGAATTTCAGCTCTTAAAAGTTCACCAAGATTCGCACCCTTCCCACCAACAAGAGGAATATCGTTTTTATCAACATCCGCCAACCAGAGTACCGGCATTTACTCACCTCGTTCTGAGTTTGCCAAAGCCTTAAAAAATTTTAGGTGGAGCGGAATCGCAAGCGATATATTAAGCAGGAAATCATAGATGCCAATGGTGAGGAAAGCTGCATTTTATGCAATTGCAGTCATTTCAGGAGTTCTCGCTGCCGTAGTGGGGAATGCCTTGTACCACAATTTCAACTCGGATTTAGGTGCTCAAGCTAAAATTTACTTCTTCTACTCCGACTCATGCCCCCACTGCCGCGAAGTGAAACCGTACGTGGAGGAGTTTGCAAAAACGCACAACTTAACCTGGTGCAATGTCGCGGAAATGGACGCAAACTGCTCCAAAATAGCTCAGGAGTTTGGAATTAAGTACGTGCCTACTCTCGTTATAATGGACGAGGAGGCTCACGTTTTTGTGGGTTCTGATGAGGTTAGGACAGCAATAGAGGGGATGAAATGAGAAGACTGGCAATCCTGCTATCCCTTGCAGGAATCGCTGATTCATCCTACCTTCTTCTCAGCGAGGCGGTTCCCTGCCCAACAGGGGTGTGCGCGTCAATATCGGTCTTCTCCCTCCCCCCCTTTGTCCCGGCTCTTCTTGGCCTTTGCTGGTTCGTCCTTTCCATTGTCGTTTTCACCGCAGGAGTTAACAGAGCACTGCTCACCTTCTGGAGGTTTTCCGGCGTTTTTGGAGAGTCCTTCCTCGGAACGTACGCGGTTCTGCACGGCTACTTCTGCCCATACTGCTTCACAGCCTACGGGATAGGGATTGTGGTTGTAGCGATATCCGAGAAGCTTTACGGCTAAAATTTCCCCTTCCTTACTACATCAAGCGGTATTTTGCCTTTATGCACCGCCGTGGCAACCAGAACACCGCTGCACCCCATTTCCTTGAGCCTTTCCAAATCTTCAACTCCCGAAATCCCCCCTCCAAGCATGACTGGATGTTCGGAAAGTTCGAGAGTTTTAGTTAAAACGGAGAGGTCGGGCTTCATAGCTCCAACAGCATGTATCGGCAGGACTATCAGCCCGTAGAGGTCGAAGGAGTTAAGGAATTTAACCACCTCCTCCCAGCTTTCGAACTTTCCAGATGCATCCAGAAATTTCTCCTTGAAATCGAGGCTGACGTAGCATTTCCTGTCAAGCTGAGTTATGTCGAAGGTTTCCGTTCCAACCACAGGAGTGAAGGGCAATTTTTCAAGCTCTTCGGGGCTTCTGAAACCGCAGTCAGCTATGAGCTCTTCAACCCTCTTTGATAGCTTCGATAGCAGGGAAAAGTTGTCACCCAATCCCACAATCCTGTCGAGGTCTGCAGCATACAAAAATCTTGGCTTAATCTCCTCAATCACCTTCAAGGCATCATCAGATGACACAAGCCTGCTGATGGCGGTTATGGGAGGGTAGCTTTCCCTCTCCCCTCCCTTTCCCGCAACTACCTTACCGCTTTTTATATCAACCACAAAAAATACCTTCATGCTCCCATATCAGCAATGAGATTAAAAAGGAAATGTTAAATAAACTGAAGCATACAGCCAGCAGGTGATAAAAATGGTTGTGAAAGTTGGTGTTTTGAAGATGGGTGCTATTGGCACTGCTCTGCTTGTGGAGTATCTGCTTGATGAGAGGGCTGATAGAGAGGACATCGAGGTTAGAGTTGTTACAAGCGGTGCAAAAATGCAGCCTGAAGAGGCTGTTGTGGCTGAGAAGCTCAAGGAGTTCGACCCGGATGTTGTGATTGTTGTTTCACCAAACGCAGCCCTACCAGGGCCAAAGGCTGCCAGAGAGGCCTTTGAGGGCAAGCCTGTAATTGTAATCAGCGACGCACCGGCAAAGAAGGCAAAGGACGAGCTTAAGGAGAAGGGATTCGGATACATTCTAATCAACGCAGACTCCATGATTGGAGCGAGGAGAGAGTTCCTCGACCCGACAGAGATGGCGCTTTTCAACGCTGATGTTGTGAAGGTTCTCGCCGCTACCGGAGCCTTCAGGCTCGTGCAGGAGGCAATCGACAAGGTTATTGAAGATATTAAGGCTGGAAAGCAGCCTGAGCTTCCGCAGATTGTTGTCACAGCCGAAAAGGCAGTCGAGGCTGGTAAGTTCAGCAATCCATACGCCAAGGCGAAGGCGATGGCGGCATTCTACATTGCAGAGAAGGTTGCGGACATCGACGTGAAGGGATGCTTCATTGAGAAGGATCCAGAGAAGTACATCCCGCTTGTCGCTTCAGCTCACGAGATGATGAGAATCGCCGCAATCCTTGCCGATCAGGCGAGGGAGATTGAGAAGAGCAACGACACCGTCTTCAGAAACCCGCACGCCAAAGATGGAAAAATCCTCGGCAAGACCCAGCTGATGGCAAAGCCCGAATGAGGTCAAGAATCCTAAATTCGATTTTAATTTTTATTTTTCTAATTCTCTTCTACTCAACGCTCTTCGTTGCGCTGATGCAGAATTACGAGGGGAGAAGCTACTCAATTGTCGATGGGTTTTACTGGGTCATAGCGACGATAACAACCGTCGGGTATGGGGATATTTACTTCACTACACCGGCGGGCAAGATTTTCTCGGTTGTTGTAATGGTCAGCGGTGTGCTGTACTTCTTCGGCTTCCTGCTTCCGTACGCCATAATTCCCTGGGCAGAGGAGAGGCTAAAGCTCGTCTTACCGACATCTGTCAAAATGAGCAACCACATTATTATCTGCGGATACAACCTCTTCACAGTCGAATTCTGCAAGATACTCAGAGAATTCGGTGTTAATACGTCGTTCTTGAAAAAGACCCTGAAAGGGTAAGAAGGGCTCTGGATGACAGAGTCGTTTGCGTCCTCACCAGCGGCTCCGAGCGGTCTTTTCTCGAGAACGGAGTTGAGAGAGCAAACGCCATGATAGTAGCATGGGACAGGGTGGAGGACATTCTCGACACGCTGCTCACACTCAAGGAGTATGGCATTCCAAAGTATGTTGTCTACGGGGATTACAGGTACACGAAATACCTGCTCTACGCGGGGGCAAAGAAGGTGTTCCTGCCGAAAAGTCTCATAGCTTCGAGCATTGCGAGGATGATACTTCAGGAGGTCGAGATCGGGAAGAGAAGGGAGATTTTCGATGGTGTGCAGGCAATTGAAATCGTGCTGCCGTCGAATATTTCAGTCTCAGAACTTGAGGAGAGAGGGCTGAGGGTCATTGCAGCATGCCGTCTCGGAAATCTGGAGTTCAACCCACCAAAGGACAGAGTTCTTGAAAAGGGTTGCGTTGCACTTTTGGCCGGTACTGAGGAGGCAATAAAGGGGATCGTGTATGAGGGTACTCATTTTAGGCTACGGTGACGTTGGGAGGACAGCGGCAAGAATTCTGACCTCGAGGGGAGTGGATACAGTCGTCGTTGATAAGGAGGTGCACGAGCCCGAGGGAAGTGCCGAGTTTATAAGGGCCGACGTAACGTCGGAATCCTTCTGGGAAAATATCGAGCTATCCGATTTCGATGCCGCAATTATCGCCCTTCCAGAAGACACACATGCCATTTTCTGCGTTCTAACTCTACGAAGAATGAGGGAGGATTTGAAGATTTACGTCAGATGCAACGAAAGTGAGAATGCGGAGAAGATGTACGTGGCGGGAGCGGACTACGTTATTGTGTTGCCAATGGTTACGGCTGAGATGATTCTCTCAGAGGTTTTCGGAGAATCTATAAGAAGGAGAATGAGGTTTGAGAATATCGAGATTGCCGTTTACGAGGTAAAGAGGGGGTCCAAGGTAGTAGGAAAAACCCTAAAGGAGCTCGAGGGTAAGGGTGTGAAGGTAATTGCCGCGGAATGCGGCGGGAGGGTTATCATGGACCTCAATTTCACAATTGAGGAGGGCTGCAGAATCGCTTTGGCTGGAAAAACTGACAACCTCCTGGAAGTTGAGGCGGAACTAAGCATCCCAAATCAAAAGGATTAAAATGCCCTGGAATTAAATATAATTATGGTGAAAGTTTACGTTCTTGTGGACAATAAGGTAGTTGACTTAAGGCCACCGGGAATGAAGGCTGAGTGGGGTTTTTCTGCATACATTGACGCTAAGGAGCCTGTTTTGATGGATTCAGGCATCCGATATCGCCTTTAGGAACATGCTGGTGAGGGGGCTTGAATTGCCGCAAAAGATGGTACTGAGCCCACGGCCCACTACGACCACACGGGCGGGCTGATGAGTGTTTTGAGGCCAAAAATGAAGCTCTACACTCATCCCCATGCTTTCCTGCCGAGGTTTTACAAGGGGATGCATGTGGGCATACCTTTTGTAAGGGAGAGGATTGAGGCGATGGCTGAGGTTGTGGAGGTTACCGAGCCTCAGGAGGTTGCAAAAGACGTGTGGATGCTTGGAGAAGTGCCAAGGAAGCACGAGCAAGCGCTGCTTGAGGACTCCTACATCGTGGTTGATGGAGAAAAGCAGTTTGACGGGCTGCTGGACGATACATCCGTAGCCGTAAAAACCGATAAAGGATTGCTTCTCGTCCTCGGCTGCTGCCACGCAGGGCTGAGGAACACGGTTGAGTGGGCAGAGGAGGTTGTGGGAGATGAGGTGAAGTACATTGTAGGTGGGACGCATCTGATCGCCTTCAAGCCTTCAGAGCTTCCTGAAATCATCAAGTGGCTTGATGCCATAATCGAGAAGATTGCTCCCTGCCACTGCACTGGTTTAGGCTATGAGTTCGTGCTCAAGGAGAAGCTTGGGGAGAAGTATGTGATGGTTGGGAGCGGGAGCGTTTTTGAGGTTTAAGCTCTCAAAAGTTCCACCCCCAAGTGCCAGTACCTCTCCCCCTCGTAGGCATCCAGAAGCTTCACTTCCAGCCTTTTTTCGAAAATTGGTCCGTCAACAACTAAGGTGTGGAACTCACCATCTTCACCGCAGGGGTCGATTCCCCTTTTCTTAACTTCATCAACAAATTTGCGGTCAAATCTTCTTCCAAGAAGGTCTCTGAACTCCTTTTTCGTTGCAATGACGTAAGCCTCAAACCCCGCCTCGATGAACTCCTCCGCCAGCTTTTCAGTGCTCTCACCCCACAAAGGGAAAAACGGCTTTACACCACTTTCCCTGCAAACCCTCTCTATCCACGTCCTGTGCTCTTCGAGGTATATATCCCCGAAAACCGCCCTCTCAACTCCTAATCTGTGAAAGATGCCCTTCAACCTCCTCCCATAATCCTCCCACGTTGCCTCTTCAACAACAATGTCTATGCCTATGCTTTCGGCCTGCGCCTTAACAATTTCGGCGTTGATTCCGTGTGCCCTCGCCTTTCCGTGCTGCATCATGCAGACGAGGCTGTCAACTTCCATTTCCTTCATTGCCCTCCATAATGCAAGGCAGCTATCCTTTCCACCACTCCACATTGCGATTGTTTTGCCAGCGGTCATGCTCACTCCTCACCTTTCCCGTCCCTGCCGATCCTGAACACGGAGTTGAGGATGGCGTAGGTGACGAAGTAGTCCTCTCCGATTGGCTCGCAGATTACAACCTTCTTCCCCTCAAACTCTCCCTCTTTAATCCCTCTTCCCCTCGGAAAACCGAGCAAATCCGGCAGGTCCTCGGTGACGTGCAAGCCATAGGAGATGAAGAGGGGGACTACATAAATGATATCGCAGTTCATCTCCCTTATCGCCTCATCGGGCATCGGCCTCCTTTTCCTCGCAGCAAAGGCTATCTTAACCTCATCAAAGGCTCCGCTCTCCTCAATCCTCTTCCTGTGCAGCTCCATAACCTCTCTGTAGTGGTTGAGCTGGCTTCCGTGCCCAACTATAACCAGACCTCTTCTCATTCCATCACCTCCCTTTCAACAAAAATTATTGTGTAATCCGATTCCAGCTCGATGGAATCGGCATTCCCTTCTCTAATCCTCTCTCCCTCCATGCAGAGGTTTTCGAGAAGAACGACCCTCCTTTTACCGAGCCTCTCAAGCGGAAAGTGCGAGTCAGCGAGAATGAGCAGGTGTCTGTACTTTAGAAGCTCGGTAAGCTCGGCATCAAAATCCTTGGCGTGGCAGTCCACTACTGCTACCTCACTCAAATCAACCTTCAGCCTTGCGAGGGCAACCTGAACGCTGGAAATGGCGGGCTCGATTTTAATTTCAACATCTTCAGCAATCTCCCTCAAAACTCTCCCCAGCCCGGCAACCATGGGGTCTCCGGTGGAGATTACAGCAACCTCCCTCTCCCTCCCCTCCTCCATAATTCTCCTGATTTCATCTCCCTTAAAGCTCCTCAATATTCTCGCCCTGCTGTCATCCACAACACCAGCCAGCTCCAACGCCCTTCTGCTTCCGTAGATTACCTCCGCCCTTTCTATGATTTCCTTAGCCCTTTCAGTGGTCTGTCCCCTGCACGTCCCAGACCCAACTATCCATATCATCCTCAATCACCACCACTCTAACTCCTTCTTCTCTGGCCCTCTCCTCAATCCTATCCCTGCTGCCAGCCCAGATTTTCAGCAATCCCGGAAATCCCACGATAATCTTCTCTCCCGGATGCTTTAGAGCCTCATCAATGTGCACTCCGAAGACGAAGGGCTGATATTCGGGAAACTTCTTCCTTGCGTAGAGCCAAGCCTTTCTGCCCGTTGTAATTGCTATTCTGTGGTACTGCATCGCAATTTTCAGCTTCGTCTCTACAAGCTTCTTACACCACGGCTCAACGAAGCCAGTTGTTCCCAGTATGGATATTCCGCCTTTTATCCCTACCTTTTCGTTGCCGGTCTTCTTGGCCACCTCTTCCCCATCCGGAACAGAAATCCTAACTCCTCCACTGAAATTAAACTCCCTGCTGGCTTTTATGAAGTTCTCAAGGATTTGAAGCTTTGCAGACCTGCTTACCGCCTTCTCTCCAGCCTTAACACCTACGCCCCTGCCGAAAAATATTCCAGATGTTTCGCAAACCTCAGCCTCAAAGATAATGCCGTTGGTAACATCAAACTCGTGGTCGCCCGAGAACTTCCTCACCCTCGCAAAGCCCTTTTCAGCTTCAACCTCCACCTCAACATCCACCCCTGCAGGCGTGGAAACCTTTACTTTTTCCACTTTCTCTTTCAGAGAGGCAATAGCAGCAACAGCAGCAGCGGAGGCTGTAGTTCCAGTAGTTATCCCCCTCCGCAGATAGCCGTCCTCCGTGAGAATGTAAAGCCCTGACCTTACCTTCTTCTCCGCATCCCTATCCTTAATCCACTTTTCGGGATAGCGGTAAAGCTCAATCGGGTCTATCAGCATGCTCGATCAGGCAGTTAACTATCGCAGCACAAATCCCGCTTCCTCCTCTCGGCCCCTCGGTTGTCACTGAAGGAACTGGCAGCTTTCTGACCATCTCCTTCGACTCTGCAGCATTCACGAAGCCAACGGGAGTGGCAACGATGAACCTTGGCGGATGCTTCTCAGCCACCTCGCATAAAGCAAAGGCTGCCGAGGGCGAGTTGCCAATGGCAACCAAACTTCCCTCAATCATCTCCGCAAGATTTCTGATGCCTGAAGCAGTCCTCGTGTCATCACCTCTGGCAAAGTCTACAGCAACAATCGCATCTCTCCTCAAACCGGCCCTTACCATGTGCACGTCTGCGATTATCCTGCAGCCATCCCGCAAAGCTCGGACTCCCTCCTCGGTATCCCCCACAAACCTGATAACGTCCTTTATCGTCACATCCCCCGTTGTCGCGATGCATCTCCTAATTATGTCCCCTCTCAGCCCCTCTTCAGGATAAAAGCTCCTTAGAATCTCCTCGCTCCTTCTCGCCACCTCCATTCCACCTTTCGTCGATGCTCCCATCCTTTCCGCCCTTCTCTTTTCACCGATATTGTACTTATTCGAGTAACCGCGGGGCGTGAACATCTTCCCATCCACAACCTTCGTCTCTGAATTTCCCACAATCAGAATGGTGTTCATGTCCACCTCATCAACCTCAGAAACTCTCCTGATTTCAACCTGCTGCCCCTCTCTGCCCGCGTTCCTCACAACCCCGACCCACGCATCTCCCCTGAACCTTCTAACTATCTCCATTGCCTTTCTGAAGTTTTCCTTCCTCCTTCTGCTGGATGGGTTGTAGATTGCCACCACAAAATCCCCGCTTAGGGCGTAAAGGAGCCTCTTCTCCACCACACTCCACGGAACCAGCAAATCGCTGAGGCTAACAACAGCAAAATCACCGCTTATAGCTGAGCCGAGCAGTGATGAGGCTGCTGAGGCAGCTGTTACACCCGGAATAGCCTCAATTTCAACATCAACCTTTTTCTCTACAGCATACTCAATGACGAGAGGAAGGATGCCATAAATGGATGGATCACCACCGCTGATGAGGGCAACAACGTGCTCTTTGGCAAGCTCAAGGGCAATCTTTACTCTATCCAACTCCTTCCTCATTGGAGTCGTGACGACCTTCTTCCCCTCAATTAGATGTGAGATTCTATCAACGTAGGTCTGATAGCCTACGATATAATCAGCCTCCTCAATGGCCCTTTTTGCCTTCAATGTCATCAGCTCCTCCTTTCCCGGGCCTATTCCAACCACGTAGAGCTTACCACGCGATGGCAACAGTAACACCTCCGTAAACCCTCTTTGGGAGTATTAGCTCTCCCGAATTTGATGCGTAAATTGCACAGGCTTCGGCCACATTTTTAACACCTATCTTAACTGCCTTCGTCTCTCTTATATCCATGGAGTTGATTTCCTCCGCCCTCACAAAAATCAGCGGTCTCTTTAACCTGTTCGCCACCTCCACAATTGCGCTGTCCCTCTTCGCATCAACCGTGGAGATTACCCTTATTTCCTCCATCCTCCCTCCAACTTCCTCAAGCGCCATTGCAATGGCCTCAAGAATCTCATCCGCCGTGGCATTTTTCCTGAACCCCACCCCAACGCTGTAGCCCTCGGTGAATTCCATTGCAGTTGTGATGACAGCCTTCAGCCCAGCTTCCTCAAGCTTCTTTGCCACCTCATTCCCGCCGTGATGCCCGCCCAGCATCACCACAGCGTGCTTTAGCGGCTTGTCCAGCACTATTACTGCCGGGTCTTTCCACTTCCCCCTCAGCCTTCCGCAGATGCCCCTCACAACAATTCCAGAGGCGAGGTAGGCAACAATGCAGTCATACTGCAGAACATCATCCCACACATCCTTGCTGTAATCAACAAACTCCACCTCGTAGCTTCTGCCGAGAATTTCCTTCAGGGCTTCAAGCTTTGGCCTGTCCTTTTCAAAGCAGAGAATGGCAACCTTAAGAGTAGAGGTGCGACCTCTCATCGTATCCCTCAACGACCTTTCCCACAATAATGGTTGCAGTCCTTCTTATCCCCTTCTCCCTCACCTTCTCCGCAATATCTTTGAGTGTGCCCTTAATCCTTATCTCATCCTCCCTTGAGGCGTGGAAGACAACGGCGCAGGGCTCATCCCACCCCCTCACTCTTGCAATTTTTTCCGCTATCTCACCAATTTTGTCAACGCCAAGGAGAATTACGAGAGTGAGGGGCAGCCTTGCAAGCTCCTCAAGATGGTCTTTCTCAAGAGTTTTCCCTGCTGGCCTGACTATAGCAACTCCCTCCGTTGAGGGGGAGGTCAGCTCAATTCCAAGTGATGCGGCTGAAGCAAAAACGCTGCTCACACCCGGAACAACCTCGCAGTCAATCCCTCTCCTCCTCAGCTCCCTTATTTGCTCCCAGACAGCCCCGAAAATTGATGGATCTCCACTCTGCACCCTAACAACCCTCTTTCCCCTTTTCACGTATCTTTCAATCAAATCAACAATCTCTTCGAGGGTTTTGCCGTGGCTGTTCACCTTCTCCCCCTTAAACTCCTCAAAAAACTTCTCAGGAACAATCGAGCCGGGGTAAACTACCAAATCCGCCTCCTTAAGCAGTTTGTAGGCCTTTAAGGTTAAAAGCTCTGGATTTCCCGGTCCGAAGCCCACGAAGTAAACCTTCATCTCTCCTCAACTCTCCTCGCAACCATCACGCTGAAGTAGCTCGACTTCTCGGGCATTTCACAGTAAATTTTCTCCCCATTCATGAAAAGCTTTTCAAGCAGAGTGAAATCGTTGTAACCTTTTTCTCTCAACCTTCTCTCCACCTCCCTCGGATTCTTGACCTTCAGCACAACGGCAACATCTGCATCTCTAAAATCCTGAGTTGCAATTAAGGCGGATCTGGTTACGAAAGTCTCAGTTTTGGCGAGGGCAACTGAGATGCTGCTGATTCCGGGGATTACCTTTACTGTCAGATTGGGGTCGAGCTTCCTTACCTCCCTCACAAGATGGTTAAAGGTGGAGTAGAAAACCGGGTCGCCTATGCAGCAGAAGGCAACCGTGCCATCGAACTCGTTAATCTCCTTTGCAAGATTTTTCACAACCTCCTCGCTGTCCCCCATCGGGAACTCAACAACTCTCGGCTCCCTAATATCCTTAATAACCTCGTAGGCCATCTTTCCCGGCACAACAACGTCATCTACTTCCTTAATCACATCAATAGCCTCAAGCGTGAGGTGCTTCTTTGTCAGGCCAATTCCAACGCCGTAGAGCAGTTTTGCCATTGCTGCAACTCTAAACTCAGTTAAATAAATCTTACTGAAAATCCAAAAAATTTAAATAAAGTCAATCTGACACAAGCTCAAGAAATCTGGAGGTGTTGTGATGCACATAATGGAGGGTTACCTGCCACCTGAGTGGGCTGCATTCTGGTATGTTTTTGCCATACCATTTCTGGTCTACGGAGCTCTTCGAGTTAAGAGGATTATAGAGGAAAAGCCATCGATGAAGTCCTTAATTGCTGTTTCTGCAGGCTTCATCTTCGTCCTCTCAGCCCTCAAGCTTCCATCTGTGACTGGAAGCTGCTCACATCCGACTGGGACTGGCATAGCAGTGGTGTTTTTCGGGCCTGCGGTGACAGCCCTGCTTTCGGCAATAGTGCTGCTCTACCAAGCCTTGCTGCTGGCTCATGGAGGGATAACAACGCTCGGAGCAAACACTGCTTCCATGGGCGTTATAGGCCCCTTTGTTGGGTGGATTGCTTTCAAGCTGCTGAAGAATGTCAATTTCAGAGTGGCTGTTTTTGCTGCTGCGATGCTCTCGGATCTGGTAACTTATGTGGTCACCTCACTGCAGCTCGCCCTTGCCTTTCCCAGCTCAGCTGGAGTTGCAGGCATAATCAAATCCGCTGCGACCTTCATGGGCATATTCGCCGTAACTCAGGTTCCGCTCTCCATCATTGAGGGCGTGGTGGCTGTGATGCTCGTCTCCTACATCTTTGAAGTTAGAAGCGACGTTCTGGAGGTGGTAAAGGCATGAAAAAGCTTCTTTTACTTCTCATTCTGCTGATTTTTGCTGCCAAGGTTACAGCGGAGGAGTGGGCTGGGGCGGATGAGAAAGCGGAAGAGGTAATAAAGGAGCTTAAGCCAGACTACGAGCCTTGGTTCAGCCCCATTTTCGAGCCGCCAAGCGGAGAGATTGAAAGCATGCTTTTCAGCCTACAGGCTGCCATAGGCTCGCTCATCATAGGCTACTTCCTCGGCTACTACAGAGGGCTGAAGCATGCACGAAACGCTTGAAGAGGCTCAGGTAAAATCGAGAAAGGTTGTGGATGGGCATTTGAAGGTTTATCTTGCCTTATCCTCCCTTATCATCGTTCAGATTCTGGGCTGGGGGGCGCAGATTCTGTCGATAGCCCTTTTCGCAGCCCTCGGGCTTTACGGTGATGGAAGGGCTTATGTTAAAATCCTGAGGGTTCCCTTATTTTTCCTTCTGGCCGGAACTCTCGTCATTCTGTTCACGATTGATGGAGAAAGCCTTTTCAGATTCTGGATTCTGGAGATTACGGACAGAAGCTTGCTGATTGCGGTAAACACATTGCTGAGGAGCATATCCTCGCTCACGATAGTGGCGTTTATGATTCTAACAACAACAGTTCCTGAGTTCGTTTCGACGCTTTCAAGGCTTAGAATGCCATCTTTTATCCTCGAACTGATGTTTCTCGCATACAGGGCAATCCAGATACTTTTCGAGGAGCTTTCCAGACTCGATACGGCAGCTTCAATCAGGATGGGCTACATCAATGCGGCAAAGATGGTAAGGACGACTTCTTTGCTCGCATTTTCAGCCTTCATCAGGTCAATGAGAAGAGCGGAGATAATGGAGGAGGCCATGCAGGCACGGTGCTACTCTGGACTTCATCCAGAGCCCTTCGTGGAGAACAGGGGGGTTGGGGTTGCCATAGCGGTTCTTGCATCCCTCTGCCTTGCAGGGTGGCTGTTATGATTGAGGCAGTAGACCTCCACTTCTGCTACGGGGATGCTGAGGTTCTGAAGGGAGTTAACTTCAAAGCTGAGAGGGGGAAGGTTACGGTTCTCATGGGAAGGAATGGTGCTGGAAAAACGACTTTGCTGAAGCACCTCAACGGCCTTCTGAGGCCCAAATCGGGGAAGGTCATCATTGATGGAAGGGAGCTTAAATACGACAGAAAAAGCCTGCTTGAGGTGAGAAAGAGGGTTTTTTACGTCTTCCAGAATCCGGACGACCAGATTCTTTCACCAACAGTCTGGCAGGATGTCGCTTTTGGCCCAAGAAATCTCGGGCTGAAGGGAGAGAGGTTGGAGAGGGTTGTTAGAAATGCTTTGGAGGCTGTGGGTTTGTCGGGATACGAGAAAAGGCTATGCAGCACTCTGAGCGGTGGGGAGAAGAGGAGGTTGGCCATCGCCTCGGCTTTGGCAATGAATCCCGACTACTGCATCATGGACGAGCCCTCTGCCAACGTAGATGGGGAGGGTTTGAGGATGATTGCTGAGATTATCAGGAAGCTGCGGGAAGAGGGAAAGGGAGTTGTTGTTTCCACTCACGACGCTGATCTGGCTAAGGAGGTTGGAGATTACTTCTACTTCATGGATGATGGGAAAATTGTGTGGGAAGGGGAGGAGTTCAGCTACAGCGTTGCCAGAAAGCTTGGGATAAGGTCTTTCTCGCTGGGAAAGGTGATTCTGGCTGAGAGTAAAATTGATGATCATCCCTGCTTTTCGGCTGATGAGCTTGAGAGGGCAGTTTTGAAGGCCTTCGAGGGTGAGACTGTGGTGGTTCTGGGGAGGGACGATTGGGTTATAAAGGAGCTGGAGAAGTATCCTCTTGAGGTTGAGAGACTATGACGGGGAAGTTCACCAAGGAGGAGGTTATAGGAGTAGTTTTTTCCAAGCTAAGGCCCTCTCCCAATGATGTGTTTGCCGATATAGGATGCGGAAGTGGGGCGGTGACGGAGTTCTTTGCTCCCTACGTCAGGAAAGCTTATGCTATTGATATAGAAATTTCAGATGAGGCCAGAGAGAGGTTGAAGAGGTTTGACAACGTGGTTCTGCTGGAGATGGACGGCAAGGAGTTTCTGAAAAAATACAGTCCTGATGTGGTGTTCATAGGGGGGACAAAGGGCGTTGAGGAGATGCTGGAAATCTGCAACGCCAGAAGGGTTGTGGTTAATGCAGCGAGGATTGAGGTGGCTTTAAGCGCCGCCAGAAAAATGAGGGAAAAGGGCATCTTCAGAGAAATTGTTTTAGTTAATGCGGCGAAAAGCTACGAGCTGGCTGGTGGTTTGGCTTTTCGCTCGCTAAATCCTGTTTTTGTTGTTTTTGGAGAGCGCTAAAAGTGGGAGTAACCTCTGAACTCCACCTCAAAGGTCTTCCCGTCAATCTCTGCAAAAACGCCCTTGCCCCGCTCAACTCTGCCAATTCTGATGCCATCATCGCTGCTTTTTGCGGTGTAAACCAGCTCAAAATCACCTCCACCGTAAAGAAAGAGCTCCAGTGCATTCTCCGCTGGGCTGAGATGAGATAAAACTATGTTGTCGAGAACTATCTTCACGTTGCTGCTCTGGCTGATCTGATGGAGGCTGACGGCAAGGCTGTCGCTCACGTCGGTCATGGCCGAGGCGTATCTGGCAATTCTCATTCCCTCCTCAATCCTCGGCACGGGAGTGTAGAGCTTTTCCGCATAAGGCAGCTCCTCCCTCTTCGCCCCTCTTTCGAGCATTTCCAGGCAGAGCTGAGCTTTTCCCGGAAGGTCGGTTATGAAAACCCCCTCTCCCACCTTCGCCCCCCTCCTCGTTATGTGCCTTCTCGCTTCGCCGATGGCAAAACCGGCTATCGTCGTTATCTCGCTGAAATCGATATCCCCCCCGACAACCTTCACTCCGAATCTGTCCGCACACCTCTTGATTCCGAGCAGTATGTCCTCGAAGAACTCGATCGATTTGAGCGAGATTGAGCTGAGGAAGTAAAGAGGTCTTGCTCCGCAGGCAGCTACGTCCGAGAGGGTGACAGCAATCGCCATCCACCCCATTTCTTCGGGAAGCATGTAAGGTGGAAAATCGCTTTTTTCGTTGACGGTATCACAGGTGAGGACGATCAGCCTGTTTCCGATTTTGACGTAAGCAGCATCGTGCTTTCCTGCGGGAGTAATGACATCTTCATCCCCAAACAGGCGCTCAACCAACTTTATGAGCTCGAACTCTTTCATATTCGCATAGAACACGACTCGTCACATAAAGGCTTGTGTAGCTTTCTGTACCAAGACTTACCTCCTTAAACTCCCCAAGCTCCCGAAGGGTTTCCTCGAAAAAGTCACCGTGCGGAAATGCGCCGATGCAGACCGCAACGTCACCGTCAAGCAGCTCGGAGAATTCAAAGCGCCCCCCCTTCTCTCTGAAAAGGAGAACGTCCCTCCCTCTGACGATGTCCCTCAGGCCGACATCTTTGAACTCGATGAGGGTAGTATCCCCAGCTGTTATCCTTCTCTCCTCAAATAACTTCTCCATTAGCCCAACAAAGCGGTTGTAGTTCCTCGGAAGCCTTGTTTCGCGATTTACCCATATTATCTCCCCGTTGAGGGTGTGCACGTAAACTTCGAAATCCCTCAGAGGTGAGTCGAGGAGGAGAAGGAGGCACTGATGGACTATATCGGGCCTGCCCCTCTTTTCCCTGAATTCCAGGGATTTCATCGCCGTATGGTGCTTCGAGTCGTCCAGAAGGATTTTCTCTGGTCTCTTCCCCCTTCTTATTGCATCTGCCCTCACCGCAGGATGACCCCGAATTTTTTGGGGGATTAGTTCGAGCGATGCCTCAAGAAACACGAATGCACTTCCCACAGAGGAAATGGAGCAAAAAAGTTTAAGTTCTTTTCTCCGAAACTCTTTTTGTGAATGAACTCCTGAAGAGAGCCGCCGAGCTGGCAGGCAGGATTTTGAAGAACGAAGAGGTCTTAGTGGTGACCCACATCGATGCTGATGGCATAACCGCAGGAACCATCGCTCACACCTCTCTGCTGAGGGCCGGTGTTGAGAGCGGGATTAGGTTCGTAAAGCAGCTCGATGAGAGCGAGATTGAGGCGATAAAAGACGAGAACACCTTTGTCTGGTTCACGGACATAGGCAGCGGGGTTCTCAACATGCTTGACGGGATAGAGTTTGCAATTACCGACCACCACCTCCCGCAAAGTCATCATCCAATGCAGCTGAACCCGCACGATTTCGGCTACGATGGTGCTTTTGAGCTCAGCGGTGCGACAACAACCTATCTTGTCTCAAAATACCTGCGAAACGGAAGGACTCTGTTTGACTACGAAAACGACAACTCCGACCTTCTACCAATCTCAATCGTCGGAGCAGTGGGGGATTTGCAGGACTCAAGGTGGGGCATGCTGAAGGGTCTGAACAGGGAGATAGTCATGGAGGGGTTGAGGAAGAAACAGATTGCCGTTTTAAGAGACCTGAGATTCTTCGGCAAGCAGACGAGGCCCGTTGCGAAGATGCTCGAGTACAACTCCGACCCCTTCATTCCCGGAATTACCGCCAACGAGTCGGGGGTTCTTAACCTCCTGGAGAGCCTTGGAGTCGATCCGTGGGTGAGGTGGATAGACCTTGAGATTGAAAAGAAAAGGAGGGTCGTTTCCGCCCTAGTCAGCCTTGCCATGGACTTCGGCATTCCATACACGAGCATTCTGAGGATGGTCGGGGAGTGCTACATCCTCGTGAACGAGGAGGAGGGGACGGAAAAGAGGGATGCGATGGAGTTCTCCACACTCCTTAACGCAACTGCCCGCTACAATGAGGCCGAGGTTGGAATGGGTGTTTGTCTGGGTGATGAGAGGGCGTATAGAAGGGCGAGGACACTCTTGCAGAACCACAGAAAGAACCTTTCGGACGGAATTAGGTTTGTCGACAGGGAGGGAATAGAGGAGCTTGAGAACATCCAGTACTTCCACGCGGGGAGCAACATTCCCGATACTATCGTGGGAATCGTTGCAGGGATGTGCTTCTACAAGGGAAACAGGGAGAAGCCAATAATAGCCTTTGCTGAGAGCGACAAGGGTGTTAAGGTGTCTGCCAGAGCAACCTACAGGCTCGTTGAAAGGGGAGTGCATCTTGCCAAAGCCCTCAAGAGGGCTGCCGAGGCGGTTGGTGGAGTTGGAGGCGGGCACAGCGTTGCAGCGGGAGCAACAATTCCTGAGGGAAGGGAGGACGAGTTTTTGAAGCTCCTCGACAGAATAATAGGGGAGCAGCTGAGGGGGTAATGTCTTTAAGTGTGAGAGAAAACTGAATCTATGGAGGTAATAAACGAGAACATTAGGGCGGCCATGTGCTACACCCTCGGCTTCGTAACAGGAGTTCTCTTCCTGCTGTTCGACAGAAGCCCCTTCGTGAGGTTCCACGCGGTCCAGTCCACCCTAACATTCTCAACAATAACGGCTCTGGTCATTTTGCTTCCAGTTCTGCCCGGCGGTGCGTTGCTCTCCAGAGTGGTGATGGCCTTCAGCATAATTCTCTGGGCTTTCTGCATCGTCAAGGCAAGCAGAGGAGAGGCATTTAAGCTGCCGATTTTCGGAGACATTGCAGAGGAGCAGTTGAGCCTCAACTATACCTGACTCACAGAACTGAAACAAAAACTATTTCTACCTCCTTTTACACTATATATGATTGGTGATCAGATGAGGCGGTTCAACTGGCGCAAGTTCAGAAGAAAGGGCATGAGAAAGCTTTTTAGCAAGGATGAAAAGCTCCTTGAGAGCAATGTCTCCGAAATAAAGACCGCGACCAGTGGTGGAAGCATAAAGGAGATCTCCAAAGAGGTCCTGCCTGAAGAATGAAGCTGAAGATTAAGTTTGTCGGTTTTGACCAGAAGGAAGTTGAAGTTGAAGTTAACGGGCAGAGGTACTCGGAAATCCTTGAGTCTCTCGGCATCAACCCCGAAACAGTTGTTGTAGTCAAGGACAACATCCCTGTACCGGTGGACGACGTGGCAGAAGGAGGGGAAGTAAAGGTCGTGAGAGTTATTTCGGGTGGCTAGATTTAAATATTTTTTCTAAATTAAAATTTTCCCGGCAAAATGTAAAGAATAAAACGTTATAAAAGTATTTAAACCAAAATACAGCAGAAAAACTTATAAATGATGTTGAATACTCGCTTCTGAGGGAGTGATGTCCCATGCACAAGGAAGAAATAATATTGCTGCACCTGACCCTCTACAACATTAAAAAGCTTTTCGAAAATGCCGGCATCGCCAACGGCCACTTCAAGGCCTATGATGAGCTGGGCGTTCAGCCCGTGCACATTCACAAAAGCAAAACCGAGCACAAAAAGGCTATTTCCCTGCTTTGTAAGGGGATTTCGGAGATTTTTAGGGAGCGCAGCCCTGAGGACCTGATAGAAAGCGAGAATTTGAAGTTCGTAATCGAATCTATTGCACCTGAGCTGTGCGAGCCATGAGATAAGCGTCCTCTCCGTCACTGTAGTAGCCACTGATAACATCGATAATTTCGAATCCAAATTTTTTATACAATTTTTGAGCCTGAACGTTTGAGACCCTAACTTCCAGGGTTATCTTCCTCTTTCCCCTCCCCTCAAGCCTTTTAATCGCTTCCGAGAGAAGCATCTTTCCTATACCCATCCCCCTGAACTCTTTCCTCACAGCAAAAGCTATTATCTTGCCTGTAAACTCGTCAACATCCATCGTAACGATGTAACCGGCTATTTTCGACCCTATGTCCGCAACAAGCAGGTCGGTGCCGTAGGTTATGTAAACGTAAACGTCATAAGCAGGATTGCGCGGAGAGAAGGCTTCCTTATCTATTTCGAGAACTTCCTTAAAGTCCTTGTGCGTGTAGTCCCTGATTATCACCGTCTGCACAAAACTTAATTGCCCCTCTGAGATATAAAAATTGTTCATGCTGCAAATTGCCGACTACATAGCAGAAAACTACAGAGGTAAGGTCGTGGAGGTGGGAATAGGGAGATTTACTGCGGTAGCCGAGCTTCTGGCGAGGAGGGGCTTTGAGGTTTTCGCAACGGATGTTGTTGAGCGGAGAGCTCCTGAGGGTTGCAGATTTTACGTTGACGACGTGACAAAGCCCAACCTCAAAATATATGAAGGGGCCTCTCTCATCTACTCCCTCCGCCCACCACCGGAGCTTTTTTCCGCAATAGTCGAGGTTTCGCGGAAAGTTGGTGCGGACTGCCTCATCAAGCCCCTCTACGGGGACTACATGGAGGCGAGAATTGTAAACTATAAAGGTGCGCAGTTTTACCTCATAAGGAGGGAGAATTATGATTAAGGAAATAGAGGTTGAGCTGGACGGTTTCGGGGACATGGCCGACATAACCCCTGAGGTTGAGAAATTCGTCAAGGAGAGCAGCGTGGAGAGTGGCGCGGTTCTCGTCTTCAGCGTTGGAAGCACAGGGGCCGTGACAACCATCGAATACGAGCCGGGCTTGAAAAAAGACCTTCCGAGGATTATGGAGAAGATTGCCCCCTATGGGGACAGCTACGAGCATCACAAGACGTGGGGGGATGACAACGGTTCGGGGCACGTTAAGGCGAGCATAATAGGCCCATCCGTCCTAATTCCCTTCCACAACTCAAAACCGATTCTGGGGACATGGCAGCAGGTTGTGATTATCAACTTCGATACCAGAAGAAGGAGAAGAAGGGTAATCCTGCAGATTCTGCGCTCATGCTGACAAAGCTTTTCCTTAAAAAGAAGTTCGAGGAGTATTACTCGAAAAATGAGGTTGAACTTCCGAGGAAGTTCAAAAACAGAGAGTTCGCCTTCGTCCCGCTGGAATTGCTTCCCGATTTTGTGATGCACCGGCACATATCCTTCAGGTCGGAGACTGACTTCAGAGCCTACATACTGTCCAACGTTCCAGCCCACATCTACTTCTCCTCCGCATACTACGAGAGACCCGCTGAGGACAAAATGGAGAACAAGGGCTGGCTCGGTGCGGACCTAATCTTCGACATTGATGCGGACCACCTGCCGGTAAAAGCGCAATCCTTCGAAAAGGCTCTTGAGATGGCGAAGAGGGAGATTAAAAAGCTTACAGCCGTCCTTCGTGCGGATTTCGGAATAAGAGATATGAAGATTTACTTCTCAGGCGGGAGGGGGTATCACGTTCACGTCCACGACGAGGAGTTCCTCTCTCTGGGAAGCGCGGAGAGGAGGGAGATAGTGGATTACCTCCGCCTCAACTCCCCTAAAATCGTGGTTGAGGACAGGTTTGCCAACTCAAACGCGGCAAAGAGGGTTCTGAATTACCTCAGAAAGAAGCTTGAGGAGGATGAGAGGCTGACCAGCAAGCTCAAAATCAAACCTGCAGACCTGAAAAAGGAGAAGCTAACGAAGAAGGTTATCCGTGCTGTCGAGAAGTTTGACTACTCCGCCCTCAGCATATACATCGATGCTCCAGTCACTGCGGACGTTAAAAGGCTGATAAGGCTTCCGGGAAGCCTTCACGGGAAAACCGGACTGAGGGTGACGGAAGTTGAGGATATTGAGAGCTTCAACCCTCTTAAAGATGCTCTTGCTTTCGGTGATGAAGCGGTCGTGGTAAAGGTAGCGAGAAAGCTGAATTTGAGCATCGGGGACTTCAGCGGGAAGATTTACCCGGGAAGAGTTAAACTGCCCGAGTACGCAGCGGTGTTTCTGATTTGCAGAGGGGATGCAAGCTACGATTCCTAAACCTTCTTAACCGCAGAGATCAGTTTGACGTTCATAACGCCTCTTGCGGCTGAGATTTTGTCAACGAGCACTTTTATTCTCTCCATTTTGCCCTTAACCAGTATCATCTCAAGACACTGGTCCTCGTTGAGGTGTATGTGCGTGCTTGAGGTGATTATTTCATGAAAATCGTGCTGCAAGTCGATCAGTAAATCGCTAACGCCCTTTACGTGATGGTCGTAGAGCACCACAAGAACGCCCACAATCTCCCCTTTTTCGCTCTCAAGCCACCTGTACTCGGTTATATACGTCCTTATTGCATCTCTGATGGCTTCACTTCTTGAGGAGTAACCTCTGGTGGATATTATCCTATCAAACTCGTCTAAGAGATTTTTCGGCAGGCTCACACCGATTCTCGTAATGCCCTCTTCCATGCATAACTTCGTTCGGAAATTTATAAAAAAGTATTCGTTTGCGGCAAATCCGAGTTTTAAAATTTTCAATACAAAATTAAATCAAAGATTCCATGCAAGTTTGATGAGAACCCTGCAATCAGATTAGCCACCTGTTCAGATTCTGCAGAATGTCCTTCATTTCCAGCACAGTAAGGTTTACGCTGTCAAGAAAATTCCGTGCGCCCTATAATAGTGGCTATTTTGAGTTTTCGTGAAAAATTCTGAAAAGCTCTTAAAAAGGCGAGAGGCGATTAAAAAGTTTTCAAAAAACCCTGATTATCTCCCCCATCCCCTTGCTCCTTCCCTCCCTGAAGATGAACTTCTGGCCTTCGTAAACGAAGTGGGGGTGATATTTGAACTTCATTCTCACTATTCCTCTGTCTCCGGGCTTGAGGTATTCCTTATCCATCTCAACAAACGTCACAGTCTCTGAAATGGTTTCGACGTGCATAACCGGCTCGTAGCCGACGCTGATTAGGGTTGGGTGGGTGAAGACGTAAATCTCAGCATCAAACTCCCAGACAGCCCTTGGCTCTTTCCTGCTTATGACCATTCCCCTCCTCAACTCGTCGTACCTTACTCCTTTGACTGCAGCACCAATTATGTCTCCCGCCTTTGCTCTGTCGATTCTGTAGTGGTGCATCTCTATGCTCTGAATCCTCACCCTCCTGAAGCTGCCATCCTGAAAGGGTCCGATGTAAACCTCATCGCCCTCAGCAAGTTCTCCGCTCTTCACGCTCCCGCTCACGACTGTCCCCACTCCAGTAACACTGTAAATCTTGTCGATGTACATGAGGAAGTCTTCGTCAGCAGTATAGCGCTTTGGCAGGTGCAGGAAAATCTCCTCAAGGATGTCGTAGCCCTCCAGAGTAACAGCAGAAGTTATGACTACGGGAACGAGAAGTTTGTTGCTTTTTACCATCTCAGCAGCTTTTCTGGCGTCGTGCCTTGACTTCAGGACGGTTGGAACCCTCCCAACTCTCCTGAGAGTGGCTGATATCTCCTGCAAAACCTCACTGAGTCTCGCATCGTCGACCATGTCCGCCTTGGTTACAGCCACGATGACGGGCAAATCCATCGCGAGCATTATTCCGAGGTGTTCTTTTGTCGTTCTCATCACACCATCGTTTGCAGCAACCACGAGGAGGCCGTAATCGACCTTCTGCCCCAACAGACCTCTTATGGTAGTCCTGAGCCACGGCTCGTGGCCTACGGTGTCAACGAAGCTCACCAGCTTGTCGGCCGTTTCAACAACCATTGCTTTCTCTGCCTTGCTCAGCGGATTTTTCATTCTCAGAACTTTTCCGTCTTTGTAACCGAAAACGGCAAAGCTTATTTCAGCACTCAGCCCCCTCTCAATTTCGTGCTTCAGAACGTCTAAATAAACTCTCGTCGCGCCATCCCCATCGTCTGGCTTTCCCGTGATGAGGCAGCCGACGAGCGTTGATTTCCCGTGGTCAACATGTCCCGCTGTTCCTACCAATATGTGCTCCTTCGCCTTTGTCTTCCTTATCTCCACCAACCCCACGTAGCCTCCGTTAACCTCATGCCTCTCAACGGAGCTTACCTCAGCCTCAATTTCGGTGGCAAGCTTTTTCAAAACCTCAATGGTTTCGGAAAATTTGTTTTCATCAATACCCTTTATCTCACCGCTGTCTGACACGCCAACAACGTAAAGAGCCACACCCTTTCCCATTATAATCCTGTGGTTCATCTGGCAGGCGAGCTGCCTGAACCTGCCCTCTTTAAGGTGAAAGTTGCCCAAGAACTCCTTGAACTCTACGTTTTCTCCCTCTCCCCTCTCCAGGAGCTTGAGGATTTTTTCCACAATTAAATTTCCATGTTGGGGATTTAATTTTTCCGATTGGAGCACCAAACCTTTATAATGTCCATGCAAAATAAACACGATGAACCCGCTGGAAACGGAGATTGGCGGTTTAAGAATGAAAAACCCTCTCATGCTTGCAAGCGGGATTATGGGCAGTAAGGTTCACTCCCTCAATCTCATCGCGCGGGATGCGGGAGCGGTTGTTACAAAGTCTGTCGGTGTTGAGGAGAGGGAGGGCTACAGGAATCCGACCGTCGTAAACTGGAAATGCGGGCTGATAAACGCAGTTGGACTAGCTTCTCCTGCGGCCAAAGATTTTGCCGAGGAGCTGAAGGACTACACGAATGAGGCACCTCTCCTCATAAGCCTCTACGGACATTCCGTTGAGGAGTTTTCCGATCTCGTTGACACCTTTGACTCCGCTCTTCCCTATCTCCACGGTTACGAGCTAAACCTCAGCTGCCCTCACGTGAAGGGAGCGGGCCTCGATATAGGAATGGACCTTGAGCTTTCAGCGGCAATAGTTGAGGAGCTGAAAGGAAAGACGAAGAACCCAGTTTTTGCCAAGCTGTCAGCGATGCACGACTACCTGAAGCTCGCAAAGGTCCTTGAGGATGCCGGAGTTGATGGAATAACGATATCAAACACTCTCAGGGGAATGAAGATAGACATAATGTCTGGAAAGCCGGTTTTGAGCAACCTCTCTGGCGGTGTGAGCGGGCCGGCAATCAAGCCCATAGCCCTAAAGTGCGTTTACGACCTCTACAAGGAAATCGAGGTTCCAATAGTGGGCTGTGGGGGGATAACGAGCTTTGAGGACGTTCTTGAGTTTATAATGGCAGGTGCAAGGGCCGTGCAGATAGGCTCGGCGGTTTACTACAGCCGGAGAATTTTCTACAGCCTGAAGGAGAGCCTGATAGCCTTTACGAGGGCAAGAGACTGCACAATCTCCGACCTCATCGGAATCGCCCACAGCTGAGCTCAACGGGCTGGGAAAGGAGGGGACTTCTCAGCATTTTTTCGAAGAAGTTTTCGTCCCTCAAAACAGCCCTGGCTGCCGAAGCCATCTTCGCCCCTGCCATTATGATTCTCTCCCCGCTCTCGATGTCAACGAAGGAGTTGTTTCCTATCACATTCCCAATTCTTGAAATTCTCTCAATCAGGGAAAAATCGCATCCACCACCCGGAATCATGGCATCGACATGAATTGCCAGACAGCCGGCATCGAAGAGCTTTCGAGCGATCTTCTCGTAATCCAATTTGTGACCTCCCCTTATTTTCACGAATGTGGGTGCTATTCTTGAGGTTTTGCTGACGATTTCCACCAGCCTCTCGTGGTTGAAGAGCAGCCACTCCCCGCAGCCTATCTCAACGAACTCCGGCTGCCTGCAGTGAGCATTTATTTCAATTATGCCTTCAAACTCCGCTACCAGTTCAGCAACGTTCAGGTAGCCTTCAAGGGATGAAGACCTTACGTTTACCGCAAACTTCCTCCTCCCAAGCTTTTTTATCTCGCCTTCAATTCCGTCAATCCCGAACAGAAACTCCTTTCTACCCCTCTTAACGGCTTTTTCCGCCGCTTCAAGGGCCCTTCTGTCAGCATTGAACCCTCCTAGGATTACAAGCGACGCTTTCTGCTTTCTGCAAAACTCCGCATTGTTCACTCCGGCCATCGCAGAGAGAGCGAGGCGGTTCTCAAATATCATATCTCAGCTCGTTTAGCCTCAAAATCCCGTCGAAAACTCTGCTCGCCCCACCCGTCATGTAGGCAGTATCCTCTGTAAGCTCTATCTTGAGCAAACCTCCCTTCGTTACAACGTCAACCTTACTTCCGGTTAGGCCGAGCCTGTTTGCTATTGCCGCAACGGCAACGCTTCCGGTTCCGCAGCTCAGTGTTTCCCCTTCAACACCCCTCTCGTAGGTTCTGACCGTAATTGTGTCCCCATCAACTTTCGCAAAGTTTACGTTGGTTCCCTCCGGAAAAATCTCGGAATAGCGGATTTTTCTCGCAAGGGGGACGATGTCGAAGTCGAGACTGTCCACGAAAACGGCCACGTGCGGCACTCCGGTGTTGGCAGCGTAAATCCTGAACTTCCTGCCGTCGTGCTCCACCTCATACCCCCACACGTCGGTTTTTGCTGGAATCTCCTCCCTTCCAAACTTAGGCTTTCCCATGTCAACCTTCACCCACCAGCCGTTCTCCCTCTTTACCTCAAGCTCAAGAATCCCAGCGAGGGTTTCTACTCTCAACCTCTCCCCAGCATAGCCCTCCTCCACGACGTAGCGGGAGAAGCACCTTATACCGTTCCCGCACATCGCAGCCTCGCTGCCATCGCTGTTGAAGTACCTGAACCTGACGTCCGCCTTTTGCGAGGGCTGAACAAAAAGCGCACCGTCAGCACCAACGCCGAAGTTTCTGTGGCATACTGCCCTTACAAACCTCGGCTTCTCCTCTTCTCCCACAATCACTCCTTCGAATTCGTCAATCAGGACGAAGTCGTTACCGTTACCGTGCATTTTAGTAAAGGCAATTCGCATGAAGCAAGTTCGGGCGAGATTTTTAAAAGTTCCCGGCAACTTTATCTGTGAAGGTCGGCATCGTTCTGAATCCGCACGCCGGCGGAGGGTTTGATGACTTGAAGAGGAGAGTGGTGGTTAGAGTTCTGAAAAAGCTCGATGGGGAGTTTGTTACTGCTGACAAAGTAGCGGAACTGCTCGGCATCGAGGCTGAGAGGGTAAAAGTTAAGGAGACAAACACGAGGCTCGACACGGTAAATCTGGTGAAAGCTCTCGACGGCAATGTTGACGTTATAGCCGTTTTCGGCGGTGACGGAACCGTAAGCGACGCAGCATCAGCCAAACCGCAAACACCCCTCCTATGCATCGGCATCGGCACGACCAACGTAAGTCCTGCGCTCTGTCCACCGGACTTTGACAGGCTGGAAGAGGTCGAGATGAGGGGGCTGGTGGTCAAATTTGGTGGGGAGGAGAGAGTTGCCTTCAACGATGTAGTTGTTGGCTCCACGATACTGTCAACGGTTGACGGAAAAAGAGTTCAGGTTGATGCGCGGAGGTACATGAGGGGCGAGAAGGTCATAGCCACGCCCAGAAAGTTCAGAGCAAGGGTGGAGGTCGGTGAGAGGGTTGTTGAGGGCGTTTTCGGCAACATCTTTGTCGCAATGACCGACAGGAGATTTCTCGGTAAGGGTATTGCCGGCGGAGCGTCCCTCTCAGCTTTCCTCGGCTTTAAAGGTGTCGTGGCGTGCGTGAGCGAGGGAATTGTTGTATCCACCTACACAAAGGAAGATTTGAGGAGAGTAGAGCCCATCGTCACGAGCACCATCAGTTTTGACGATGAGGTGGTGAAAATAGATGCTGACGAGGTCGTTTCGTGCGACGGAAATCCGCTGGGTGTGGGTAGGGCAGAGGTGGCCATTGAAGATGGGGTTGTGAGGGTTCTGAAACCTTTTAAAGAGGAGGAGTGATGAAGGGGCGATGAATGTTTGCATTGCTGGTGCCGCTGGAGATGGAGTAAGAGGGGCTGGGACTATTCTCGGAAGGATTTTCTCTGAGCTTGGCTACCACGTTTTCGTGTATCAGGAATATCAGTCTCTGATCAGGGGTGGGCACAACGCCAGCGTGGTGAGAGCATCGCTGAAAGAAATTAACTCCTACAGCTATCACTACGACGCCCTAATCTGCCTTCGGGATTACGTATTTGAGAAACACGCCGATAGGCTGAGAGGGTTGCTGATTAGCGATTCTTCCCTTAACCTAAATTATGACCCAAAGCTGGAGTTTCCGATTGCCGAAACGGTAAAGGAGCTTGGCCTGCCCGACATTTCGAGAAACATTGCGGCCATTGCCATTTTCTGCAGGTCGGTGGGGGTTGAGAGGGGCGTTGTTGAGGAAGTAATCAAGGAGGAGCTTGGGAAGAGGGGTGAGGAAAACCTCAGAATTGTTGGGAAGGTTTATGAGAGCCTTGACCTTTCTGCTGAAGTTGGGCGTGTTGAGCGGGTTGGTGAGAAAAAGGAGCTCGTTTCCGGTGCGAGGGCAATTGCCGAAGGGATGCTGGCAGCCGGACTGAAGTTTTACTACGCCTACCCCATGACGCCCGCCTCGCCAATACTCCACATTCTGGCCGCAGACAGCAGGTGTGTAGCTCTGCAACCCGAAAACGAGATTGCCGCAATAATGATGGCCATAGGGAGCGCCTTTGGCGGGGAGAGGGCTGCAGTGGGGACGAGCGGTGGTGGGTTTGCGCTGATGAGCGAGAGCATAAGCCTTGCAGGGATGGCTGAGGTGCCCGTTCTGATCATTCTCGCCCAGAGGAGCGGGCCATCCACGGGAATGGCGACCTACACCGCTCAGCAGGACCTTTACTTTGCCCTTAACCCAGCGCACGGCGAGTTTCCGCTTATAGTTGCATCACCCATAACCATCGAGGACTCCTACAGGCTTGCGGGTGAGCTTCTGAATCTGGCATGGCAGTTCCAGACACCAGCAATACTTCTGACGGAGAAGCACATCACGGAAAGCCTTGCAACAGCGAAGCTCGAAGGGGTGGTTAAGAGGGAAGTAGAGATTTTCAGAGAAAAGGGGGAGCTTTTCAAGAGGTACGCGATAACGGAGAGCGGTATTTCCCCCTACGCTGCCCCTCCGGCCATATTCAAGGCAAACAGCAACGAGCACGATGAATACGGCTTTGCAACCGATGATGCGGAAACCGCAACAAAGATGTACGCGAAAAGGATGAGGAAGGAGGAGGAAATAAGGAGGGTCGTAGCGAATCTCAACCCCTACGTGGTGGTAAAAAACGGGAAGGACTGGATTGTTACGTGGGGCAGCAATTTTGGAGCTGTGAAGGAGGTTGCTGAGGAGCTTGGATTCAGCGTGGCGGCGATCAGGTACATGAGACCCCTCTTCCTGCCGAAAATTAGCGGGAATGTTTTCTGCGTGGAGTGCAACTACACGGGACTGCTCGCAAGGCTGATCGAGGCTGAGGGGGTTGAGGTTAAAAGAATCCTCAGGTGGGATGGAAGGCCGTTTACGCCTGAAGAGGTCAGAGAGGAGGTGGAGAAATGGTCAGGATAACCTGGTGTCCCGGATGCGGGAACTTCGCGATTCTCAAAGCCTTTGAGAGGGCAAGCAGGAGAGTAATCGAGGAGGGCTTTGACATTGCGGTCTCGTCTGGCATAGGGTGCCATGGAAAGATTTCAGACTACCTAAGTCTGCCGGGTTTCCACGTCATTCACGGCAGGGTTCCTCCTTTCCTCACCGGCCTGAAGCTTGCAAACCCCAATCTGGTGGTTGTTGGATTCTCAGGAGATGGAGACGGGCTTAACGAGGGTGTGGAGCACCTCGTCCATGCGGCGAGAAGAAACACCGACATTACAATAATCCTTCACAACAACGGCGTTTTCGGGCTCACAACCGGGCAGGTTACGGCAACCTCCCCCAGAGGCAGGAAAAGCAGGTCAACTCCCCGCGGAAATCCGGAGTATCCTCTAAACCCGTGCCATCTCATGCTCGTCAGCGGGGCCACGTTTGTCGCGAGGGTCTTTGCAGGGGAGCAGGAGAGGCTGTCGGAAGTTTTTTACAATGCAATGAAGCACAAAGGCTTCTCGTTTGTTGAGGTTATGCAGCCGTGCGTGAGCTTCAACAACTTCTGGGAAATGAGGAAGGAAATTTACTGGATTGAGAGGAGCAGCGACCTTCTCGAAGCCATGAAAAACTGCTCGGACGCAAAGGCCTGCGGAATTTTCTACGCTGAGGAGAAGGAAACTTACGAGGATGCGGTATGGAAGTCTACGTTTTGAGGCTGGGGCACAGGCCGGAAAGGGACAAGCGGATCTCGACTCACGTTGCTCTGACAGCGAGAGCCTTCGGGGCTAAGGGAATATACTTCGATACTGAGGACAAATCCGTTTTTGAGAGTGTCAGAGACGTTGTGGAGAGGTGGGGAGGGGACTTCTTCATCAAGGCAGTGAGCTGGAAAAAGCTTCTAAGGGAGTTTGACGGGCTTAAGGTTCACTTGACGATGTACGGCATTCCCCTGCCTCAAAAGCTTGAAGAGATCAAGAGGGCTGATAAGGTTCTCGTGGTTGTTGGGGCGGAGAAGGTTCCGCCGGAGGTTTACGAGCTTTGCGACCTGAACATCTCAATCGGCACTCAGCCGCACAGCGAGGTTGCAGCACTTGCAGTGTTTCTCGACAGGGTTCTGGGCAAAGTCTTCGACATCAGCTTTGATGACGCAAAGATTAAGGTGATTCCGAGCGAGAGGGGAAAGAGAGTCGTTTCAGAGTAGCTCTATCTCGATCTCGTCCTTTGTTGCCTCAATCCTTCTCAGCCTTTTGGCAATCTCGAACCTCAGCCTGTCCGGCACCCTTTCGTCGGCACTTTTCAGACCAACTTTGTCGAGGATGAAGCTGAATAGGAGGTTGCTGTTGTAGAAGAGCAGAGCCGAAAAGCCAAGGTCGAGGTAAAGCCTGAAGTTCTGCTCACCCATCATCAAATCGTATCCCCTTTCCCTCAGCCACTCCTCGAAGTCAGCAATCGATAGCTTCACGAATGCTTGTGGTGAGGGAGCTTTAAAAGCTTTGTCAGATTGCCCTGTAAACGCTGAAGTTCATGCAGGAGACGTCGGTGAGGGGCTCTCTGAACGCAAGGAACGCTGGAATCCTTTGCAACTCTGGTGTGGTCCAGAAGGTCCAGCATCTGACGACCATGGTCTCCACGAACTCCAGATTTGTCTTGTCCAGCCTCATGTCGTTGGTCGCGTTGACCACGATGTAATTTCCAGAGATGAAGCTTCTCCCCTCAACACCCGTCGTTATGAAGTAAGCCCTGTGGTCCCTGAGGTACCATGCAAGGGGCCAGTACTCTCCAACACTCGTGAAAACGTAAACCGTCTCATTTTTCGTTTTCTCCGCGAACTCTCTGACGTCGTACTGGGTTGGGAGGTAAAGGGCAGGCTCTGCAGGATTAACCGGGTTGATGTGGTTAACATGGATAGAACCGTAGGCTGAGAAGAGAATGCAAAGTGCGGCGAGCGCGGAAATCTTTTTTCCATCCAAATCAAGCCTGCTCAATCCGATTCCCGTGAGGAGATACATGGGGAAGAGGATGTGGACGTCGAGCCACGGAACCTTTTCCTGCATGTAGGAGAAGAAAATCAGACTGCTGAGGAACCAGTAGGCCGCAAAAGCCTCGAAGTTCGTTCTTTTCTTGATTATAACATACACCGCAAATGCTGCAGCCAGAAAGGCCGGCAAATCGTAGAGAAGGATGAGTTCGAGGTAGTAGTACCACGGTCCGGCAATTCTCGCTATATCGTGCTGGTACTTCCAGTAGCTCACAGCTTTCACGGCCGGAAACTCTGAGAAGTTCGTCAGAGGGGTGGTGTAAGTGAAGAAATTGGTGTAAAAGGCCGAGTATATGGCGAAAAAAACCGCAATTGAAACTGCCAGATCGGAGAGCCTGAATTTTTTGACGTCAAAAATGAAGTACAGCAGGAAGATTGCCGCTATTGGATAAAAGGTCTCCTTCAGCGTGGCGAAAAGAGCGAGGAAGGTAAAGGCCGCTACCAGCAGCAGCGTGTCCCTGTCCAGCTTGAAGTCTGTTAGCCTCTTCTCCCTTTCAAGGTACCTGAAAATGAAGTAAACGAAGAGGGCGGTGAAGAGAAGCTGGAAGATGTCCGCCCTGCAGAACCTCGAGTAGTTCACGATTACCGCCGAAATCGTCACAAGAGTTGAGGCTATCAGCGCTGCCTTACTCCCAAGAAACCTTCTGTAGAGGAGGGGTGTAAGAGCCACAACCACGCCGGTAATGGCGGGAAGGATGCGCAACGAAAACTCGCTTTCCCCCAGCAGCTTAACAGGAGCGTAGAGGATGTAGTAAAGCAAAGGGCCATGATAGGCGGGGTCGTACCTGTAGGTTCCCTGAAAGAGGGATTTCAGAATCGTAGCGTGAATGCTCTCGTCGAAGAATAAGGGTGGGAGGGAGAGGTTGTAAAGCCTTATCAGAGATGCTATGATGAGCAGGACGATGACCGGGAGAGTTCTCCTCATGAACGAAGGAGTTCAGGCCGATTTATATTTATTTTTTCGAGGTGGGTAAAGCTTCGTGTGGAAACAATTTTTAAATGAGCTAAGAAACTGCTTAATACCTAAAATCAACTTTAAAAAGTCTCCTCAATCACTTTTGTTCGGCAGGCGTATTTCAAAGCCTCCTTTACCCACAGTTACGAACAACTGAATGTCACATAACCCAAATCAATGTTCCCAGTTCCCTGCCCTTTACACTCCAATATGGCCGCTAACTACTACTTCGAAGCTTTCTCTTTGAAATTTCCTCCCTCACTGTCCTTACAAACTCCTGAACCTCCTTTGACTCCGTATCGTATATTCTCCAGCTCTTTGCCACCTTTTTCTTCTCAAGACTATCTTTTCCTACGAACTCGTAAAAAACACTGCTCCTGTAGAGGTAAAGTCCGACAGCACCGAGACCGAGCAGGAAAGCGGGAACTCCTATGCCAAGAACTCCCAGAGCTATAACCGCTCCCCCAACTGCAAGCAGCCTGACATCTCTTCCGGTAGAGAGGGTCAATCCGTCGATTTCGGAGTATGACAGCTCTGCAAAATCCTCACCCTTTGTCGTTGCCCTGTACCTCAGAATTCTCGCGTTGGTTGCGTAAAACTCGTACCCCGTTAAGCTGTCCTTGCAATGCGATAAAATCTCCTCCTCGGGAGAGAGGTAGTACCTGATTCCGCTTTTCACCTCCACCTCGTCGGAAGTAAGCTTCTCTATCAGCCTCTTCACCTCGCTGACCTTCTGAGCCTTCTTCTTGAGGTAGTCCTCCACGTAGTCCTTTACCTCTCTGGAATGCTCGAGCAGAGCGTCGAAACCCTTCTTAGTGAGCTTAAAACCATCCGATTTCTCCAGATAGCCATCCATTTCAAGTTTTTCAAGAAGTCTGTCCAGCTCGCTGGCCGAGATAGGAAGGAGAGTTTTGATATCAACGGAATGGCTCACACCTTCGGATATAAGGTAAAGGATTACTATCTCTGTCTTGCCCAGCTCAACAGGCTCAGCATTGCGCTCCTCCTCAAGCCTCTGCAGAAACAGCTTTGCTTCTCCAACCTTTCCTAATACATCCTCTTCGGAAATAAGCCTCTCAATTTCCTCTCTCGCGTCATCGTCCGAAGCGAGCGTTTCAATGTGCTTCCTCACCTCGCTGACCATCTTCACGACCTCTTCATCCATTAAAACCTCAAAACCCCTCTTTGTCAGCTTGAGACCGTTTGAGTTTACCAGGTAACCCTCCTGCTCAAGATTTCTAATTATGCCCTCAACCTCGCTGTCCGAGATGGGAAGGACCGTCTTAAGCTCTTCAACACTACCTATACCTTCAGAAATCATGTAAAGCGTTACCGCCTCAGTTTTGCCAATCATCATTAAAACTGCACTTCATACTTAAAAAATTTATTGACCAATCTCATAAAAATTATGATAACAATAAGTTACTCCTCACCATACACAGCAGCGTACACAAGCTCAGTGACGTCCATCACCGCCATCTGCTTGTCAGCTCCAACAGCCTTCACGCCATCCTCAAGCATTATCATGCAGAAGGGGCAGGCAACTGCCAGAATTTCCGCACCGGTTTCAGCAGCCTCCCTTGCCCTTATGTTGTTTGGCCTGTCCTCGCCCGGATACTCTCTAACCAAGTTTCCTCCACCACCGCCACAGCAGAAGCTCCTGTTCCTGTTCCTCGGCATCTCAACCAGCTCAACGCCCGGAATGGCTTTCAGAATCTCTCTTGGCAGCTCGTACATTCCGTTGTATCTGCCGAGGTAGCAGGGGTCGTGGAAGGTCACCCTCTTCTTCACCTCGTGCTTCAGCTGAAGTTTCCCCGACTTTATCGCATCGTAGATAATTTCGAGGATGAACTTGGCCTCGATACCTTCATACTCGTTCTTGAAGGTGTTGTAGCAGTGCGGGGAGGTTGCGAAGAGTCTCTCAACGCCGTACTTCTCGAAGGTCTGGTAGTTTTCCTCTCTAAGCAGCTGGAATAGCCCTTCCTCTCCAACCCTCCTTACGTCATTTCCGCAGCACCCCTCCTCCCTGCCGAGGATGGCGTAGTTGATGCCGATGTCCGAGAGCAGCCTGGCAAGCTTTATCGCAACCTGCTGGTTCCTGCTGTCGAAGCTGTGGCCGCAGCCCACAAACCACAGCCACTCGAACTCCGGATTGTTTTTGACAGTCAGCACCTCCACATCGCTCTTCTTCACCCACTGATCCCTCTTGAACTTCGCCTCTCCCCACGGGTTCTTCTGCTTCTGCACGTTCGTCAGGAAGTCCCTTATATCTGGCGGTGTTTCAGCGCTCTCAACCAATCCCCTCCTCATCTCCCCGATTATCTCCATCTGCTCTATGTAAACCGGACACATCTCCATGCATGCCCTGCAAGTTGTGCACGCCCAAACTGCTTCCTCATCCAGAACATTGCCAACGAGCTCGAAATCACCGAGGTTGCCGGTAATGTCGGATTTCTGGTTGAGGCTCCTCCTGAGGTTCTGCATCAGGTACATGGGCGAGAGAGTTGTTCCGGAGTTAAACGCCGGACAGTTGTCCTGACACCTCCCGCAGCGCATGCATGCAAGGCTCGAAAGCAGGTCCCTCCACTGCAAATCTCTTGCACTTACAGCACCCATGTACTCCTCATCGCTAACTTCCCTTGCCCCAACTCTGTTCGTTTTCGTCAAAATATTGAGTGGTGCAGCTATGGCATGAAGGAGCTTCGTGTAGGGGACAAGGGCGATCAAAGTCAGGGCAAAGATGGAGTGGGCCACCCATACCGCCCTGTAAGCAGAGACATCAAAGGGCAGGGTTGAGGCGATTAATCCCCCAATAAAGGCGGTGTATGCGGGATAGCCCGACGCAATTCTCAATGCCTCTATTGCGAATCCGAGGAGGGCAACAATTAACAGCCCAAAAAGCACTCCGCCGTCATCATTGGCATATGGCCACTTCTTTGCGAACCTTGTGGGTTTGACAATGTAGCGGTTCACGATTGCTATTAAAAGTCCTGTGAGAAACGCTAAGCCGGCAATGTCCATCAGGGCCTCATGGATGAGGTAGAAGGTGCCCCTGAAAAAGTCCGACGTCACGTGGTCGGCAATTGTAAGAACCGCCGTACCGACGGTAAGGATGGCTACCCCCCAAAGAATCAGCACATGCATCAAACCCATCTTGGCCTCACGCAGAAACAGGCGCACGAAGAAAACCGAGTCCTTCAAAGCTGTGATAATTCTTGCAGGAAGGTTATCAAACCTGTTCTCATCGTTCCTGCCAGCTTTAATTATTCTGTACAGCCTGAAAAGGCCGAACAGGAAAACTATTCCAGCTACTATAAAGTAAAGGTAGTGAACCGTGACATGAAGCTCCTCAACACCCCAAAGAAGTTCTCTTGTCGGTTCGACCATTTCACCACCCCCTTTCGTTTTTTTGGAAGAAATCGGAGTGATATTTTAAATTTTTGTGTATGAAAGATTTCGCTGTATTCGAAATACGTGTAATTATTTTGAACTCAACGGAGCTAGAATCGAGTTAAAGATGAGTCTGAATTGAGTACGAATAGGTTTTGAAAAAATTTCGAAAACGTTATTACCTTCCCATCATTGACTTTGCTATGGAGCACGTGGTTTATGTTGTTGGACACAAGAATCCCGATACAGACAGCGTCTGTTCTGCAATTGCCTTTGCCTATCTCTGGAACAAGTGGAAAGAGGGCGGAAATGTGGCCAAGATGATGAAGATTGAGGCTGAAGCGAAACCAGTAATCCAGGGAGATGTGAATCCGGAAACGAAGTACGTTCTTGAGAAGTTTGGGTTTGAAGTGCCTGAGATTATGACGAACGGTGAGGGCAAGAAGGTTGCCCTCGTTGACCACAGCGAGAAGGCACAGACCGTCGACGGCATAGACAAGGCTGAGGTTGTTGCAATCGTTGACCACCACAAAATCGGGGATGTTACCACCCCACAGCCAATACTCTTCGTCAACCTGCCTGTAGGGTGCACTGCAACTGTCATAAAGCTGCTGTTCGACAAGACGGGAGTTGAGATTCCAAAGGATATTGCCGGAATTCTGCTCTCCTCGATACTGAGCGATACGGTAATATTCAAGTCGGCGACAACAACCGAGCTTGACAAGGAGGTTGCAGAGGAGCTCGCGAAGATTGCAGGAATTGATGACTTGACGAAGTTCGGAGTGGAGATCAAGGCCAAGCTTTCCGCAGTTGACGATTTGACGGCCATGGACATCATAAAGAGGGACTACAAGGACTTCGACATGAGCGGGAAGAAGGTTGGTGTGGGTCAGATTGAGCTTGTTGACCTCTCGCTAATAGAAAGCAGGATTGACGAGATTTACGAGGCAATGAAGAAGATGAAGGAGGAGGGCGGCTACGCCGGAATCTTCCTGATGCTGACCGACATAATGAAAGAGGGCACAGAGTTGCTGGTGGTTACAGACTATCCGGAAGTTGTCGAGAAGGCCTTCGGAAAGAAGCTTGAGGGCAAGAGCGTGTGGCTGGATGGTGTGATGAGCAGGAAAAAGCAGGTTGTACCGCCCCTCGAAAAAGCCTTCGCTGAACTCTAATTTTTTATAAATTTTTGCTGGATTCATTTTATCAAGACCAAAAGGTTAAAAAAGGTTTGTGACCATTAGATATATTTGTGAAAGCTGAGACGACGACTGGTGTAGAGGAGCTGCTGAACGAGCTTGTTGGGAGGGCCGCTGGTGAGGTTGGTTTGATTCTCTTTTCGCTTGGCATTGAGGGTGAGTTTACCGATGACCAGCTTTCCCTTGAACTCGGAATAGAGATTAACGAGATAAGAAAGGCTCTGTTTGCGCTATACGAAATAGGTCTGGCGGACTACGTGAGGAGAAGGGACGACGAGACAGGGTGGATGGAGTACTACTGGCGGATAAACTACGACAAAGCGCTGGACGTGCTCAAAAGGGAGCTTGAGAAGACTGCAAAAAAGCTGAGGGAGAAAATAGAGGCCGAGACGAGCACCATCTACTACATTTGCCCCAACATGTGCGTCAAAGTTTCGTATAACGATGCGATGGAGCTCAACTTCACCTGCCCACGCTGCGGGGCGATGCTTGACTACCTGGACTGCAGCAAGGCTATAGAGAAGATTGAGGAGGAAGTGAGGAGGATAGAGGAGATTCTGGAGTCTTTAGATAAAAATTCGGGTTAGGTGGAAAACAAAACTTGTCTGAATATAACAATAATTTCGTGAACGTTGCTAAGTTTAATGCTTGCCATCGCATTTTCCGAGTTCGAGCATCTGCGGTAGGACGTTTTAGTATCATCCAAGGTTGTGTTAAAAACGTCTCCACTCCTCTCAAAAAACCTGCACCAAGCATCCTTGTTTTCCGTACCCCTCAAAATTACATAGGCATCGTTGAAGTCCTGCCCAAGGTTGCTGACGCTTATTAAGCTCACATTGCTGTTTCCCTCATTCAAAACAAACCTAAATCTCCCTGAGCCCCCTATGGACAGCTCACCATCCAGCAAAGGAATTGTCATTACGAGAAATCTTTTTCCTGGTGTGGAGAGGGTTGCGTTGTAGAGAATTCTCGGCTCGTATAGCAACTTTGAGTAATCCTGGTTAGAGTACTTTGAAAAAACGCTTCCCGCTTCCAGCGTTAAAAACCAGTCCTTGTATCTGTAAACAATTTTTCCGATGGTGTGGTTAAGGGTGCACGCTGAGAAGTTGTAACCGGTGTGAGTGCAGGCAGTATAAAGCCTTCCAGTGGAGAGGTTTATGCACAATGGAACGGAATTTGGAACTCTGCCGCACGGCAAGTTTGAGGGATTCGTTTCAGTGTAGTTGACGAATGCTACAATGAACTCCGGATCACTTTTGTCAAGAGTTAAGGTCCCTCCCTGCAGTTCTATTTCAACCGCCTGAGAAGGAACCTCTCCAAAGGAAACGGAATGGATGATGTACTGTATCTTCTTGAAGCTCTGCTCCAGACTCTGCGACATGACGCTCCTCTTCATGTCCTCCGTCATGGTGTTAACCTGAACAAAAACAATGGCAAGTACGGCCATCACAATTCCAAAGATGTACATGTAGCCCAGAATCTCCGATACGGCCTTGCTCATGTGACCTCAACCCTCGTGAAAATTATGCTGATGTCGCCACTGGCTTTCTTAATTTTTATCGTGTTGTCGATGCAGTCATCATCCTCGAAATCAGCGGGCTTTGACGGAACGTCGTTTAGCGCTTTTTCGAAAGATTTTTTCCATATATCGCAGAATTCCGACTTAAGTTCAAAGGAGGTTACGTTGCTGAAAATTGTTGTGAAGTTGTGTTTGAAGTTGATAGTGATTTTTTGTCCTCCGGCAGAGTAATCTCCTATAAAGTCGTAGATTGACAGGTATAGCGTGTCGTTGGTGACTATGATGTCAGGTTCGGATATGGGAATAGGATTTACCGAGCCATACTCCTTAACGAATATTCCCGACTCGAACACGATTTCCCTTCCTGCGATTTCAATGTTAAGCGTATGCGTGTACCAGTCAACCTCTATGTCGTGAGCAGCATGAATGATTGCATTGATGTTAGGATTAGGATTTCCCTGCAACCCGGGTGGGAGTTCGGTAGTAAAAACTGTGAAATTGAAAAATCTCGCATTCGACATGCTCCCACCGTTGAGCTGAATAACTTTAGACGTTGCAACCTCACTGCCGTACTTCATTCTCTGCACAATTTCCTTGATTTCGGCCATGTTTTTTACGGCGTTCTGGTAGTTCACGTTGTCTATGGAGTTTGCTATAACTGGATGCGAGATTACGTAGATTATTCCGGCTGCGGTGACTATGACTACAACTGTAAGTAGTGCTCCCACAACTTCTGAAACGCCGTTGTTATTCAAGTGATATAGCACCTCCCTCTCCCTTTCTTATTGTAACTTTGTCCCTATCGGACTGAATCAGAAGCTTGCATTTCCCGTCAGCGGGCGTTGTGCCGGCAGGACACTGCGTGGTTTCTTGGCCAAGATAGTTGAGGGCGGTAAATTCAATGTAGGATTCGGTAGCTCCGTCAATATTTATATCGTAGGTTCCCTCCGGCGCATCCTCTTTCACCTTCAGCTTCACAACAAGCTCAACAACCTCGTCTTTCTGTATTGACTGAAGGTCTATTTTTATTACTGTCTTGTCCGCTAAGTGCTCAACCTGTAGATTTACAGGGGTGCCCTTGTTGGACGTTGCATGTGCGCTGACGAACTCAAAAATACCACCCGTAGAAACGTTCACAGTCTCATGTATTGAGATGTTCTTTGCGGCTATCTGGAATATGTTGAAAATGGTCTTGTAGGCTTCAATAAGCTCCTCGCTGGTTGTAGCGAAGAAGTAGCACGCTTCGCCGTTGTCCGGACGGGGTGAGGCTATATCTCTAAGGAAAGCCTGCCCGTCACTGCCTATATCCGTCCCGAATCCGATTGTACAAATTGGTATATTGAAGCCATTAACCTTTATGTTTCTCTTTATATAATCTGCCACACATAATGCCTGTTGAGCACCATAATGCCCGTTATCCCTGACACATTTGTTTTTACAAGTGTTGTTGAAGTAGTCTTCATTTTTGTCGCATGTTGTTGTCTCACCGTCAGTCAGCAATATCATCAACGGGCGTGTGTTGTTTATGCACTCTGTGCAGTTGTTCTGTGTTTCGTCAGGCCATATCGGAAATACTTTCACTCCCCAGTACAGGGCGTCGGCGTGGTCTGTCGCCAGTTTAGCGTATAATCCCTCGATTTCATTGTTCACTCTGAGTTTATCCTTAGTCATATACTTGAGTGGTGTCTGATTAACTGAAATCCTCTCAGCATATGTTGTGAATGTTGCTAGACCTACGAAGTCACCCTCTCCAAGCATGTTATTGAAAGTTATTGCTGCCAATTTTGCGGCATCCATTCTTTTCATAACAACTTTTGGTTCTATGACAATACTTTCTTTTGTCAATGGAACAATTATGATTTTATAAGTTCCCGGAGTGGGGTTTGGTACAAAAAAGTCCGAATAAAAATCGTATCCATAATTGTTCCAAGCGTAATACCACCCATAATAGTTCCCATCATAATATCTCTTCAGAACATATGTTTTCTCGGATGGTCCCACCACCCATTGGTCAAGGAGGACATTTTCTCCGTCATAGGTGAAAGAATTGTAACCACATATTCTCTCAATATATCTCCAATATCTTACTCTATCGTCTACTGTGTAATACTCGATTGTATTCCAATCGCTCCAATACGCGTTACTCCAATACGGCGTGTGGTCCAGTCCCGTAATTGCCAACCACTTATACTCAACCAATCCCGGCAGCTCAAAGCTGATTTCCTGATAGTTCTCATAGGGAACGGTTTGATTTAGAATCTCTTCTGTAGAATTAAATTTAACGAGGATCGTTAAATTTATTTGCTTGGGGGCTCTCGCTACAACCTCAATTGTGTAGTTACCCGGACCGACAGTGTCGGAATAGTACTTGCCCAACTTTGCTCCTTCTGAGTACTCGTTACCACTTTCCACATTATTAACATACAATCTAACAAAAGAGGCGTCATACCCTTCACCGTACCAAGGACAGTTGGCATAACATGCCTTACAGGCATCATCTGTGTACCATTCTGGAAGTCGGTCAGTCGTGTAAGCCCAAATTTCAAGTTTCCCAGAATCAGTAAGATTTATTGTTTTCCTTACAATTTTGGGAACAACAGTTACAGTATAGTTTTTGTATATTGTAGGGTCCATCATGCTCCCGGAAACATCAACCACATGCACAGTAGAGAGGTTAATTGCCTGATTTACAAACCCTCTGCCCTCCAACCTCAGATGAACTTCAAAAGTCTCTCCCGGAGAAACGTCTTTTGGCTCGACCCACTTGTCGTAAACCAAGTAAGGGTTTGACTGCGCCGGCTGCTCAGACACAAGCAGAGATTGAGTATAGGTTCCATTACATCTTAAATTTCCGTTTTCGGTGTATTCTGGCTCATCAATCCATGCAAAGATTTCTGCCTTGCATTCGTATTCATAAGTTCCAACTTGGTTGCAGCCAGTAATGTCATCAACTTTAATATCAAAGCTGGCTGACTTTTCAGTTCCATGTATAACCGTTCCATTCCAGAGGGTGATATTCCAAGCCACATTTTTTGTTATTTCGTCAGAGTTATCAAAGTACACGTCCACTTCGGTGCTGCCTCCCTTCTCAATACTGCTTGGCGAGAACTTAAACCGGGGTTTGACTTCAAAAGGACACTCCTCCTCTCTCCCATAAACAATTTCAGGTTTCTCTTCTTCACCTTCCGCCTTTGTGCTTATAAACTCACCCTGGGCGTTTATTTCAAGCTTTTCTCCGTTTGGAAGGATGAACTTGTCCAATCCAAGCCCGCTCGCAGACTCAAATTCACCCGTGGTGCTTTTTACTCTCACAAAAACGTTGCTTCCTTCCTTTTCCAACTTAACGTTGTACTCATAGTCACCAACTTCAGGTAAAATGGACACCTTCGTTTTAATGTAGCCAGAGGGCGGCCTGAGCAAAATGTAGTCTGTGTAAAAGGCAGAAATCTGGGAAGCCACATCGGCAAACTGGTTTTCAACAACCCTTGAAACCTGAGCTTCAGTGAGTGTGTCGTGGATTGATAAGCCTAAGATTACAACAAACACTCCTAGAATAGCGGTGAGTAGCAAATACTCTAAAAGTAACGAAACTCCCCTTTCATCGGGCTCAACAATCACTTCCCGCACAATAATCCACCTCCACGTTCTTAAACTCAACCTTATCTACCCCAACATAACAAACCCATCCATTTTTGGCGCATAGCGTCTGTATTTGCGAATTGACCTCACTGTCCCCTCCAAAGTTCTTCTGGATTTCCTCCAGATTCCTGATTTCCTCTTTAGGGAAGGCGAGCATGGCCCTTGAGCTTTCCACACCCGCAATAATGTTCTGGGCGTAAACATAGGACAGAGTTAGAACGACAATCACAACTACGAATGCAAAGAGGAGTATCATCTGCCCCTTCTCATCCATTATGTTCTCCATAGCGTTAACCTCACCTCCACAACTTTGGTTGTTGGCGTGGTTAAGTTAAAGCACTCTGAATTGTTTAAATCCTGGACAACAACAAACCTGCTCACCCTAACAGCGTCGGGCGTGGGTGTTTTGTTAAATCCGTAAAGCGCATGGCTTTCAATTTTTGAGCCATTAACCCATATCAGCTCAACCTTCCCGAAGGCATTTAGACTATCGAGAATTTTTGACAGGTTCGCATTAAATTCGTCAGGGGCTTTGAAGCCGGATGAGCAGTTCACAATTGCCCCCTTTAAGGATGAGTTGCCACCATCTGAGTCAAAAACTCTTAGGATGTCATATCCAAGCTGCTTTAGCTGAACGTTAGCGTAATCGCTCCAGGAGGGGGCGATGACAACGGTGCTCTGGAAGATGGTGTAAACTGCGAGGAGAATGAGCAGTGAAGCAGCAACCCCTTCGAGCGTGAAGGTTTGCCCCCTCAAATCCATACCGCCACCTCCAATTTGCAAACACACCTTTCCGCGATGCTTTCACAGGGTATTGCGGTGCAGTTGTCAACGTAAACCAGCCTGTCAAACTTGATGATGTTGCCCATTTCAGGCAAATTATCCCCACCGCTTACGATTTCTGTGTCATTGAGGTACTTCAGGCTGAAGTAGAACTTATACTTAAAATTCGTAGAATTCAGTCCCAAGTAATTCCTCACAGTGTCCCTGCAGGCCGAGTTGCTTAAAAGCTCTTGTAGCTTGAATATTTTGGATGTATTGAGGTAATTGTATTCTGTTCCGTTGTTTTCGTCAAATATTGCCAATCCGGGTCGAAATTCTTTGCTAATACAGTTGGAGGTGTCAACCGCAGTGCACCAGTCATCTGGATACCCCGGATCCTCCACAAGCAAAGCAGCAACACGATACGCATGACTTCCGAGGGCAATCTCATGCCTTACGTCGGCAAAAATCCCCGGCAGAAAGTTGGCTACGAATAAGAAGGTGGTGAGAAATATTGAAAGTCCTAGCAACAGGTCTAAGCTCAGTTTAGCTTGGTTGTCCATATCATAAAAAATAGGATGTTAATCCATTTAAATCTTGTGATTACCATCATCACATATCAGTGTTACCAAAACTTTTAAAACTGCACGGGGAATTAGGGAAGAGCCGATGAATGATGATTTGATGAAGGAGGTGATGACATGTACGTGAGATTTGAGGTTCCTGAGGACATGCAGAACGAAGCTCTGAGTCTGCTGGAGAAGGTTAGGGAGAGCGGTAAGGTAAAGAAAGGTACCAACGAGACGACAAAGGCTGTGGAGAGGGGACTGGCAAAGCTCGTTTACATCGCAGAGGATGTTGACCCGCCTGAGATCGTTGCTCATCTGCCCCTCCTCTGCGAGGAGAAGAATGTGCCGTACATTTACGTTAAAAGCAAGAACGACCTTGGAAGGGCTGTGGGCATTGAGGTGCCATGCGCTTCGGCAGCGATAATCAACGAGGGAGAGCTGAGAAAGGAGCTTGGAAGCCTTGTGGAGAAGATTAAAGGCCTTCAGAAGTAAATAAGGTGATAATATGGCTGACGAGGAGGATATTCAGCCTGCTGAGGTTGTTGAGCTTGTCGGCAGGACAGGAATGCACGGAGAGGTTACTCAGGTGAAGGTCAGGGTGCTTGCTGGAGAGAACAAGGGAAGAGTCATAACCAGAAACGTCTTCGGGCCGGTCAAGGTTGGAGACATCATTATGATTAAGGAGACGGCAAGAGAGGCAAGGAAGCTTGCTGTGAGGTGAAGAGATGGAGAAGAGAGTTTGCTCCTTCTGCGGATACGACATAGAGCCGGGGACAGGCAAGATGTACGTCAGGAGGGACGGAAGGGTCTTTTACTTCTGCTCCGGCAAGTGCGAGAAGAACATGCTCAAGCTGAAGAGGAAGCCGAGAAAGCTGAAGTGGACCAAGCACTACTCAAGGTGATTCCATGGAAAGGACCTTCGTTATGGTAAAGCCTGACGGGGTACAGAGGGGTCTCGTCGGAGAGGTCATCGGCAGGCTTGAGAGGAAGGGGCTGAAGATTGTTGCAATGAAAATGCTCTGGATTGCAAGGGAGATGGCAGAGAACCACTACGCGGAGCACAGGGAGAAGCCCTTCTTCTCCGCTCTTGTTGACTACATCACCAGCGGGCCTGTTGTGGCGATGGTTGTTGAGGGCAAAAACGCCATCAAGGTTGTCAGAACGCTGGTTGGAGCAACCAACCCAGCTGAGGCAGCACCGGGAACCATCAGAGGAGATTTTGGACTTGATGTGGGCAGGAACGTTGTTCATGCGTCCGACTCTCCTCAGTCCGCAGAGAGGGAAATTTCGCTTTTCTTCAGCGATGATGAAATTGTGAACTGGGAGAAGGCTGACGAAGACTGGATTTACGAGGAGAGATGAGCAAAAAGAAAGAAGAAGCAAAAGCTCTGAGAACTCCAATTGTTGCCGTGCTGGGCCACGTTGACCACGGCAAGACAACACTACTGGACAGAATCAGAAAGTCGAAGGTTGTGGCAAAGGAGGCTGGGGGAATAACGCAGCACATCGGGGCTACTGAGGTTCCCCTAGATGTCATCAAGCAGATTTGCAAAGACATCTGGAAGGTTGAGGTTAAGATTCCCGGTCTTCTTTTTATTGACACTCCCGGCCACAAGGCCTTCACCAACCTCAGAAGAAGGGGTGGAGCTCTGGCAGATCTCGCCATTCTGATTGTGGACATCAACGAGGGCTTTAAGCCGCAGACGGAGGAAGCTTTATCCATTCTCAGAACTTTCAAAACGCCCTTCGTTGTTGCCGCCAACAAGATTGACAGAATTCCCGGCTGGCAGAGCCACGAAGACACGCCCTTCATGAAGAGCTACGCGATGCAGGAGGACTTTGCGAAGCAGAACCTTGAGAACAGGCTCTACAACCTCATTGCAGAGCTTTACCAGCGTGGCTTCTCTGCTGAGCGTTTTGACAGGATATCTGACTTCACGAGAACTGTCGCAGTGGTGCCAATCTCAGCCCTAAAGGGAGAGGGGATTCCGGAGCTTCTCCTCATTCTTGTTGGCCTTGCCCAGAGGTACCTTGAGAAGAACCTGAGGCTCCACATCGAGGGTAAGGGGAGAGGAACTGTCTTGGAGGTTAAAGAGGAGCGCGGTTTAGGGGTTACCTGCGATGCAATCCTCTACGACGGAACGCTCAAAGTTGGGGACAGGATTGCCATTGCAGGAAAGGATGAGGTAATCGTCACAAACGTTAAGGCGATTCTGAAGCCCCCTCCAGTTAGAGAAATGAGGGTTGAGAGCAAATTCCAGAGCGTGAAGAGCGTTACCGCTGCAGCCGGTATAAAGATTGTTGCCCCAAACCTCGAAAACGTGCTTGCGGGAAGCGAGTTCGAGGTTGTTGAGAGCGAGGAGGACATAAAGAAGTTCGAGGAGAGGGTCAGGAAAGAGTACGAGGAGATTGCCATTAGAACTGATGAGGAGGGGGTTGTGCTCAAAACCGACACTCTCGGCTCTCTCGAGGCATTAATCAACGAGCTGAGGCAGGAGGGCATCCCCATAAAGAAGGCAGAAGTGGGGGATGTTGATAAGAGGGACGTTGTCGATGCCTCCGCCAACAAGGATGAGCTTAACAAGGTCGTTCTCGCCTTCAACGTCAAGCTTCTTCCCGGAGTTGAGGAGGAGGCGAAGAAGTACGGTGTCAGGATTTTCTCCCACGAAATCATCTACACTCTCATCGAAAGCTTTGTCAAGTGGAGAGAGGAGGAGAGGCTGGCGAGGGAGAGGCAGAAGGTTGAGGCTTTAATCAAGCCCGGCAAGATCAAGCTTCTGAAGGAGTTTATTTTCAGGAGGAGCAAGCCGGCAATTGTTGGAGTGAGAGTTCTTGCGGGTGAGCTGAGGAGGGGGGTTGACCTAATCAAGCCCGACGGCACGAAGGTTGGGGCAGTGAGGACAATGCAGAAGGAGGGCAAGAATGTTGCAATAGCCTCTGCCGGTGATGAGCTTGCCATCGCCATTGAGGATGTTACCATCGGCAGGCAGCTTGAGGGAGATGAGGAGCTTTACGTTGATGTCCCTGAAAGGCATGCGAAGGTTATAGAGCGCGACCTTCTGGACTCGCTGGACGAGGAAACAAAGAGGGCCTTTAAGGAGTTTCTTGAGATTAAGAGAAAGGACAATCCCTTCTGGGGCAAGTGATGAAGGCTTTGGTTTTCACCAGCAAATACTGCCCCTACTGCAGGGCCTTTGAGAAAGTTGTCGAGAGATTGATGGGGGAGCTTAACGGCACTGTGGAATTTGAAGTCGTGGACGTTGACGAGAAAAGGGAGCTTGCTGAGAAGTACGAGGTTTTGATGCTCCCCACCTTGGTTCTTGCAGATGGAGATGAGGTTTTGGGAGGCTTCATGGGCTTTGCCGACTACAAAACAGCCCGAGAAGCCATATTGGAGCAGATTTCAGCATTTCTTAAGCCTGATTACAAAAACTGAGCCTTTTGGTTCGTTATCCTCAACCCAGATTTCTCCAGCATATCTCTCGACTATTTTTCTTGCGATGAAAAGCCCCAGTCCTGTCTGCGCAGCCTTCCCGTACTTGAACCCCTCCTCAAAAATTCTCTGTTTTATCTCATCCGGAATACCGATTCCAAAATCGGCAATCCTTATCTCACACCATTCCTTGCCTTCAGAAACTGTGATTTCCACTCTGTCCGTACCGCTGTGGATGAATGCGTTGTTCACGATGTTCTCTACCACAGACCTCAGACCCTCGTCGGCAAGAGCCCTGCCCTCTCCTTTAACCGAAACGTTCTCAAAGGACTTTGCAACCTCGGAAACCAGCTCTCCAACATCTATGCATCTCAACTCTCCAGACTTCACGGCATCCTCAAACGCCCTCATGTTCCGGACTATGCTTACAGCTCTGTTAATTGACGTCAAAGCCTTGTTCAGGTAGTCCTTGTTGCTCTCCTCAATACCCATCTCAAGGAGGGCCATTGCCGAAGTCAGGGCGTTGAGAACGTCATGCCTTAGCGTCTTGTTTATCAGCTCGAGCATGGATGTCAGCTCTTCCAGCCTTTTTCTCTCCTCCTCAATTTCTGTGATGTCGATAACGCTGCCGAGTGCCGCCCTCTCTCCTTCATAAGCGATAGAAGCCACGTTCTCGTAAACCCACCTGATTTTACCGTCTTTCCTCACTACTCTGTACTTGTAGGGCTCTGTCTCACGCCCTTTCAGCATCTCAATGGCTTTCCGCCTCACAAACTCCCTGTCTTCTTCAGCAACGATCTCAAGGCTTTTCATTCCAACAAGCTCCTCAGCAGAATAGCCCGTAATTCGCTCAAATGCTGGATTGACGAGCTTAAACTTACCCCCTACGAGTATGTAAAGCCCAGCAGGAGAGATGTTGAATATGCTCCTGAAAAGCTCCTCCCTTTCTGCAAGCCTTTGTTCTATCATTTTCTTGTCGGTTATGTCTATTGCGAAGGCCATGACGGACTTCTTCCCATCCCAATCAATCGCCCCTCCGGCAACGAGCACCCACCTTTCGCTTCCGTCTTTTCTGATGGTTTTGAGCTCGTAAACCGGCTTTTCTCCCTCAAGCCTCTTTTGCATCATAGCCCTTGCCAAGTCGTGGTAATCTGGATGAATCAAATCCCAGACCTTCCTATTCAGAAGTTCCTCTCTGGTGTAGCCGTGAATTTGGCAGAGAGCCTCATTCACGAAGAGAATTGTGCCCTGGTGATGCACGAGGATTCCTGCTGGTGAGAGCTCTGCAAGGGCTTTGAACTTCCTCTCCCTGTCCTCAAGCTCTTTTTCAAGCCTGATTCTCTCAGTGATGTCCCTCCCCACAACTATGGTCCTCCTGAATCCCTTAATGGCAACCATGCTGTAGTATCTGTCACCGACGGAGCAGGTGTCATCTTTACAAATCTCAGAGTAGATTTTTCCCCCCACATCCCCAAAAACTCTGCGGGCTGTCTCATTCTGGCTTACTATAACCCCCTCTTCGTTCATCGTTAGAATGATGTCAGGGGTGCGGTCGAGAAAGGTCACGACTTCTTGGAAGAGCAGCAACCTGTCCAGCAGCTTGCTCAGCAAGGGAATCAGAAGCTTTATTACCTCATCATCCCCGCAGAGCCTTATCGTGGCATCTCCAGTTTTTACCTCAGTTACCTTGCCACTCTGCTCCCCTGCTCTGCTTTCAGCCCACCCACTTCTATTTCTGCATAACTCACCTTAGCATAATTTACAAGAAAGCTGCAGAGATTAGGAAGCGTACTTTCAAGGTCATCCGAGCAAAGCATCTCAAGGGCTTCAATTGCACTTTTTTCCACATCAATTTTCGTTGTTTATCAACATTTAAACTTTATCTTGTTTAGGCGCAAGAGTAGCATTTTATCCTCTGTTTCTTTTGCAGCATGTTGATGATAATTATTATTTACGTAATAATGGTCATTGTTATTACAATTATGCTTACATGATAGTAAAATTTATATATCACAAGGTTTAATAATGACTGAGGTGATGAAAAATGGAGAGGAAGGACGAGAGAAAGGAAGCGGAGAAGGTGTTCAAGGAGATTAAGATATTTGCAGGTTAATGATATTTGAAATAATAAAGATCGGGTCTCAACCAATAAATTTTGCTTATCCTATACCTTTACTATCTCTTTTGGCATTCATGCTCTCAGGGTCTGGCTATAACGAGCTTATTATTTCGTATATTTTCGCATTTTCATTTTTTACAGCCGCTAACCTTTGGAATCACCTAAATGATGCTGAAGATGATCTTAATGCCGGTCGTAACTATGCAAGATTTCTTATTGAACATCGCAAAATCGTGACAGAATTTGTCGTTGCTTTTTATTTTGTATCTTTTTTATTAATATTTTTTATATCAAAAAGTAAAGAAATTGCATTACTATTAACAGGATTATCTGTCGTTTTAACTTGGCTTTACTCTGATAAAATTTTTATTGGAAAAATTATCAGACGATTCAAAGAGGATTACAAGACTGAAGTATTTACATATATTTTGTGTTCGTTTTCTTTTCCACTAAGTTTTTGGACCATTTTTTCTGAAATTTCTCAAGTTGGAGTGGTTTTTACTTTGGCTACTGGATTTACATATCTCTCGGGTTTCTTCTTAAAAGACTTAAAAGACATTTCTGCCGATATAAAATCTGGTTACAGAACATTAGCCGTAGTTCTTTCACCCAGCACTTTATTGATAATATCGGTGATGTTGTTTATTGCCTCAACTTTTGTCGTAATTTTTTCATCATTGTTAGATGTGACTCCTACCAGTTCCTTGCTAGTTCTCACAGTATATCCCCCCATTTTGTTCGCAATCTACAAATTTCATAAAGAAAAATGGAAAATAACTAAAAATATTATTTCTTCTTTAAAAATTTACACTTACTCTTATCTAGGTTTTTTAATTGCCTTTGCTATAGGTTGTAAACTGTAATAATTAAGCAAAAAAAAACGTGGAGTACTATAAATTAAGAAACACTGTCGACAACGTTGTGTTTAAACAAATTTTTTCTTCTACTTCACTCATTGATCTCTTCTGCATTTTACCTGTGTACGACGGGAAAGACACTAAAACGCCGTATACATCTTTTCCCCGAAAAACATTTACAATCCAATCCTCGAACATTAACATAATATTCTGGTCAACGAAAATAAAGTCAAACTTTTCTGAGTTTATTACTAATTTTATTCTATCCAACCCACCTTTCAGCTGCTCTCCTAAAAATAATCCCTCGTCATAAAATATATCTAAAGTAAAAAAGGAAGGATAAAATTTTAAATTATAATCCATCAATCCTAAACATGTAGAACCATTAGTTTCTTTGCTGATTAAAGCTAAAATGTAAGGTGACGCTCCGAATATGCCCTCTCTGTTAACATCGTTTTCCAAATCACCTCTCATTCTTAAATTATGAGACCTTAAGAATTCTCTTATACTCATATTATTTATTTTTGCTATGGACAAATTTCCTTTGCTTATGGCAACATCTTCAATGAACTGGAATTCTTTCTTTAAAATTTTCTTAGTTTCTTCAACATCAGTTCCTCTTTCAGGTAAGAAGTCATCATATTTTGTGCCAAAATTTTTATCAATAGTTAGAAGAATTACACTCCTCCCAATATTAGAACCATTTATTGCTATCTTTGGTTTACCAATACCAAAATTTAGAGGGAAGAGATTAAGCGAAACAGCGTTTGCTTTTTCATCTCTGAATGGACGCAAAAGCGTATTTATAGGATATATCGCTTCTTTAAATATTCTAGATGCCTCCTCAACGTTTCTTGCCATTTTAAGTCTTAAAAAGCTACTTAAAAAAGAATATCTACTATCAACATAAAACAGCGGATAGACCAGCAAATTGAACCTCCCCTTCTCAGCGCTTCTCAACTGCTCGACCACCTCGTCTGGATTACCCCTGAAAACGTTCAGAGTGTAGTCGATGTCGGCAAACATGCACAGGCATCCGCGAGTCCACACGCCATCGGGAGTTATAAACCCTTCAACAGGCACCAGAGCGTGTCAAAATCGAATTTGAACACCTTTGCATCTTTCTGCAGATGCTCGGTGAGGTAAACTATCGCGAGATTTGGCCTGAAGTCCAAATTCTCCGCTTTGGACCTGATTTCATCAAACGCCTTTTTGGGGTCATTTTTCAGACTGTATGCGAACTCAATCATAGACTCGCAGCGACTCGGTGTCTATTCTCACCTTATAAAGCGAGGCAGCGTCGGAAATTCCTACAACAAGGAGCATCGACCTCGAAATCGGCCTTATGAGGATTCCCTCCTTCCCCAATCTGAACTCAACGCTGTTCAGGTTCTCCTCAAGCACCTGCCTCGCTACCACCTCAACCTCCTTTTCAGCCCATTCAAGGGTTGGTATCCACTCCCTGCTTTTTATGTGGCTGGCAAGAACCGTGCCGTCTATACTGTAAACTACCGCAAAGAGAACGGATTCGTCAGTTCTGAAGGGCTCTATGAGCTCAAGCAAGTCCGCCCTCATGGTATTCTCCGCTTTATTTTGCTAATATCCTCTAAGGTGAGAGTGCCCTTTTTACACATCTCTGCGATTTTTTCCTTGGCCCTTTCGGGCAGGTTCATCTCCTCCTCTAATTCAAACCCTTCTCCCCTCTTTTCGTCAATAACTATCCCAGCACCCTCAATAATGTAGAAGGGATAAACCCCATCTCCGTGCCAGGACATTCTATGCTTTAGAACTCTCAGCGTCCTGCTGAAAGGACCGCCGTAACCGGTGTATCTGAGGCTTATAACGCTATCAGCCAAAAGCAACAGCAAATCGGCATTCTGTCTTAAAGGCTCCTCCACAGTAATCAGGGCCGTCCCCTTCGACTTGAGATTTTTAAGCAACCAGCCTATCTCCTTTCTGCTTCCGGCTTCAACGTCAATGACTAGAGGAGATAATGCGTCCACGGCAACTCTGTCGTATTCAAAAGCCATTTTTATGAACGATGCTGCGTCTTCCGCCACAACCGTCATTATGTTCAGCTGCCCGTTGTCAATGTACTTGGAAAAGTCCCAATGCATTGATTCGGCAAGCCTCAGAAACTCGTCAACATCGAGGTCTGGTGAAGCGTACATACATTTTTCACCGTTTTCAAGGCCTTCAAGAAGGTAGTTCATGCAGAAAATGGTCTTACCACACCCCATGCCGCCTACGACTGCATTGACTGTGTTTTTAATGAACCCCCCACCGAGGATTTCATCAAGCCCGATGACGCCCGACTTAATTCTTTCCAGCATTAATTGAAGTTAGTTTAAGAAGTATAAATATATTTTCAAGCCTTTGCAACCTTTTTCATCATTAGCAGGTAGCAAGCTTTGGAGGGCTTTTAAACATTTAAACAACTTTAAAAACAGCCTGGGTTTTCGTTCGGTATGGACATCACGGAGAAACTGAGGCTGATCACGAGAAATGCCGAGGAAGTTGTGACGGAGGAGGAGCTAAGGCAGCTAATTGAAACCAAGGAGAAGCCGAGGGCTTACGTTGGATACGAGCCAAGCGGTGAAATACACCTCGGTCACATGATGACCGTCCAGAAGCTAATGGACCTGCAGGAGGCCGGGTTTGAAATTATCGTTCTTCTTGCGGACATTCACGCTTACCTCAACGAGAAGGGCACGTTTGAGGAGATTGCCGAAGTTGCGGACTACAACAAGAAGGTCTTCATCGCTCTCGGCCTGGATGAGAGCAGGGCCAAGTTCGTTCTCGGAAGTGAGTATCAGCTGAGCAGAGATTACGTCCTTGACGTTCTTAAGATGGCGAGGATAACCACTCTCAACAGGGCGAGGAGAAGCATGGATGAGGTGAGCAGAAGGAAGGAGGACCCAATGGTTTCTCAGATGATTTACCCGCTCATGCAGGCCCTCGACATCGCCCACCTTGGAGTTGATTTAGCTGTAGGAGGAATAGACCAGAGAAAAATCCACATGCTTGCGAGGGAGAACCTCCCCAGGCTGGGCTACAGTTCTCCCGTCTGCCTTCACACGCCAATTCTCGTCGGCCTCGACGGTCAGAAGATGAGCAGCTCGAAGGGGAACTACATCTCCGTCAGAGACCCGCCTGAGGAGGTGGAGAGGAAGATCAGGAAGGCCTACTGCCCTGCCGGAGTTGTTGAGGAGAACCCGATTCTCGATATTGCCAAATACCACATTCTGCCCAGATTCGGAAAAATTGTCGTGGAGAGGGATGCGAAATTCGGAGGGGATGTGGAGTACGCTTCCTTCGAGGAGCTCGCTGAGGACTTCAAATCGGGCCAGCTTCACCCCCTCGACCTAAAGATTGCGGTGGCAAAATATTTAAACATGCTTCTTGAAGATGCAAGAAAAAGGTTAGGGGTGTCTGTCTGAGCAGCGAGGATGACGTAATTAGGGTGAGGTTACCGGACAGGAAGAAGGGGGAGCTTTTCGGAGTGGTAACCTCGATGCTCGGTGCAGGGCATATTAAGGTCAGGTGCGAGGACGGAGTTGAGAGGCTCGCAAGAATTCCGGGGAAAATGAGAAAGAAAATATGGATTAGAGAGGGTGATGTGGTAATCGTTGTTCCCTGGTCGTTCCAGAAGGACAGGGCGGACATTGTATGGAGATACACGAATCCTCAGGTTGAGTGGCTGGAGAGAAAGGGATATCTGAAGTTCTGAAATGGAGATTATAGAGATTCTCAAATCTTTGGAGCCGAAAAAGGCTCTGACGTTTGGCATTGGCGGTGGAGGGGACATTGTAAGCACGATTCCCGTTGCAAACTTTCTCGGCCACTTCGGATTTGAGACGCTACACGGAAGCGTGGTCTGGGACAGGATCGTCGTCGATCCGAAGCCTGGGCCGAGGCCTCTGGAAGAGCTTGTTGGCATCGAAAGAATTAACGAGACGGTTGGAATTGCAAACGAGAGTACCAAAACTGCTGATGGAGTAATTCCGAACATCGCAAAGGCTGCCAAGCACTTTGGCAAAGTCGTCGCTCTTGACCTCACAAAGAATGTAGGGAAGCTTGCTGAGGGGATCAGAGATTTTGCTGAAAAAGAGGGCATCTCACTCATTGTTGGAGTTGACGCTGGGGGAGATGCAATCTCCGTCGGTTTTGAGTCGGGAGTGAGGAGTCCGCTTGCAGATGCAATCTGCGTTGCTGCCTTAAAGAAAGTTGGCGGGATTGTTGCCGTAACAGGTTTCGGGAGCGATGGAGAGCTGAGAGTTGAGGAGCTGCTGCTCAACATCTCCGACATCATCAAAAAAGGCGGTTTTCTGGGATGCTGCTCGATGAGCAGAAGGGATTACGAGTTGATGAGGAATGCTGTGAAAGACGTAACCACCGAGGCGAGCATGATTCCCCTCATGGCCTTCGAGGGTGAAATGGGGCTGAAGAAGCTCAGAAAGGGGAGAAGCGCTCTCGTTACACCACTCTCAACGCTGATATTCTACTTCAGGGCGGAAGCCGTTTTTGAAATAAATCACGCTGCAAAAATAGTGGAGAGGGCGGAAACCTTTGAGGAGGCAAACTCCCTCCTTCACGCTGAAGGCATCCTGACCGAATACGACTTTGAGAGGGCCGTTGCAGGAAAGCTTTAGTCCTCCAGCAGCTCGGTTAGGTCTATCTCCTCCTCCTCAAAGCTTATCTCTTCCTCTTCAACCTCAAACTCCTCTTCCTCTATCTCCTCTTCTTCCTCCTCCTCAACCCCAATCTCGCCGTAGTCCTCCATAACTCTCGCTATTGCCTCCCTTACGGCGTTCTTGTACTCTTCGAGGTTTGTGTTGTAAACCTCCATGGCGAGTCTTGCGGTCTCCTTTTCCCCCTTCTCCATCTCCTTTATCCTTTCGAGCGTCTGAATTGCCGTCTCCATCACCCAATAGTCCCTCGACTCCGGATCGGCGATGCTTATCGTTTCGGGGCGTAAAGTAACGAATTTTCCCGTCTCACCCTCAAAAACCCTCACCTTGGCGGTAAGAGCTACGAGAGTTAGAGTGTCTATGTCCTCCAGCGCTTCATACGCTTCGGGCTGATACCTTCCGACGTAGCCTACAAAAGAGCCGGTCTGGTCAACAACGCGAATTCTGTAAATGCTTCCGTCCTCTCCCCTCCCCCCCTTTTCTGTGAGAACTCCGATTATAAAAACTCTGTTGCATTTCAATCCGAGAGGTGTGAGGACGTAAACTGGACTTTTCTCCGACTCATCCTTTAAGGTGTAGGTTGAGTTCATGAGCTCCTTCGCAAAAACCCTTCTCGCAACCTCTCTTTTAAGAAAAGCCGTCATTATACCTCCTCCAGAAGGGCTTTAACCTTCTCAATCTCCTTTCTGATATCTGGTCTGAAGAACTCAACATGCTTGGCTATCAGGTATCTCGGCGTTGCGGTGCCAACAACCCTCAGGTACTTTCCGAGAAGCATTTTCTTAAGTTCTGTCAGAACCGCACCTCTATCCAAAGTTTCCTCGGCTATTTTCTTTGCCTTCTCAAGGTTAATTCCGGTCAGAGATTCCACACCCTCCTCGTTTATGATAACCTCGTAGGTTCTGTATCCGTCGTCAAGCACTCCTTTAATCCTCAAATCGTCTTTCGCCTTCGTTTTTCCGTGTTCCGGACACTTCCCCATCTTTATCACTCTGTTGCAGCCCTCAACGCTGCAGCGCTGAATGAGTCCGCTGTTCTGCTGAATCGCTACAAGCGCCCCAACGACCTCCACGTCCTCGCTCAGCTCTTCCGGCGGTTTGACCTTCACATCCTCCTCAATCTCCTCTATCTCGCTTATTTTCGTTACGTTAAGCCTTAAAACTCCCCCGTAGTCGTCAACAACAACGTTCCTGAATATGTAGCTTTTACCCTCATCAACTGGCTGCTTCTTGGCCTTCGTCCACACGAGAAACCTGATGTAGCCGGTTTCATCACCAATCAACCCCACCTGGGCTATTGAGGGGCTGCTGCTCTCCCAAAGCTGAATGACCTTGGCCTTCACCGTAACCCATTTGTTCGGCTCCTTTATTTCCTCAATTTTTGTAATCCTCTCCCTCCTTACCGTTGCAGGTGCTCCGTACTCCCTGATGATGTAATTTCTGATGGTTCTAACAGCTTCATTTTCCGGAACTCTGAACTCGATAAGAAGTTTTCTGAGCTTCTCAACAATCTCCTTTCTGTCAACTCCATAATCCTTGTAATCTTCAAAAATCTGGTTGGCTAAACTCTCAACTCTGTCCATTCAATCACCATTTAACCATTAATCAGGCGGATAAAAGGTTTTTCCGAAAAATTGATAGCCTGCATAATGAGTTTTTTTAATGGCAGAAGTTCTTGAGCCAAGCAGAGAGGGAATTCGGAAGGCTGTTGCGGTTTTGAGAGCAGGAGGAATCGTTGCCTTCCCGACTGAAACCGTTTACGGGATGGGATGCGACGCAACCAATGAAGAGGCTTTGAGAAGGCTTTACGAGATTAAGGGGAGGAGCCTGAATAAGCCCTTCATCGTAGGCGTTTGGAGCAGGGATTATGTGGGCAAGATTGCCGAAGTTGATGAAAGAGCGGAAAAGCTCATGGAAGCCTTTTTCCCCGGTCCCCTAACCCTCGTTTTGAAAAGCAAGGGTGTTATGCCCTCGCTGCTTTCTCCAAAGGGAAAGATAGCCGTGAGGATGCCCGCGCACGAGGTTCCTCTACAGCTTATGGAGATGCTTAGGAAACCCATTGTCGTTCCCTCTGCAAACCTCTCAGGAAGACCGAGCCTGATGAGGTGGGAGCACGTTGTTGAGGAGCTTGGAAGCAGAATAGATGCCGTCGTAAAGGGAGAATGCAAGGTGGGAGTTGAGTCGACGATAGTTGACTTGACCGAAACTCCTGCAAAGGTTCTGAGAGTTGGTGCGGTAAGCGTTGAGAGCATAAAGAAGCATGTTGAGGTCGTGGTTGAGCCGAGAAAAGAGACCTACAGCCTATCCTGCCAGGTTTACGTTTTCGTCGGTGAAAGAGCCTTGCAGAGAATAAAGGAGTTTGTTGATGAGGCAGAAAAGCGGGGTAGAGTTGTTGTAATTGCGAGGGAGAAAATTACGGATGAAACAATTGTGATCGGAAAATCGGCTGAGGAGTATTCGGCGAACCTCTTCTCTGCGGTAAGAGAGGCCGAATCCAGACGTCCCGATATTATTGTCATCGAGGGCGTGGAGAACGAGGCAATCATGGACCGGCTTCGCAGGCTTGCGGGGGAGAGGGTTTTCAGAGTTTGATGATGAATGCCGAATGGTTTGGAAAAAATCTTTAAATACTTTAAATCAAAAATAGCTTCGGTGAAACCATGGGGATTATAGACAAGATTCTCGGCAAATCCGAAAAACTGAACATTGATGAATATGAAGAGCTAGACCTCAGCGAGTATGAGGCTGAGATTAGTGAGGCTGCCGGAGTTTACATCAGGGTGGCCGAGGTTACAGGACTGAACGAAGTTCCTGAAATCAAAAGGGAGATTTACGACGGGAACATTGTTGTGGCGGATATCGCCTTCATAAAGCACGATAAGCTCACTCTCGATAGAGTGCTAAAGGATTTGAGGCAACTCGCTGAAGACGTGAAGGGAGATATCGTCGGGCTTGGCGAGGATTACGTGATAATAACGCCTACGGGAATTAAGGTGGACAGAAACAAGATTAGGAGTTCCTCAAGATGATTCCCTGCCCGAGCTGCGGAAGGGAGCTGAGGGCGGTAGTATCAACCTACGACGTTCCGTTTTTCGGCAAGGTTCTTCTCACGTCGATTAGCTGTGAGTGCGGTTTCAGACACGCGGATTCCGTTGTTCTCGGAGAAAAGGACCCGGTGAGATACATCATAAAAATAAACAGGGAGAACCTCTTCACCAAGGTTATAAGGTCCACTTCAGGAACCATACGCATTCCCGAAATCGGGGTGGCAATTGAGCCCGGCCCGGCAAGCCAGGCCTTCATCACAAACCTCGAAGGCGTGCTGGACAGGGTGGAGGGTGTTGTTAGAACAGCCATGCGCTGGAACTCCGATGACGAGGAGAAGGTGAGGAGGTGCGAGTGGATTCTCGAAAGAATCAGAAACACGATTGACGGAGACGAGGAGCTCACTCTCATTCTTGAGGACCCCTTCGGTAACAGCCTAATCGTTTCGGACGAGGCTTTCAAGGAGATAATGTCCAAGGAGGAGGCTCAGAGGCTCAAAACCGGGATGACCATAATCGATATAACCGGAATGAGCGAGGAGGAGCTGGAGGATTTAGTCTGAGTTTAACCTTTTTATCTCATCCAGCAGCTGCTGGTGCTTTTCCTTCAAATCCTTTTCAAGCTCTTCATCGCTGATTTGCTTCACTCCGTAAATGTACTCAAGCTCGATCATTCTCATGGCCTTCTTGTACTCTCCGTAAAGCTTTCCGAGCTCTCTGGCGAAATCCGTTAGCTTTTCCGGGCCGAGCAGTATTATCGCTCCTATTATTATGATCGCCATCTCGCCCCATCCGAGCATCAATTTCTGTAGTCTGGGAACTATTAATAACTTTGCCTCTTGCTGTTGGAGAGAGCGCAGCGTCGTATATCCTAGCCCGCCAAAATCGAGAGGAAGAGCAGAGCGATAAGAAGGAGGGTGAGGGCAATGAGCGACCTTGCAAGATACGCTCTTGCTACCTTTTTCTCGTAGTACCTCTCCGCTCTTATGCCCGAAACGTAAACTCCAGCCAAGCTTCCCGCCATCAATCCGGCTACGTTCTGAAGGGTGAGAGTCAGCGATTTCACGGCAAGAGGAGGGCTGATAACGAGAAGAATCCCAGTAGCCACTGCCGGAGGTAGCAGAGAGGCTGAAACAGCGACACCTGCTAGGCTTTCCAATATTCCCCTGCTAAGGGAAAGAATTGAGGCAAACCCAAGAAGGACTGCAAGAAGCTCGTAAACTGGGCTTACCTCCGTTCTCAGCAGAATTTCCGGTGTTAGCTGAAGGGGATGGACGAGACCAATCATCATCGCAAAAAGCGTAGAAAAGACCATGGTGAGGAAAAGATCAAAAAGGAGGTTAAGAGCGCTTCTGAAGGCAAGTTTTACGTATCCAACGGAAAGATTGACGGCAAAACCGTGTATCGGACCGAGAAGAGGGGCAAGGAGCATCGCTCCGATGACTATAACGGCGTTGTTCATAATGAGGCCCGAGAGGGCGATGACGCCTGCAATGGCCGTTACCACGCTTCTTCCGGGATTGAGGCTAGCATACGATTTTGTCATCTCAACAAGCTTCTCAACCGGAGTCTTTTCCTCCGCCTTTTCCCTCCTCGAAGCGGGGGAGATGACGAACTCAGGTTTGTAAACCTCGATTATGCTCTCCTTGTATCTCAGGTCAAGCTTATCCTTAATTCTGCTAACCAATTCCTCCGTTTCACTGTCCTGAACGTATAGCTCGATTCTGTCATCGTAAATGAAAGCTCTATCTCCCAATTCCCTCGCTATCTCCTCTAGGTCTTCCTTCCTCCCCCTGACTATGATTTTTCTCATAACCACCCCTTCCTCCTGAAGAAGGCAATCATTACCAGTGCGATGACGGCCATAACTGTCAGAACGGCCGGATACCCGTACTTCCACTCCAGCTCAGGCATGTACTTAAAATTCATCCCATAAACACCCGCAATGAAGCTCAGGGGAATGAATATGGTCGCAATCATAGTGAGCACCTTCATTATCTCGTTGAGCTTGTTGCTGACCGCTGACAGAAATAAGTCTCTCAAGCTCACCAGCAGCTCTCTCTGCGTCTCAAGAACCTCCATGAGTCGAACAGCGTGGTCGTAAACGTCCCTGTAATACACCTTTACCTCCTCACCTATAAGCTCGTGCTCAACTCTGGTAAAGAAGCTGAGAACATCTCTTAGGGGCCATACGGCGTTTCTGAAGGCAAGTATTTCCCTCTTCAGGCTGTGAATCTTCCCGATGAGTGTGCTGTCCCCAGAAACAACCTCATCCTCCAACACCTCAATCTCATCCGAAATTTTCAGAAGTGCTTCGAAGTAGCTGTCAACAACCGCGTCGAGTATGGTATAGGCAAGATAATCGCCAGCGAGCTTTCTCATTCTCCCCCCGGACTTAAGCCTTGAGCGGATGGAGTCGAGAATCCAGTACTCTCTTTCTTCAAACGTCGCCACAAGGTTTTTCTTCAAAACCAGGCTGAGCTGGTCAATTTCAAGGGTCTCGTTGTAAAGCAGAATTTTAAGTACAAGAAAAAGGTGGTCGTCGTAGTCTTCAATTTTTACCCTCTGGGCTGTGTTGAGAATGTCCTCAGCAGCGAGAGGGTGGATTCCCAGGAATTCGCAGATTTTAGCGATAAGACTTTCATCGTGAACACCAACGACATCAATCCAGAGCTTTTTATTGAGTGCGAGCGCGCTTCTGACCACACTTTCAAGCTCCCCCACCTCTAGCTCCTTAAACTCCACCGATTTCTCGTCGTAAATTGCCGCAGTAATTTTAGTTTCCTCAACTTTCTTTTCGCCGGTGAAGACGGGAGTTGCGGGTGGAAGGGCCATCTTCTTTTTGATTGTCGCTGGAATCCGCATGAATTTTGTTTAATTAATAAAATATAACGCTTTGCTCCAAGATTTTGGCGAAGTTAATTTTGTAAAGAAGTAGGATGGGATTGAGGGTAAAGAGGTGTGACGGGGAAATATTCCCTGATTTTGAAATTATCGACGGTAACAAGCATTACTACCTTGATATCCCGTACAGAGAAGGCGAATCGGTAAAATCGTTGTATTAGAGCTTTAAAAGAAGCTATTACTCGATATGCTCGATATGTATAACTCAAAAAATACCCCCAGCGCCGGGGCTGGGATTTGAACCCAGGAGCCCTTACGGGCACCAGCTCTCAAGGCTGGCGCAGTACCTCTCTGCAACCCCGGCTTTTTCCAGAAACTAAGATAACGTGTTTATGAACCTTGTGATTATGTAAGTTTCTGGCAAATTCTCCGAAAAAATTATATGTTGGCTGAAATAGAAAGTGCATGGCTGTTCAACACCACATGCAGGAGGACCCGTTAATTGCTGCTGGTCTCTTCATAATCCTTTTCCTCGTTCTCATTCTTCCGTTTAGAGTCAGAAAAATCGAAGAGAATCTTGAGCCCTTTTTCCTGATAATGGGAATCGTCGCCGTTACTGTAAGCGGCTTGTGGAGCCTGGAACTAATTATTGAAGCTCTCGAGACGCCTGTTAGGATAACGGAGGTTATGGGCATCCCGGTGGGTATATTTCAGGTTGTGCTGATCGTCGGATTGATTATCCACTACTACAACAAGCAGGTTTACTCCTTTCTGGTAGCTGTTCTCAAGAAGCTGGGAATCAAAGTTTTTGCGTTCCTCGTTGTGACAGTTTTCGGTCTTGCTTCTAGCATAATCTCGGTCATAGTTTCTGCAGTCATACTTGCGGAAATCGCGCTCGTGATGCCCTTAGAAAGAAAGTCGAAAGTTGAGTTCGTGGTTATAGCCTGCTTTGCTGTGGGTTTTGGGGCTGCGTTAACTCCAGTAGGCGAGCCCCTTTCCACCATAGTCGTTAAGAAGCTCAACGAGGACTTCTTCTACTTAATAGAGCTTGTAGGGGAGTACATCATCCCGTCGGTGATAATACTGGGAATCTACGCGGCTATGAGAGTGGGTGGTGTTTCCGTTAAGGAAATAGAAATTCCGGAATACACCGAAACTCTGAGAACCGTTGTGATTAGGGCGGTCAGAGTTTACGTGTTTATCGCGGCATTGGTGCTGCTTGGGGAAGGTTTTACGCCGATCATCTACTGGTACATCTCAAAGATACCGCCCGAGATAATATACTGGGTAAACATGGTTTCCGCAATCCTCGACAATGCAACGCTCGCCGCAGCTGAAATAGGTCCTCAATTAACCGAGCTGCAGATAAAGGGCGCTCTGATGGGTCTGATAATCTCGGGAGGTATGCTGATCCCCGGAAACATTCCGAACATCGTCGTTGCGGGAAGGCTGAGGATTACGATGGGTGAGTGGGCGAGGATAGGCGTTCCCTTAGGGTTGATTATGATGACAATTTTCTTCGTAATAATATATGTTCTCTAAAAGTTAGCTTTATAAAACAACAGGGAGGGGCTGAGGGAGTGAAGCGTCTCTATGCTGACCTTGGGCTGGCTCTGGTCGCCTTAATCTGGGGCTCCACATTCCCGGTAGTAAAGATAGCCCTGGACAGCATGTCGCCCTTCGCCTTCAACACGGTAAGGTTTTTCATAGCGTGTCTTTTCTTCCTCCCCTTCCTCAAGGGTTGGGATTTTAAGGACGGTTTTAAAATCGGAATAGCGTCCTTCCTTGGATACACTTTCCAGACTGTAGGGCTCGACTACACCACCGCAACCAACGCTGGCTTCATAACCTCAACCTACGTCGTTCTCGCCCCCATCATCTCATGGCTTGTGTACAAGGATGTTTTCGACAAAAGGGATGTTTCAGGAGTTTTGCTCGCCTTCGTAGGGTTCTACTTTCTTTCAGGGTACTCGGGCTTCAACATCGGAGACATCCTGATGCTCTTCTGCGCCCTCTTTTTTGGAGCGGAGATTGCAATGATTTCCCATTACTCTCGCCTCAGCAATCCCACGATGCTGGCATTCTGGCAGTCCTTCGCCATTTTCATTCTCTCCGCTCCCTTTGCTGTTTTCACAACCACCAAATTCGAGATAAACACAACCGTCATTCTATGCCTCCTCATCACAGCATTCTTCGCAACTTTCGTGGCAAAAATGCTACAGAACTGGCTTCAGAGCTACACCAAATCCTCCGATGCGGCTGTTATTCTGTCCCTCGAAGGGGTTTTCGCCCATCTTTTCAGCGTTGCAGTTCTGGCGGAGATTCTAACACCGGTGCAGTACTTTGGCGCATTTTTAATATTGCTGGCAGTAATCATCGTTTCTCTCAGAGTATAGCCTCTAAGTCTGAGCATTTTTGAAATACCGCAATCTTCATATAGTTTGAAAACAAAGATAAAATTGGGGTGATAGTATGGGTGTGCACAGAATCACGAGCGAGGCTGCAAAGTATTACGCCCAGAGGGAGAAGGTTGTTGGAGCAGGGGTTTCTCTCCTCGGCGAGGCGAGCATGAACCTCGACAAGCTCAGCAAGGAGCAGCTTGAAAAACTTGGAGATTTGGCAGCAAAACTCCTCCCCCACTCTCCGGGTTACGCGGGCAAGATGATGCCCATTGTAGCGAGGCTTTTCTGGAGACTTGCTGGAGTGGGAGAAAAGGAGTTCGGATTTGCTGAGCTCGACGAGCTCGAAAAGGAGATAGAGAGGCTAAAAGAGGAGCTGGGATTTAACTCTCAGCAATAAAGCAAACAAAGTCGTTTTCGTCGTACTTAAGCTTTCTTCTCCTTATTTCTTTGACCTTGAAGCCCGTCTCACGAAGCATTGAGAGAACCTCGTCTTCTGTTAAAAATCTCGCTTTTCTGTAGAAGGAGCTGTCCTTCCCAGAGTACTCCCTCCCCAAGCCGGAGTTCGCAGGAACCACGCATGCCACAAGAGTGCCTTCGAGAACTCTCTTGATTTCCATTAGAGCCTTAATCGGCTCGTCAAGAAAGCAGAGGGTGAAGATGAGGTATGCGGAGCGAAAGGATTTATCTTTGAAGGGCAAATGAGCAGCATCTCCTGCAACGCACTCGACCCCCCTCTTTTTAGCAATTCTCAGCATTTGGAGCGAGACGTCAACTCCGAGATCAATGCCTATTACCGCAAACCTTCCTGTTCCAACTCCAACCTCCACAGAAGGAGAAATCGGTTTGGGAAGCAGTTCCAGCTCTGCTTCGTAAAGCTCCCTGTTTCTATCGTACCACGCATCGTACCTCTCGGCATTTCTGTTAAAGACGTCCATTGACTTCAGTTAAACCAAGTGTTTTATTTATTCCCCTATCGCTCTCCACTCTTACCTCTCGGAAAAAAATAAGTATGGTTCAATTCAAAAAAACTCAATGGACGTGACCATCGCTCTCGTTGCAGCACTTGCAATAGCCTTTGCAATTGGCTCCAACGATACCTGCAACTCCTTTGGAATCTGTGTGGGATGCGGTCTGCTTACGATGAAAAGGGCTGCGTACATTCTTTTCCTGCTGGTGTTTGCAGGAATGCTGTTTGGCAGCGGCAGAATAATGGACACTGTGGGCAGAGAGATGGTTGAGCTCAACGAGATTGTTGTTTCCGTCTCTCTGATTATCTCCTCAGCTGCCATCGTTGCGGCTAACTACCTCCGCACACCGGTTTCAAGCCATCAGGCCATAGTAATGAGCCTTATCGGCTCGGCCTTTGCTCTCGGAAACAGAATTGATGTAAGTACGGTGGCGAAAATCGTCCTGTCGTGGGTTATTTCACCCTTTGGAGCGCTCCTTCTTTCAATTGTCTTTTACTGGATTATGGAAAGAACTCTCGCAAAGCTCCCCGCCTTAAGAGTTGAGAGAGTCCTTAGAGTTCTGCTATTTATCGGTGCGACTGTTATTGGCTTTAACACCGGCGCCAATGAGCTCGCAACCGCCCTCGCCCCCATAGTGATGTTCGGAGTGATGAACGTGTTTGAAGCAGCACTCCTCGGCTCTGCAATGCTTTTTCTCGGTGCGTGGATTGTCAGCGTAAGAGTGGCTGAGGTTGTCGGGAAGGGAATAACAGCCCTCGACCCATTTACGGGGTTTGCCGCGCAGTTTGCGGCTGGAATAACGGTTTTACTCTTCACACTCATCGGAATGCCCGTCTCCACAACATACTGCACCGTCGGTGCGGTAACTGGAGTTGGGCTCTACAAGAGTGTTAGGGGTGTCAAATTTGCATTCCTGAAAAGAATTGTTGCAAGCTGGATTTTAACGCCATTTACGGCCTTCACCTTAAGCTTTATTTTGACTTTGCTTCTCTCTCAACAAGCTTTTTGAACCTCAGCGCATCGTCGAACATGTGGACGTTGTTGAACATAACGTAGCCGTCCCTGTCAACTATCCCGAGCAGCTTTTCAAGCTCATCATCGGTGTACTTGTGCTTGTAATCAAATCCGTGAAGCCTGTAGTAGCAGATTTCCCCGTAAAGCTGCTTGGAGACAAAGGGGTCAACGACGTGGACTAAATCAAGCTCCTCGCATATTGCCCTTACGCTCTCCTCGCTCCAGCCTCTCGGTTCAAAGCAAAAGGTAAAACTTCCGTCAATGCTGCTGAAAAAAGCCCGCATGTTTTCCATGTTCTCAGCAGTATCTCTGAAGCTCTTCGGCGTTTGAAAGACGATTATTTCGGCCTTTAGAGCTTTTGCAATCTTCTTAGTCTCCTCCCAAGCCATAAAAACAACTTCTGTCGGTCTGAAGAAGCCGCAGTTTTCGAACTTGATTCCCGCTTTTTTGTAGGTGGGACTGCTTGGAGGGTGGGTGATTACCTGCCACGCCTTTATGGTGAACTCAAAATCTTCAGGGGCAGATTTTCTCCACTTTTCAGCGGTTTTGACTTCCGGCGGCTTGTAAAAAGTCTTCTGAACCTCAACCACGTCAAACGTTTCAAAGTACCTTTTCATCGAAACCGGGAAGCCGCAGCATCCCACTTTCAGCTCCATACTGTTTGTTAATACGCGAGTATTTAATGTTGGGCTACCCATAGACAGGCAAAAGATATATACGTCTGACATCAAGTATCAGCATGGAGGTAATCACAAATCCCGATAGCTTTCTGAGAAAAAGGCTTGAAAGGGGATTTGGCGAGGCTCTGGCCGTTGTCGTAATTGCCGCTCTGCTCTCGTCTCTTGCTTCATACATTGTGGCTCCAATGGTGCTTGAGGCCGTGAGAGAGCAGATTGCGGAGGTTGGAACGTTAACTGAAGAGCAGATTAAGGCGATGCTTCAGATAACCTACTACGGAATGCTGATAACTCCCTTCTTCACGACGCTCATCTTCTGGATTTTAATCTCCGGCATTCTCCACATACTTTCGGCAGTTTTCGGAGGAGAGGGTAGTTTCAGCAATCTCGCCAAGCTTGTTGCATACTCTTACATTTCCGTCATAGTCCTAAGCCCGATATCGATTTATCTCAGCTACGAAACGAGTCAGCAGATGCTCTACGGAATAAAAAGCTCTCTACTGCCAAACACGATTCTCGGAGTTGCAACCGCATTATGGCAGGCAGTTTATTGGACCTTTGCCGTTAAAAATGCGAGAAATCTGAATTTAAAATACTCTGCCATCGTGGCCGGGATAGTCTTCACTGGATACTTTTTGCTGACTGCATCCTCTCTGATTTTTTCATCTCTCTCAGAGACTCCCTGACTGACTTGTTGAAGGCTATCTCACCTATGGACTTCATGTGCCTGCAGGCGCTTAAAATGGTTTCAACTGCCAGTCGGTAATAAACACCGCCGTCCATATTGCTCAAAAGAAGCTCTTCAAGCTCTTCAAGCTCTTCAATTGTTTCCTCCGAAAGTTCAACATCCGAGTTGAAGTAGGCCTTCGCCAGGGAGTCGAAAATTTTACCGAGCCTTTCAAAGTAAACCCTCACCTTCCGTAGCTCTTCTGGAGTCATCTCGACTGCATAGGTTGAGAAGTTGTATAGCGAGTCGGCAATCTCCTCTATAAGCTTTGCAACAGTTCTGATACCGAGAATCAACCTCAACTCGTTCCACTTGCTCGGACTTGAGAACTCTCTAACTAGCCTGTGCTCCTGCCTGACCGCAAGCAGGTACAGCCTGTCTGAATCTTTTTCAAGGTTCTCTATATCCTTTAAAGCCTCTCTGTCCCCCTTTTCAATGCCTTCCATTATTGTCGCTATCATGCTCTGGATAATCTGGCTCATCCTTCTCACAACGCCGTAAACGTCGAAATCGGTTGAAGTTAGGCACTTCAGCACAACTTTGCCCTCGGTTGCGTCAATAATCTCCATTCCAATCAAGTCCTTTACAATCTCCCCTATCCTGCTCACCATCCTCGCGTTTATCCTGTCATCGCTGATTACAATCTCATCAATCCCCTGAAGATACAGAGCGTAGATGAACCTTCGCACGAACTTTTCGTCGAGTCTTAGCAGCTTATCAATCTGAACACTCGTTATCCTCGAAAACTCTCGAAAGGATTTGGGGTAGAGAGTTATCACGCTGTCTTCAACCTGCAGATATATGTCGTCACCCTGCCTTAGCTGGTTCTCCTTCACCCAGTTCTTCGGGAGACTTACCATGTAGCTTGAACCACCTATTAACTGAAGCTTCCTTACTTCCATCGATACGTACTTCTATTAAGAGGTTAAAATATCTTTCCATTTCTTGGTGTTCGACTAATAGATAACTATAAATTCAGAATCACCATAAAACATAACATGTATAGGTATTATGAGCTAAGGGAGCTCGAAGGAAAGGCTCCAAAGCTCTTCGGCATCCCCACAGGAACTAAGCTTGACGAGCTGTTTTACAAGGTTGAAAAGGAGGGGGACAGGTACGTTAGAAAGCCGCTTGGAGGAATTCCTCACCTCGCGGTGATGAACATCACAGGAGTTCCGGATACTGGAAAATCACTATTGGCTGAGCAGTTCGCCATTACCCAGGCCGGCAGCGGCTACAGAGTGCTTTACGTGACAGTTGAGAGCCCAGCCAATTTCCTCTACACGGCGATGAAGGAGAGAAGCGAGGCCATGGGTGTGGACTTCACCAAGGTTGAGAGCAACGTCGTTGTCATCGATGCGAGCGAGAGCGATGAGCTGAGAGAGAATCCGAAAGCGCTCATGGAGACCATGGCTTACGCGATTAAGGAGAAGAAGGTTACAAACACGATAATCGACAGCATCACGGGACTTTACGAGCACAAGGAGATGATGGCGAGGCAGATAGTGAGGCAGTTCTTCAACTTCATGAAGAAGTATCGCCAGACGGGAATCTTCGTTTCGCAGAAGAGGTCCGCGCAGGCGAGCGAGAGTGCTGAGGCTGCGGGAGGTCTTGCGGTGGCGCACATCGTCGATGGTACAATCGTGCTGGACAAAAAGCTGATAGAGTCTCGCTGGGATGTCAGCCTCTACGGCCTGCCTCTCGGCAGCATTCTCAGAACGATAAGGATTGATGGATGCAGAATTGCTCCCCACGACTCAAGAGTGTGGGTCTTCGAAATCAGCGAAATCGGCACGATAGAAATCATCGCACCGCTGAGCGAGTACATAAAGAAAAGGGGGAAGAAGGATTTAGATGAGGAAAAATAACAGGAGGTGATTGGAATGGGATTTGAGGTTATCGCAAAACCGAAGGGTGGAAACCTTGACAAGATGGCCGAGAAGGTATTTTACGAGAGTATAAACCTTCTTGGAGGTTTGAAGAAGCTTGTAGAGTACAGAAACCTCACCTGGCTTCCAAGCCTTGCAGAAGCCGCATACGTCGTTGTGCTGAAAAACGAGGCAATGAAAACATACGGAGAGATTGCCAGGGAGCTTGGAATCACCGAGCAGACCGCTAAAAACATCGCAACCGCTGATGAAGAGGAAGTAAAGAGATACCTTGAAGGCGAGCTTGAAGAAAGGCCAAAAGAGCACATAGCCGGAGGAATAGCGAAGCTTGTATACAGGAAGCTGAAGGAAGAGGGGAGACTTGATGCGGAGGAGGTCGAGATAAAGCAGGAAGAACTGGAGGTTCTTGATATTGACTGGGCTGTGCACGTTCTGGCAAGGATAAAGGGACTGGACTTCCCGGTAAACAAGGAAGCTTTGGTTGAGAGGTTAAAGGGGCTCGTCATAAAGGGTAAGCGCGCTGAGGAGATTCTTGACAAGCTCGATTACCCGATAAAATCTCCATCACAGCTTCTGCATGAGATAAAAATGCACCTTTAACTAAATCTTTTTTTAACCTCTGCAAACTCTTGGCTGTGAAAATCGTCACATACTCCAAAAACGTTTTCATCCCTCTTACGAGGAACTGCAGAAACCGCTGTGACTACTGCGGATTCAGGAGCGAAGAGATTGGAGTAATGAGCGCCGAAGAGGTGCGAAAAATCCTTTCGGCAGCAAGGGGGGCTAAGGAGGCGCTTTTCACCTTTGGGGAGAGGCCAGATGAGGTGTATCCCGAGTTCAAAGCGATGCTGCTTGAAATGGGCTATAAAAGCATGGTTGACTACATCCTTGAAATGAATAAAATCGCCGTGGAAATGGGCTTCCTACCACACACAAACGCCGGAATTCTCTCTAAGGAAGAGATGCGGAAGCTAAAGCCCTACAACGCGAGCATGGGGCTTATGCTGGAGCAGGCTGTGGAGCTTGAGTGTCACGCAAACAGCCCAGGCAAAAAGCCGGAAGTGAGGATAAAGATGATCAGAGATGCTGGAAAGCTTCAAATCCCCTTCACCACAGGAATACTGGTGGGGATAGGGGAAGGCAGGGAGGACAGGCTTTACTCTCTCGAGATTATAGCAGAAATTCAGGACAACTACGGCCACATTCAGGAAGTGATTGTTCAGAACTTCAAGCCGAAGAAGGGCACACCTATGGAGAACACTCCCCCTCCAACACTTGAGGAGATGCTTGAGGCTGTGAAGGCTGCGAGAGAGATACTCCCTCAGGAAGTCGCAATCCAGATACCGCCCAATCTGGTTGATGACATTTACCCCTTCCTTAAGGCCGGAGCAAACGACGTTGGAGGCATTTCAAACGTAACCCATGATTACATCAATCCCGAGTCACCGTGGCCGGAAGTTGAGAGGCTGGAGAGAGCTCTTCGTGGGGAGTTTATACTTAAAGAGAGGCTGCCCATCTATCCGAGATTCGTAAAGCTTAAATGGTATGGCGAAGCCTTAGAGCCGCTGATTGAAAAGTATTCGGATGCTGATGGTTATGCTCGCCCTTGACGACTTGCTGAAGAATCCTTACGAAACTTTCAGAATTGCCGACGAACTCAGGAGAGAGCTTGTAGGAGATACCGTAACATACGTAGTCAACAGAAACATAAACTTCACCGACATCTGCATCAACGACTGCAAGTTCTGCTCCTTCCGCAATAGGAAGAAATACCTGCTGAGCTTGGATGAAATCAAGCAGAAAGTTGAGGAGGCAGTTGAATTCGGCTGCACAGAGCTCTGCATCCAGGGTGGTTTGCTGCCCGATGCAGACCTAGACTTTTACCTTTCAATTCTTCAGGCTGTGAGGGATGTTGACAAAAAGATACACATTCACGCCTTTTCCCCAATGGAGGTCGTTCATGCGGCAAGGAACAGCGGAATGACGGTGGAGGAGGTGTTAAAGGAGCTTAAAAAGGAAGGTCTTGGCTCGATGCCTGGGACGGCTGCGGAAATTCTCGACGACAGCATAAGGGCGCTTATCTGCCCGAGGAAGCTTAAAACGGCGGAATGGGTCGAGGTTATAAAGACTGCTCACCGAGTCGGCATTCCAACAACGGCGACGATAATGTACGGTCATATCGACACCTGGGAGCACAGGATAAACCACCTCCTTCTAATCAAGAAAATACAGCAGGAAACGGGAGGTATTACTGAGCTCATCCCCCTGCCATTCATGTCCAAAAACAACGAGCTTGGAAGGTATGCGAAGGGCAGTTCTGGATTTGATGACTTGCTGATGATTGCCATCGCCAGAATTTTGCTCTACCCCGAAATCAAAAACATACAGGCGTCGTGGGTTAAGATGGGTCAGAAGCTGGCTCAGGCTGCGCTTCACGTGGGCGCGAACGACCTCGGCGGCACTCTGATGGAGGAGAACATCTCCAAATCAGCAGGAGCGACGAGTGGTGAGTTCATGCATCCGGAAGAGCTAAGAGAGCTAATAAAAATTGCGGGGAGAGTTCCAAAACAGAGGGATACGCTCTACAACATTTTGGATTAGCCTCAGACTCTCCCTTTCATCATTTCTCAGGTCGCCCATCAGTCATCATCGGCTGTTCAATGTTTTCGGGAGGATTTATTTCTTTTACCACTAAAACGAAAACTGCTCAACAGTTACTTCTTCATCAAGCAGCCTGTAAAGGCTTCCTCTGAAACTTCCCTTTTTCACTTCGAGAACCATGAATGACGGATAGGTGCTATAGGCCCCACCACCCCACACTCCCGTCATGGAACCGGGATTGAGAAGGATTTTAGCCCCTCTATAAACATCAGGCAGGTGTGTGTGGCCGGAAATCAACACATCAACGTCCATCTCGAGCGCTATTTGCTCAAGCTGCTCTCTGTTGCCCCTCGGATAAACCTGATGACCGTGAACAACTCCGAAACTGAGTCCTTCAACCCTGAACTTCGCCGAATGCGGGAGAGGGAGGTCGTCCATGTTTCCCCTCACCGCTATTACTGATTCCGCAACCCTCTCAGCGAACCTCAGCACCCTTTCTGAGGTCAGGTCACCAGTGATTACTACCATGTCGAAGTCCACGAGGTAGTCGGTGAACTCCCTCGGAATTTCATCAGCCCTCTCCGGGATATGGGTGTCCCCAAAAATTAAAATCCTCATAGCAGCCATTCAGGTAACCTTTGCTTCTCGATTAAATCACCGTAGCTCTCCTTCTCCCTGATTACGTCCCATCTATCCCCGCTCACAAGCACCTCTGCGCACCTCGGCCTGCCGTTGTACTGGCTGCTCATCACGAAACCGTAGGCTCCCGCGTCGAAAACGGCGATTAAATCACCCACTTCAACTTTGGGTAGCTTCCTGTCCCTGGCCAGAACATCTCCACTCTCGCATATCGGCCCAACGACCGTATAAACCTCCTCAGGCTCGGCATCCATCTTGTTCGCTACCGCCACCCTGTGGTAGGAACCGTACATCGCGGGACGGATTAGGACGTTGAAGCCGGCATCAACAGCAACAAAGTTCTTGTAGCCCTTCTTCACGGCGTTCACTCTTGTAATCAAGACGGTTGTGTTGCCAACAATGCTCCTTCCAGGTTCCAGCCAGAGCTGCGGGTCGGAAGTTAAATCAGCCTTTCTTCCTTCGAATTCAGGTAGAATTGCGCTTGCGAGGTCCTTGGGGGTTGGAGCGCCCTTCCCCTCGTAGTCAATTCCGAGCCCACCACCCATGTCCACAAAGCTCAGCTCAACACCAAGCTTCTCGATATCCACGGCGATGTCCATAACCTTGTTCAGCGCGTGCACGAACGGGGAGAGGTCGAGTATCTGGCTGCCGATATGGCAGTGTATTCCAACCGGAACAACACCGTCCAGCTTCAAAGCCATCTCGTAAGCCTCCCTCACCATTTCATGCGGAATGCCGAACTTTGACTCTCTAAGCCCCGTAGCGATTTTCGGATGAGTTTTCGGGTCAACGTCGGGATTGACCCTGAAAGCAATCTCAACCTCCTTTCCAACCTCCTTAGCAATTTTCGAAATAGTTCTGAGCTCATCCAGACTGTCAACGCTGAACTTGACTCCAGCAGTAACCCCCATTTCTATCTCTTTTCTGCTTTTCGAGTTGCCGTTGAAGAGAACCATATCCTTCCTGAAGCCTGCGAGAGATGCAAGGTACAGCTCACCATCGCTAAAAACATCAGCACCAAAGCCATGAGAGGCGATTATCCTCATCAAAGCGAGGTTGTTATTGGCCTTTACAGCATAAAGCAGCCCTTCGTTGGAGAAGGCTTTTTTGTAAGCCTCTAGGTTTCTCTCAAGTAGGGCCCTTGAAGTGACGTAAACGGGCGTGCCAGTTTCCCTGACAATCTCCGTTACCTTCACACCCTCCACTGTCAGAATTCCGTCGCTAGTTGAGAACATGAAATTAAAAGTGTGGAGGGATTAAAAACAGTTACTTCGAAATCTCAATTTTGAGTCTATCCGGATTGTACTTCCAGTCTGCCGGCAGCACTCCCTTCTCCTTGTAGTAGCTCGAAAGCCTCCAGATTTTCGCCTCGATCAGCTGCAGACCTCTTCTGTTGTGCTTGTCTTTCCTGTGGACTTCCAGATGAGCTCTCAGCTTCAGTGCCTTCTTTATCAGAGCTTTCAGGTCTTCGGGATACTTTATCTCCACACCGTGCTCCTTCAGGATTTTCTGAATCTTCTTCCCTGTCACCTGCTTTACCGACGGGATGCCGTAGCGGTCTCTGAGAATCATTCCGATCATGCTCGGCTCGTATCCTTCATTGTAAAGCTCCAGAACCTTCTTTTCCACTTCCTCCGGTGACATGTCCACCCATTCCGGCGGTGAGTCGCGATAAATTCTCTTTGATCCTGATTTACCCCTTCTTCGCGCATGAATTCTTGCCATGATCGTCACCTCCCAGCCCTCTTTCAGAGATTGGAATATATAACTTGCGTCTCACGCACTCGTATAACTTCACCGTCTACTGCTTTGCAAAGACTATATAAATTTTGGGCAAATCTCATTTTTGTGGACGAGACCTCCAAGAAGGTAGATGAGATGGCGAAAAAACAGGCTGAAATCGAGGGAAAGATTGACGAAGTCTTCAATAGCCTTGAGAGGCTGCGTGGAGAGCTTGAGGAGCAGCCAGACAAGCTGGGATGGGACGACATAACTCAGGAGATAATCGGTGCAATATCCTTTGCCTTTCCATTTCTCTTTACCGGGGAGCTGTGGGAGATTGCCAAAGAGATCTCGCTTGAGCGCTCACTCGCGATTTTTATCATAACGGTAGTTATCGCTTACCTTTTTATCACTAAGTCTAAAATTGGAAATTTGAAAAAGGAGACGCTTTTCTACATCCCAAGAAGGCTTCTAACCGTTTTAGTCATCGCATACCTCATTTCAGCCGGAATGATTTACCTCTACGGAATATATATCGTGGCGCACTTCACAACAACGCAGTTCATCAACGCTACAATCCTTATTAGCACATTTGCCGTCATCGGGGCCATAGCTGTGGATATGGTGAAGTAATCCCCGGATTTCGAGCAAACCCGAAAACAACACCATACGCCTACCGAAAAAGAATTTAAACCGGATGGTGAAATTTAAATACTGGAGGTCTGATGGCTCCATACCTCCGAATGGCCCGGATGGGGTAGTGGTTATCCTCTGGGACTGTGGATCCCAGGAGCCGGGTTCGAATCCCGGTCCGGGCCCTTTAAAACCAGTTTTAAATGCAGTAGGGAGTGAAAGAAGGCTTAAGTGGATTTAATGACCGTAATTCAGGCATGCCTTGGAGAGGATAAGGAAAAGGAAAGTCAGCGAAGAGAGGTAAGAGATGATTTGGAGAATTCAGATGAAATCTTTTACGACACTCAGACGGCTATTTCGTGGTTATTCGGAAGAGAAACAGCAAATGGCTGTTGGTGATTTAATTCCGGGAGAGATAGTGAGGGATGTGACGGTGGTTGCCACCTCAAAGTTTAATATTGTTAAAAACAGAATTAAGGCGGAGAGGTGGGTAAAGATATGAAGGTCAAGTATGACGCTGACATCCTCTACATATCAATCGAGGAAGTTGAGGATATGGGCGAGCTGGGAGAGGACATTTTCGTTGAATACAACAAAGAGAGGAAGATAATGGGTATTGAAATTTGGCAGGCTCGTAAGTATGTGATTCCTGAAATTCTGAAGTTCATCAAGGCGGCGAAGATGATGGGTTGATGGCTTCGGTAGATTTTGATTTGAAGGTCAAAAGATATTTGAGCGAAGAAGGGGAACAGAAAGGTCAAGAGGACCGTTGTGCCATACGATGAGATTGACGTTGGCGTTCCTGTTATAGAGCAACGAGGATTTATGGCTGATTCTGAGCCGATTGTCTTGCCCTCTCAACTGGCAGCGTAAAAGGCGCCGAAGACACATAGACCTAGTCCTTGATGGAAAAATCGCCCCTTAAGCGGTCTTTCGTCGTCTATTCCGCACAGAGCCATGACGCTCGTGAATATTCTGAAAATTTAATCTTGTCGTTAGGGCCTAAATATAACCAAAAAGGCACTCAAAAATCTTCTTTTCTACGCTCTTCAATCTTTTTGCCATCGCATTTTTTGAAATCCCGTTAATTTTGGCCAGATCACCGAGGGTGCATCTCCTCGGATAATCATAGTAGCCGTTAACGTAAGCCTGCTTTATCGTTTTAACCTGAAGGTCTGTGAGTGCCTCCATTGTATCAATAAAGTCAGAAAGAAAGTCCATGTTAAATATAACCTTCAAAAAGCTTTTCAGCGTCAACTCCCTGATTCTTGAAATATGCGTTGCGTTGTCCATTTCAAGCTGTCTCTTTATGTCTCTTTGCGAGATTTCATCAGGTGTGTACACAAACCATTTCTCGACGCCGTTAGCAACCCGCAGTGGGGGAACAACCGTACAACCGAGCGATGAAAAATTTCTCCAAGCAGCGGTGGTGAGAATATCGTAAGAAACCCAGATCTCCGACCTTGACTTCATTTTCAGGTTTATGTTAAAAGCTTTCTCTTTTCGAAGCGTGCTAATCACGTTCTCTTTAAACATATCCCCCAAGAAAATAGCATCAATATGAGTGTAGTCTCCATCTTCTCTTACATTTACCAAATTGAGTTCTGCATCCTTTATCTTTTCACTCACAGCAATATTGCTGCAGTCTTCTTGATGCAGTTCAATCATTAACAATTTCATTATGATTTATCTTTTTTGCATCGTTAGATAACCTTTGCTGTTCACATGTGAACCCCAAACTCAATTACCATCTTTGATTAAAATTTTAAAAATTAAAACATGGAGGTGATAGAGTGGATGCAATAGTTGCAGCAACACCGATACTATTGGTGCTTTTTCTGATGGCGGGCCTCAGAATGTCGGCCATGAAAGCTATGCCAATCGGCTGGCTCGTTACGGTGATCATTGCCCTTTTCTACTGGAAAATGCCACCGGAATGGATAGCAGCAGCAACAATTAAGGGGACTCTTTCGGCCCTTGACATCCTGCTCGTTGTTTTCGGAGCGGTTTACCTTTACTACGACGCTAGGCTTAGCGGTGCGACAAGAGCTATAACAAGAGGGATAATGGGACTGTCTGCAGACAGAAGAATACAGGCAGGAATAGCATTCCTGCTCGTTACGTTCTTCGAAGGAGCTGCTGGGTTCGGAACTCCGGGGGCTATAGTCGGACCTCTGCTCGTGGGTATCGGATTCCCGCCGGCGATAGCGGCTCCCCTGGTTCTGATTTTCGATTCCTCACCCGTATCTTTTGGAGCTGTGGGAATTCCCGTTTGGGGAGGACTTGGCTCCTCATTGGACAGTCCGGTAGTTAAAGAAGTTCTGGAATCGTACGGATACACGCTGAAGCAGTTCCTTTACACCGACGTCACCTTCTGGACGGCAACCCTTCATGGCATAATGGCGGTCTTCATACCTCTGCTCGGTGCAGTCTTCATGGTCAAGTGGAGCGGAGGAAAGGTTAGCGATGTCAAGGATGCTGCACCCTCACTGCTGCTAGCTGGACTAAGCTTTGCCATTCCCTACTGGATTCTTGCCGCTTCGCTCGGTCCGGAATTTCCATCGCTTCTCGGTGGGATAATCGGTCTCGTGATATACTCCGCTACCCTTAAGGCAGGTTTTGTGCCGAAAACTTCCTGGGATTTCGCCAAAAAGCATGAAGCCGGAGAAGAGTCAGAAAGAATCGAAAAGGAGTTTTCGATATTGGAAGCCATGGTTCCCTACGTTCTCGTCTCTCTTGGACTCGTTCTAACTAGGACAGTTCCAGCAATAAATCAATTTGTCACAACGAATCTCGTAATCGGAATCAGCGGTATTCTCGGCACTTCGCTGTCCCACACATACAAACTGCTCTACAATCCCGGAACAATATTCATTATTGCCGTGCTGATCAGCAACGCTGTATCGAGACTAAGTCCCAAGCACACGGCAAGAGCTCTAAAGACAACAGCCATAGGAGTTGCCCCTGCAGCGATTGCCCTCGTATTCGCCGTATCACTGTCGCAGATTATGATGAACTCTGGAAACAACCTCTCCGGAATGCCGAGCATGCTAAAGGTTATGGCGGTAAGCCTCGCCAACGCCACAGGACTGGGCTACATAATGCTCGCAGTCTTTGTCGGAATACTCGGAGCCTACATGTCCGGCAGCAACACCGTCTCGAACATACTGTTTGGAGGGTTCCAGTTTGAAATTGCAAACGCAACAGGCCTGCCGAAAACCATCATTCTCGCCCTGCAAAACGTGGGTGGAGCGGTGGGGAACATGATTTGTGTCCACAACGTTGTTGCTGTGTGCACAACCTGTGGAATCCTCGGCCAAGAGGGAGACGTGATCAGGAAGAACCTCGTGCCGGCAACGATTTACGCAATAGTTGTCAGCGTGGTGGCGGCGATAGCAGTCTTCATCCTGAAAATACAAATGATTTAAAAAAATTAAAGCACAACAGCTTCTTTACTTATTTCTTTCACACTTTTCGCTCCCGTGAGCTTCATAATCCTCAAAAGCTCATCCCTGATCATGTTTAAAGCAGTCTGAACTCCGTTTTCAATTGCAAGCGCGTAAACCATGAGTCTGCCAAAAAGGACGAAATCGGCTCCCAGAGCTAAGGCCTTGAACACATCCGAGCCGTACCTGAAGCCGCTGTCAACACCGGTTGGAACCACTTTCTCTAAGTATGGCAGAAGTTCGAGCGGAGAAATAGCCGAATCGAGCACCCTCCCGCCGTGATTCGAGACGACAATGGCAGAGCTAATGTCGGCGAGTGAGTAGTAATCCCTCTCACTGAGAACCCCCTTGACGATGAATGGCAACTTCGTCGTGGAGGCGAGGTCAGCAAGCTCCTTCTTGCTCCACACCTTAGTTCCCCCGTAGCTCAGAATTGTCCCCCCAACCTTTATTCCCGCTGCAGAGTCAATGTCCATGCCAATTGCCATGGCCTTTGACGATTCTGCCTTCTCAACATCATCGTACACTCTCTTGGTGTTTCTGAGAGGCTTGATAATCCAGACGAACTCCTTCTCGAATTCCGAAACATCATCCTGAATAGGATGGCCTATCCACGGAACAACCCCCGCCTCCCACGCTTCGCGGATTATTCTCTTAAAACAGTTGGCATCCACAGATTTTACCAGCCCTGAAAGCGGGGCCGGCATAACAGGCATGGAAATCTTCCTTCCGAGAAATTCCGTTTCCAAAGAAGGTTCGAAGTCTGATAGGAGGTTCATTTTTATTCCGATGGAGTCTAAAATCTCTCTGTTTCTCCTTACCGTCAACCCCCTCTCCGTACCCCCCTCTAAAACCTCTATGTTCACATCCCTTTCCTGAAGTATCTGTCTGGCGCTTTCAACAAGCTCGTCTATCGTTTTCATGTTACCAGCACGCTCTAAAAAAATATAAAAGATATGGTAAACATATGAACCCCAAAACCAAATTGTTTCAATGATCTTTGTAATGTAATGAAGATAACAAAAGAGCTTGAGAAAATCCTTGGTAAGGGGAACGTCAGCACCGACCCTCTTGTTGTAACGCTCCACTCGACTGATGCTATTGGAAAAGCCGGTAACGCAACTGCGGTAGTTTTTCCGGAAAATACGGAGCAGGTTGCGAGGATTGCAAAACTCTGCTACGAGAACAACATTAAAATCTACCCTCAGGGAAGCTCAACGGAGTTAAGCGGGTCTTCGGTTCCTGAAGACGGGATAGTCATAAACTTCTCAAAAATGAATAAAATCGAGGAGATAAACGTTGTGGATGGCTATGCAGTGGCTCAACCGGGAGTGAGAATTGCGGAGCTGGAGGAAAGGTTGAACGAACACAGCTACACGTTCCCCGTCGATCCGGGTTCGGTGAGGTCAGCAACAGTTGGCGGAGCGATAAACACCGGAGCGGGAGGGATGAGGGGAGCAAAGTATGGAACCATGGTTGACTGGGTTCTGGGACTGGAAGTTGTCACAGCAGATGGAGAAGTTCTCAACATAGGTTCAAGAACGCTCAAGTGCAGGCAGGGGTACAACCTGACTAAGCTGATTGTGGGAAGCGAGGGGACTCTCGCAATAGTTACAAAGGCAATTCTGAAAATCGCCCCGCTACCGGAAAATATAGTCTATGCAGGGGCTTTCTTCGACAGCCCGGAAAAGGCGATGCAGGCCGTTGTGGAAATCAAGCACATGTGGCCGGCAATAATGGAGTTCCTCGACAGCGACCTCGTGAAAGCTGGTCGGGAGATTTCTGGAATTGACGAGGAAGGAAACATGCTTGTTGTTGGAATTGAGTGCAATCACGAGGCGAGTGAGAGAATCGCAAGCGCTCTGGAAAGCATACTGTCACAGACAGCGAGAAGAGTGATAATAGCAAGAAATCAGAGAGAGCTAGAGGAGAAAAACCTGCTGGCTCTGAGGAGAGCGTTCTACCCTCTGGCAATCAAATTGGCTTCCAAGGAGTTTGGAACCAAAAAGTCGCTCGTTTTGATTGAGGATATATCCGTTCCGGTCTCAAAGCTGCCAGAGGCAATCAGAGGGATAAAGGAAATTGCCCGGAAATACGACTTTACAGTTTTCATAGCCGGCCACGTCGGTGACGGAAACCTCCATCCAACGATATGGACGTCTCCGGAGGACGAGGAGCTGATGAGCAGGTCACATAAGTTCTACACGGAAGTTATGGAGCTCGCTCTAAGGCTTGGTGGTACGATAAGCGCTGAGCACGGAATTGGCGTGGTTAAAAAAGAGGGGCTTGAAATGGAAATGAAGTACAAAAAGAGCGAGAAAGCTCTGGAAATAATGAGGGAAATCAAGAAGCTCTTTGACCCTAAGAACATCCTCAATCCTGGAAAGGTGGTATAGTGGAGGTCAAAGAGATTCTTGAGGAGATTTCACGGTGCTCCTTTTGCGGATTTTGCGAGATGTCCTGCCCCACAAGATTTCTCATTAAAAGAAACTACACGCCGAGAGGGAGAGTTAACACAATTTCCCTTTACCTGAAAGGTCTTGCAACAGAGGAAAGTGTGAACGGTCTTTTTTCCTGTTTGGGATGCGGAGCTTGTGCTGCATTCTGCCCTGCAGGGATAAACATTCCCGAGGTTATTAGGTCATTCAGAAAGTATATGTTGAAGCTGTCAGAGGTGAAGTGAATGATCAAGCCTGAGTATGTAGTTAAGTTACTTTCGGAAAACATGAAGAAGACAAGAAACCCCCTCGGAATAAAAAACGAGAAAACCAACAATTGGTGGAAGAAGGTTGAAATCAGCAAGGAAGGGGATTGGCTATTCTTCACCGGGATGCTCTACCAGCTAACGCCCTATATCGAGGCCACTGTAAAATTCTTAGAGAAGATCGAAAACTCCAGACTTCAGGGACTGCTCACACTCTCCAAAGCATTTCCCGTCCCATTCTCACTGCTGAAGGCGATTACCCCAAGAGAGGCCAGGGAAGAGGCTGAAACGATTCTGCAAAAAGTTTACTTTTTACTTGCAAAATCGGTTGACGTCTTCTACGCCCCGCATCTCGACTTTTACAGCGGTATTCTGCTCTACGATTTCGGGCATGACGAAGCTTTTGCAGAACACGCGAAGTTTGTTTGCAAAAGGCTTGAATCCGCAGGAATTGAAAAGATCGTTACCCCTGACCCCCACACAACCTACGCGCTGAAAGTTCTCTATCCGAAGTTTACGGGAGTGGAGTTTGATGTTAAAAGCTACATTGAGCTGCTGAGCGATGCAAAAAGCCTGTTTAATGAGGAGTTCGTAATTCACGACCCGTGCTACTACGGCCGCTATCTCGAGCTATCGGACAGAGTGAGAGAAGTTCTCAACTGCGCTGGAGTCAAATACAGAGGCGTCAGGTATTCCGGAAGGCTGACAAACTGCTGCGGAGGTCCTGTGGAGGCTTTATCTCCGAAAATATCAAGAGAAATAGCGAGGTTAAGGGTGGAGGAGCTTGGAAATTCGCGAATAATAACATTCTGCCCCATCTGCCTTGCAAATCTGAGGAGAGCGGGTGGTAACGCCGTTGACTTCTCGATGGTGGTGGGATGAAGATTGTAGAAGCTCTGAAGGCGAACGGAGTGGAGGTTATTATTACCGAGAAAGCTGATGTTCTGATAAAGAATTTTGAGAATGCTCACATAAGCTATGCGTTGAGTGCGGATGAAAAGACAGGAGTCATCTTTTTTGGAGGCTTCGAGGAAAAGATGAAGGCCGGACTTGCCGAGCACCATGTTGCGATTCTGAAGGAGGAGGACGTGAAAGAAAACATACTGCTGGCCTACGAACACGCTCGAAGAAAATCCGACGTTCTTTTTGCCTCAAGCAGTGCCTCAAAGACTGCGGACATTGAAGGAAAGACCGTCTTCGGCATGCACGGGCCGAGAAAGTTCACGGTAGTGCTGGTGGTGAGAAAGTGAACATCTACGATGCTTTGCGGAGAAAATCCATAAAGGAGGGAATACTCAGGTCTCTAAGAAATCTGAGTGAGAACGTCAGAAGAAACGTCGAAAACCACCCCTACCTTATCGACTTTGCCGAAGATGTGAAAAGCGCAAAACTGAAAGTTGCCGAGAACTACGATTTCTGGATCGATAAGGCCAAAGATGTGCTTGAGTCACGCGGAGTTAACGTTTACTATGCAGAGAGTGCTGAAGAAGCAAGGAAAATAGCGGGCAAAGTTGTTGGTGAGGGAAAGCTCGTCGTCAAGGCGAAGTCGATGGTTTCGGAGGAAATTCACCTGAGAGAGTGGCTGGAGAAGATCGGAAACGAGGTCTGGGAGACCGACTTAGGAGAGCTGATAGTTCAGGTTGCAGGAGATAAGCCGATGCACATGGTGATTCCGGCTCTACACTACTCGGAACAGGAAGTTGGGGAAATCCTGAAAAGGATTGGTGTTGAAGGAGAGAGTGCCGAGGTTCTGGCCAGAGAAGTCAGAAAGTTCATGAGGGAGAAGTTCCTTAAGGCCGATGTCGGTGTTTCGGGCTGCAACGCCTTCTCCGCAGAGACGGGAAGGATATTTCTGATTGAGAATGAGGGTAACATCAGGCTGTCAACCTCCCTTCCGAAAACCTACCTCGCACTGGTCAGCATTGAAAAGATCCTGCCAACAGATGAGCTCTGTTTGAAATCAATCTGCGTGCAGTCTGCTTTTTTCGGCACGTTTCCGCCTGCATACATCAACGTTAACGAGAAGGTTCAGCAGCAGGACATGCACGTCATACTCCTCGATAATGGCAGGAAAAACACGCAGTTCAGGGAGCAGCTCGCCTGCGTCAGATGCGGAAGGTGTCAACTCGAATGCCCGGTTTTCCAGCTTGCAGGGAACGTGTGGGGCGGAGAAGTTTACGGAGGGCCGATGGGGATGATTTGGAGCGCGATAACCGATGCTATAACTGACTACTGCTTCCTCTCGACACTCTGCGGAAAGTGCAGGGAAGTCTGCCCGATGAAGATAGACATGCCGAGGATGATTAGGGAAATCAGGAAGCTCGCATTAAAGCTCGACTAATTAGCAAAATTTATTCCTCCATCTCCCTAACTGGTTCGGGACTGTAGTGCTTGGCAAGCTTCTCCAGAAAGTCCTCAAAGCTTATTTTGTCCAGCAATCCCCAGTCGAAGAGCTCCTCCCTGACCTCAATGTAATCTTTACGGACAGCCAAAATCCGCCAGATTTTTTAACAAGCCTTAGACGAAGGGGCATGGAAGTTGAGTATCCGGAAAGCGCAAAAATAATCTTTCCAAAACCCGAATACTGGTTCAGATGGGAGCAGAGGTACGTTTACGAGGATGTCGACAAGGGCGAGGTTTTCTTTCTCGACGGCTACGGAAAGCTGCACGAAGGTATTGGCAGCTATGAGGCGCAGGTTTTTCTGAACGAGAACAGAGAGGTTGTTTCAGTTTTCTACCAGCGTCTCGCCCCCTACGACACGAAATGGGAGAAGGACAGAGAAGGATGGACGTGGTTTCTGAAGGGCTCCGGGAAGCTTGTCTTCGATACTGAAATAGTCTCCTTCGACTACCCCCTCGTGCTCGGAAAAAGGTGGAGAAGCGAGGGTAGAATGGGGGCAATGACGGTGGAGTCGAGGGGTGTGGTTATAGCTTACATCTCACCTGATGGAGAGGTTGAGGTTGCTGAGGGCTACAGCTACCAGCCACCAGTCAAGCCTCCAGAGCCGCTTGAGGCGCTGGACTTCATGGGGCTCGACGAGCTTCTTGAGGTCGGCAAAGCCACAACGACCTGGGATAAAGTGGTGATTCCGGATGGGCCGAGGAAGGGGGAGAACGTTCAGGGCTACTACGTCACGATGGTCGAATATCTCCTCAACGGCTCCCTCGCAATGAAAATGGAAATATGGAAGGACGTAAGAGGGTGCGTTCCTGTGATAGCCTACCATCCCGCAGGAATGAGGACTGAAAGGCAGGTCCTGGTGGCGAGAAGCTGGTGCCTCTAAATTTTTTAAAAAAGCTAAAGCTCGACGTAGGTTGCGTCGATTATTCCATCAAGCTTCGTCATCTCCTCAAGCACCTCTGGCGTTGGCGGATCATCTACGAGCAGGAGCATAAGCTGAATTCCTCCCGGCTTGTCTCCGCTCCTCCCAACAATCATCCCCGCTATGTTGATGTTGTTCCTGCCGAACAGCGTCCCCACTCTGCCGATGACACCGGGCTTGTCTTCGTGCAGGGAGATGATGTAGTGGCCCTTCGGGACGAAGTTGACATTGTAAACGTCAATTTTCAGGATTCTGTACTCGTTGCCGAAGCATGTGCCTGCGAGATACATCTCCTTTCCGTTGCTCTCAACCCAAACCTCCAGCAAGCTCTCGTAGTGCTCCACACTCTCAACCTTGCTTTCCTCAATGGTTATCCCCCTCTCAACTGCTACCGGCTTCGCTGAAACCAGATTTATCTCATTGCTGAGAATAGGCTCGAAAAGACCTTTGAGGAGCGCTCTCGTAACGAATTCGGTATTCTTGGTTGCAAGCTTTCCGCTGCAGGTCACCTTGACTTTTCTTATTGCTCCCCCAAGCCTCACGCTCGCAATCTTCCCCATTTTCTCGGCCAGCGTCAGGAAAGGCATCATAAATTCGAAATCGGAGGGCTCAATGGAGGGCAGGTTGACTGCATTTCTAACAGGCAGACCCTTCGCCATGTTCACGATGTCCTCCGCAATTATCATCCCCACGTTGAGCTGAGCCTCTCTTGTTGATGCGGCGATGTGAGGAGTTGTGACCACATTATCCAGCTTGAGAAGCGGGTTGTCTGGAGATGGCGGCTCCTTTTCGTAAACGTCGAGGGCAGCAGCCGCAACTTTTCCCGCCTTTATCGCCTCGTAAAGCGCTGCTTCATCGACAATTCCACCTCTGGCAGCGTTGACGACTATCACACCGTCCTTCATCTTTTCAAACTGCCCCTTTCCAATCAGACCGATGGTTTCCTTCGTTCTCGGAACGTGGACAGTTATGACATCCGATGATGCCAAGAGAGTGTCAAAGTCAACAAGCTTAACCCCAATCTGCTCGGCCCTCTCCTTGGACACGAAGGGGTCGTAGGCTAAAACGTTCATCTCTAGGGCCTTGCAGCGCTTTGCTACTTCAAAACCAACTCTGCCAAGCCCGATGACTCCAGCAGTCTTCCCCCTAAGCTCAATTCCCATGAATTTCTTCCTCTCCCACTTCCCCTCCTTGACGCTTCTGTCAGCCTGCGGGATTTTCCTGGCAGCGGCGAGCATTAGGGCGATTGCATGTTCAGCGGTTGAGATCGTGTTTCCTCCCGGAGCGTTAACAACAACTATTCCCCTCTGCGTTGCGGCGTTGATGTCTATGTTGTCCACTCCAACTCCTGCTCTTCCGATAATCTTGAGGTTCTTAGCTGCCTGAATGACTTCAGCATCCACCTTGGTCTGGCTTCTAACGACGATGGCCTCATACTTGGGCACTTCCCGAATAAGCTCCTCTCTCGACATTCCTGTTTTTACTTCAACCTCTAATCCGTTTTTGCGCATATAGTCGATGGCCTCTTCACTGATTGGCTCTGCAACAAGCACTTTCATACCTCTCACGCTCAGGGGCAGAGCTAAAAACTTTTACGATAAAAACTTTTACTCGTCCACCAATTTCAGGCTGTGAAAGTTGCGGTCACCGGAAGACCGGGAGTGGGGAAGACAACCCTGTGCCTTAAGGTGCACGAGTCGTTGAAGGACAAAATGACTGTAGGCGGGTTTATTACTAAAGAGGTTCGCAGGGATGGTGTTAGAGTTGGATTCAAGCTCGTTGATTTGAGCTCTGGCAATGAGGAGTGGCTTGCCAGAGTTGGTGAGGGAAAAGCAAGGGTTGGAAAGTATGCTGTTAACGTTGAGGGGCTTGAGGAGTTTCTGGATTCAGTGAGGACGGATGCTGATTTGGTAATCATTGACGAAGTGGGGCCAATGGAGCTCAAGAGCAGGAAGTTTGTGAGGTTCGTGGAAAATTTGATGGGGAGAGAAAGGCTGCTCTTCACCATTCACCTCAAATCAAGGCACAGACTGCTGGACAGAATCAGGAGAGAGTTCAAGGTTTACGTCATCGATGAAAGCAACAGAAACAGGATAGCTGAGGAGATAACCAGAATCTTAGAGGGGTAGGATGGAGGTTGAGGAGGGAAGGGCGAGAGTTAAGGTTGAGGGAGTTTTTTACAACCCGAGGATGAGATTCTGCAGAGATCTGGACATGCTTGTTTTTGCAACAATGGACTCTAAGGAATACTTCGACGCCCTCTCAGCAAGCGGGATAAGGGGAATCAGGGCTGCGCTTGAGGCAGGGAAGAAAGCTGTTTTCAACGACGTAAGCCCAAAGGCCGTGAAGGTTATAGAGGAGAATTTAAGGGAGAATGGCGTAAGTGGGGAGGTTATCAACGGCGATGCGGCAGCGGTGATGAGGCAGAGGGCCTTCGAGCACATAGACATCGACCC